>NZ_NVWY01000044.1 GCF_002733835.1 Alcanivorax sp.
CTGCTGCGCCTTGCCTCTCGGAAAGGGAGCCACCCTGACCATCGAGACAAGACGCAACAGCTGCACGCTTCAGGCCACGCTGAGCATGCAAGGAGTTTTTCAGAGGTTCCTTAGTTTTGATCAGTACCACGACCATCCCGCCAAGGCAAAATCCAACATGCTGCATATCGCCCTGTTCGAACCGGAAATTCCGCCCAATACCGGCAACATTATCCGCCTGGTCGCAAATACCGGCGCACAACTGCATCTGATCGAGCCGCTGGGCTTTTCGCTGGAAGAAAAGAAACTGCGCCGTGCCGGCCTCGACTATAACGAGTTTGCCGCGTTAAAGGTGCATCAGGATTTTGCCGCGTTTCAACAAGACGTCGCCGGACAGCGCTTGTTTGCCATGACCACCAAGGGAAGTCGCCCCCATAGCGACGCCTGTTTTCAGGACGGAGACGTGCTGTTATTCGGGCCGGAAACCCGGGGCCTGCCGGACCCCATTCTGGAAAGTCTGCCGCCAGCACAGAGATTGCGTCTGCCCATGGTAGCGGATAGCCGCAGCCTCAATCTCAGCAATGCCGTCGCCGTGACGCTCTACGAGGCATGGCGCCAACTGGGCTACACAGGGGCAGTTGATAATTGACAATTGATAGTTGACAGCTGCGCGAAACAAAATTGTTTTAACCTGAAACGCAAGAGGCCGCACCCAAAGCATGGGCGCGGCCTCTTGCGTTTCAGATGACAACCGACCTCGTACGCGACGCGGTCAACTGTCCACTTTCCACTATCAACTCTTATTGAACGGTCTCGCCCGCTGCCGCAGCATTTTCCTGTTGCTGCTGGCGCTGCTGCTGATACAGCGCATCGAAGTTGATCGGCTGCAGCACCATCTGCGGGAATGACCCCTTGGCCACCAGGTCCGACACCACTTCACGCACATACGGGAACAGCAGGTTCGGACAATACGCGCCGAGCAATTGCGCCCGCTCTTCGCCTTCGATGCCTTTCACGGTAAAGATACCGGCCTGCTTCACTTCCACCAGGTAAAAGGTCTTTTCCTCGGCTTCGTCCTTGGCGGTCACCGTCACGGTGATTTCCACTTCGAACTCATCGCCTTCACCAACGCGACGGGCGCTGTTGTTCAGCTGCACGTTCACCTTGGGTTTCCACTCCTGCAGGAACACGTCCGGTGCACCCGGGCACTCAAAGGAGGTGTCTTTCAGGTAAATACGCTGCAGTTGGAAAACCTGTTGCTGTTCATCAGCCATGTTCTTCTCCTGTTACTGGCCTGCTCCGAGCAGAGCATCGAGCTCCCCCGCCCGCTCCAGAGCAAAAAGTTCATCACAGCCACCGATGGCGTGATCATTAATAAAAATCTGCGGCACCGTCCGGGCGCCGCCGCGCTGCATCATGACTGCACGCTGCTGGGGTTCGCGGTCCACATCGGTATCCTCGAACGCCACATTCTTGCTGTTCAGCAACTGCTTGGCACGCACACAAAACGGGCACCAGGCAGTGGTATACAGCTCGACTTTGGCCATCTCTGCCTCCTGCTTACTCTTTAACCACCGGCAGGCTGGCTGAACGCCAGGCATTCAGGCCGCCCTGGATACGATACAGGTCGGAAAACCCCTTGGTGCGCAGCTGTCGTCCCAGATGTGAGGCCTTGGCCCCCATATCACAAGTCAGGATGAGGGGTTTGTCCTTGTATTTTTCCAGCTCTGCAATACGATCAAGCGCCTGCCCGGCGGGAATATTGATGCTACCGGCAATATGCCCGGTGCGGAAATCATCGCTGTCGCGCAGATCCACGATCACCGCATCCTTCTGGTTCACCATGTTGGTGGCCAACTGCGGCGTAAGCGACTGGCCGCCGCGGCGGGACTCAAGCACAAAAAACAGTGCCCACAACAGGAAAAAGGCGGACACCAGAATATAATGGTTGCTGGCGAATTCAATCAGATTGCCCATGGAAACCCCGGATCATTAGCGTTGGCTCTAATCGGCGCCTGTGGTGCAGCGCCACCATTCCCTCCGGGAAAGAAAGCCGAAGGAAAATCGGCGCCAAGTATACACATCCCCGGGCCGTTAAGGTAAAACCTCGCCATGACCCGACTATTACTGCTGCTTCTACTGCTTCCGGCCCTGCTCCCTGTTAGCGGGGCAGCGGTTGGTGCCGACAATACCGCGCCCAGCAAAGCCCAGCTGGAGAAGCTTAAATCCCGCATCAGTGAGCTGAGCGATGCCCAGAACCGCGAATTGCGCGAACGTGATTCCGTGCAGGCCAGCCTGCGTGAGGCAGAACTGCGCATCAGCCGGCTGACCCGGGAACAACGGAGCCTGGAAAAAAAGGCCAGCACAGCCCAACAACGCCTCAAAAACCTGGAAGCAGAGCAGGCAGTGCTAGCTGCAGAGAAACGCACCCAACTGGACTGGCTGGGCAAAACCGTGCGCGCCAGCTACCAGGCCGGCCGCCAGGAACGCATCAAATTACTGCTCAACCAGGAGCAGCCCGACCAGATCGCACGCCTGCTGCGTTACCAGGAATATTATCAGCGCGCCCGCAGCAACCGCCTCAAGGCCGTCAACGGCGAGCTTGATGAACTCAAGGCGATTGCCCTGCGAGTAGAGAAGGCTCGCCAGGTTCTGCTGGAAAAGCGCACCGAAGTCCAACGCCATGCGGACAAGCTGCAAACCGCCCAGAAAGAGCGCCAGACCACACTGGCATCGCTGAACCGTTCACTGGATAACAGAGGCAGCAACCTTAACCAGCTCAAGGCAGACCAGCAGCGCCTGCAGAAACTGCTGGAAGACATGCAACGCAGCCTCAATGACATTCCTGCCGATCTGGGTGGCAAGCCCTTCGGCAACCTGGCCGGCAAACTCCCCTGGCCGGTGGACGCGCGCATTTCCACCGGCTATAACAGCCGCCGCGAAGGCGCGCTGCGCTGGCAAGGCGTCATCTTCAATGCCGCCCCCGGCACCCCGGTCCGGGCGATCCATGCCGGCCGCGTGGTGTTTGCCGACTGGCTACGCGGCTACGGCCTGCTGACCATTGTCGATCACGGCAATGGCTATTTGACTCTCTACGGGTACAACCAGAGCCTGCTGCGCGAAGTCGGCGAGTGGGTGTCCGCCGGTGACAGCCTGGCGCTGGCCGGCAATTCCGGCGGCAACCGGACCAACGGTCTATACTTCGAGATACGCCACCGGGGCAAGGCTGTGAACCCCACACGCTGGTGCAATCAGCGTGTTACACTGCCGCCATTGGCGCAAAATTGACCATGAACTTTGAAACGCGCACACCTTTTTCCTGTGCCCGCCGGGGATCCTGAATGCCAACAACCATCCTGCCCACGCTCCGTTCTGTCGCGCTCACGGGCCTGCTTGCCCTTAGCCCTTTCAGCGCACTCCACGCCCAGGATCCTGCCCTTGATGATCAGGCTCGCCAGCAAGGCGTACCGGTGGATGAGCTGCGCGCCTTTGCCGAGGTCATGGAGCGTATCCGCGCGGCCTATATTGAAGACGTGGATGATCGCGAACTGCTGGAAGCCGCCATCCGTGGCATGCTCCATGATCTGGACCCGCACTCCAACTACCTGACCCCGGACCAGTTCGACGACCTGCAGGTGACCACCACTGGTGAATTCGGCGGCCTTGGCATCGAAGTCACCATGGAAGACGGCTTCGTCAAAGTAGTGACTCCGGTGGATGACTCCCCGGCCAGCAACGCCGGCATCCTCGCAGGCGACCTGATCCTCAAGATCGACGACACCTTTGTGAAGGGGTTGACCCTGGGCGAAGCCGTCGAGCTGATGCGCGGGGAAATCGGCACCAAAATCGATTTAATGGTCCTTAGCGAAGGCGACGAGAAGCCCCGCCAGGTCAGCCTCGAACGTGACCGCATCCAGACCCACAGCGTGAAATCAAAAATGCTGGAACCGGGCCTGGGCTACCTGCGCATTTCCCAGTTCCAGAACAACACCGGTGACGATGCCCGCAAAGCGCTGGGCAAGCTCAACAAGGACACGCCCCTCAACGGCCTGATTCTCGACCTGCGCAACAACCCCGGCGGCGTACTCAACGGCGCAGTGGAAGTCACCGACCTGTTCCTGGATGCCGGCCTGGTGGTGTACACCCAGGGCCGTGAAAAAGCGAGCCGGAACGACTTTGATGCCAGCGCCGGCGACGCACTCAACGGCAAGCCGCTGGTGGTGCTGGTCAACGGCGGCAGCGCCTCCGCCTCGGAAATTGTGGCCGGCGCCCTGCAAGACCAGGAGCGTGCCATCGTGGTGGGCAACCGCACCTTCGGCAAAGGCTCGGTGCAAACGGTATTGCCACTGAGCAAGGACCGCGCCCTGAAGCTCACCACCGCCCGTTATTACACCCCAAAGGGGCGCTCCATTCAGGCAGAAGGCATTGAACCCGACATTGCCGTGGATGTGGTCACCAAGATCGAAGTACGCGAAGACATGCACCTGCGTGAAGCAGACTTGCCTCGCCATCTGGACAATGAAAACGGCGACAGCGAGAAAGAGAAGAAACGCAGCTCCCTGGCCGAAGACGATTACCCGCTGGCGCAGGCGCTCTCCATTCTCAAAGGCGTCGTCCTCACCCAGCGCCCCGCCCACGCCTCACTGCCCGACCAGCCTTGATGGCTGGCCGGTTACTGGCCCTGGGGTTACTGCTACCAGGGCTGTTGTTGAGCGCCAGCGCCCTGGCCGCACCACGCATTGCCATCATCATTGATGACCTGGGTTACAGCCGCCAGCATGGCCAGGCCATTGTGGATCTGCCCGCGCGGGTCACCTGTGCGGTGATTCCCTTTTCGCCCCATGGCCGACGCCTGGCCGAGCGGGCCAGCCTGGCGGGCAAAGAAGTGCTGGTGCACATGCCCATGGCCGCGCAAAGTCATCTGAAACTGGACCGGGGCGGCCTGCAGGACGGCATGGATGAACCTCAGTTACTGAACGCGGTGCGTCAGGCCCTGAGCCAGATTCCCCAGGCTCGCGGCCTGAACAACCATATGGGCAGCGCGCTCACCGAACAGCAACAGCCCATGGGCTGGCTAATGGCCGAACTGAAGGCGCACCAGCTGTTCTTTGTGGACAGCCGCACCAGCAGTCATTCCGTGGCGCAGCAGGTGGCCCGGCAGGTGGGGCTGTCCCACGCCGGGCGCGATGTCTTTCTGGATAATGAACGCAATCTGGTCAGCATCAATGAGCAGTTCAATCGGCTGATCCGGCTGGCCCGGCAGCGGGGCCAGGCGATTGCCATCGGCCACCCGTACCCGGAAACCGTGCACTACCTGCAGCAGGTACTGCCCCTGATGCAAGACGCCGGTATTGAGGTAGTGCCGGTGTCCACATTATTGAGCACCCCGGCAGTGACCACAGCCACCACCGGGAGCGACGCTCACGCCGGGTCCTGATCCCGGCTTTTGCCAATACCGGTGAGTTTGGCGTAACCGATCATCAGGAAACCGAAAGCAAACATCAGCACACCATAGACTGCAGACGGCACAGACATGGCCTCGGAATGCAGCAGGGTCAGGGTCACCATTAGCCCCAGCGTACCGTTCTTGATACCCAGCTCGATGGCCACGGTGAACGCCTGATCACGGCTCAAGCCGATCACGCGCCCCCCCACCATGCCCAGGACAATACCAGCCAGATTGAGAACAATGGCCGATACACCTGCCTGCTTGAACAGCACCAGAGCCTCATCACCCAACTCCACCAGCAATAGTGCAATTACCGCCACCATCACCGCCAACCCCAGCAGGCCCACCGCTTTTTCGCCTTTTTCTGCCCAGCCTTGACGAAAGTGGCGGATCGCCATGCCGATAGCCACGGGCAACAAGATGATCACGAACAGGGTAATAATGGTGCGCATCACCGGCAGTTCCAGCGTCCTGGCGGTGTCCTGAAAACGCTCAAGGGCCCAGCCCGTAAACGCAGGCAGCGTGACAATGGTGATCAGGCTGGCAAGCACCGTCAGCACAATGGACAGGGCCACATCACCGCGCCCCAGATAGACAAACAGATTGGAGGTAGTACCACCCGGGCAGGCGGCAATCACAATAAGCCCCACCGCCAGCGCCGGCGACAGGTCCAGCGCCAGCGCCACACCCAGGGCGATCAGCGGGAGCAAAAGTATCTGGCAGACCAGGCCATAGAAGGTGCCACGCGGGGCAACAACAACTTCGCGGAAATCTTTGGGGGTCAGGGTCATGCCCATCCCCACCATGATCAAAAACAACGATAACGGCAGCCCGATATCAATCAACGCACCTGAACCCATTACAACTCTCCCGTGATTTTTTTATGGTCTTTCAACGGGGGGCAGCGCCCCCAAAACCTCGAGAGTAAAACAGGGTTTCATTTATAGCCAGTACGTAGCGGCTAAAGTTGTGACAGGAGGCTAATCCAGCCGAAAGAAGGCTCGGCGACCATCAGCCCAGGCGCATTTCCACGCCGGCTGACTGCATGAATTCCTTGGCCTGCTGCACCGAGTATTCGCCGAAGTGGAAGATCGACGCCGCCAGCACCGCATCGGCGCCGCCCTGCTGCACGCCGTCCACCAGATGCTGCAGATTGCCGACCCCGCCCGAGGCGATCACCGGCACCGGCACCGCATCGGAGATGGCACGGGTCAGCGCGATGTCAAAACCGTTCTTGGTGCCATCACGATCCATGCTGGTCAGCAGGATTTCACCGGCACCGTAATCGGTCATCTTGCGTGCCCACTCCACCGCATCCAGGCCTGTAGGTTTGCGGCCGCCGTGGGTGAAGATTTCCCAGCGGTTGGTGTCGCTTTCCGCGCTGACTTTTTTCGCGTCGATGGCAACCACAATACACTGGGAACCAAACCGCTCCGCCGCTTCACGGACAAACTCCGGGTTATGTACCGCCGCCGAGTTGATCGCCACCTTGTCGGCCCCGGCATTCAGCAGGTTGCGAATATCTTCCAGCGCACGCACGCCTCCACCCACGGTAAGCGGAATAAAAACCTGGCTGGCGATCTGCTCCACCGTGTGCAGGGTGGTATCGCGCTCCTGATGGCTGGCGGTGATATCCAGAAAGGTGATTTCATCGGCGCCGGCATCGTTATAACGCTTGGCAATCTCCACCGGGTCACCGGCATCGCGGATGTCCACGAACTGCACGCCTTTGACCACACGGCCGGCGTCCACATCAAGACAAGGAATAATGCGTTTGGCTAAACCCATAATACGTCCCCGGCGCTCAGGCGCCGCTCAACTCATCGGACAGCGCCTGGCCTTCGGCAAAGTCCAGGGTGTTTTCGTAGATGGCACGTCCGGTAATGGCACCACTGATGCCCTGGTCAGCCACCGCACACAGGTTGCGCACGTCATCCAGGTTGGTAATGCCGCCGGAGGCGATCACCGGAATCGACATGGACTGGGCCAGTCTCACGGTGGCGTCCACATTCACGCCCTGCAACATGCCGTCGCGGCTGATATCGGTGTAGACGATGGCGGAGACGCCATCGTTCTCGAACTGTTTAGCCAGATCGATCACATCCACATCGGTCACGTTCGCCCAACCATCGGTAGCCACTTTGCCGTCTTTGGCGTCCAGGCCCACGATGATGTGGCCGGGGAACTGCTCACACATGGCTTTGACGAATGCCGGCTCATTCACCGCCTTGGTGCCAATGATCACCCACTGCACCCCCGCATCCAGGTAGGCCTGAATAATTTCCGGGCTACGAATACCGCCACCAATCTGGATCGGCAGATCCGGGTGGGCCTTGGCAATCGCCTTGACGATCTCGCCATTCACCGGCTCACCGGCAAAGGCGCCATTCAGGTCGACCAGATGCAAACGGCGGGCACCACGCTCCACCCAGTGGCTGGCCACGGCAACCGGGTCATCGGAGAACACGGTGTCGTCTTCCATACGACCCTGCTTCAGGCGAACACATTTTCCGTCTTTCAGGTCGATGGCAGGAATCAAAAGCATAGTGATTTCTCAAACTGGGCTGCCATACAGGAAGGCAACGGATGAAACGGGTTTATCGCTGTCAACTGTCCACTATCAACTGTCAGTTGATCTTAGGTTGCCAGCGCAGAAAATTTTCCAGCAGCGTCAGACCGGCGTCAGCACTTTTTTCCGGGTGGAACTGCACGGCAAACACATTGCCCTGGACAGCCGCAGCAGCAAAAGTCAGGCCGTAGTCGCAACGCCCGGCCACTGCCTCGTCGGGCAGGCCGGTGACGCAGTAACTGTGCACAAAGTAAAAGCGGGCATGGTTGTCGATCCCCGCCCACATGGGGTGCGCCATGCCCTGCTGTACCTGGTTCCAGCCCATGTGCGGCACTTTCAAACGGGTGCCGGTATCGCTGAACAGCTCACCGAAAAACGTGACTTGCCCGTCGAAAACACCCAGGCAATCCACGCCGTTATTTTCTTCACTGCGGGCCATCATCGCCTGCATGCCGACGCAAATCCCCAGCAATGGCTTGCCGGCTTTCGCCACATCCCGGATCGCCTGATCCAGGCCCGTGTCTTTCAGAACGGCGATGCAGTCACGAATGGCGCCCACACCGGGAAAGACCACCCGGTCCGCCGCGCGGACCTGATCCGGGTCGCCGGTGATGATGATGGTCTGGCCATTGGCGACCTTTTCCAGCGCCTTGCCTGCGGAGTGCAGGTTACCCATGCCGTAATCAATAACGGCAACGACTTCACTCATATTCGGGAGCCTGTGCTGTACGGTTACTCGCTTTCGCTGAGGGTACCCTTGGTGGACGGGGTAATACCGTCCATGCGCGGGTCCGGCTCCACCGCCATACGCAGCGCGCGGCCAAAGGCCTTGAACACGGTCTCAGCCTGGTGGTGCGCATTCTTGCCGCGCAGGTTATCGATATGCAGGGTAATCATGGCGTGGTTCACGAAGCCCTGGAAAAATTCATAGAACAGGTCCACGTCGAAGCCACCGATGCTGCCCCGGGTGAAATCCACAAACATTTCCAGGCCCGGACGGCCGGACAGGTCCAGCACTACCCGTGACAGGGCTTCGTCCAGAGGCACATAGGCGTGACCGTAACGGCGCACCCCTTTCTTGTCACCGATGGCCTTGGCGAAGGCCTGACCCAGCGTGATGCCGATATCTTCCACCGTATGGTGGGCATCGATGTGCAGATCACCCTTGGCCTTGATATCCAGATCGACCAAACCATGACGTGCCACCTGATCGAGCATGTGCTCGAGGAACGGCAACCCGGTATCCAGTTTGCACTGACCGGTGCCATCCAGACTGATGGTGGCTTGAATCTGGGTTTCCAGGGTGTTGCGCTCTACGGTAGCGCTTCGCTTGCTCATCTATACCTCCCAGGCATTGGACCGGCTATTATACGCAGCCTGAGAGCCTGTTGACACCATTGCAGCAGCACCGACCACCCAAAACCAGCGGAGTTTCACCATGCCGATCAGCGTTCAGGCCCACCCCCTCTCTCAGGAACAATGTCAGGCCTTTGCCAAGGTACTGCGTGATGCCCCGCAATACCGCCAGAAGCTGGCCGATGCGGTGACTGAAGGACAAGGACGACTGTTCGCTGCCCACTTCAATGGCCAGCGCGTGGCTATCGCCCTGATAGAAGAAAACCAGCCGCAGCTGGCCTGGATGGTCGTGCACCCCGCCACTCAGGGGCGCGGCGTGGGCAAGGATTTTCTGCGCCTGATCGGCCAGCAGCTGGGAGAAACGCTCGCCCTGCCAGACCACTGCCAGGGAACCTCTCAATAACGCCTTAGATGCTCAGCGTGGCCTATAACTGAGCCAGTGGCAGCCGGATATGCAGCGCAAAGCCCCGCCCGGGGCCAGCGCTTTGAGCCCACAGAGAACCGCCCACCTGCTCAACCATCACCCTCGCCATGGCCAGGGACAGGCCAAAGCCTTCCTCATGGTGACGCGACCCCATCACGAAGAACGGCTCGAGAATGTGCTCCAGCTGATCTGCGGTAGCGCCTTTACCCTCATCACGGATGCATAGCTCGGCATGGCCCGCCGGCACATCCACCGCGCTGCTGATTTCCACGCTGCCGCCTTCGGCACTGAAGCGCAGGGCATTATCCAGCGCCATGCTCAGCACTTCACGCAACTCCCCTTCACAGGCACGCACCTGCAGATTCGGTGAGATCCGGTTGCGCACCGCCACGCCACAGGCCTCTATCCGCGCCGCCTGGTCACGCAGAATGGCGTCGAGCATCCACATGGGCTGACAACTGCCCTGCAACGGCGGCTGGTGGCGGTCGGAAAGGTCAAAATAACGCAGCGAGGTGCTGACGATCCCGGTGAGGCGCCGCTGCCCCTTGCGCACCATGGCCCACACATCCACCTCTTTCTCACCCGGCCCCTGCCCGGACTGTCCCAGCGAATCGGCCGCACCAATCCAGTTGATCGGCGTATTCAGCTCATGGCTGATGTACTGCAGGAACATGGACTTGTCCTGGTTCATCTGTTCGATATCCGCCAGGTGCCGCTCCAGATTCTGCTGTGCCTCCACAGACAATTGCTTGCGCTCGCTTTCCAGAAACCGGATCCGGTCGCCCAGCGCCAGTGACAACATCACCACCACCCACAACGCGCCGAAATGCGGCAAGTAAGGAACAATCACGCTATAAGGAATCAAGCCCAGATTGCCGATGGCATACAGGAACACGGTAAGCAGGAACACCGACCAGGCGAGCACATACAAGCGCGCCACCCGGAACCCCTGGCGCCACACCACCCAACCCAGCCAGCTGAACAGCACCACCGTCATCATCACCACCACGGTGGACAGGTGATAGGAATAAGGTGGCGGAATCACCCACTGCAGCGCAAACGCCACCCCGATCAGGATCAGGTAATGCTTCAGCAATCGGTCATAGCGCGGAAAGCGCTGGGCCAGCTGCAGGAACTGGCGCGAATACAATGCCAGCGCCAACCCGCAGGTATAGGTGGTCAGCCAGAAATATTCATTGATCCTGGGGGTCTCCGGCCACAAATACTGAAGCCCGAAACCACTGACGCAGATATTGAAAAACAGCACCCCGGCAAGAAACACCACGAAGTGCAGGTGCACATTGTCACGCAGGGACAGAAACAACAGCAGGTTGTAAATCAGCATGATCGTCAACGAACCGTAGAACAGCCCCTGCAGCAACTGTTCCAGATAAGTGTATTCCACCAACCCCTTGGCACTGTAAAGCATGGGCATCATGTTCAATGCGCCCTTGCCCCGGACCTTGATATAGTACTCACTCACCCCGTCAGGCAGTGACTCCAGATTGAACACAAAAGCGCGGTGATCCATGGGCCGCCGCCCAAAGGGGCGTGTATCCCCCACCGCGTATTCCCGGAACTCGCCACCCGGCTGCGGCACAAACAGGGTCAGCTCATCGAGAATGGGGTAACGCTCTACCAGAAACCAGCTACGCCCATCCATCTGGCTGGCATCCAGCTGAAAACGCAGCCAGATGGTGCTTTTGGTAAAACCGAAATTCAGGGTATTACTGTCACTTTTGTGAAAACGGCTGGCGAACTGATCGCGAATCTGACTCAAGGTCCAGTTGCCCTCCGGGTCCTCCAGCACATCCACCCGGGCACCCAACTGAACGCTGTCTCCCGCCGAAACCAGTGCAATGGGCTCGGCACGCACGATGCCCCCTACCAACAACAGCGCCATCACGACAACAACATGGAACTTTCGCAAACGTTCTTCCCCTAACTTCACAATAACAATCATGAATAATGCTACGGTATGGCCAGTGAATCCCCACTGCTATAATCACGGTCCAACGACCAACGCGCAAGGAGTGCTACATGGGACGCCTGTTAAAAATTTTGCTGATCACTTTGTTTGCCATCATTGTGCTATTGGCCATTGCCGTTTTTGTGATCACCCAGGTGATTGATCCCAACGAATTCAAGCCGGAAATCGAGAAACAGGCACAGGAACAGGCCAACCTGACACTGGACATTCAGGGAGACCTGGCCTGGCAGTTCTGGCCCTCGCTGGGTGTCAGCCTTGGGCGCACCGAAGCACGCATTGCCGATGACGAGGAATTGTTCGCCGCCCTCGACGAAGCCAGCGTCAGCGTTGCCGTATTACCGCTGCTGTATGGCCAGGTGGAAATGGACGGCATCACCCTTGCTGGCCTGGATGTAAACCTGGTAGACGGCCCGGATGGCGCCAACTGGGAACAGATCGGCCCGCAGACCCCGTCGGAAGACACCGCCGTTGAAGAAGAACCCGTGGCCGAAGAAGGCAGCAGCAGCCTGGACATTCCGTTGACCATTCCCCAGGTCGTCGTCAGTGACGGCAAGGTCCGCTATCGCAACACCGCCGACGGTACCGACATCGTCGTCGAGCACTTTAACCTGAACGCCCAGGACGTGAACCTGGACGAGCCTTTCCCACTGCAGATGTCCCTGCGCTATCAGGACCAGAGCGACATGCGCGTGGACATGAATCTGGACACGGTACTGGCCGCCGATATCGACAATAACCATTTCGTCCTCAACCCGATGACGCTGGATGCCAATATCGCCGGCGCCACCACCATGCCGGTGGATGTGCATCTGGAACAGAATCTGGACGTGAACCTGAACGAGGACACCGTCTCCATCAAGGACCTGCTGCTGCAAGCGGCCGGCACGGAGACCAAGGGCAACATGGACATCACCGCCCTCACCGGCGACATGCAACTCAGCGGCAAGCTGGCCACCGCCCCTTTCGATGCCAACAAGGTACTGGAAGCCATCGGCGAAGCCCCCATCGAAACCACCGATAGCCAGGCGTTGAGCAAAATTGCCCTGGACGCCACCCTGGGCGGCGAGCCCGGCAGCGTCATGGCCAGCCCGCTGACCCTGACCCTGGACGACAGCACCCTCAGCGGCAGCGCCGGCCTGGCCAGCCTGGAAAGTGGTAAGATCATCTTTGACCTGGTGCTCGACAAGATCACCCTGGACGGCTACATGCCGCCTGCCGGTGGCGATAGCGAAACCGCCGCAGCCGGTGGCGGCAAAACCGGCGGCACCGCCAGCCTGTCCAGCGACGAGCTGATCCCGGTAGAGACCCTGCGCCCACTGCTGGTGGACGGCAAACTGGCCATTGGCACCGTGAAATACGACAGCATTACCGCCAGCGACATGAAATTTGCGGTCACCGCCCAAAATGGTGTCTTGCAGTTAACCCGCGCCACCGGCAGCACCCTGGGCGGCAGCTTCAGCGCCAAAGCCAAACTGGATGCCTCCGGCAGCACCCCGAAAATCAGCGCCAGCAACACCGTTTCCAGCGTCCAGATTCAGCCGCTGGTACAAATGGCTCTGGAGGATGATCTGGCCAAAGGGGTGTTCGACATGACGGGCAGCTACAGCGCCAGCGGCAACAGCGAAAAAGCGCTGATGAACTCCGCCAAGGGCACCATCGACCTGTCACTGGCTGACACCACCGTGCGCGGCCTGAACCTGTACAGCACCCTGGTTGGCGGCGTGAACGACATGCTCGGCCAGTTCCAGGGCCTGGCCACCGCCCTGATTCCCAGCCAGGAATCCGGCAAGTTACCCAGCGCCCTGTCCGAGGACACCAAGATTCTCGACCTGAAATCCAGGGCGCGGCTGGACAAGAACGTGGCGTATCTGGACAGCTTGTCTGCGGTACTGCAAAAAGGCGAAATCACCGGTAACGGCTGGATGAATATCCTCAACCAGGACTTCGACCTGAAAATCGGCATGCAGTCGCCAGAACTGGGCACTTCCAAGTACCTGACCGGCACCACCTGGCCACTGCGCTGCGAAGGCAACCTGGGTGGCAACCCCGCCAAATGGTGTGGCCCGGACAAGGATGGCTTCAAGGACATCGGCAAGCAGGTCGCCGCCAACGCCACCAAGGACAAGCTGAAAGAGAAATTCGGCATTGACGGCGAAGGTGACACCACCGAAGAAGTCCTCAAGGATGCCGCCCAGAAGAAAGCCAAGGAAGAAGTGAACAAGCAGCTACAGGACGGCCTCAAGAAGCTGTTTAATTAAGAGACGCTGCAGGCTTCACGCAGCCAGCAACACGCAGGCGGAGATGGGCAAACGCCCATCTCCGCCGTTTTTTGTCCGGAGTGTCATGCCCAGCACATCCCTCACCCCGCAAGATTTCAGCCAGGCCCTGCTCGACTGGTACGACCAGCATGGTCGCCAGGACCTGCCCTGGCAGCACCCGCGCACGCCTTATCAGGTGTGGGTGTCGGAAATCATGCTGCAACAGACCCAGGTCAGCACGGTCATTCCCTACTTCGAGCGGTTTATGGCGCGCTTCCCGGATGTGAAAACACTGGCACTGGCGGAGCAGGATGAGGTGCTGCACCTGTGGACCGGGCTCGGTTACTACGCCCGCGCCCGCAACCTCCATAAATGCGCCCAGCAACTGCTGGAAAACTATCAGGGCGAATTCCCGGATACCGTTGAGGAAGTGGCCACGCTACCCGGCATTGGCCCCTCCACCGCCGGCGCCATTCTTGCCCAGAGCCGTGGCGTGCGTGCACCGATTCTGGATGGCAACGTGAAACGGGTGCTCGCCCGCCTGCACGCCGTGCCCGGCTGGCCGGGCAAAAAACCGGTCGAAAGCCGGCTCTGGGAGCTGTCTGAACACTACACGCCCCGCGCACGGCTGGCGGACTATACCCAGGCGATCATGGACCTTGGCGCCACCCTGTGTCGCCGGGGCAAACCCGACTGCGCCAGCTGCCCGGTAAACCGAGGATGCGAAGCCCATGCCAACGGCAATCCCCAGGATTACCCCGGCAAGAAACCGAAAAAGGCCCTGCCAGTACGCACCACCGTCATGCTTATCCTGCGCGACCGTGACGGCCGGGTCTGGCTGGAACAGCGCCCTCAGCAAGGCATCTGGGGCGGCCTGTGGTGCTTTCCACAAACCGACGATGAGTCACAGATGGAAGACGCCCTGAGAGCCCGTGCTTTCGATGCCCGTGCTGATAGCCAGCCACTGGACCCGTTCCGGCACACCTTCAGCCACTATCACCTGGACATCGCCCCTCTGGAAGTGGCCGTAGCCCCAGCCGGCACCCGTGACAATGACGGTCGCTGGGTGGACCCGCAATCTCCCGGCACACTGGGCCTGGCCGCGCCGGTGAAGAAACTGCTGGCAAGCCTCGACGCCCCGCGCCAGTCACGCATGTTATAGTTCACCCACATGTACCCGCTTACGGAGTTGCCATGAGCCGCACGGTAATGTGCCGCAAATACCAGACTGAACTGGACGGCCTCAACCGCCCCCCTTTCCCCGGCCCCAAGGGGCAGGATATCTTCGAGACGGTCTCGAAAAAGGCCTGGCAGGAATGGCTGCACGAACAGACCATGCTGATCAACGAAAAGCACCTGAACGTGATGGACCCACAGGCGCGAGCCTTTCTGGACGAGCAACGTGATCGTTTTCTGAACAATGAAAACTACGAAAAAGCCGAGGGATACACCCCGGTTGCTCACGATGCGAACAAATGAACCGCCAATGGCTTGACGCATCCGCCTCCAGAAGCTTTAATACGCGCCCTGATTGCCCGGATAGCTCAGTCGGTAGAGCAGGGGATTGAAAATCCCCGTGTCGGTGGTTCGATTCCGCCTCCGGGCACCATCTTTAAAAGGCCTCGCATTGCGAGGCTTTTTTCGTTTCTGATCCCGCTACACAACGTCCCTCACCTGCGCTACCGTGAGCAAAAACCTTCACGGCAACCGGGCTCTCATCGTGCATCGTTCGCTCTTGATCATTATTCCCCTGCTGCTTTACGGATGCGACCAGACACCCACCGGCCGTGAGCAGCTGGCGCTGGTCCCCGAATCGATGATGGCAGACTTCGGCCAGCAGACGTTTGTGCAGATGCAGCAGCAGTTACCGGTAAGCGCCAACGAGAGTGCCAACCGGGAAGCACAATGTGTGGCGGAACAGCTCATCCAACGAATTCCCGCCCGTTTTCCCGGGGTCAGCCTGCCGGACACCTGGGAAGTGGTAGTGTTCGCCGATGCCTCCCCCAACGCCTTTGCCCTCCCCGGCGGCAAGATTGGAGTCAACGAAGGGCTGCTGGAGGTAGCACAAAGCGATGATCAGCTGGCCGCCGTCATCGGCCACGAAATCGCCCACGTGCTGGCCAGGCATGGCAACGAACGGCTCACTCAGGAACTTGGCATCAAGGCAGTGTTATTTGTGATCGGGCTGCTCAGCGAAGGGGATGCAGATACCGAGAATATTCTGCAGGCTCTCGGCGTAGGCGCCTACCTGGGTATCGCCCTGCCGTTCAGTCGCAGCCATGAGGAAGAGGCCGATCTGATGGGACTGGAGCTGATGGCCAGCGCAGGATTCGATCCACGGCAGAGCACCGAACTATGGAGAAATATGGCCGCCGCAGGGAGCGCCCAGCCACTGGAGTTTCTCTCCACTCACCCGAACCATGACAGTCGCATCGAAGCCCTTCAGGAACGTATGGGGGCGGTGTTGCCGCTCTACCAGCAAGTCACGCCAGTGAACTGCGAACCGTAGGAGCCAAACCGCCAGCGACGAGAATGTCACTTGCAGGTAAGGCCCCGAGACAAGGCCGTTAGCTGGCGACGGCTTCTTTAACTGCGGCCTTCTCTACCGCCGGCTGCCAGTTGTAATCCTTCATGTTTACGGTCCAGGTGCGGGCCATGAACTGGAAGGTGGCGTGGGGCCACAGGGCGGTGTTGCGGCCATCGGCCTGTTGGTACCAGCTCATGCACCCGCCGTTCTGCCAAACCGTGCCCTTCAGCTCGTCCTGCAGCTTGTCATTGAAACGATCCTGCACATCCTGCTTCACGTCCAGCCAGGCATCACCGCGCTTGTCCAGCTTGGTGATGGCATCCATCACATAGCGCACCTGGCTCTCGATCATGAAGATGATGGAGTTATGGCCCAGGCCGGTATTCGGCCCCACCAGCTGGAACATGTTCGGATAACCACTCACGGTGGTGCCGAGATAGGCCTGCGCCGCATCCTTCCAGTCATCCTGCAGACGACGACCGGGCAAGCCGGTGATTTCAAAGTCCTTCATGTAGATACGCGGATCCACGATGAAACCGGTACCCAGCACGATGCAGTCCGCCTGCTGCTCAGTGCCATCACTGAACACCACGCTGTTCTCCCGGATTTCCTTCACCCCTTCGGTCACCAGCTCCACGTTGTCGCGGTTGAAAGTCGGGTAGTAGTTGTTGGAGATCAGAATCCGCTTACAACCCAGCGTGTAGTTGGGTACCAACTTGCGTGCCGTCTCCTTGTCCTTCACCTGATAGTTGATGAAGGCTTTCAGGGCCGGTTCAGCCAGTTTGGCCAGACGCGGATTGAAGATCGGCAGCACGCGCGCTTCGTTGCTCAGGTAAAGGCGCAGACGATGCAGCTTGCGCAGCGCCGGGAAACGGCGGAATACCCACTTGCTCAGGCCGGAATAAGCGCGCTCATCGCGAGGGATAATCCACGGCGGAGTCCGCTGTACCACGGTCAGGTGGCCCGCTTCTTTCGCCACATGGGGCACATACTGGATGGCACTGGCACCGGTACCGATGGACACCACTTTCTTGCCAGCCATGTCGTAGTCCTGGTCCCACAGGGCCGAGTGGATGATCTTGCCCTTGAAGGTATCCATGCCCTTGAAATTGGGGAACGACGGCACATGCAGGGGGCCGCTGGCCAGCACCCAGTGCTGGCAGACCACCTGGGAGCCATCGGCCAGATCCAGGGTCCACAGGGCCGCCTGGTCGTCAAAATGGGCCCCGGTCACCTCGGCATTGAAACGGGTGTACTGACGCAGATTGTGTTTCTGGCTCACGCCTTCAATGTAATTGTGGATTTCCTGCTGGCCACTGTAGCGGTGGCTCCAGTCCGGGTTGCCCTCGAAGGAGAAGGAGTACATGTGGGACTGCACATCACAGGCGGCGCCCGGATAGCTGTTGTGGTACCAGGTACCGCCCATGCCATTGCCCTTTTCCAGCAGCAGGAAGTCATCGATTCCGGCTTCGCGCAGCTTGATCGCCATGCACATACCACCAAAACCGCCGCCCACGATGGCAACTTTGACGCGACGGGTTTTCACATTGATCTTGGCCTGACTTGTCATAGGTATTCTCCTGGGATACTCACGGGCTCCTCGATGGCAACACTCTAACCTTGCCAAGGCTTAGTGAATACATGTTAACCTGACTGAAAAATTGATAATTCCGGCCATGTCTGAACGCTCGATCCTCGCCCTCATCTACACCATCGACCTGCTCGAAGACGAGAAGGGCATCGACTGTGCGCCGGTGCTGGCCCGGCATGGGCTGGATCGCAACAAGCTGGACCCGAGCAGCGAGATTGGCCGCGACCGGGAACTGCTGATCTTCACTGAACTGCTGCCACAGGTAGACGATCCGCTGCTTGGCTTCGAAATGGGCAGCCGTTTCGGCTTTGCCGGTTACGGCCAGCTGGCCATGCTGCTGATGACCAGTGAAACCGCTTTCCAGGGGTTCCAGTTCGGGGTGAAATACCAGGCACTGACCTACCTGTACGGGGAAATCGCGCTGGTCCCCGGTGAAACCACCACAGCCCTGGAACTGTACCCGATCCCCCTGCCTCCAGAGGTGAGCCGCACCCTGATCGACCGCGACATGGTAGGCACCTTCAAGCTGGTCAACGATATCCAGACCCAGCTCAATCTGGACCTCAAGCCTGTGGAAGTGTGGATGCCCTATCCGCGTCCCGATCATGCCGGCGTATTCGAAGCCTATTTCGGCTGCCCGGTGCGCTACGACCAGCCCTATTGCAAGGCGGTGATCCGTAACGAGGACATGGCGGTACGCATGCCCGGCTACAACAAGATGGCCCAGGACATGTATCGGGAACAGTGCGAGGCCATGCTGGCCCGCCGGGAAGCCCCCACCGAGCATCTGGCAAACCGGGTTAGCGCCTACCTGAGCCTGTTCGTGCGTACTTTCCCCACCGCCGAACAGGTAGCCCAGGCCTTCGGCATCCCGGAACGCACCTTCCGCCGCCAGCTCAGCAAGGAGGCCCGCCCCTTTCAGGGCATCATGGATCAGGTCAGGGAAGACAAGGCCAGACGCTACCTGAGCGACTCCAGCCGCAGCGTGGCGCAGATCGCCGAATTGCTCGGCTACAGTGAATCAGCGGCCTTCGTCAGGGCCTTTGAGCGGTGGACGGGAAAGACACCGGCCCGTCACCGCAAAGAAGCCGGGGCCGGGCAGTAGGAGCGCCGCTTGAGGCGCGCCTACAGCAGCTTCGTTGCAGAGTCAGTCCTGACGAATTCTTTCCACGATTTTGGTCGTCGAAATATCGTCGATAAAATCGAGCACCTTCACCTCGCCCCCATAGCGCTTCACAAACTCGTGGCCGACCACTTCTTCCACGCTGTAGTCACCACCCTTGACCAGCACATCCGGCTTGATGGCTTCCAATAAAGGCTCCGGGGTGTCTGTATCAAAGGACACCACCCAATCCACCGCTTCCAGGGCGGCAAGCACCGCCATTCGTCGCTCCAACGGATTGATGGGGCGACCCGGTCCTTTCAGGCGGCGGATGGAATCATCGCCGTTCACCGCCAAGACCAGGCGATCACCTTGACGGCGGGCGGAATCCAGATAGCCCACATGGCCGGCATGAATAATGTCGAAACAGCCATTGGTGAAAACAATTTTTTCACCCTGGGCGCGGGCGTCCTCGATGGCAATCAGCAGTTGCTCCTCTGTCATCACACCACGACCCAAGCCCCCTTCCTGATGCACTGCACGACGCAGTTCCGGCGCAGACACCACAGCAGTACCCAGCTTGCCGACCACGATACCAGCAGCGATGTTGGCCAGCGCCACCGCATCTTCCATGGCGGCACCCGCCGCCAACGCCACTGCCAGCACGGAAATCACCGTATCCCCGGCGCCGGTCACATCAAACACTTCCCGGGCCCGGGCCGGCAGGTGCAGCTCTGGCAAGCCATCACGCAGCAGGGTCATGCCCTTCTCGCTGCGGGTGACCAGCATGGCCTGCAGGTCCAGATCACGGATCAGCTGCTGCCCCTTTTCAATCAGGTCCTGCTCATCCTTTACTGCCCCCACCACCGCCTCAAACTCACTCAGGTTCGGCGTCAGCAGAGTCGCCCCGCGATAGGGCTCAAAGTCGGTACCCTTGGGGTCCACCAGTACCGGCACGCCCGCTTCGCGGGCCAGGGCGATTAGACCGGGACAGTCACGCAGGGCGCCTTTGGCATAATCCGACAACACCAGCGCACCGCAATGGGCTAACTGCTGCTTAACCTGCTCGGCAAAAGGCGCCGGATCCTGGCTGTGGAACGCCTCTTCAAAATCCAGCCGTAGCAGTTGTTGCTGACGACTAATCACCCGCAATTTGGTAATAGTGGGCAACCCGTCCACTTTCTGAAAATGGCAACCCACTTCCGCCGCCGCCAGCCGCTCTTCCAGAATCGAGGCCGCTTCATCGCGGCCCGTCACCCCAACCAGCTCTGCACGGGCGCCCAGGGCGGCCATGTTCAATGCCACGTTGGCGGCACCACCGGGGCGATCTTCCAGTTCGGTAACGCGCACCACCGGCACCGGCGCTTCCGGCGAAATACGGCCGGTGGGGCCGTGCCAGTAACGATCAAGCATGACATCGCCAGCCACCAGAACGCGGGCCTGGGCAAAGGAAGGAATTTGCGGGTTTTGCATCAATGTCTCCAAAAGACAACAGAGCCGAATTGCCCGCAATTGTAGCATAGCGGTGGAGGCAAACAGGTTCTGACAGTACACTCCCGGCACGCCGCTGCCTGCTGACCGGGCACAACCATTACGCATCGCCACGCTGTCAGGGTATCATTCAGCAACCCTTGGCCAATTTAGGAGCAACAGGACACGCTATGCCGCCACTGCCCCCCAACATCATGCAAGGTCGCTGGTTACGCTGGTGGCTGACATTGTCATTTGCGGTGATGTTCAGCGGCGTATTTCTGTTCAACTCCCGCATCGGCCTGCTCAACGTACTCGATGTGTTGTTCTTTCTGCCCGGCCTGACCCTGCTTACCCGCGCGGTGGTCAGTGGTGACCACCGGCTAATGACCTCGCCCTTTCTGGTTCCGCTCTACCTGTTACTCGCCTGGGCCCTGCTCAGCCTGGCCTGGGCGGAGGAACCCAACTCCTCGCGGACGGTGCGCGGCGTGGTGCAGATCGTAGTCATGGTGGGCCTGTTCCGCTGGCTACATCTCTATTTCCGTAACACCTTCAAGCAAGCCATGGCCAACGGTGCGCTGTGCGCCATGGTGGTGGCCACGGTGGTGATGGTCAGCTATTACACCACCCAACCATTCAGCAGCCCCCTCTTCAGTGAACCCGCCAACCTGATTTTCCGCATGCCCTCCCTGGATCCCTCCCTGGCCCTGATGGCCATGGTGGCACCGACCTTCATCCTGCTGGCACAGGGCATGGAAGAAGGCGCATCGGGCAAAGGCGGTCGCCGCCTGGTTGGCGCGGGGGTCGGGTTCGGCTTTTTATGCCTGACGTCTTTGCCTCTGGGATTGATGTGCATTCTGTTTGCTATCGCCTGGCTGACCAGCCGCAGCTCCCGCCGCTGGCTAAGCCTGATCCCGCTGGCCGCCGCCTTCTACCTGATGCTACAGGGCAGCCATAGCGTGACGGTGAGCAACTATTTTGCCCACCCACTGATCGGCAACGGACTGAACCACGAAACGCTGAATGGCGTACTGGGGCACAACGACAGCCATTTGCTGACGCTTGCCCATCCGCGCAATATCTTTCTGCTGCTGATCCACGGTCTAGGGCTGATCGGCCTGGTGCTCTTTATTGCCAGCTGGGTGAGCCCGTTTACCGGACTCCTGCAACGCCAGATCAACTGGCATGAGAATGCGGCCTACACCATTGCCGTGGTGCCCGGCCTGTGCATGACTTACGCGGCCGGTGCTTATTTGCTGGTGCCGTTCCAGGCCAGCTGGCTGAGCCTGTGGCTACCCCTGGCGCTCTTGCTGGCCCGCCTTAGCGAGCGCCCCGCCATCCGCCCAAACAGCCGCTGAGAGCCTCATGGGAAAACGCACCAACCGGCCCTCACGGCTCTCAGACCCTCGCCTGTACCCAAGCTGGCTAGGCGCAGGCCTGTTCTGGCTGATCGGGCAACTACCCTGGAATCTGCTGCTCGCAATAGGGCGTGGCCTTGGCCGTCTTGCCTGGCACCTAGCCAAAAAACGCCGACATGTTGTGCAAACCAACATCCGGCTCTGTTTCCCTGAATTGGACCCGGCGGAGCAAGAAACATTGGCCCGCCGTTGCATGACCAGCACCGGTGAAGCCATTCTGGAAATGGCAGGCAGCTTCAGCAACCACCGTATCAACCTGGACAAACGGCTGACCATTAAAGGCATGGAGCATATCGAGCGGGCTCACGCCGATGGCAAGGGAGTCCTCCTGCTCGGCATGCATTTTAATTCCATTGATGTAGGGTCTCGCCTGCTTGGCTATGTGTTGGACTTCCACGCCGTCTATCGCCCCAACGACAACCCGGTCATAGATCGTCTGATCGATAAAGGTCGCTGTAATTACGTGAAAAGCACCGTAGACAGGCAAGAGATTCGCCAGATGATAAAACTGCTGCGCCACGGCGACATTCTCTGGTACGCCCCCGACCAGGACTACGGCACCGCCCACGCAGTCTATGTGCCATTCTTCGGCATCCCCGCCGCCACCATTACCGCCACCAGCCGCATCTCCCGTATGGGCAAGGCAGCAGTCATCCCCTGCGCGCACTATCGCTTACCCGGCGGCCGCTACGAAATCGAATTCGGGCCAGCACTGGAAAACTTTCCCTGCGGCGACGATGAACAGGATACCGCTCGCATCAATAGCGCCATCGAAGGATACGTGCGCAAGTACCCGGAACAGTACCTATGGGTGCACAAGCGGTTCAAGCATCAGCAAAGCGGACAATCTCCGTACAAGTAACGCTCCATCCGCTTATTTTCTGGCTAACACTACCACCACATCCTCTCCGCCACTGTCGAACATTTTTTCCAGAGAGAAGCGATACCTATGTGCCGCTAAAAGCCCTTCTGCTTCACCCCGTTCCACACGCCACGCCAGAAGACTTCCCGGAGCGATCGTTTCCGGAAACGCCGGTTCCATGTCATAGCTGAAATAACCCTGATCGGCATAAAAACTCACCTGCCCATCATTGATATAAACCACATGGTCCGAGCGCACGGCCAACCAGTCCCCCGCGTCCTTAAGAGCCGATTTTTCATACCCCGTACTACTGATTGATGTAGCTAAACCAGACAAAACGAGAATAGTTATACTCACACGCTTGAGTACCGCATCTCCGCCAAGGAACGCCTGTGAAAACCGGACCCATAGAAACGGCAAAATCATCAAGGCGGCAAAGACCACGTAACGGGAAGACAGAAACAGGTTGGTCACCAGAAAGATGACCAACACCGCTAACCACAAATAAAAAAGTGCCTGATAGGTCGTACGATCGCTTCCATTCCAATCCACAGGCCTTAAAAAAGCGGCAAGCACCAGGACCCCAAGCAACATGAATAATTTGCTGGGAATAATCGTCATCAAGCCCCAGAACAGTATCTGACTACCATAATTATCTGAAAACTTGTTCAGCACCGCCCCCGTGAGCAAATCACCATAGTGATTAAATTCCTGATAACGATCAGCGACATTGAGCGCGTTCGCATAATGGGTAACCCTATCGACAGCGCCACTGTCACTAATCGCCAGAAAGAGCAGCAGGCCAAGCACACCGACGGCGGGCATAACATAGAACCCTATCAACTTCTTCCAGCTTCTTTCAGGCACGAACAACCCTGCCAATGCCAGACCGACAGCCACAGCTCCGACCTCAAGACGACAGAGCACTCCAAAAGCAATTGAGCCAAAACAAAGCAACAGCCACCGCACAGACGCCCTGTCTACGTAACGCAACCAGGCATAAATCGCCAACAGCGAAAAAAACCAGGCCGGCCAGTCTCTCAACACAGATGATCGATATTCATTCAAGGCAGGCAATGCCAGCACAAAAAGCAAGAGAAGCCACCCCGGCGCTTGCGACAACCGGTACATCAGCAAAACCATCAGCGCAGTGACACCCGCAGAAAAAAATGCGGTCATTAACATCGAGGTCATTAATGGTGACCATGGGCTCATCTTTATTAAGCCAGCGAGAAACCAGGAAAAGAACGGCCAGTTAAATGTCTCGGTTACGCCTCCTTCCATTCCACTAGTAGCGATCTGACTCGCCAGATCGATATACAGCATCCCGTCACGATTCAGAACCGGGTCTGACAGAAATGCCAGCAAAGAAAAAGCCAAGCTTCCTATTACTGTCATTATGACAAGCAATACCGGGCGCTCCACTGACGATATAAATTTATTTATCATGGTTAGCAAAACTGCTCCCAGTTCTTTTCGAATCGCTCCCTGTCTTTTTGATTTTTTTCCTGCACCTGGCGTGGCCGAACACTAAACCCCGCATTATCAAGATCAATAAAACTGATCCTGTCCGCCTCATCGACCAAGATATTCTGTGCTTTCATATCACCGTGACTAATCCCGGCCCAAAGAAAATGCTCCAACCACCGCCTCACATTCTCTGCAAGACCTTGCGCCCGGGAGCGCTGCTGCTCCATCAACTGGCTCAAGGCGATCGATTCCAGTTTGGGGAAAACAATAACGCTGCTTCCTGCTCGTTCTCCCCGGATAAATTCAACCAGCATAACTGGACGTGGCGTCGGAATTCCCAACAGGGCCCATAGCCAACCCTGGCGCCAGCTGATCATCCCTCGGGAACATTTCATTTTCTGTTTAAGCCGTGCTTTCAGGCCCACTTCCCGATAATGCTTCACCACCCAGTGCTCATTAGCATAAACGCTGATGCGGCTTCCCTTTTTCAACAAAGGCAAGGCTTCTGGCTTCTCGCAATAGGCCAACCAAGAGCCCGTCGCTCCCCGGTCCATACGATCACTATAGACAACACCGTCCTTGGTCGACTCCACGCGGATAGCAGAACAGTTCCGCTGTGATTTCCGGTCTGCCTGTACCATTCGTCTGTGCAGGGCGTGCCGGCAGCGCTTTTCAAAATCACGACTGTCCACACCATGATGCTTCATGAAATCAAGGCATTGCTGAATCAGTGAGGCCTGTAACGCCAATGCCGCTTGGGCACACATCAGGGCCAGGTTGTCTGCCAGTGCAGCTGCACCCTGCGAAGGAACCGGTTTTATCGCCCCGGCATCCAGGCAAACGATCACCCCATCATCCCTGACCAGGAAATTCCCCAGATGCAAATCAGTCTGTATCCACCCAGCCTCATACATACGCCATACGGTATCCAGCAATGCTCTCAACAGGGGCAGGTCAAGGCTGTCAGCAAGCAATGCCTCCAGCCCCGCCCCTGACACAGGCTCCATCAGCAAGACTGTATGGTTATCCTGCTCCAGCACTGCCAAGGCCTCAGGCACACAGACACCCTGGGCCGCCAGGGTTTCCAGCAAGGTATATTCATGCCGTCCGGCGGCTTTGCTGTCATTGAAGAACAGCTTGGCAATCACCTTCTGCCCTTCCCACTGTCCCTGCACCACCAATCGCTTTCCGGGCAAATGGCGCAAAATGTCGCCCGCAACCAGCCGCCCTTCACTCATATCCAGAGAGAAAGGCGCCGCATCTCTCCAGCACCAATGCTGTAAATCGGACAGTGTCATGATTTCATCAGGCTCTTAAGTAAACGTCGCAAGTAACGCGGTTGCAAAGCCGTCAGAGGGGCTTCACCAAACAGCTGTCGATACAGGCAGCGCACATCAGTGTATCTCTCTGCTCGGTAACATATCTTTAACAGTGAAAGTAATCTTCGCACACGATAGGCCTTGCGAGCTGACTGGGCCCATTCCGGAAGGCCATTGTGATCAAAGATCCGCTCTTCCAGAGACATACCGACCGCCAAAGCCGCGCTCACATCATGTCGCATACTGTCTTCATGTTTGTGAATTTTGGCAATAGGCTCCGGAGTAGTGGCCACCGGATAATTGGCCAACACATGAGCGAACACCGGCAAATCTTCCGTATGACGCAAGTTTGGGTCATAGCGAACCGTTGCAAACAACTGTTGGTGCATAGCACAGGCACCATTAGATATGGTTAATTTTTTCCCCAGGAAGGCAGCGAAGTTTTTCTTACAATCAGCAGTAATGGGCCTTGGCCTGATTTTCTCACAGGCATCTCCGCTACAGGAATAATGGCCACCGATCAGCAGCCGAGCCTGAGGGCTTTCCTGTGCACATTTCTCCAGTGCTGACAACGCCTCCGAACACATCTCGTCATCCGCATCCAGAAAAATCAACCACGGAAATCGAGCCTTCTCAATACCTCTATTACGCACCGCAGACAAACCCTGGTTAACCTGGGGTATATAACGCAGCACATCAGAATGCTGATTCTCCAGTGCCCTCATAATTTCATCGGTATTGTCGGTAGAGCCATCATTGATCACCAACACCTCAAAATCAGAATAAGACTGGCTCAATACCGATTGCACCGCCCGCTCAATACAATGACCGTAGTTATAGGCAGGAATGACAACGGAAAAACCGGCACTCATATATCCTTCCCCGGGTGCGGATTAAACTGCAGAGGAAATTGAGGTGTCTTTTCATAATAGCGGCGATAAATTTTTTCGCCTTCTCGCTGACTGGCAGCCAGCAGAGCAGATTTTTCCGTCAGCACATCACGTAAAGATCGCCCACTGTACTCACGCACAAAGCGCAGAACATCTCTTCGCGTCATCCCGTACCGGGCAGTGGAGAAATACAAGCCCCCCAAATCCTTGACTCGCCATCGCTGAGGAACCGCCCCTCGCACCTGGGAACGGTGCAGATCGATCAGGAAAAGAGGCGCGCTTTCATCCCTGGCATGCACCGCAGATGCCGGCATCAAAAAGTGGGCAAGATAAAAATCACGGTGATTAATGCCTGCATCATGCATACGGCGGGCGATAGCAGCCACCCGACGAATCAGCTCGCGCTTGAACCCTACAGGCACTTCTCCTGCCTCAAGCCAGCTTTCGCCCACCTCCTCCAGGCTCAAGGTATCAGCCAGCTCATCCGTGACCAGAAACGATTCCTGACGAGACGGATTGTGGCCACGGCAGCCATACCCTGCCACCGTCATCGTATCCAGCCCTGCGGCCCGAACAGCATCAATCGCACGCACTTCTTGCATGGCGCCAAGCACAGGCAATTTCCCCTGACCCAGATTCTTGAAGATTTCACGCCATCCAATCCCGCCATGGTACTTGAGGAAATAACCTTTTCCGGCATGGAAAAAACGCAGCGTTCTGCGCCCTTCACGCTCCCGGAAAATATTCCCTTGTTGCCGGGCCGCCTGCTCAAACGGGTCCTTGCCGGCCCAGGCCGCCGCCAGATCTTCACGCAGCATCGTGCTCATTCCTGCTCCCCGTCATCGCCCGCTTCCAGTGCTGATACCGCATGCTCCACCAGGTCATAAATATCTGCACTGGCCGCAAATACCCGTCCCCGTTGCCGCCAGTCATCACGCCCCTGCATCAGAAGTGTCTTGGCTGCCAAGGCCATCATGGCAAGCGACGCATTGTCATTCATTACCTGGCCCATGGCCGCCTGCTCAATGTACGGTGAATACCCGCATGCCTTCGTGGTCAAAACCGGCAACCCAGCAATGGCAGCCTCAAGCAATACCGTGCCGGTGTTTTCCGCATAGGCGAGATGCAGCAACAAATCCGCAGACCAAAGCCACTCCGGCACATTGTCCTGCCCACCCATGAAATGCAGGCGCGACATTACACCCAGCCGGCGCGCCAGCGCAGCAAAACGCTCAGGGCGGTCATCGCCCACTACAAATAGTTGCGCCTCTGGCAACTCCGCCAGCACATGAATGGCACGATCCAGGCCCTTGGTACGAAAACCGGAGCCCACAAACAACAGCATCGGTTGCTGATCAGTCAGATCCAATTTTTCCCGATGCGCCATACGCACCGACTCATAACACTGGGGCAGCACCCGGTCACGGCGAATACCTGGTGGCAAATCGATAAATCGTTGTTCGGCGGTACCGTAGTGATCCTGAAACAGGGATTTCTGTGGCGGAGAAATGGACAAAATCCGAGTGGTGCTACCCTGTGCAAAAACCGCATGTTCCATATCCAGTTTGCTGCGATAACGCGGCAACCAGGAACGCGGCCAGGAGTAACGCTCGGAAAGACAACCATCCGCAGCATAATACCAATCCAGCCCAGGCATTTTGTTGAACCCTACTCGCAGGTCAAAATCCGCCCACAACTCACTCACCTGGCCTGCAAACTGCACATCACGCCGGTGATTGCTGCCGGCAGTCACCGGCAGCAAATGCACAGTAATATCCTTTGGCTTTCCACCTTCCCAGGCCCGGGTAAAAATGGTGACCTGATGACCCCGTGCTACAGCGGCTTGGGCAATAGCCAACATATCCCTTTGCAACCCGCCGAAAGGGAAATACTCGAACAGCACAAACGCCAGCTTCATGAGGCCACCCGTAACAGTTGCTGCCAGACCTGCTTTGGCTTGAGGCTGCTAAAGCAAGGAGGCTCCACCCCCTTGCCCAACTCTCCCCGGTATGTGCACTTCTCCTGCACGCAAGGCGCGCAAGGAAAATCCGCCGCCAAGGACGAAGCACGAGCACCTTGCACCCCGGTCAGCACCGGGTCCGTTGGGCCATAAAGTGCCACACCCGGCAGACCAGCGGCCGCCGCCAGATGTGCCAAGCCGGTATCCACAGCGATAAAGGCGTCCCAGCTCAACAGTTTGTCGGTAAGCGCATCCAGCCCCATTTTCGGCAGCACTGTCACTCGCTCAAGACCGGAAGCCAACCGCTCGGCGCGGGCCTTTTCTTCGTCGTTGCCCCAAGGCACATAAATGCGGTGACCTTCACTACTGGCCAACTCCAGCAACTGCCGCCAGAAAGCCTCCGGGTAATGCTTGGTGGTCCAGGTCGTGCCATGACAAAAAACCAGCTGGGCCGGGCAACTTAACGGAGTCGGCACATGACTGCGAGGCAGACCGTAATCGGGTGCAGTGTCGGGCAGAGGGTAGCCGAGCGACAGTGCGAACAACTGCCGAACCCGGGCAATGGCATGCTGGCCTCGCGCAATCGGTTGTGGATAATCCAGCACTCGGGCAGACAACCCTTCCCGTGCAGAGCTTTTATCCAAACCAAACGTGGGACCACTGGCAAGACGCGTAATGAAAGCGCTTTTCAGCAAACCCTGAGCATCAATCACCGCATCGTAGGAGGTCGCCTGAACGGCGGCTTTGAAGGCAGCCCACTCCCCGGAGCGGCGCGCTCTGATGGGATGTTTGCGCCAGCGGCGCAGGGCACAGGAAAAAGTATTGCTAACCACAGGGTGGCGGCTTGCCAGTTCGACGAAGGCTTCCTCTACAACCCAGTCCACCTGCAGCGCAGGAATCGCTGCCTGTGCATCGGTCAGTGCCGGCAGAGTGTGGATCACATCCCCCATGGAAGAGGTCTTGATCAAAAGCACACGCATTGATCAGGCGCCCCTTAACTTGAACTTACGCTCCATACGGGTCATGAGTGATCGACCCTCACTATCTGCCAGCGGCCGATCAAAGTAAGCCCTTAAAAAACGCAACCTGTCACGGGCAGAAAAACCACTCGCTCGTCTTGCCAACGTCTCCAGGTCACGCAGCCGTGGCTGCCAACGCCGATAGTGCGGCCGGCAGCGCTCCATGTCGATGAAGCGTACGTCATAGCGTTGCTGCTTATCAGACCAAGCCACAAAGATATGTTTGGGATACAAATTTTGGTGAACCAATCCACGCTCATGGAGCAACCGTACCACCGCAGCCACATCTCGTATCAACGTAAATCGACGCGCTGCCGACAACTGGTCCAGCTTCACCTGATCCAGGCTCTGGAAACCCGCCAAATTTAGGCTGACCAACATGGCTTCGTTATCTCCGCCTGAAGAATTGGCCGCAAAAAACACGGGCTCTGCCACGGGCACGCCCGCTTGCCAGCAGCGCATCAGGGCCCGGTATTCCTGATACAACGTCGTTTGTCCGGAAACAGGATGCAGCACACTGCGACGCACATAGTTGCGCTGATGCTTAATGTACACTGTCACTGGCTCACCCTCAGCGCCAATCACACTAGCCCGGAAGACTTGACTGACCCCTCTTCCTCGCTGATTAGGCTCATCGACCAGCGTTTTATCCAACGCCAACCAGTCCTTCATCGTACTCAAGCCGAGCCCATCCAGCGTCAAACGCCAGTGAGGGTGAACATAACTGCCATTCAATTCCATTTGATCACTCATCTCCAACCAGCTGCCCCAGTGCCTCAATCACCTGAGAAGGCGGTAACTGGCGCAGACAGTTCAGGTGGCCCAGCGGGCATTCACGCTCGAAACAGGGGCTACACTCCAGCCCCAATCGTACCACTGCTACCCGATCACCCAAGGGAGGCGTAAAGCCGGGAGACGTTGAGCCGTATACGGCTACCAGTGGCCGCTTCAGGGCGGCCGCAATATGCATCAGACCAGAATCATTACTGACCACCGCCATGGTCGCTGACAGCAAATCCACGGCCTGCTCCAGGGACGTGTTCCCCGCCAGCACCACCGCATGCTCATCCGCACCGTTCTCCAGCGCCCCGACGATCATATCCGCCACGGGCTGGTCTTTACCGGAACCGAAGATCCACACCTGCCCGCCACGCTCGATCCAGTGCTGGGCCACTGCGGCGTAATGATGCTCTGGCCAACGCTTGGCCGGACCGAATTCAGCCCCGGGGCACAGCCCCAGCACCGGGCGGTCCAGGTTGAGATTATGCGCTGCCATGGCCGCATTGCGGGAATCGTCGCTGACCAGCAAGTGTGGAGCGGTAATTTCATCCAGCCCCGGAACCGGCGCATCTTCCGGCAATGCCAACGCTACAAAACGCTGCACCATCAAGGGGTAGCGTTCCTTGTCCAGTTTGCGCACATCGTTGAGCAGGCCATAACGCATTTCGCCGCGCCAGCCGGTGCGCACCGGAACTTTCGCCGAAAACGGCACCAGCGCAGACTTGAGCGAATTGGGCAGCACATAACTTTGCTGATAGTGGCCGCGCAGGGATTTCCCCAATGCGTGCCGCTCACCAAGACGCAAATCGCCATGGTCAAACGGCAACGCCAGCGCCTCTCGCACTTCCGGCATGCGTGACAGCAGCGGCCGACACCAGGTCGGCGCCAGGACATCAATGGCACAGTCGGGGTATTGGCGACGCAGTTCGGAGAACAGCGTTTGCGCCATCACCATGTCGCCGACCCAGGACGGGCCGACGACAAGGATGGCGGAGGGCGAGTCGGTAACGGTAGCCGGCATCCGCCTGCTTCAGCTCACGTAAGTGAGCCAGTCTCCGTAATCGTCATCCAGCTTACCGCGCACCAAGTCGAAATAGACGGCCTGCAGCTGTTCGGTCACCGGGCCGCGTTTACCGGCACCAATGATACGACCATCCAGTTCACGGATCGGCATGACTTCCGCCGCAGTGCCGGTGAAGAAAGCTTCGTCGGCAATGTAGAGCTCGTCACGGGTGATGCGCTTCTCACGCACCGGATAACCACGCTCTTCTGCCAGTTGCATGATGGTTTTGCGGGTAATGCCATCCAGGCAAGAGGTCAGTTCCGGGGTGTAAATGATACCGTCGCGGACCAGGAACACATTCTCGCCAGAGCCTTCCGCCACATAACCCTCATTATCCAGCAGCAAGGCCTCATCGGCGCCACCGGACAGCGCTTCGTTCAGCGCCAGCATGGAGTTCATGTAGTTGCCGTTGGCTTTTGCCTTGCACATGGTGATGTTCACGTGGTGGCGGGTATAGCTGGAGGTACGCACCTTGATGCCCAGTTCCAGCGCCTCCGGCGACATGTAGGACGGCCATTCCCAGGCGGCCACCATCACGTGCACTTTCAGGTTGTGGGCACGCAGACCCATGCCTTCACTGCCGTAAAACGCCATCGGGCGCAGGTAGGCGTGGGGCAAATTATTTTCGCGAATCGCAGACAGGTGCGCCTCATTGATCTGCTCCTTGGTATAGGGCAGCTTCATGTTGAGGATATGCGCACTGTTGAAAAACCGGTCGGTGTGATCCTGCAGGCGGAAAATAGCCGGCCCTTTTGCTGTCTCATAGGCACGCACGCCTTCGAACACGCCCATGCCGTAATGCAGGGTATGCGTCAGCACGTGAACCTTGGCCTCCTGCCAGGGAACCAGCTCGCCATCCAACCAGATAAAACCGTCTCTTACAGCCATCGACATGGCAGTGATACTCCCAGAACTAAGGACCTTTGAGCGAACGCCCTACAGGTCGAACCAATGCTTCCAGATCGTTCGCACGCCTTCACGCAAATCGCGGAATTGAGTGTCGTCGACAATGGATTTCTCTTTGCGCAACGAGGCGCGATGAGCCGCGGACCGGTAAGCCAGGTAGGCTTCCCGCAGCAGGCCGGCATCCTGAGCCGACATAATGTCCAATGCGGCCAGTGTTTCCAGCAAGCGCACATTATCGGTGAAGCGGGTGAGTTCACCGTGGGAGGAGGCCCATCTCAGAACCCCGTATTGCACCATAAATTCGATATCAACGATACCTCCCGGATCCTGCTTGAGGTGAAAAGTGTCCGGGCTTTTGTCGGCCAGGTGATCCACCATCTTGGTGCGCATGGCCAGCACGTCCTCACGGAGTTTCTCCTGCGGACGCGAATCGCACAGCACCTGATGGCGAATATCGTTAAAGCGGTTACGGGCCCGGCTGCAGCCGGCGACCACTCGGGCGCGGACCAGCGCCTGATGCTCCCAGGTCCAGGCATCATTGCGCTGGTATTTTTCGAACGCATCCATGGAGCTCACCAGCAAACCGGCACTACCGGACGGACGCAGGCGGGTATCCACCTCATAGAGCTGGCCGCTCATGGTACGCGTGCCGATGATATGCACGATGCGCTGCCCCAGGCGGGCATAGAACTGCTCATTGGAAACGGATTTTTCCCCGTCAGTCATGCCACCGCTGGCCGCATCATGCAGGAACACCAGATCCAGATCGGAGTTATGACCCAGCTCGATCCCCCCCAGCTTGCCGTAACCCACCACCACAAAGTCCGGGCTACAGGGCTGACCGTCATCCCGCGACGGACGCCCATGACGCTCCACCATGGGCTCCCAGGCCAACATCACCACCTGATTAAGAATGCTCTCGGCCAGCCAGGTCAGGTAATCGCTTACCTTCATCAATGGCAGCACTTCGGTCACTTCCGACGCCGCCACCCGCAGCAGATGCGCCTGCTTGAAATTACGCAGCACCTCCATCTGCTGTTCCAGGTCGTCTTCCGCTACTCGCAACAATTGCTGACGCAGCTCGTCATCCAGCTCTGCCCGCTCCGGAGGCGAGTAGAGGGTGCGCACATCAAGGAGCTCATCCAGCAATACCGGGTGGCGAGTGAGCCGCTCGGCAATCCAGGGGCTGGCGCCAGACAGCTTCACCAGCTGCGTCAGTGCACTGGGGTTTTCCACCAGCAGCGCGATGTAGGCACTGCGGCGCAGCACCGCTTCCACGAAGGCAATCAAGCGCGTGGCGGTGGTTTCCCCATGGCCTTGATAACCCAGCGCTTCGAGCATCAAAGGCATCAACCGGTCCAGCCGTTCACGGCTGATGGCTTGCATATTCTCCACCGCCCGGCTGTCGCGAAAATCACTCAACCTGCCGTAGACGGCTTCTGCGTCCTGAACGCCAATGGCATTGAGCTGGGCCGCAGCAGCGTCGTCATCCAGCTGGCCCAACCACAAATCCAGTAATTCCTGGTCCGCCCCCTGGGCGGCATCGGTTTCCTGTTCCGGGTCAGCGATCACCTGGCTGAAATGATGACGCACACTTTCCCGGTAGCGGCGCAGCTTGCGCTCAAAGGCAGCCCGGGCGGAAAAGCCCATGGCAAACGTCAGTCGCTGCCAGCCCAGTTCGTCATCCGGCAGGCGCTGGGTCTGCTTATCCGCCACCGCCTGCAAGCGATGCTCCACATCCCGCAGGAACAGGTAGGCTTCGGTGAGCTCGTCGGCCACATCCTCGGGCAGCAACTCAAGCGCCACCAGTTGCGGCAGCACCTTGATCAGGTTTGGCTCACGCAGGGCCGGCAGCTGGCCACCCCGGATCAACTGGAAAGCCTGCACAATAAATTCCACTTCACGAATGCCACCGGCGCCCAGCTTCACATCGGCCTGCATGCCCTTGCGATTCACTTCCCGCTCGATCAGGGACTTCATTTCCCGTAGGGACTGGAAGGCGCCGTAATCGATATAGCGGCGATAGACGAAGGGATTCAGGCGCTTGATCAGGCGATTACCGGCCTGCAGGTCGCCAGCCATGGGACGCATCTTGATCAGCGCATAGCGCTCCCATTCGCGACCCTGGGTCTCGTAGTAACCCTCCATGGCATCAAAGCCAATGGCCAGCACACCACTCTTGCCCCAGGGGCGCAGGCGCATATCCACTCGGAACACAAAACCGTCAGCGGTGGTCTGATCCAGCGCCTTGATCAGCTGCTGGCCCAGGCGCACAAAGAACTGATGGTGGGTCAGGGCGCGGCGTTCGCCTTCAATTTCGCCCTCGTGCTCATAGGCAAAGATCAGGTCGATGTCGGAAGACAGGTTCAGTTCATGGGCCCCCAGCTTGCCCATGGCCAGCACCACCAACCTGACCGGGTTACCGTCCGGGCCCAGCGGTGTACCACTGCGCTCACAGGCCCAGCCGTAGAGCACCGACAGCGCCTCGTCGATAAGGGTATCCGCCAGCAACGACAGGTCCGCCACGGCACTGTGGTAATCGCCGATCCGGGCCAGATCCCGCCAGACAATGCGCACCATATGGCGATGGCGCAGACGGCGCAGCGCCCGCTTGAGGTCATCCTCGCTGTCGCATTGCGCCAGCAAGGCACGGATTTCCTCTTTCAGGGACGCCGCCGCCAGCGCCTGGCTCAGGTCACTGGCCAGCAGCCACTCCCCCAACCCCGGATCGCGCTGAAACTGGGCCGCCACGTAGTCAGAGCCCGCCCATACACGGGGCAAGTCAGCCAACAGGTCGTCAGGGATACGGTGGCCGGATTCGACAAAGTGCTGCCAGTGCTGGCTGACCAGCACCGACAGTTCATCCGGCAGGGAGTGATATTGGGGTTCATTCATGGGCGGCTATTGTCGTACGGCGAAGGGAAAGCTACAAGCAAAACGCCTGACGCCTGACGAAGGCCGGAGTTTCGGCGTCACGCCTCCGGCATCCGGCGTGCATTCACCCCAGCAGGATATCCTGGGATGGCGTCACCCGCATGACCTCTTCAATGGTGGTCAGCCCTTTGGCCACCTTCATGGCACCACTGATACGCAAGGGCTTCATGCCCGACTTCAGCGATGCACGAGTGATCGTTTCCAGATCTGCCCCCCGGGTGATGTGGTTTTTCAGGGTGGTACGTAGCGGCATGGTTTCATATACCCCCATACGCCCCCGATACCCCGT
>NZ_NVWY01000045.1 GCF_002733835.1 Alcanivorax sp.
CTCGTTCGTATCGCCTTCGCGCTCATGAAAAATGGCACCGACTATCAGCCGGCCCCTGCCTCATGAAGACTGGGGTGGACAACATAGAATCTCCTACAGTGATTCTGTACCAGCGGGGACGGTTGCAAATACCTTCTCCCACAACGCCGGCAGGAAGTATTCCGCCACCAGCAAGGGCGCGCCGCGTTTGATAAAGCACGACTGGCGGCCCCAGCACACCGGGTGATTCTGGCCCGGTGAGGCCAGCCGTGCCCACACCTGATCACGCTGGCATACCGGGCGGTTGTATAGCTCCAGGCCCAGGGAGCGGCTGCCCATGTGGCCCAGTGAGCGGTTGGCGCCGGCCAGGCTGGTCAAGGGCAGGACGCTGCGCGCCGCCACCACCGGGGTGCCGTCCAGGTGCAGGGTGACTTCGCGGATCAGGGCGGCGCGACGCACGGGCAGCGCCAGCAGCTGCCGTTCGTCGGCCCGCGGAAAGGTGATGGCATGCAAGCCGGGCACCACACTGAAGTGGCCGTGACGCTTGAGACGCCGGGTCAGGGAGTCCGGGTCGGCCATCCAGTCACGAATGACCGGGGGCAGCACCAGCTGTTCCAGCGGGCGCCAAAGGCTGTCAGGATGCAGGGCGGCAGGCAGCATGGCTCTCTCAGAATATCGCGTACTTTCGCGGGCGGCAGGACTATGGCCCATGTCCTGCGGCAGAGCAAGCGGTGGCCGAATGTCCCGGCAGGCAGGGCGAATGCGGCCTGTGCGTCCTAATATGACAGTCCTCGCTGTCATTGATTTTTGCGCCGCACGCCGATAGGTTAACGCCCCCCGAGAAACACCCTGTATGTAGCGTAGTGAGCAAGTGCTCACTTTTACCGATGAGGTTCACGATGAAGAAGTGGGAATGTGTAGTGTGCGGTTTCATCTATGACGAAGCCGAAGGTCTGCCCGACGAGGGTATCGAGCCGGGCACCGCCTGGGACGACGTGCCGGAAGATTGGGTCTGCCCCGATTGCGGCGTGGGCAAGGAAGACTTCGAAATGGTGGAAATCTAGGCCACTGCGTCAGTCACACCGCCCGTCCATTAATCGTTAAGGATTGCTCATGCACCCTATTGTCATCATTGGTACCGGCCTGGCCGGCTTCAACACCGTCAAGGAATTCCGCAAGCTGGACAAGGAAACGCCCATCGTCATGCTCACCGCTGACGACGGCCGCAACTACTCCAAGCCCATGCTGTCTGCCGGTTTCACCAAGGAAAAAACCGCCGATGACCTGTGCATGGCCACCCCGGAAAAAGTGGCCGAGCAATTCAATGTGGACGTGCGCACCGGCGTGCATGTGGCTGGCATTGATGCCGCCAACAAGCGCGTGCTGCTGCCCGATGACCACCTGGATTACAGCAAGCTGGTACTGGCACTGGGCGCCGACACCTGGACGCCGCCGCTGGAAGGCGACGCGGTGGGTGAGGTGTTCTCCGTCAATGACTTGATGGACTACGGCAAATTCCGCGCGGCGGTGGATGGCAAGAAAACCGTGACCATCCTCGGTGGCGGCCTGATCGGCTGTGAATTCGCCAATGACCTGTCCAACGGTGGTTTTCAGGTGTCCCTGGTCGAGCCCATGGGCCGTTGCCTGCCGTTGCTGTTGCCGGAGCAGGCCTCCGAAGCCGTGGGCCGTGGCCTGGCGGAGCTGGGGGTGCAGTTCCATTTTGGCCCGCTGGCCAAGGCGGTACATCACGGCGATAACGGTCAACTGGTCACCGAGCTGTCCGACGGCAGCAAACTGGAGTCCGACGTGGTGCTCTCGGCCATCGGCCTGCGCCCGCGTATTGGCATGGCCAAGGAAGCCGGGCTGGACACCAACCGCGGCATCCTCACCGACAAGACCCTGCGCACCAGCGCGGACGACATCTATGCGCTGGGTGACTGCGCCGAAGTACAGGGTCATGTGCTGCCCTACGTCCTGCCGCTGATGGCCTCCGCCCGTGCCCTGGCGAAAACCCTGGCCGGCGATACCACTGAAGTCAGCTACGGCGTCATGCCGGTGACCATCAAGACCCCGGCGTGCCCGGTGGTGGTCTGCCCTGCTGCGGACGGCAGCGAAGGCGATTGGGAAGTGGAAGCGGATGGCAACACCGTACAAGCCCTGTTTCGTGGCAAGGACGGCAGCCTGCTGGGCTACGCCCTCACCGGTGAAGCGGTGAAAGAGAAGATGAAGCTCAACAAGGAACTGCCGGCAGTCATGCCGTAGGGACGCAACAGGCTTCACGTATCACACCGGTGGTGCGTGTAGCATGTGGCGTGTTGCTGATTTGATTAAGGACGGTCCATGAAGTTTTCACTGGTTTTGCTGGTGCTCGGTTGGCGGCTGCGCTGGCTGGCGTCGCGTAACGCTGGCTTCCAAAAGCAACTGGAGAACCGCAATGTGGTGATGCAGTGGCGGACGTTTGCAGGCAAGCCGGCGCGCAGTTTTCATTTTATGCCCGGCAAGGTGGTATCCAAGGCCGGCATTCACAGTGAGCCCACCGTGACCCTGAACTTCAAGAACGCCAGGTACGCTTTTGCCACTCTGCAACAGGCGGGCAAGAACCAGATGGCCTTTATGGAAGGCATGCAGGCCGGTGATATCAAGATCGAAGGTGACCCGGGCCAGCTCATGTGGTTTATGACCCTGATGAAATTCATCATGCCCGGCGGCAAAAAGTAGGCTTCGCCGCTGGACGCCTGAGGCCAGACGCCAGACGCTCAAAACCACAACCGGATTAACCACAGAGGCCACAGAGAGCACAGAGGAAGGACCTTTCTTCTTGGTGATCGCTGTGGCCTCTGTGCGTAAAACGCCTTACTCTGTCAGCACTTTACTTTGCATATCGAAGGATTACCCATGCAGATGGTTCAACGTGCCTTTGCTTTCTGTGCGGCCCTGTTGCTGGCGGCCTGCGCCACTACCACCGAAACCAATTCCACCTGGCAAACCAAAACCGGCGAAGCTCGGCCGAGCTTTGCGCACCTGTATGTGCTGGTGTTGTCAGAAAATGCAGTGGCCTCTGCGGCGGTGGAACAGCAAGTGAAGAAGAGTCTGGCCAAGCGCAATGTGGAGGCTACCCTGGCTAGCGCCACCCTGCCCGCCGCTAACCAGCAGGCGGCGGATTTTCGCAGCAAGGTGGAGCAGGCGGTGAAAGAGAGCGGCTCCGATGGCGTCATGGTGATCACGCTGTTGAAGAGCCAGGAGCGTGACGAATACATGCCGCCCACGGTGGATTACCTGCCCATGGCATCGGCGCCCATGTACCTGGGTTACGGCCCCTATGTGGGTTACAGCTACAGCGCGGTATACCAGCCCGGCTACTACCAGAATGCCACTGATTACTACCTGCAGACCCAGCTTTATAACGTCGAGACAGAAAAGCCGGTGTGGCAGGCCCAGTCCCGCAGCATGAACCCCTATAACCTGAAAAGCGGTGCGGAAGGTTACGCCAAGAGCGTAGTCGGCAAGCTCGACCGTGATGGTGCCTTGAAGCGCTGATTCTGCCGGGGCCGGGCAGTTTCCTGCCCGGCCTGGCTATTCCCTCTTCTTTTCCCTTTCTGCCAATCTCTGCTTTCCGATTCCCGTTCAGCTTCCCGGCTCTGACCGTTGGTCTCTCTTGGTGATGCTACCTCGTTTGGGGCTATGGCGATCTTTATGCCGGGGGGTATGATTAAGCGGACTCGCGAGTTTGCATGGGCCAGGGGGGCCTGCTGAGGCCGGAGGGGAAAGGCATGCATTCAACCATGAAAACGTTGCTCGAGCAGATGCGCATCACCGAGATGGAAATCGATGGGCGCAAGCGTCTGCTGGAGTTCGATAATCAGGATGTGGCCGCGCTACTGCAGTGTCGCACCCATGTGGAAAACCGTCTGGATGATATCGTGGAAACCTTCTACGGCATCCAGACCAGCAACCCGGATATTGCCTCCCTGATCGGCGATGCCGACACCCTGGAGCGGCTGGAGAACGCCCAGCGCCGCTACATCATGGATCTGTTTGCCGGCGTTTACGATCTGGAATACACCAACAACCGCTTGCGTATCGGCCTGGTGCACAAGCGCATTGGTGTGGAGCCAAAATTCTACCTGTCCGCGGTGTATCTGCTGCACAGCCTGCTGGTAAAGAATATTACCGATGCCATGGGGACCAGTGCCGAGCGCGACCGGGCGTTACTGGCGCTGGACAAGCTGATCTATTTTGATGTCACCCTGGTATTTGAAACCTACATCTTGAGCCTGGTATCGGAAATCGAGGCGGTGAAGAATCGCACCGAAGAGTATGCCAAGGCGCTGGAAGAAACGGTGGCCATGCGCAATGGCCAGCTACGCACCGATGCCCTCACTGGCCTGACAACCCGCCGCTATCTGCTGGAAGCGCTGCATCGTACGCTGAAAGCGGCGCAGCGCCGCAAGGAGCCGGTGGCCCTGATTTTCGTGGACGTGGACGATTTCAAGGGGATCAATGATCTGCGCGGCCATGCCTACGGTGACCGGGTGCTGACCGAGCTCGGCAAGGTGCTGCAGGAAACAGCCCGGGGGGAAGACACCTGCGTGCGCTACGGCGGCGATGAGTTTTGTGTGGTGCTGGCCAATAGCACCGAGGAGCAGGCTGAGCTCGCGTATTGCCAGCGCATACGGCGGTTACTGGCCGAGCGGTTGCTGGAGGTCAGCGTCAGCATGGGAGTGGTGCAGACCGGCCCTGAACATTTTGAAGACGCGGATGTGTTGTTGCGTTCCGCTGACCGGCGCATGTACCAGAACAAGCCTGGCCGGGACCATCGCGATATTAATGACCCGGATTGACGCGCCGGCGCCACAGCACCCAGCCCATGAAGGCGCCACGGGTGGCCATGAAGCCATTCATGGTTAACCACAAGCCATGGTTTCCCCAGCTGCGGGTGCACAGCCAGAGCAAGAAGAACATGACCACCGACGCCAGCATGGTGTTGCGCATGGCGGCCCCCCAGGTGGCGCCCACAAAAATGCCATCCAGCCAGAACCCGGCGCTGGCGCTAAGTGGCAGTAATAGCATCCAGGGCAGGTAAGTGACGGCGGTGTCGCGGATCGAAGGCAGGTCGGTCAGCAGGTGAATCAGTGGTGCGCCTCCCAGGGCAAAAGCCAGCAGCGCCAACACGGCGCAGGCCACAGTCCAGCGCCCGGTCGCCTGCACGGCTGCCCGGAAGGCCCGCGGGTCCTGCTGGCCATGGGCCTCGCCAACCAGCGCCTCGGCGGCATTGGCAAAGCCATCCAGCAGGTTGCTCAGCAATAACAGAAAGGTAATCAGCACGGCGTTGGCCGCCAGGGTCGCATCACCAAGCCGGGCGCCCTGGGCGGTGAAGAAAAAGAAACAGGTGAGTAGCGCCAGGCTGCGGATAAAGATATCCCGGTTTACCGCCATCAAGGCCAGAATCGCCGACGGCTGCCACAGGGTTTCCCGGTTGGCAGGTGGGCGCAGGGCAGCGCGCAGCCAGAACAGCCCGCCGGCCAGGCCCACGTATTCCGCACAGGCGCTGGCGATAGCCACGCCGCGCACATCCAGATGCCAGACCTGCACCAGCAGCACATCCAGCAGCGCATTGGTGCTGTGCATCAGCACGGTCATTTTTAAAGGGACGCGGGTGTTGTGGGTGCCGATGGCGAAGCCGATCAGGGCAAAGTTGGCCAGCGCGGCGGGGGCGCCAAGAATGCGGATATTGATGTAATCCTGCGCCAGGTGTTGCACGGCGTCACTGCCCCCCAGTAACCACAGGCCGGTATCACGCAGCAGTGGTGACAACAGAATCAGGCCGAGCCCGAGCAACGTGGATAACAACAAGCCACGCAGTAACACCACCCGGGTGTCCCGTTCCCCGCCCCGCGCCTGCGAGGCAAAGCCGGTGGTGCCCATGCGCAGAAAGTTGAAGGAGAAATACAGGAACATGAAGAAGTTGCTGCCCAGCGCCACCGCCGCCAGGTAGCGCGGGTGCGCCAGGTGCCCCACCACCGCCGTATCCACCAGCCCCAGCAGTGGCGCGGTCAGGTTCGACAGCAACAACGGCCAGGCCAGCATCCAGATGCGTTGGTTAAGGGTCAGATTCATTCGGGTCACTTCTACAATCTGTCTACGGAGCCGCTGTAGGAGTGCCTCTTGAGGCGCGAACCGCGTGCAAACGCGGAAATGGCCCGTAGGGCGATCAGGAGTCTCAGGGCTCGACAGGTTTCAGAAACATGGCTGACAGCCAATCAACATGATCGCCTCGCCAAGGCTCGGGTTCGCACCTCAAGAGGTACTCCTACATAAGAATACTCATGAACTCCGCCGCAGCAGCGTCAGCACAAACAAACTGCTGGCGGCCACCACGATAGACGGCCCCACCGGGGTATTGGCGAACCAGCTCACCGCCAGCCCGGCCAGCACCGACCCGGTGCCCAACACGCTGGCCACCGCAGCCATCTGCGCCGGGGTGTGGGTCAGCCGGCGGGCGCTGGCAGCGGGAATCACCAGTAACGAGGTGATTAGCAGCACGCCCACGGTACGAATAGCGCCGGCAATCAGCAGGGCCAGCAACAGCATCAGCAATAATCGGGTGCGCTGTACGGCGATGCCTTCTACCTGGGCCAGCTCTTCGTTGACGGTAATGCTCAGCAGCGCCCGCCACTGCCACAGCATCAGCAGCAAGATGACGATGGCGCCCACCCACAGGCCGATCACGTCCTGCCAGCCCACGGCCAGCAGATCCCCGAACAGATAGGCGAACAGATCCACCTGGATGCCGGTTTGCAGGCTAATGGCAATCACCCCCAACGCCAGGGTGGTGTGGGCAACAATGCCCAGCAGGGTGTCACCGGCCAGCTGCCGTTGCCGTTGCAGGGCACTGAGGGCGGCGGCCAGGCCCAGGCAGACGGCCACCACCGCCACGTACAGGCTGATATCCAGCGCCAGCCCCAGCGCGGCGCCCAGCAGGGCACCGTGGGCCAGGGTGTCGCCGAAAAAGGCCATGCGCCGCCACACCACAAAGGCGCCCATGGGGCCGGATACCAGGGCCACGGCGAGCCCGGCCAGCAGCGGCGGCAGTAAAAGTTCAATCATGGTTGCAGGGCCCGTCGTGGTGATGGCTGTGGCTGTGGTCGTGGGAATGGGTGGCATTGCCGTGCAGATCATGGTCGTGATCATGATCGTGGGTGTACAGGGCCAGGTTCGGGGTGCCGGCGCCGGGGCCGAACAGCTCGTGGTAGGCCGGGTCCCGGCTCACCGATTCCGGGCTGCCGGAGCAGCAGACGTGGCGCTGCAGGCAGATCACCTCGTCGGTGGCCGCCATCACCAGATGCAGATCGTGGGAAATCAGCAGAATGGCGCAGCCGAGCTCGTCGCGGACGGTTTTGAGCAGGCCATAGAGGGCATTCTGCCCGGCCACGTCCACCCCCTGGGCGGGTTCATCCAGCACCAGCAGGTCCGGCTTGCGCAGCAAGGCCCGGGCCAGGAGTACCCGCTGCATTTCACCGCCGGATAACTGTTGCACGCTACGCCGGCGCAGATGGGCCACCCCGGCCCGCTCCAGTGCGGCCCGGCGGGAGGCCGTGGGTCCCGGCGCGGCCAGCCACAAAAAACGATCCACGGTGAGTGGCAGGCTGTCATCAATCTTGATGTGCTGGGGCATGTAGCCCACCCGCAGGCCCTTGCGGCGGTTGATAGTGCCGCTGGTGTTGCCATTGTGGCTATCCGGTTGCACCAGTCCCAGCACCAGCCGCGCCAGGGTGCTCTTGCCGGCCCCGTTGGGTCCGATCAGGGTGGTAATGCGGCCGGGCGCCAGGGTCAGGCTGACGTCAGACAGCACCGCATTGCCGCCGAGGGTTACAGACACCGACTGCACCGTGACCAGAGGTTCTGACATAAGAAAGGGCCCGAAGTACAAAGGCGCAATGATATACTGCCGCTCTTTCGCCTGCACTGAAGGCGGAGAGCGAGTTGAAAGTTCAAGGTTTAAAGTTCAAAAGCGCGGGTTATGCCCGGTGCCACACGGCAGCCGCTTCAGCCGCGCCGCACGGCCCTAACGATCCGCTTTTGGGTAAGGAAATCGCGACCACGAAGGTTTGATGGTTGGCACCGCTGCCATCCCGCGTTTTTGAACTTTGAACTTTCAACTTGCTCCTTCCTGTCTGGCCGTACATGAGGAACCCCATGCGTCGTCTCTGGTTAACAACTTTGCTTTTGCTTTGCTCTCCTGTCTGGAGCCAGACCGTGGTGGCCAGTGTGGAGCCGCTGGCCAAGGTGCTGCGCAGCCTGTACGGCGATAGCGTCACGGTAACGACCCTGTTGCAAGCCAATCAGAATCCGCACCAGCTGGCGTTCTCCCCCCGGCAGGTGTTGGCGGTTCAGCAGGCGGACCTGATGGTGTGGCTGGGGGCCGGGGTGGAGGCGCCGCTGGCACCGCTGGTGGCCCGTCGCCAGGGGCCGTCGGTGGCCTTGCTGACGCTGGAGGGAGTGTACCGTCGTGATGGCGGACACGATCACCAGCATGACCACGATGCGCACGCCAGCCATGGCGCCACCACCGACCCGCACCTGTGGCTGTCCGTGGACAACATGGTGTTATTGGCGGGGGCGGTGGGTCAGCGTTTCCCGGCGGGGTTGCGGCCGGGTCAGCCGCAGCAGTGGCAGCAGGCGGCCGAAAATCAGTTGCAGGCGGAGCGCGAGCGGCTGGCGCCGTTGGCCCGGGTGCCCTGGCTGAGTTATCACCAACCCTGGGGTTACCTGAGCGAGAGCCTGGGGCTGGCGGAACCCTTGGTGGTGTCGGAACAGCTGGATGCGGGGCCGGGCAGCCGGCGGTTTGTCACCCTGGCAGGGCAGGTTCGGGATCAACAGGTGCGTTGCGCGGTGCAGGAACCGGAGGCCCGGGTCGGCTTGCTCAAGCGCCTGTGCCCGGATTGTTATGTCCAGCCCCTGGATCCGCTGGGCCGTGATTCGTCACAACAGGAATACTTGCCCTGGTTAGCGGAGCTCAGCGCCGGTTTCGCCCAGTGTCTGCGGGCGGCGGATCAGGACTGAGCCCCGGTCGGCCTCCCTTTGCGAGGCCGGATGACAGCGGGCCGGATCACAGATCGCGTATGGGGATCAGGTTCGGCGGTGCGGGCGGCGGGGTGTTTTCTGGCACCGTGGCCGGGCGCACGGTTTCGGCCTGCCGCTGGCGCATTTCCTGCTGTTCGTTTTCCAGATAGCGCGCTTCTGCACTCAGGGCATTAAGCCCCCGGTTTTCGTCGCTGGTATCCAGCTCCACCGGTGATTGCAGGTACAGGGAGTCCATTTCCTCGCCATCCATGGGGTGGGCGGGGCCTTTTTCCCGGGTTTGCGGGGCCGCATCGTCCGGCGGGGCGGTGTCCGGCAGTTGCTCGGCCGCCCAGGCCAGGCCCGGGGTCAGAATCAGTGTTTTTAGTATTGTTTTCATGGTTCTGATCATAGCGCTGTCGAGCGAAAGGGGGAATCGGTTCGCACTTTTATCGCCCTGTTGAGTGTCAAGGCGGGTCAATACGCGGGCGACAGGGTGAAGAGCCATTGAGGCAACCTCCGAAACGGGTATGCTGATGCGCTTGATCTAAAAAGGCGGTAAGACCTGCATGGCGCAACACGATGCACAACCATTGGCGATGGCCTGCTGGGATTTGTCCTGGCTGCTGCAGCGCGATATTCGCGATGGCGCCTATGCTTCGTTGGAGCGCGTGTTGGACGAAACCCAGCAGCGGGGTTTCAATGCCTTGCGCCTGGACCCCTGCCCCCACCTGATCGCGACCCCGGAAAGTGGCATCCACATGGATCGCTGCGAGCTGATGCCCCAGGGGCTGCCGGCGACCGAGGTGAAGATACGCCATCAACTTCAGCAGGTGCTGCAGTCGGCCCACGAGCGGGGGTTCAAGGTCTGGCTCAGCAGCCGCTTTATCAACGACAGCCGTGCCCGCCGTTCCTTTGTGCGCCGCCCGGAAGATTTTGTCAGGGTGTGGAGTGAGACCCTGGCGCTAATCGAGCAGTGGGGATACCTCGGTGACGTAGCCGGGCTGGATTTCTGCTACCAGTTTCCGTCCTTGCCTTATGCCCACGGGGTGGCCCGGCGGGTATTCAAGCGTTCTCCGGAACGGCCGCTGCCATCGCACTGGTCCCCTGCCGCCGGGGAGCGGCTGGAAGATTACCTGCGCGAGATCCCCCGTGCCCTGCACGCCCTGTTCCCCTCGGTGCCGGTGGGGCTGAGCACCACGGTGGCGCTGAGCGAGCAGTTCCGGCAGCTGGATACCAGTGAGCTGGATTTTCTCGATTTCAGTGTCTGGCTGGATGATGACCCGCGCTACCGGCTGGCCAGCGGCGAAGCCCTGCCTGCCTCCGGCCTGCTGGGCAGGCTGGCCAACCCCATGAAGCAGCTGCTGCTGGATGCCGGTGGCATGCACTGGCAGCGACGGCTGGAAGATCAATTGCAGCGGCGCATGGCATTCACCCGCCTGCGTCGCCTGCAACCGGTGATCAGCGAAGGTTTTGTGCGCCAGCCACCGCATTTGCGCAAGCTGCCCACGGGGTGGGCGGATCTGCATGAAATGATGGTGGTCAATGCCCTGACCCAGGGCGTGCAAGCGCTGACGCCCACGTCGCTGGCGTGCCCCGGTTACCCCTGGTTATGGCAGGAAGAGGAATACTTGGCGCACCTGAATCACCTGATTCTGTCTGGCTCGAGTTAGGGTGGAGTTGAAAGTTTAAAGTTCAAAGTTCAAACGCGAGGAAGGCCATTGCAGCATCGAAGGCTGTGCCCGCGTTTTTACGCTAACAACACAGCGCGGGCAGTGAGCTATTCGTGAGGCTATGATTCTGTCCGTGCCTTTAAACTTTAAACTTTGAACTTTCAACTCGCCCCTCTAAACGGTTAACGCCTTCAGTCGCTGCCGATAAATCCGTGCAAACTCCTCCGGGTCCTTGCTGCCCTGCCCTTCACTGTGGTCGGACACCGGGCCGGCCAGGCGAGACAGCCAGAAACGCAGGGCCGCCACGGCCAGTGCTTCGCACAGGCGGCTGTGGTCCACGCTGCGGCCTTGATCCCGGTAGGCAGATAACAGGGCCAGTTCCCGTTCGGGTGCAATCTGGCCATGGGGGTCCACACACCAGTCGTTGAGGGCCACCGCCAGGTCGTACTCCGGGTGGTCCAGGCAGGCATTGTAGAAATCTAGCAGGGCGCTGATTTGGCCGTCTTTCCACAACAGGTTGTCGCGGAACAGGTCGCCGTGGATCAGCGTGGTGCCGGCGGGCTGGGCCAGCCAGTCGTGCAGCAGGGCGGCGGCGGTGTCGCGCTCGGCCTCGGGTAGTTTGTGCAGGTGGTCGGCAAAGCCGTGCAGGCGCTCCCGTTCGCTGGGCAAGGGTTGCAGTGCGGCGGTGTCGCTGGCGTGCAGCCGCGCCAGCAAGGTGCCCACTTGTCGGCAGCGATCCGCATCCACGGCAAAATCGTGCTGGCCGGGCAGACGTGGCATCAGCACTGCGGGTTTGCCCGCTACCGTGATCTGGTCTTTGCCGTCGGCATCCGGCAGGGGTGCGGGGACCGGCAGGTGCTGTTCCGCCAGCTGCTCCAGCAGGGTCAGGTACGGTGCCAGGGCCGGCGCACTTAGGGACTCGAACACGGTGAGCACCAGTGGGCTGGGCTGGCCACGGCGATCGCCGGCCTCGATCAGAAAGGTGCTGTTCTCGATGCCGTGGCTGGCGGCGTGATAATCGCGCAGCTGGAAACCGAACGGCTCCAGCACCTCTGCCAATTGGGCGGGGCTGAGCGGGGTGTACACCGACATCACAATCCTCGTTGTTGATGAAAAAAGGCCGCAGATGACCAGACTCTGCCCGCAGGCAATGGTATAACAGGCCGTCGATGCGTATCAGCAAAGCGCATAATCCCAACAATAACAAAAAGGACGACAGACAATGCGTTACTGGATGCTTTTCGGGTTGTTGTTCAGTCCCGCTCTGTGGGCGGACCCGGTAGCCCATTATCAGGATCAGCGTTCCGCCTATGTGGCCGGCAACCTGATGCACCTCAATCTCGATTATGACAGCCGGGAAGTGACCCCCACCGGGGTTGGCCTGCGCCTGGGCGGCATGATCAACCCGTACTGGGGGGTGGAATTACGCGCGGCAACCGGGCCATCGCCGGACACCTACCGGTCGGAAAACAGTCGCAACAAGGTCGACTATAGCGTGGACCATGTGGGCGCGTTGCTGGCCACGGGCCGTTTCCCCTTCAAGTCACCGGTGAAACTGCCCTATGTGGAGAACCTGTTCGTGCAGGGCTTTGCCGGCATTGCGGATGTGAAAGTGAAAACGGTTACGCGCAAGTGCAACGCCCTGGGCTGCCGTGATGATACCGCCCGCAATGACGACACCAGCTTGGCGTTCGGGGCGGGCGTGGGTTTACGCACGGAATTCAATCTGGGGCTGACCCTGGAATACATGCAATACATTGATGAAGAGTACCTGACCGTCACCGGCATCGAAGGTGGCCTGGAATGGTATTTTTAGACAACGCCTGACGCTTGAGGCCTGATGCCTGAGGCAAAACCGGTAATGCCAAGCCCGCAGAAGATGCGGGTTGTCTGGTGTTAGCGTGTTGCGTTTGGCGTCATGCGTCTGGCGATCAGCATAAGGAGACCCCATGAATCCAGTTGTTTTTGAGCGGGCAACAGTACGTGCCCTGATGACGTTGCCCGGTCCGGTGCTGGAACGTTTTGCCGTCGGACTGGAAACCCACAGCCGCTCACACCTGGATTCGCGATTGCGTTTTCTGCTGGCACTCAGCGGTGCCAAGCCGACTCTGAATTCGGGCACGGTGGAGCAAGCCCGGCGTAATTACCGGGACATGATCTCGCTGTTGGATGTGGCGCCGGTTCGCCTTCCCGTGGTGGTGGATCATCAGGTCACAGTGGATGACGGCAGCCAGATTCTGGTGCGCCGCTACCGTCCGGCGAATGCGCCCCGAGTCGCCCCTGCCATTCTGTTTTTCCATGGTGGCGGTTTTACCGTGGGCGGCGTGGAAGAGTACGACCGGTTGTGTCGCTATATCGCTGACCGCACCGATGCGGTGGTGTTGAGTGTGGATTACCGGCTGGCCCCGGAGCACCCTGCCCCGGCCGGCATGGATGATTCATTCACCGCCTGGCGCTGGTTGCTCGACAACACCGCCCAGCTGGGCCTGGACCCGCAGCGCCTGGCGGTGATGGGCGATAGCGCCGGTGGTTGCATGAGCGCGGTGGTCTCTCAGCAGGCGAAGCTGGCAGGGCTGCCTCAGCCGGCGTTGCAGGTGTTGATTTACCCGACCACCGATGGGGCCCTGGCCCACCCTTCCGTGCAGACGCTGGGCCAGGGCTTCGGGCTGGACCTGCCCTTGCTGACCTGGTTTCGCGGGCATTTCATTCAGGACCCGGCGGTGATCGAAGACTATCGGGTCTCGCCGTTGCGCAACCCGGACCTGGCCGGTCTGCCCCCGGCAATCATGATCACCGCCACTGACCCGTTACGCGACGAAGGGCTCGAGTACGCCGAAAAACTGCGCGCCGCAGGCAACGCCGTAACCTCGCTGGATTACCCGAAGCTGGTACATGGATTCATTTCCATGGGCGGGGTGATTCCGGCAGCCCGCAAGGCGATCAATGACATTTGCGATGAGACGAAGCAGCGGTTGTGAGTTAGTTGAAAGTTGAAAGTTTAAAAGCGCGGATGAAATCGTAGCCATATGAATGGATCCGTGCCTGCTTTTTATCGTTGGCGGAAAACGCGGGCATAACCGTCACACGCTGTGATGGCCTGTCTCGCGCTTTTCAACTTTAAACTTTCAACTTGTCCCTGATTTCAAAACTCCCCCACAAACTGATTATAAAACTGCCGCGCGGTGCGCCCGGAGCGTACGCCCTTCTCCATGGAAAAACGCCGGGCCCGCACGTGCAGTTGTTCCCGGTCACGCACCTCGCCGAACAGGTGATCGACGATCTCGAAATACTGCGCCTCGTTGATCGGATAAAAACTCAATCCCAGGCCAAACCGGTCGGACAGGGAAATTTTTTCTTCCACCACATCGCCATGGTGCAGTTCCCGGTTCACCACCTGGGTCTGCTCGTTGTCTTTCATGTATTCGGGGAGCAGATGGCGGCGGTTGCTGGTGGCATAGATGCGCACGTTTTCCGGCGGCAATTCCAGCGACCCTTCCAGCACGCTCTTCAAATGCTTGTACTGGTTTTCGCCATCTTCGAAGGACAGGTCATCACAGTAAATGATGAAGCGCTGACTGCGATCGCGAATATCGTCAACGATATCCGGCAGGTCGTGCAGATCATCCTTGTCCACCTCGATCACGCGTAGTCCACGGGCGGAATATTCGTTGAGCAAGGCTTTGACGATGGAGGACTTGCCGGTGCCACGGCTGCCCCACAGCAGCACATGGTTGCAAGGCTGGCCGGCCAGAAAACGTTCCGTATTCTGTACCAGCTTGCCTTTCTGGGTATCGATGCCGAGCAAGTCATGCAGGCGTACCGGGTCCGGGTGGGGAACAGGGCGCAGCGTTTGTGAACGGCCACGCCAGATGGCCGCAGGAGTGTGGCGCCAGTCGATGGGGCGATGGGGGGAGTGCATGGTAAGCCTCACGGGCAACAGAAAAAGAATGGCGGCCAAAGTTTAACGCACCCCATGGGCAAACGCAGGCTGCGTTCGTGGCGAACTTTATCTATGCTTGGGTCTCAGAGATACCCTGTGTAATGCGCATTCACGCGTGCGCTCATGCACGCGGCACACGCGCCGACACACGCGACAAGGAGAGCAATATGAAAGCTGCCGTTCTGGCTGCAACGGGCCTGGCCCTGGTATTGGCGGGCTGTAGTTCCTCGTACGACAACGATTACCCCATGGGCCTGCCGGACGACACGCTCACTTGCCCGGATGATCCGCCCGATGTGTGCACCATGGATTACCGTCCGGTGTTTGGTTACGACCAGCAGGGCGGCATTCTGGGTGAGTTCGCCAACGCCTGTGGTGCCTGCGCCACCGATGGCGTGAAATATACCTCGGAAAAGAACGACCCGAATATGCCAGGCCCGGTGCCTGATGCGCCGGCGGCACCTGCGGACGAAGCGGCACCGTCTGCGACTTCTTCCGCGCCGTCCCGTTATTGATCTGCCCTGACCCGAGGCCGCTTTGGCAAACGCGTTAACCCTGCTGCTGGATTTTGACGACCAGTATCGCCGCGATGTGGACCAGAACCACGCGTTCCTGCATCGCCGCGACCGGCGTTTTGCCCAGCAGCAACAGGAGCAGCGGCAGCCGCTCACGGTGCCCGCCTGGCTGGCCTCTCTACATGCCCTCAATGGCCAGCGCCAGGTGGACAGCGGCAGCGATCCGCGCCTGCGTGGCTGGCGTCAGGCGCGCTGGGTGTTTGCCGGCCTGGGGGCTGTGCTGGGCGTGGCTTTCATGTTGGGCCTGCTCTATTACGATGGTGGCCAGCAGATCAACGTGACCCTGCTGGTGGCGCTGGTGGGCCTGCAAGGGCTGCTGGCATTGTTCACCAGCGTGCAGGCCTGGCTGGGCTGGCAGCCCTGGCACACCCTGCTGGGTCGTTGGCGTGGAAATGACGATGCGTTGGCGTCGTTGCGCCCGGTGCTATCTGCCCGGGTGGCGCACACCGGCGGCTTGATGTTTGCCCTCACCGGGTTGCTTACCTTGCTGTTGCTGGTGGCGGTGCAGGATCTGGCGTTTGGCTGGAGTACCACCTTGCAGGCGTCCGCCGCCGGTTATCACCAATGGATCAGTGCACTGGCCTTGCCCTGGCAGTCCCTGTGGCCGGAAGCCGTGCCGTCGCTGGCCTTGGTGGAGGCCTCCCAGTTTTACCGGCTACAGCAGGGCAGTGGCGTGGCCAACCCGGCCCTGCTGGGCACTTGGTGGCCGTTCGTGTTGATGCTGTGGCTGGTCTATGTGCTGCTGCCCCGCTGTGTGCTGCTGATGCTGGCGGCGCTGCAATTACGCTGGCAAAGCCATCGTGCCCTGCGCGCACACCCGGGCTGGCAGCCGCTCCATTACCGCTTTGATACGCCCTGGGTGGACACCCGGGGCGACGATGAGGGGCCGGCAGCCCCGGCCCCGGCCCACACCGCCCTGTCGCCACTCCTTGCCAGCACCACCCTGATTCACTGGGCCGGCGCGGGCCTGCAATCTGCATCACTCGGTGCCGCGCTGTCGGCGGGTCCGGCGCCGTTGCAGTTGCGTGCCGGCGGCAATAGCAGTCTGGATGAGGATGCCCGGGTGTTGGCGCAGGCGGCGGAATCCGGGCAGCCGGTGATTGTGGTGGCCCGGGGTTGGGAACCGCCCACCGGTGAGCTGAGCGACTTTATTTTTGATGCCCGCGAACAGGGTATGACGGCGCTGCTGGCGCTGGTGCCGCTGGCTGACGAAGACGGAGCGGCGTTGGCCGACCCGGGATTGCTGGCCCAGTGGCAACGCTTTGTGGACCGCCAGCGCGACAGCCAGTTATTGCTGTGTGCCCCAGTGGCGGCCGAGAAGGAGCAGCAAGCCTGATGCACGAACCCGACAACGACACGCCGGCGCCTGGCGTGGATCTGCCGCGCTTTGCCGTGGTGGGCCACCCCAACAAGGGCAAGTCCAGCGTGGTGGCGACGCTGGCTCAGAACGACAGCATCGCCATCGCCATGGAGCCCGGCACCACCCGCGACAGTCACCGTTACCCCATGAAAGTGGATGACGTGACGCTCTATGAACTGATCGACACCCCCGGCTTTCAGCGCCCCCGCAAGGTGCTGGCCTGGTTGCAGGGCCACAGCCTGTCCGCCTCGGACCGGCCGGAGACCGTGGCCGCTTTCGTGACCCAGCACCGTGATGACCCGCGTTACCACGACGAATATGAATTGTTGCGGCCCATCGTGGAGGGTTCCGGGATCATCTATGTGGTGGATGGCTCGGTGCCCTATAACCGCGAGCACGAAGCGGAAATGAATATTCTGCGCTGGACCGGCCGGCCCAGCCTGGCGCTGATCAACCAGATCGGCCCGGACGACCACAGCGCTGCCTGGGAAGCGGCGCTGGGCCAGTATTTCCAGATCGTGCGGCGCTTCGACGCGGTGCGTGCCCCGTTCGAAAAACACCTGGACCTGCTGCGCAGTTTTGGCCAGCTGGCGCCCCACTGGCGCGAACCACTGGATGCGGCGCTGGAGTACCTGCAGGCCCTCAAGTTCGGCCGCGATAGCCAGGCCCTGGAGCGCATCGCCGATGCCCTGATCGACATGCTCGGCCACCAGGAAACCGCCCGGTTGAGTGAGTTCGAAGACGCCAGCCCCCTGTTGCCCAAGCTGCAACAACGCTGGCAGAACTGGCAGCGTGAGCGCGAACAACGGCTGCGGGTGGCGGTGGAAGACCTGTATCAGCATCGCCGCCTGCAGCGCCAGGAAGAAGCGCTGGTGACCCCGCAAGGCGGTGATCTGTTCAGTGAGCGCACCCGCCAGCTATGGGGCATCAGCAAGACCCAGCTGGCCGCCGCCGGTTTCGGCGCCGGCGCCGTGGGCGGTGCCGGCATTGATGCGGTGGCGCTGGGGCATTCGTTGGGTGCCGGGGCGCTGATTGGCGGGTTATTGGGCGCCGCCGGCAGCTACTACTACAGCGACAAGCTCACCAAACTGAAATTTGGCCCGCTCAGTGGCGGTTTTCGCGAGGCGGTCTACGGCCCCCTGCGGGACCCGCAGTTTGCCTATGTGGTGCTGGGCCGGGCGCTGGTGCACTGGTATCAGGTCAGCCAGCGCAACCACGCCGGCCGTGATGTGCTGGTGGTTACCGGGGCGCAGGACCACTGGCTGGCGCAGATGGAGCGCAGCCATCGCAATGGCCTGCAAAAAAGCCTGCAGGCCCTGGCCAGCCGCCGTTTTGATCCCAGCAAACGCCAGCGGCTGATTGAGCAACTGGAGCTGGCCCAGCAGGCGTTCGCCCAGTGGCAGCTTCGGCCTTTTCAGGAATCCGGCGAAGACTCTCCCAATTAAGCGATTAATATCAGTGGCATAGGGCTAACTCCCAAGCGGCGATAACTCAGCGACATCGGAATAGTTCATTTGTGTACTATTCCGATGTATACTTTATGAATCATGTTCATAGAGATTCAGGAGGGCTGTGTGAGCCGCTTCGACGCCACCGAAAACCGCATTAATCTGACCCACCAGCGCTTCTCCAGTTACCCCCGGGAGCCGGCCATGCTGGTGCGCCTGGTCAAGGCCATTTCCCAACACGTTCACGACACCGCCAACCTGGTGTTGCGCCAGTACGGGCTCAATCACACGGACTACAACGTGCTGATGATGCTGTATGGCTGCCAGCAGGAAGGCATGACCGTCACCCAGCTGCGCGATGCGGCGGCAGAGAAGTCGGCCAACGTGACCCGGGTGTGCAATATTCTCTGCGACCGGGGCTGGATGGCCCGCTATGCCGATCCCCAGGACCGGCGCCGGGTGCTGGTCTCCCTGACCCCGGAAGGGGAGGCGCTGGTGGAACAGTTTCTGCCGTCCATGTCGTCCCTGCTGAATCAGTACGGCGCCGCCTTCGATGCCCGGGAAACCGCCCAGCTGGAAACCTTGCTCAAACGGTTGCTGGGCGTTGCCGAGCAGATCGAGCGCGAGCTGTGAGTGCGTCAACATGAATGCCCGGAAGGAAATCGCCTCACCCCGACCCTGGCTGATGGGCCAGTTGCGCGAAACCGCGCTGGACTGGCTCTACGTGGGCAAGGCGTTGCTGGCCATTTTTATCGGTGGCTGGCTGGCCATGCGCATGGACCTGCAGCAGCCAGCCACCACCATGATGACGGTGGCGCTGGTGATGCACCCGGCCAGTGGCATGGTGTTGGCGAAGAGTTTCTACCGGGCCATGGGCACTCTGGTGGGCTGTGGCGTGGCTATCGCCCTGGTGGGCCTGTTCCCGCAGCAGCGTGAATTATTGTTGGTGGGCATGGCCCTGTGGATTGGTCTGTGCGCCGCCGGGGCGTCCCTGTATCGCAACTTCATGTCCTACGGTTTTGTGCTGTCCGGCTACACCGTGGCCATCGTGGTGCTGCCGGTGGTGCAGCATCCGCTGGGGCTGTTTGATTCGGCGGTGATGCGGGTCAGCGAAGTGATGCTGGGCATTCTGGTGGCGGGGCTGGTGGGGGATGTGCTGTTTCCCCAGCGGTTGCGTATGGCTCTGCGTCAGCAGTTGGCTGACCAATACCGGGGCTTTCTGGCGTTTGTACGCGGCAGCCTGGGCGGCGTGCTGGCCCGTGATGCGCTGGAAGAGGCCCATATGCGGTTTGTGGGCGAGACCATTCAGGTGGAAAACCTGCGCAGTTCCGTGGTGTTCGAGGACGCCGGCGTGCGGGCGCACAGCCCGCGCCTGCGCCAGCTCAACCAGCATTTCATGGAGGTCTCCACCAGCTACCAGACTCTGCATCATCTGATGAATCGCATGCATGCGCCCCATCACCGCGATACCCGCGACCGGTTGATGCAGCTGTGCGCGTTTACCGCCACCGCCCTGGAAGGGGATTGTCAGCCCAGCCCGGAGGCTGCCGCGCGGCTGGCGTTGGAGCTGCAACACACCGAGCGGGAGTTGCCCGGCAAGATCAGTGAGCAGCGCCAGGGGCTGACCTCGCGCCGGGAATTACTGGATTTCGACACTGGCGCCGAGCTGCTGGGCCGCTGCCTGCAGGAATTGCGCGCCTATGTGCAGGCCTATGCGCAATTGCGCCGCCCCGGCGTGCCCACGGCGGCAGAGAAAGAGGTGGTGTTCCAGCACGGTAATGATCGCCTCGGCGCATTGGTGAGCGGGGTGCGGGCCACGGTGACCATGTTGATGATGGGCAGTTTCTGGATTCTGTCCGGCTGGGTCCATGGGGGCAGTGCCATGATGTTGGCGACGATTTTCACCGGCCTGTTTGCCAGTGCGCCGAACCCGTCAGCGGTGGTGCGGCAGATTACCCTGGGCTTTGCCACCGGTATGCCGCTGGCGTTTCTCTGTCAGTTTCTGGTGCTCACTCACATGGATGACTTCGGCCTGATGGTGGCCGGCATCGTGCCGTTTCTGCTCACCGGGCTGTATCTCACTACTCGGCCGACGCTGGCCGGGTATGGCACCGGCTATGTGCTCAGTTTTATCTACCTGTTGAATCTGCACAGCCCGATGACGTTCGACCCGGTGTATGTGGTCAACGAGGCGATCAGCCAGATTGGCGGGGTGCTGGCGGTGGCCGTGGCGTTCAGCCTGTTCGGCAACGCCTCCAGCAATGGCTGGTTGCGACATCGGTTGTTGCGCCAGCTGCGCTATCAGGTGGCCCGTGCCTGCGAGGCGCCGCTGAACGGGTTACGCCACCGCCTGGAAAGCGCCACCCGTGACCTGTTCATGCAGATCATGGTGCATGCGGGGCCGCGCGCTCGTGACTGGCTGCCCTGGGCGTTGTCGGTGCATGAAACCGGCCGTGCGGTGGTGGAGCTACGCAACCGGCAGTCCACCCTGCCGCTGGTCGAACAGACCGCAGTTGTGGCGGTGCTGGAGGCCTTCGCCCGTCTCTATCGCAGTGATGCGGACAAGCAACAAGGTGCCCACGAGAGGGCGTTGCTGGCGCTGGATACGGCCATGGCCACGGTGGCCGACCGCCCTGCCCTGCGTCAGCTGCATTTGCTGCGCCAGGCCCTGCTGGATACCCGCTCGGTACTGGTGGCGACGCCGGCTGCCAGTCCCCAACCGCATCAGGAGGAAGTGCCCCATGCCCCGTGAAATTGCTGTGCTGGATGCGCTGGTGCCCAGCCTGTTACTGGTGTTTGTCTTCAGTCTGCTGTTGCAGTGGGCGGTGGACTGGGTGGGCGGCCGTTATGGCCTGTACCGCTATGTCTGGCACCCGCCGTTGTTCCGGGTAGCGGTGTTTTTCTGTTGTTTCGGTGGCCTCGGGCTGCTGGCCATGCAGTAAGGAAAGTCAAGACGGAGGAGAGAAAACCATGAAAACCCAATCCCTGATTCGGGCCTCGGTCACCCTGTTTATGGTGGCGCTGGCCGCCTTGCTGGCCTGGGCACTGTGGCAGCACTACATGTATTCCCCCTGGACCCGGGATGGCCGGGTGCGGGCGCGGGTGGTGCAGGTGGCGCCGGATGTGTCCGGGCTGGTCAGCGAGGTGGCAGTGGCCGACAACCAGACCGTGCAGCAGGGCGATCTGTTGTTCGTGATCGACCGCAGCCGTTACCAGAATGCCCTGCAGCAGGCGGAGGCGGACCAGCGCGCCGCCGAAGCGGCAGCCCGCGCGGCCGGTGCGGATATTCCTGCTGCCCAGGCCAGCGCCGCCAAGGCGCGGGCCGAGTTTGCCATGCGCCAGGCGGAATCCCGGCGCCGGGATCGTATCGCTGAAGCGGTGTCCCGGGAGGTGCGCGATAACGCCCACAGTAACGCCGATGCGGCCCAGGCCCAGCTACAGGCGGCCCAGGCCAGCCATCAACGGGCCACCGCCAGCCAGCAGCAGTTGCTGGCCCGCTTGCAGCAGGCCAATGCCGCCCTGGCGCTGGCGCAGCTGAACCTGGAGCGCACGGAAGTGCGCGCCCCGGTGGACGGTTACGTCACCAACCTGGCGCTGTATCCGGGCGATTATGCCCACGCCGGGCAGGCGCATATGGCACTGATCGATCGGCATGACTTCTGGGTATACGGCTACTTCGAGGAAACCAAGCTGCCCAATGTGCATGTGGGTGATGCGGTGCAGGTGCGCCTGCTCAGTGGTATCCGCGCCCATGGCACCGTAGACAGCATTGCCCATGGTATCGCCGACCGGGATAACCCCACCGGGGCCAACCTGCTGGCGGATGTGAACCCCACGTTCAACTGGGTGCGCCTGGCCCAGCGGGTGCCGGTGCGGGTGTCGATTGATGCGGACAGCCTGCCCGAGGGCACCGTGCTGGCGGCGGGAATGACCGCCACCCTGACCCTGAATCCCTCCTGAAGGGGCCCGTCGTTGGGCAGGAAAACAGGGTCGGGCAGATAATTGCACGCCGCTTAACCGCTAAAACCTGCCTGGCAGCGGGTAACGGTGGGCGCTTTATTGCGTGAGGCTGGCGTGAAGGTGAACATGAAACGACCGTACGAGGACGAGTCATGTTACCCGAAGAAATCAAGCACAAGCTGGCTACCCTGTCCCGCCCCGGTTGGCGCCCCCGAGTCGGCCCGGCGGTGCCGGGGGCACGCTCCAAATTTGGTGGGCTACCACTGCTGAAAGAGGGTGAATCCTGGCCCTGCTGTGGCCATTGCCACCAGCCCATGCAGCTGTTTGTGCAGCTGGATTCCCAGGATGTCCCGGTGGATGGGCGCGCGGCATTCGGTGACGGGGTGCTACAAGTGTTCTATTGCACCAACGGGGAAGAAGACTGTGAAGTGTTGGGGCACGCGCACCTGCCCTTCTCCGACGCTTCTCTGGTACGAGTGATTCCCCGGCAGCAGGCCGGTGGTTTTGATGCCCTGCCGGTGGGTATACCGGATGCGTTCCCCGAGCAATCATTGACTGGCTGGCAGCGGGTAACGGATTTTCCAGACCACCAGGAAACCGCTGCCCTCAACGATGATGATATGCCCGATGGCATGGTCGCCCTGCTCCAGGCGCACCGCCCTGCCCCGCGTCCGGGCGACAAATTTCTCGGTTGGCCGCACTGGGTAAAAGAGGTGGCCTACCCGTCCTGCCCTTGTTGCGAAAAGCCGATGAAATTTATTTTGCAGCTGGATTCAACGGACACCCTTCCCTTCTGGTTCGGCAACAGCGGTTGCGCCTATGTTTTCCAGTGTGAAAACAGTCCGCAGATACTCGCCATGAGCTGGGAAAGCCGCCCCTGAATTTATGAAAATTTCCTGGAAATTTTCATAAACTGCTCAATTTTTTCCTCTTTCCTGGCGGTATTGCTGCGGCGAAACGCGCATCACTTTCTTGAACAGCCGGGAAAAATAATATGGATCATCGTAGCCCAGCTGCAGCGCGATGGCGGCCACGCTCTGGTCGGTGATATCCAGCAGGTAGCAGGCATGGCTAACCTTGATGCGCAGGAACGCCTGCATGGGGGTTTGCCCGGTCTGGCGTTTGTATTCCCGAATAAAATGGTAGCGGGACAAATCGCTGGTGGCGGCGATCAGTGTATCCAGGCTGAGGCGTTGGTCCATGGCCGTTTGCAGGTAGCTGTTTACCCGTGCCACATCCAGGGTGGCGTGGCGTACCTGGTGCTGGCGGCGCATCAGGGCCGCGTAGGCGAGCAGGCTGCGTAGCAGGTTGGCCGCGTAAATCAGGTGTTCCGGCTGGGCGCTGGTGGCTGCCGCCATCAACGCCTGAAAATCCTCCGCCAGGCGGGAATGGACGCCGACCCGGACCTTACGGATGCCTGGCTGGTGTTGCCCGGCAATTTCGTCGAAATATCCCTGCACTTCAGGCCCGCCCAGATGCACCCAGTAAATGCTCCAGGGGCGCTGCGGGTTGGCGTAGTAGCGATGGGCCAGCCCGGCAGGCAACAGCAATAGCTCACCGGCCTCAACCGGCTGGCTCAGCCCTCCGTAAGCCACCTGTCCTGCCCCGGAGACACAGTAGATCAACAGGTCGTCCGCCGGATGCTGGCGTGCCATGCGGTGCCCGCTGGCCTGCGGATAAAAGCCCACCCCATGGGGCATGCAGCCAGAACAAAGCGGATGATCGCGGACACTGGCCAGCACCGCCGGGGGGATCACGGTGCGTTGGCCGCTGTCGGGCAATGGCCAGCGGGAAGTCTCGGCGGTTGGTCGTTCCTGGTATTCCATAAACAGCAATATAGTCCATCTTGGTCAAAAGTGGCTATCTGCATGGCAGAAAAGCTGTGCTACAACAGGGACAACGCTTGTAAGCAGTCACGCTTTACGCTGGCGCGCCCAGCCGAAAGCCCGAAAGAAGGATGGAGAACCCGATGGCCCACCAATTGCCCCTGCTGATTAACGGTGAATTTGTTGCCAGCCAGACTGACCAGTGGATTGCGGTAACCAACCCGGCTACCCAGGAAACCCTGTGCGAGGCCCCGGCGGCCACCGCCGAGGAAATGGAGCGGGCCATTGCGGCGGGCAAGGCCGCCTTCCAGACCTGGAAAGAAGTGCCGGTCTCCGAGCGAGCCCGATTGATGCTGCGCTACCAGGCGCTGTTAAAAGAGCATCACGACGAAATTGCCGAAATCCTCAGCCAGGAAACCGGCAAAACCTTCGAAGATGCCAAGGGGGACGTGTGGCGCGGCATTGAAGTGGCCGAGCAGGCCGCCAACATTGCCTCGCTGATGATGGGCGAAACCGTGGAGAACGTGGCGCGCAGCATCGACACCCATTCCTGGACCCAGCCGCTGGGTGTGTGCGCGGGGATTACCCCGTTCAACTTCCCGGCCATGATTCCCCTGTGGATGTTTCCGCTGGCCATCGCCGCCGGTAACACCTTTGTGCTCAAGCCCTCCGAGCAGGACCCGATGACCCCGAACCGTCTGGCGGAATTGTTCCAGGAAGCCGGCGCAGCGCCGGGTCTGTTGCAGGTGGTGCACGGTGGCAAGGAGCAGGTAGATACCCTGCTGTCGCACCCGGACATCAAGGCGGTGTCGTTCGTGGGCTCGGTGCCGGTGGGGCAGCACGTGTACCGCACCGCCACCGACAACATGAAGCGCGCGCAGTGCTTTGCCGGGGCCAAGAACCACATGGTGATCATGCCCGATGCCAACAAGGATCAGGTGGTCAGCAGCCTGGTAGGGTCGTCCTGCGGGGCGGCAGGTCAGCGTTGCATGGCCATCAGCGTGGCGGTGTTTGTCGGCGATTCCAAAGCCTGGATCGACGAGCTGGCCAGCCAGTTTGCCCAGATCCGCCCCGGCGCCTGGAACGACCCGGAGGCTGCGTACGGCCCGCAGATCAGCCCGGCGGCTAAACAGCGGGTGTTGAAAATGATCGAACAGGGCAAGCAGGAGGGCGCCACCTGTTTGCTGGATGGCTCCGACTGCACCGTGGAGGGCCTGCCGGACGGCAACTGGGTCGGGCCGACGCTGTTCACCGATGTGACTGCCAATATGGCGATTTACCAGGAAGAAATTTTCGGCCCGGTATTGTGCTGTGTGTGCGTGGACTCGCTGGATGAGGCCCTGGAACTGGTCAACAACAGCCCCTATGGCAACGGCACCTCCATCTTTACCGCCAGCGGTGCCGCCGCGCGGAAATATCAGCACGAAGTGGAAGTGGGGCAGGTGGGTATCAATGTACCGATCCCGGTGCCGCTGCCGTTCTTTAGTTTCACTGGCTGGAAAGGATCGTTCTACGGTGACCAACACGCTTACGGCAAGCAGGGCGTGCGTTTCTATACGGAAACCAAGACCGTCACCAGCCGCTGGTTCGATTCCGATATCCCGGCGAGCGGCCCTAACATGAGCATTGATTTGAAATAACCGTCTCTCGTTTTTGTAGGAGCTTGCTTGCAAGCAAGCTCCTACAGTCATTAACACCCTTGTCGTGAGATAAAACGTGGACTTTTCTTTCACAGAAGAACAAATCGCCTTCCGCGAAACGGCGCGCCAGTTTTCTGAAAAAGAGCTGGCACCGTTTGCCGCCGAATGGGATGCAAAAAGCTTCTTCCCAAAAGACGCGATTCGCGAAGCCGGGGCGTTGGGTTTTTGTTCCCTGTACTGCGATGAAGCACACGGCGGCATGGGGTTGAGCCGGCTGGATGCGGCGTTGATCTTTGAACAACTCTCCCAGGGCTGCACCTCCACCACCGCCTTTATCACCATCCACAATATGGCCACCTGGATGCTCACCCGTTTTGGCAGCGATGCCATTCGGTCCCGTTGGGCTGACGCATTGATGAGCGGTGAAAAACTGGCGTCCTATTGCCTGACCGAACCGGGCGCCGGTTCCGATGCGGCATCGTTAAGCACCACCGCAAAAAAAGACGGCGATGATTATGTGCTTAATGGCGCCAAGGCGTTTATTTCCGGCGCCGGCGATACGGATGTGTTGGTGTTGATGGCACGTACCGGCGGGCCAGGCGCCGGCGGCATTTCCTGCTTTGCGGTGCCGGCGGATACGCCGGGCATCAGCTATGGCCGCAACGAAGCCAAGATGGGCTGGAAAAGCCAGCCTACCCGGGCAGTGATTCTTGAAGATGCACGCATTCCTGCGGACTGCCTGATCGGTGAAGAAGGGCAGGGCTTTCGTATCGCCATGGCCGGCCTGGATGGTGGCCGTATCAATATTGCCAGCTGTTCTCTGGGGGCGGCCCAGGCGGCGTTGCATCAGGCGCAGCAATACGTGCAGGAACGCAAACAGTTTGGCCAGGCCATTGGTGATTTTCAGACCGTGCAATTCACTCTGGCCGACATGACCACGGAGTTAGTGGCGGCGCAGCAAATGGTCCGCCTGGCGGCCTGGAAACTGGATCAGAATCACAGCGATAAAAGCATGTTGTGCGCCATGGCAAAGCGTCTGGCAACGGACCTGTGTTTCAACGTCTGCAACCAGGCGCTGCAACTGCATGGCGGTTACGGTTATATCAGTGAGTACCCGCTGGAGCGTTACGTGCGCGATGCGCGGGTGCACCAGATTCTGGAAGGCACTAATGAAATCATGCGTGTGATCATCGCGCGCAATGTGCTGAAAGATTTATCGTTTCTGTAAAGGGTCGGACGTCAGAGTTCTGACGTCGGACGACAAAAAATCTTGGATGGGGGTTAGCGTCAGACATCCGACGTCAGACGTCCGGCCCGTCTCTAAACGCACAAGAATATCCGCTCGGAAAAGCGGCAGGGAGAGACAACCATGAAAATCGGATTCTTCGGTGTCGGTCACATGGGTGGGCCCATGGCAGCCAATCTGGTCAAGGCCGGGCATGAAGTCACGGCGTTTGATCTGGTGCCCGCCTTGTTGGCGGCCGCAGTGAATGATGGCGTCCAGGCTGCCGAGAGTGCTGTTGAAGCGGTGCAGGGGGCGGATATTATCGTCAGCATGCTGCCGTCAGCGGGTGCAGTTCGTGGTCTGTATCTGGGGGACGAAGGTGTGCTGTCGCACATTGATAAACGCGCCCTGATTATCGACTGCTCCACCATCGATGCAGACACCGCCCGTGACGTGGCTGCCATTGCCAGGGAGCAGGGCAGGGTGATGATCGATGCGCCGGTGTCCGGCGGCGTCGGCGGTGCCAAAGCCGGCACGCTCACCTTTATCTGTGGCGGCCCCAGCGACGCCATCGACCGGGCCCGCCCGGTGCTGGAATGCATGGGCGCCCAGGTGTTCCGTGCCGGGGACAACGGTGCCGGCCAACTGGCAAAAATCTGCAACAACATGCTGCTGGCCATCCACATGATCGGCACCGCCGAAGCCCTGCAAATGGGCGCCGACCACGGCCTGGACCCGGCCGTTCTTTCCGACATCATGAAAGCCAGCTCCGGCGACAACTGGTCCCTGGACAAGTACAACCCCTGGCCCGGTGTGATGGAAAACGTACCGTCATCCAAAGACTACGAAGGTGGCTTTGCGGTGAAGCTGATGAACAAGGATCTGGGGCTGGCGTTACAAGCAGGCCTCAGCACCCAATCCGCCACGCCCATGGGGAACCTGGCGAAGTCCCTCTATGCCGCTCACGGCAACCACGGGTACGCAGAGAAAGACTTCTCCAGTATTCAGCGGTTTTTTCGCCACAAGGAAAGCAGTGAAAAAATGAATAATGAATAATTAATAGTTAATAACGAAAACAAAAAAGCCGCGCCATAGACTGTGGGCGCGGCTTTTATCTTTTCAGTCGGCGACAATATTTATCGCGAGTTATTAATTATTCATTATTAACTATTAATTATCCTCTGCTTGCCAAAGCCGATCCGGTTCATGCCCGAGAAACCGTGGACGACGTTTATTCGCTGCATAGGGTTCACCACAGGCGTTGTCCCGGCGATTAAAAACAAAGAACACATTGCTGCGTGGGTCCGGTGACATATTGGCGTTGGAGCAGTGCAGGGTGTTGCAGTCAAACAGCAGCAAGCTGCCCGCCGGGCCGGTGGGGGCCTCGATACCGTAGCGGTTTATCATTTTCGTCAGCGCCTGTTCTGAAGGCACACCGATCTGTTGGGTCTTCAGTGACTGCTTGTGATGTTCCTCCGGTGTCGGACCCACACAGGGGATAAAGTGTTTGTGAGAGCCGGGGATCAGCATCAGCGGGCCGTTGAACGGGTGATTGTCTGTCAGAATGATGGAGGCGCTTACCGCATGCATGGCCGGCATGCCGTCTTCCGCATGCCAGGTTTCAAAATCTGAGTGCCAGTTGAACCCCTTGCCCTTGAATCCAGGCTTGTAGTTGATACGCGACTGGTGCACATAGTGGCCACCGCCGAGAATCTGCTCCACACGTTGAGTCAGGCGCGGATCGCGGGCCAGGTGCTGAAATGCCCGGTGCAGAAAGTGCACGGCAAACACGGACCGGATCTCCTGACTGTTGGGCTCGGTGATCGTGAAAGGCTGGTCCCGATAGTCATCCCGATTGAGCAGCTCACTCATTGCCTCGGTCAGCGTGGCTACCTCATCCGCCGGCAGAAAGCCGGGCTCGAACAGAAAGCCGTTTTCCTCAAAGCGATCAAGCTGTTGTTCAGTCAATGGGCCGGGCAGATGGCGGCCTTTTACCGTGTGCTCCCGGCGCTCGCGGCAGGGTTGTTCCGGATGCTGGTGCAACCGGGTGGGGTAGGGGTCGGCCGAAATCGGGGCCGGGCAAGTCAGGTTCTGCGCTGACATCAAATCACCTCCGTAATCTGGTGCACAAATCAGAAACAGCCTTGCGATGAGGCTTGCTGGTTTTCTCCGTGGGTAACACATCCCCGCACGGCCCGGCTAAAGCAGGGCCGGGTACGTGAGACTAAGGGCTATAACGAAAGTTTCAACCCCGCGAGGGGCTGGATGCTTGTGAAAAGCGATACCTGAGGCGAGTTACCCCTCAGGGGTGTCGGGCTCTACCAGTCTGGCCAGTTGCGCCAGTGATTCCTGCCAGCCCAGGTAACACATGGCTTGCGGAATCACCGCGGGGATATCTTCCTGGGTAATGCGAAGATCCGTGCCGCAGGGTGCTTCGTTGAGCGTAATGGTCACCCGCATTTCCCCAGGCAGTTCTTCACTGTCAAAACGGTCCGTGTGGCACAGGCGCTTACCGGGTTCCAGCTCCAGGTATTTCACCGTGAAGGAATGTGATTCACCGGTACTGAAATTGGTGAACGACATCCGATATCCACCCCCAACGCTGGCGTCTATTTCATGCACCGTTCCCGTGAAGCCGTAGGGCGGCAGCCAGTATTCCAGCGCCTGTTTGTCAATGAATGCCTTGTATACCCGATCAGTGGGTGCCCGCAGTACTCGGTGTAACGTGACGGTCCCCGTTGCTTCTTCCATGTCGGTCTCCTTAATCGTATTAACGGACGTGTTGTTACTGACCAGTCGAACGGGCATGGCGAAAATCGACACGGTGGTCTGAAAAAATATAAGCGGGTCATAAGGATGAGATAGCCGGATTATGCCTTTGGGGTTCTCGGTACCCTTGGGAAAACGGTAAGCATAGGAAACTGGGAATGATGAGTGGATTGTGTAGGTCGTATTAGGCGCAGCCGTAATCCGACATGCCTGTAATGAGAACCAGAGGCGAGTCTAAAGTGGAGGAAAGCACCTGGAGAAATGGAGTAGAACCTTGGAGTCAAAATCTGACTCCAAGGTTTCCCTGCTGTCGATTATGCCCGAGACAGACAAAACACTATAATTACTGACTAATCCGCATCGACTCTAATCGTTAACTCTCCGCCTCAGGCCTGTCATTGTGAGTACCCGTCAGAGAAGAAAGAAAAGCCAGTCCAAACCGATTAGCAAAAGTCTACACCCGAGAAACCTGCACAACCAGGGCTATGATTTTCCTGCTCTGGTAACCAGTTATCCGGCGTTGGCCTGCCATGTGAAGCCGAACCCTTACGGCAATCTTTCCATCGATTTCTCAAACCCGTTGGCAGTCAAAACCCTCAACGCCGCCTTGCTAAAGCAACATTACAATATTGCCGGTTGGGATATTCCGGACGGTGCACTGTGCCCTCCCATCCCGGGCAGGGCTGACTATATCCATTACATTGCCGATCTGCTTGGGCCTGAAAACCCGGACATCAAGCTGCTTGATATCGGCACTGGCGCAAACGGGATCTACCCGCTGCTGGCCTGCCGGATTTACGGCTGGCAGTGCGTCGGCAGTGACATTAACGCTCAGTCGCTTGCAAATGTGAAGGCGATTATTGACAGTAATCCCGACCTCAAAGAACGCTTCACCCTGCGCACCCAAAACGACAAGAACCATATTTTTGAAGGCATCATTCAGCCGGGAGAGCGGTTTGATGTCAGCGTCTGCAATCCGCCTTTCCATGCTTCCCAGGATGAGGCACTGAAAAGTACCCAACGTAAAGTCTCTAACCTGGCGCGCAATCGCGGTGAGGAAAAGGTGCAAACAAAGGCGTCGAATCTCAATTTTGGTGGGCAGGGCGCTGAGCTTTGGTGCAAGGGTGGCGAGCTGTTGTTTATCAAGAAAATGGTAAGAGAAAGTCAGGTGTATGCATCGCAATGCCGCTGGTTTACCAGTCTGGTATCAAAAGCCGACAATGTCCGGCCGTTGAAGAAATTGATGCTGAAGGTCGGCGCCGTTGAGGTGCGGGAAATAGAGATGAAGCAGGGTAACAAGGTTGCCAGAGTGCTGGCTTGGACATTTGCCCAGTAGATGAATCGGAAATAGGTAACGGGGGGCGTAAGTTCCCTTAGCGCCTTGCGCAGCGGCGCGTGTTTTTGCGTCCGCTGCCTTGCCTGGTTAAGTGGCGACACAGCAGCCTACCCAAAGACCACGATGTGAGCCTGCGAACCAGACTACATTTATGGCACCCGCAAGGACTCAAACCCTGAAGACACCCCAACCTGAAATGTGGCCGCCCACAACGAACGAAAACGACTAGCCACAACCTCTTGTTTTTCTAACGCCACCAGATTGCATGACTGTGGCACCGACTCTGAACCTTGCTATGCCATAGAAAAAGCAGAGCCATTTAACAGCGTATTAGTTAGAACGTTCCGCATAAATCGGTTCCTCATAACTCTGGAATCATGCTTCCCTTTCCCGAAGAAAAGCCTGCCATAACAATAGGTTGTGGCGCTACAACCAATTTCCTGCACGGAGTTATAAGGAGCGTTCTATATAACTCCTGGAGAATTGTCATCCATTGGATGACAGCAAGGTGCTTGATAAAAAAGAAAATTGTAGCGGGCGGGGTGCGTAAGTAGGGCGGTTTCCGCTGAAAACAAGTAAACCGCACTCCTTCGCGGGCTTTATGCTGGTAAGCCGTCACTATCAGGCGGCTTGCGGTTCTCGTGCATCCGGTTGGGTCGTCGCAGCGCTCCTGGATCATTGAGCCTCGGTCCATTCTTCCTGAGTACCCTCATGGTCCCGCTTGGCGGTCATCTGCCGTACGTGGAAGGAGGCGCGGATTACGCAGTGGTGGATAGCACATTAACGTCCATAGGGTTGTCGCTGAGCAGATCGGGCAGGCGGAGGTTTTTACGCCTTGCCGGTACGCTCGCGGTGGGGGCAGCCGGGCCAGCAGCAGGGGCGGCGTTTACCGGCGGTGAGGTTTTCCCTGGCGCGGGTAATGCGCCCCTGTCGGATTGCCTGTTTCTTGGCATCTTCTATCCAGCAAATCCATTCGTTACGGGCCAACGGGGTGATGTCTTCCCATTGCGCCAGCATGGCGCTGTCAGCCTGTAGGGTGTGGCGAAGGTCGTCGGGCAGTGCGTGGACCACGCCACCGCTGATGGTCTGGTTTGCCATGATCCAGGTTCCCTGTGAGATCAACGCACCGACAATAGCAAAAGGCAGTGGGCGGCTTCTATGACGTGAGTCTCCTGAAGGCCTGGCTGGCTTCCAGTTCAAAGGCCAGCTCCAGCAAGGTGCGCTCCTTGCCGTGGCGGCCATTGAGTTGCACTCCAATGGGGGTCCCATTCTCGGCCTGCCCAAGGGGAAGGGAAATGCCCGGACTACCTGACGCATTGTTGGCGGGTGTGAAGGTGGTGTAACGCAGCAGGCGCTCCAGTTGGGTGTCGAAGTCCACATCGGCGCCCAGGTAACCCAGTTCCGGGGTGGTGTGGGCCAGCACCGGGGTGAGCACCACGTCGTACTGGTTGAATACTTCTGCGTAGCGGGCCTGACTCTGGCGAAGCTGGCGCAGCATGCCCGGGGTTTTCAGGAAGCGTTGACGGTAATAGCGGGCCAGACCCTGCGAAAGCGGGTCCAGCTGCTGGCCATCGAACCCTTGAGGGAACAGGGCGCGGCCGAATTTGCTGATAAAGAAAGCGAGCATGGCCCAGTAAAGCAGGAAATCGTCTACAAACCGCTGGGGCAGGTCGATGCGGGCCATTTCTACATGGTGGCCCAGATCAGACAGCTGTTTGGCGGTGGCTTCCACGGCGGCACGGGTTTGCGGGCAGGTGGGGTCGCCGGCGATGGAGTCCACCATCAGGCCGATGCGTCGCCGCTGTTTGCCGGGGCCGGTGACGTGCCCGACAGCGGGTAGCTTGTTGTTGCGGTAGTACTTTTCGGCTTCGGCGAAGAAGTTGGCGGTGTCGCGCACGGTGCGGCTGAGCACGCCATCGCTGATGATATTGACCGGCAAGGCTTTGGCGGCTTCCTGGGTCACCAGGCGCCCACGGGTACTTTTCAGGCCCACCAGGCCACAGACGGCGGCGGGGATGCGAATGGAGCCGCCGCCGTCGTTGCCGTGGGCAATGGGCACGGCGCCGGCGGCCACCAGTGCGGCGCTGCCGCCGGAAGAGCCGCCGGCGGAGTGGTTCAGGTGCCAGGGGTTGCGGGTGGCCGGGGCGTGAGCCATCTCGGTGGAGGCGGTAAAGCCGAAGGCGGGCAGGGTGGTCTTGCCCAACAGGTTAAAACCCTGAGCCAGATACTGTTTCGCCAGTACGCTGGTTTTCTTCATGGGTTTGCCACCCACGGCGGCACTGCCATGGCCGGTGGGCAGGCCGCGCAGGTCGATATTGTCTTTGATCAAGCTGGGAACGCCGGCAAAAAAGCCTTCAAAGTGCTTGTTGTTGGCTCGTTCTCGCGCTCCTGCATAGGTGTCCAGCACCAGCCCGTTGAGGGTGGGATTGACCCGCTGCAAGCGGGCGATGGCGGCCTCGGTGGCGTTGGTTGCGCTGATGTCGCCGCGTTGCAGGCGCTCTGCCAGGGCGGTGGCATCATCGGTGCCCAGGGCGTCATCGGTAAAGGCGTGGAGCGTGTGCTGTGTCATGGTGTCTCACGGGCAGGCTGTTATTTTGCACGAATGTACCAACTTGGCGCGAGCCAGGCAGGGGCGGATCGGGCCAATCGGGCTGGCGGCAGAGGCTTTCAGGGGCGCGCCCGTTCCACACGCTTGTGCTGGGCCAGCAAGTGGCGGGCCAGGGTG
>NZ_NVWY01000046.1 GCF_002733835.1 Alcanivorax sp.
GCCTGAACCTCCCTGATCACAATGTTTTCCTCGCAGAATCATTGTAACCAGTTCGGTTCAGGCTTTTTCATTTGTCCCTCAACTGTGGGACAGCAGTGGCCCTCGGGCGCGTTTTCATACTGCTCTTGTCTACCAATCAACCAATAAAATAACTGCTTGCCTTGGCATTGATCTGATCACTGACGTACTTGGCCAGCGCTTGCACCGTCCACTGGGGCGGCGCGCTCATGGGCTCGGGAATCAGGCTGGCATCCGCCACGAACAACCCTGCAGTACCATGGACTTCGCCGTTGGGCGCCACCACAGATTCATAGCTGTCAGCACCCATACGGCATGTGCCATGGGGGCTAAAACTGTTAGAGCGGAAGGTGTACATGCCCTTGATGCCATAATCCACTTCCGACAGTTTTTCATCGAGACTGAAGACGGAATCCACTTCCAGGCTCTGGAAGGTGGGCATGAACACTTTCTCGGCGCCACCGGAAAAGAAGATTCGCGCAGCCAGCGCCGCTGACGCTTTCATGTTTTCAAACTCTTCACGATTGGGATTCCAGTGGATGGTCTTGCCGCCGGTATAGGCGTCACCGTCCCACTGCACATAACCGCGCCCCTGATCGGTACTGAAGGCGTTCACCCCAGCATAGTATTTGTAATCCTTCATGAAATCGATATGTGCCTTACCGGCCTTCATATCGCCTTGCGCCATGAGGGACTCCGGCTCAGCCAGCCCCGAGAAAATGGTGTAGCCGTCGGAGCGAGTGAACTCATCCACCTGCACCCCGACCAGGGCGCCGCGGAAACCGTAAAGCGGCTCCTTGAATTTCCCCATCACCTGGGTAAACGGCTGAATGGACAAATTACGGCCCAGTTGCCCGCTGCGGTCTTCAACTCCGCTACGCTGCATGATCAGCGGGCTGTGAATGGCCCCCGCCGCCAACACCACCAGGTCCGCATCCACCTGCATGTCTGCCACATGGGCGCCGCTGTCCGGGTCGGTCACGCGGGCTTCCACCCCGCTAGCCCGGCCGTTTCGGGTGCGCACTTTTACCACTTCCGTATCCGAGAATATCCGGGCGCCATACGCCGCTGCCCAGGGAAGATGGGTCACCAGGGAACTCATTTTCCGATCCGACGGGCAGCCCGCCAGACAATGCCCGGTGAGCGCGCATTGCTTCACATTGCGCTGCGCCGGTTTCCAGGAGAACTGCATTTTCTCGCAGCCCTGAATCACCTTGTGGGCGCAGGCATTGATTTCGTGGGCTTCGTTGATGTGAATCTGTAGCTGGTCGGCCACCGTATCCAGATACGGGCGAAACTTTTCCGCAGACAAATTATCCAGCCCGTACTTGGCAGCCCAGCCATCAAGCACGTCATCGCCGGGCTCTTCCATGACGCAGGCCCCAATAACCGTGGAGCCCCCCACGCAGGCACCCTGCACAAAAATAATATCCGCAGTGGTGTTCACCTGGCCTACCTGATCCTGATAGATCTTGGTCATGGTATCGCCAAGGTGCTCGGTAAAGGCCGAGCTGGGATAGTACCGCCCGGATTCCAGCACCAGCACATCCCGACCGGCCTTGGCCATTTCATAGGCCACCATGGCACCGGCGGCGCCGGAGCCCACCACCACCACATCGGTTTTCAGTGTAAATCGCTTGCCCAGGCTGGCATCCAGTGCCACATCTTTTGCCTGGGTGACAGGAACCCCGTCCCGGGCTACTCGTACAAACGCCATTATTATTCTCCGCCCTTACGCCCGTGGTAACGGGGCATTCCCCAATCGTCGTACACCCCACAACTCCGTCACCGGCCCGTGATATTCCAGGCCCGGCCAGGTGCGCTCGTCACGCCAGTAGTTCAATGCCACCAGCGCTTTCAGGGTGGTCATCAGCCCGCGTTCAAAGAACGAGCCTTCCTGCATGGCATCCACATAAGCCAGGGCCTTGTCGTCGGGCAAACGGCTAAAACGGCTGAACTTGAAGCTGACCATGGGACGGTTGTTGAACACCCAAATCCCCAGCCCCAGCAGTTCGCGGGTCTGCGGCGGCATTCGCTGGGCCATGGCATCCACGTTTTTTATGGTAGGCACAACATCGGTACTGGAAGGGAGCCCATAACGATCAGCGGGGATCATCACCTCGGTAAGGCGGGTAATCACCTCGACTTCGTCGTCATTGAGGCTGTGGTACTCGAGGGTTTCCGGCGCCTCACGGCGGCCGAATAGACTGGAACAGCCGGTGGTGAACGCGGCACCCGCCAGCACACTGGTTCGCAAGAACCCGCGGCGGCTCAGGGGCTCAAGGCCGCCCAGAAAGCCGGGCAGCGGCGCACGGTTATTATTCTTCATTCAGACCCTCTCCTGGGCAGGCCTGTTCTCTTTCAGGCCCTTGTTGTTATTGGTGGAGCGGTATTTGCCATGGTTGTTATCCCCCGAGTCTATAACAAACCGTTACAAACGCCAAAGCCCCCGGCGCAACCGGGGGCAGGCATTATGATCAAGCGGAAATACGCTATGGCGAAGAGCGGGCCTGCGGGCATCCCAACCCGCTGCTTTCAGGCCATTTGCCGAGCAATACGGGTGGCCAGCGCATACACCGTGATCTGCGGGTTCACGATGATGGAGGTGGGTAACAAGCTGGCGTCGGCCACGTATAACCCGGGCACATCGTGGCTCTGGCCATCGCTACCGACCACACTGTTATCCGGATCGGCCCCCATCCGGCAGGTACCCTGGGGATGATAACTGACCATACGCAGGTGCTGTGGCAGGTTTTCCAGCGTATCGACCATCTCATCGATGTCTGCCTCACTGCGAATCACCCGATTATCGCTGGCGGGCACATAGACTTCTTTGGCACCCGACGCCAGATGCAGCCGAGCGGCCGCTTTCAGGGCACGCTGCATGGAGGGAAAATCCGTATCGCTGAGCTGATAGTTGATCTTCTTGCGCTCCCCGTCCCATTCAATGGTGCCCACATTGTGGTCGTGGATCAGCGTGACCAGCCCGCCCAGGTACTTGGCATCGGCCATGTAATCCATGAACGGCTTGCCGGTACCCGGTTCCGCCGCCATGGTCAGCTCTACCAGCCCGGCACCGCCATCTTCCAGCACGAAGCCGCCCTTGTCGGGGTGCATGAACTCGTCCACATACACGCCGAGCATGGCGCCACGCCAGGGATAAACCGGCTCCGGGTAGCGGGCGGGAACGTACAATGACGGGTGGCAGGCAAAGTTCCTGCCCACCTGCCCGGACCGGTTAGCCAGCCCGCTTTTCAGCAGCAGCAGCGGGGTCTGCACCGCCCCTGCCGCAACAATTACCCGGGGCGCTGTCACCGTCATGCGGGCAGCAATAGAGCCATCACGATGGGTTACCGTCGCCGCCACACCGCTGGCCTTGCCGTTTTCGGTAAGGATTTTCTCCACGCGAGTATCCGCGTAAATCTGCGCCCCATGGGCAGTGGCCCAGGGCAGGTAGGTCACCAGCATGGACTGCTTGCGCTCGGTCTTGCAGCCCGACAGGCAATGCCCGGTCAGCCCGCACTGACGGATATTGCGCTGCAGCGGTTTCACCGACCAGCCCAAACGGTTGGCACCGGCGCGGATCAGGCGCCCGTGTTGGGGAATCTCATGCTCACCGTTTTCATGAACGGCCAGGTTCTTCTCTACTTCGTCAAAGTAGGGTGTCAGTTCCGCCGTGGTCAGCTCATTGAGACCAAACTCCCGCTGCCAGTCCTGCAGGATAAAATCCGGTGTGCGAAAGCACACACAACCATTGACTACCGTGGAGCCGCCCACACAGGCGCCCTGCAACACCAGCAGATCGCCGCTGCTATTGGTCTGTCCACCATGGTCCTGATAGAGGGTATCCAGGCTTTCACTGAAGCGTTCAGTGAAGTCCTTGGAGGGCACATAGGCACCGGCTTCCAGCACAACAACCTTGAAGCCCCGCCGGGCCAGCTCATAAGCACTGACCGCCCCGCCCGCTCCGGAGCCGACGATCACCACGTCCGCCTCAATTTCCAGCCGCTCGCCCTCAGGCTGCTTGCCAATCAGGTCACTGGCCTGATGCACCGCAAGGCCGGTGGCCTGCCAACCTGCCGAGCTGTCCGCTGTTGTTGCTATTGTGTCATTCATGCCTTCCCCTCCGGCTGCTTGGCACGCAGTGCATCATCCGCCGGTAACGGCGCATTGCCGAGATAGGCCAGCCCCCACTTGTCGCTGACCGGGCCATCAAAACCCGTCGGCGCCCAGGTCGCTGGCTCCTGCCAATAGGCACTGTAGGTCAGTTGCTTGATCACTGTGGCCAGGGTGCGCTGAATCACGCTGGCGCGCCCCCAACTGTCAAAATAAGCGCGCGCCTCCGCGTCGGATAGATCCACAAAACGACGGCCGTGACTGAGCACCGCCGCGTTGTCGAACAAGCCCAGCCCCGTCCCCATTTCCTTGCGCGTGGCCGGGTCCAGGTTATTCAGCAGTGCCTGCACATTACGCACCACTGGCACCTGGTCACTGGGAGTTAGCGCTGTCCCCTCCACCGGCAACAACACTTGGCGGGCGCGATCAAAAAGATGGTATTCCCCGGCAGACAGTCCCGTGGCCCACTCCGGTGCGGGCTGGTTATCCAACGGAGAGCGACGCAGGAAGGCAAAACCGCCGGCAGCCACGGCAGCCACACCGGCGGAGCCCAGCAGGCTCCATTTCAGAAAGCGCCGTCGGGCCATGCCCTGCTGCCAGATTGCCGCCACACTGGGGGCGGAACGAGGGCTTTTCATGGTCTGTCCTCAACACAAACAAGTCAGTGATGAAGCTACTGAAAAGCCCCTATGAAAACAATGTGTTTACCTGCACAGCCCGGTTTGACCGCACAGTACAGCCCAGCATTGGCGCGGGCTTGGGAGGAACCGTCAGGTTGGGGGTCGATCGTCGAGGGTGACTTTTGGCCCAACGGCCACCGGGTCCTGGTGGATAATCACATCCGCCATGGGAAACGCCTCCTGGATACGCGTTTCAATCCGAGTGGCCAGGTCATGGGCCTGCAGTAAGGTCAGGTTCTGATCCATATCCACATGCAGCTGGATAAACTGGGTACGCCCGGACTGGCGGGTACGCAGATCATGGAACCCCAGCGCCTGTGGATGATCCGCCACAATCGCGGTAATCACCTCCCTCACCTCGCCGGGGATTTCCCGATCCAACAACAGTTGCGCCGATTCATAGGCAATATGCCAGGCGCTGAACAGAATAAAGATCGCAATCACCAGGCCCACCACCCCGTCCAGCCACAGATAGCCAAACTGGCTGACCACCAGCACAACAATGATCCCCACATTGACCGCCAGATCCGACAGGTAATGCAGCGAGTCCGCCTCAATAGCGGTGGAACCGGTTTCCCGGACCACATACTTCTGGATCAACAACAACCCGAATGTCAGCACAATGGAAAACAGCATCACGGCCACACCCGCGCCATTCTCACTGATGGGCTGCGGGTCCATCAGCTTGGTCACGGACTGGTGAATCAGAAACACCGAAGAGCCGGCAATAAACACCGCCTGCCCCAGCCCGGCCAGCGCTTCAGCCTTGCCATGGCCGAAGCGGTGTTCCTCATCCGCGGGCACCAGAGAATAGCGAATAGCGAAAAAGTTGATTAGCGAAGCAATGGAATCCATCACCGAATCCACCAGCGAGGCCAGCAGGCTGACAGACCCGGTCATCAGCCAGGCAATGGCTTTTGCCGCAATCAAAATTAGCGCCGTCAGCACGGATGCCAACCCTGCCATCAGTAGCAGGCGGTGTTCACGGCGATCATCACGACGCATATCTGTATTCCGTTAATCAGTTGGGAAAAGCGGTGCGGGGGAATCAGCGCTTGGGCAAATAGCCCATGGGGTCGACGGGCTTGCCGTCTTTGCGGATTTCAAAATGCAGCTGAGTGCGGAAAGTGCCACTGGCGCCCATGGTGGCCACCTGCTGACCGCCCTTCACCGAATCCCCTTCCTTGACCATCATCTTATCATTATGGGCATAGGCACTTAACCAGCGTTCGCTGTGCTTGATAATCAGCAGATTACCGTAGCCTGTCAGGCCACTGCCCCGGTAGACCACACGCCCCGGGGCGGCAGCCACCACCGGGCTGTTCCGGCGCCCGGAAATGGCGATTCCCTTACGCCCCTGGCTGGCATTGGAAAACGATTCCACCACCTGGCCGCTGGCAGGCCAGCGCCACTCCACCGGGCCGACCGGGACTGCCGGCTTCGTGGCGGGTTTGGAGGCAGGTTTTGCCGCCGGAGCAGGCTTGGAAGCGGGTTTTGAGGCGGCCGGTTTGCTGGCCGGTTTGGAAGAAGTAGTTGCCGGTTTGCTGGCCACCGCCGGGCTGGAGGTCTTGATGCCCAGCGAGATACGCTGGCCGGGATAAATGGTGTACGGCGCCGGAATATTGTTGGCCCGGGCCAACGCTCGGAAATCCCAGCCGTAACGCCAGGCAATGGAGTACAGAGTCTCCCCTTCACGCACGTGGTGCGTGCCGGAGGTGACTTTGCGCGGCTTGGGTTCCTGGCCATAAATATCCACCACCGGTGCAAAGTTGCCGGCACTGCAGCCACTGACCAAAATCCAGACCATGAACGCTGCCAGTGTGCGCATCAGTGACTGTCGGTGCCTGTGTGAAGATCTACTGCCATCAATCACCCCGTTGCCAGGAAACCAGAATCCAGATTGCTCAGTAAGCGTAAACCGACCGCACGGCGATACTCAGCCTTGCGGTGTCTGCGCAACATTATGCACCGGCGCCACCCGGTAAAGTAACCACACCAGCCCGGACGCCACAGCTACCATGGCCAGAGCCAAAGGTAGCTGTGCGGACTGCTCGGTAATCGCGGCATACTGTGATGGCCACAACCAGGTGTCACCCAGGCCGTGCTCGCCGCTCAATCGCCAGGGCCACAATTTCAGTAATGAACCCGCCATAAAGCCGGCCAGTAACGCCATGACCGTGTCATGGAAACGATGCAGCGTCCACTTCAGCACATGCACAAAACTCAGCAGCCCCAGCGCACATCCCGACAGAAATGCCAGCAGCAAGCCAAACTCAGCCTGCTTCACAGCTTCCAGCACGGGCTGGTACATGCCCAGTAAAAGAAGGATAAAACTGCCGGAAATGCCCGGCAAAATCATTGCGCAGATGGCCAGCATGCCACTGAAGAAAAACACCAGCGCACCGCTACCGGCTGCCGACAGTGCCGGGGCCAGGCCGATGGCCACGGCCACGCCGGTGCCCAACAAGAAGGCTCCTATCTGCACCGGGCCACGCTGCTGCAAGGGTTTCAAGACCAGAAAAATGCTGGCGAGAATCAGGCCGCTGAAAAAGGCCCATACCGGCACCGGATGGCTATCCAGTAACCAGGTAATCAATCGTGCCAACACGGCAATACTGGTGAAGATACCGGCCAGCAAGGTGAACAGAAACGTGAGGTTGGCCTGCTGCCAGACGGCAACAAATCCCTCCTGCCGCCATACGGTCAGCAGCCGCGGAGTAATGCCGCCCAGGGTGTTGATCAGCTCTTCATAGATGCCGGTGATCAGGGCCAGGGTGCCACCGGAAACGCCGGGCACCACGTCAGCTGCGCCCATGGCCATGCCGCGAAAAAAAATACCGGGTCGAATCATGTTAGTCCTTGAAAAGAGCTTCTAGCTTCTAGCTTCTAGCTTCTAGCTTCTAGCTTCTAGCTTCTAGCTTCTAGCTTCTAGCTTCTAGCTTCTAGCTTCTAGCTTTCAGGATGGGGCTCGCCCCAAACGAAGCGCAACCCCTAAAGCAAAGTGTTTGTTTAACTCGCAGCTAGTAGCTAGTACCTCGTAGCTGCCTTACCGCATCACCCCACGCTGGAACGGCACGAAGCGTACCGGGTCCAGGGTCTGGGTATGAAATTGATCCCCCTCGCGGTCAACCACGGTGAGAATTTGCTGGCGATCACCGCCAACCGGCATCACCAGGCGACCGCCGTCTGCCAGTTGAGACAGCAAACCGTCAGGAATATCCGCACGGGCGCACGCCGCGAGAATACCATCGAACGGCGCCTCCGCCTTCCAGCCAAAACCGCCATCCGCATGCTTGAGCTGCACCTTGGCCAGGCCCAGCTGCAATAGACGCTTGCGGGCCTGATCCTGCAGGGGGCGAATGCGTTCCACCGAATACAGCTCATCACAAAACGGCGCCAGCACCGAGGTTTGATAACCGCAACCGGTGCCAATTTCCAATACCTTGCGCGGCTTGCCGTTGGCAATCAGCAGCTCGGTCATGCGGGCAACCACCCAGGGCTGGGAAATGGTTTGCCCATGACCGATCGGCAAGGCGGTATCATCATAGGCCTGATGCGCCAGGGCTTCTTCGATAAACAGGTGTCGTGGTGTATTGCGGATGGCATCCAGTACGCGCTCGTCCTGAATACCGGCGTCACGCAAGCGCTGCACTAACCGATCCCGGGTCCGTGCAGACGTCATGCCGATGCCGCTGAGTTGGATATCCATCTGTGTTCGTTTGCCTCAATGCGAGTCAATCAGCCGGTGAACTGATCAGCTCTGCCATTACTGTCGTGGCAAAAGCGCCTGTGGGTAGCGTAAACGCCAGCTCCAGGCAGTCTTCCCCTTCCCTTTCCGGGTCTGTATGCCAGACCCACTGCAAGTCCCGTACCGGCAGCCTTGTGCTACGGCGGGCTTCTTCTACCTTGATCTGGCGCAGGCCCTCTATCACCGGGGCGTGGGGCGCCAGGATCTGCTGCTCCAGTTCATTACAGGGGCCAGATGATGCCATGCCGGGCAAGCCGGGCAAAGGGGCGGTGGGGTGCACTTCCCCGCTCGCCACCCGCTCCACCGCGTTGCAATCGTCATCGGCCATGAACAACCCGCGGCTGCCTTCCGGTTGCAAAATATCGCCGGCCAGCATTCTGTTCCAGCAATCGCGACGTACCCGTTCAGCCAATACCTGATTGAACAGATTGCTGCGCACGGCGGACAACCACATGCCCCGCAACGCTTTCTTGCGTGGTGCTTCCCCGCCCAGCAACCATTCGGTGCCACGCACCAGATTCCCGGCTCCCCGACCAAAACGTTGTTCGCCGAAATAATTCGGAACGCCTTCCGCCATGATGGCGTGCAGCTGGGTCTCCATTGCTTCCCGGTCGCCCTGGAAAGCCGTGACGCGCAACCGAAAGTCGTTGGCACGATGGGTGCCACGGTTGAGTTTGCGGCGGTGACGACCGGCTTGCAGTACCGTCAGGCCTTCGGGCCAATTGAACTCCGGATCGTCCTTGCCCGGCAAATGCAGGCTGAACCATTGCCGGGTCACCGCATGTTTATCTTTCAGACCGCTGTAGCCCACTGATAAACGATGAACGCGGGCCTGCTTGGCGAGCAGCATGGCCACGTCTTCGGTATTCCAGCCGGTTTTTTCAATTTCCAGCCAGAGGTGTTCACCCTGGCCTTCCGGCGTCACGTGCATTTGCTCCGCGACGTAAAAGTCGTCTGGCCGTGCCTTTAATACACCCTGGCACACCGGGCCCCCATGGGCGCAGGGCAAGGCTTCACGGGTCATGTCGGACACGGCAGTCACTGGCTCTCCAGCAGCACCACGGCCTGCACCGCTATGCCTTCCTTGCGACCGGTAAAACCCAGCTTTTCCGTGGTCGTTGCCTTGACCGATACCTGACCCGGCTCACACTGCAGCAATTCGGCGATGCGTTCACGCATGCCGGCAATGTGCGGCGCCAGCTTGGGTGCCTGGCAGATCACCGTCAGGTCTGCATTACCCAGCCGCCAGCCGGCGTCCAGAATGGATGAATAGATGGCGGTCAGCAGCTGACCGGAATCAGCACCTTGCCATTGCGGGTCAGTGTCCGGGAAATAGTGGCCAATGTCCCCCAGCGCCAAGGCGCCAAGCAAGGCATCGGATAACGCATGCAACGCCACATCGCCATCGGAATGCGCCTTGAGGCCGTGGCTGTGGGGAATGGCAATACCACCGAGCATGACATGATCGCCCTCATCGAAGGCATGGACGTCAAACCCCTGACCAATACGCACGCTCACCACGGTTCTCCTTCGCTGCTGTCATCACTCTGCTGCCGGCTCAGATAAAAGCGGGCCAGTGGCAGATCGTCGGGGACGGTTATCTTGATATTGTCGCTGTGACCGGCGACCAGGCCAGGCTGCCAACCATCACGTTCCATGGCTGACGCTTCATCGGTAATGGTGGCGAGATCACCCTGTAATGCCGCCAGCAGCGCCTGGGCCGGGAAGAGTTGAGGTGTCAGCGCCCGCCAGATATGCGCACGATCCAGCGTGGCCGCAATGTGCTTTTCCTCTGCGGCCTGCTTGATGGTATCCACCACCGGCAAGGCGAGAATGGCACCCTGGGGGCCGGTCTGGTCCAGCAGACTCTGAATATCCGAGAGCCGGATCAGCGGGCGCGCCATGTCGTGCACCAGCACCCAGGCGTCAGCGCCGCCCTCATCCAGCACGGCCGCAACGCCGTTGCGTACCGAGTCGGCCCGGGTATCACCACCGGCCACCGTCTGGATACGTGGGTGGCCGGAGACCGCCAGCGTGGGCCACCAGGGGTCGTCAGCGGACACCGCCACCACCACTTTGTGGATCGGCGCGAACGAGAGCAATCGATTCAGGGTGTGTTCGGCCAGGGTTTGGCCGGCCAGGGAAAGATACTGCTTGGGAAAACCCGCGCCCATTCGGCTTCCCACCCCGGCAGCAGGAACCACGGCATACAGCGGGCCGGAAATAACAGGATTCACTCGGTGCCCCGGGGCTGTTCAAGAATCAGGAAAAAGGTTTCTCCGTTACGAACCATACCCAGGTCCTTGCGTGCGATTTCTTCAATCGCTTCTGTACCTTGTTTCAGGTCGTTCACGTCAGCGGCCATGAGACGATTGCGTTCTGCCAGCTTGGCATTGCTTTCTTTCAGCACGGCCACGTCTTTTTTCAACGCGGCCACATGGCGAAGGCTGCCTTCACCAAACCACAACCGAACCTGCAGGCCCAAAAACAGCAGCGCCAGCAATGCCAGAGCGACTTGCCGGGCAGGTGACAGTTTCAGTGTCATCCGCTCGACGTTGCCCTTGCTGTTGCCGGCGCTGGATTTTGCCTTGGGGGCTGGCATCGCTTAGCCGAGCAGCTTGAACTCTTTACGGCCATGGTAAGCCGCACGGCCCAGTTCCTGCTCGATGCGAATCAAACGGTTGTACTTGGCAACACGGTCGGAGCGGCACAGGGAGCCGGTCTTGATTTGGCCCGCCGCCGTCGCCACCGCCAGATCAGCAATGGTGGTATCCGCTGTTTCACCACTACGGTGGGAAATGACCGCAGTGTAACCGGCATCCTTGGCCATTTTGATAGCGTCCAGGGTCTCGGTGAGAGAGCCAATCTGATTGAACTTGATCAGGATGGAGTTGGCCACGTTCTCGTCGATACCGCGCTGGAGAATTTTGGTGTTGGTTACGAATAGATCATCCCCCACCAGCTGGACTTTCTTGCCCAGTTTTTCGGTGAGGATTTTCCAGCCATCCCAGTCGGATTCGTCCATGCCATCTTCGATAGAGATGATCGGGTAGCGGTCGCACAACTCTGCCAGGTAGTCGGCAAACTCTTCAGAGCTCATGCTACGGTCTTCACCGGCCAGCACGTACTTGCCATCCTTATAGAATTCGCTGGCGGCACAATCCAGCGCCAGAGTCACATCATCACCCGCCTTGTAACCGGCAATCTCGATGGCTTCCATGATGGCTTCCAGTGCCGCTTCGTTGCTGGGCAAGTTCGGCGCAAAGCCGCCTTCATCACCCACCGCGGTGTTCAGGCCACGTTTCTTCAGCACGCCCTTCAGCGCATGGAAGATTTCCGCCCCGTAGCGAATCGCTTCCGCCACCGTGGGCGCGCCCACCGGCTGGATCATGAATTCCTGAATATCCACGTTGTTATCGGCGTGCTCACCACCGTTAATGATGTTCATCATCGGCACGGGCAAGGAATATTCGTTATCGTCGTCCTGCAGGTCGGAAATATACTCGTACAGGGGCTTACCCTGATCCACCGCCGCCGCCTTGGCCGCCGCCAGGGACACAGCCAGAATTGCATTGGCCCCCAGGTTCGCCTTGTTCTCGGTGCCATCGGCATCCAGCATGGCCTGGTCCAGCGCCTTTTGATCACAAGCGTCTTTACCCACCAGCAGCTCGCGGATGGCAGAGTTCACATTGCCTACCGCCTTGGTGACGCCCTTGCCCAAGTAACGGGACTTGTCGCCGTCACGCAGTTCCAGCGCTTCGCGGGAACCGGTGGAGGCGCCGCTGGGCGCACAGGCACTGCCACTGGCACCGGATTCGAGAACCACATCGGCTTCGATTGTCGGGTTGCCACGGGAATCCAGAATTTCACGGGCCTTGATGTCAACGATCTTGGACATGTCGGTAAATCTCCAAACTCTAATCAGTTATTTTCGAAGGCAGGCAGTGCCTTGACGGTATTATCCAGGGTTTGCATCTGTGCAAGGAATGGCTCCAGACGATCCAGCCTCAGGGCGCAAGGGCCATCGCATTTGGCATTATCCGGGTCAGGGTGGGCTTCCAGGAACAGCCCGGCGATGCCCTGGCTGATGCCGGCGCGGCCCAATTCCGCCACCTGGGCACGACGACCGTCGGCGCTGTCAGCCCGGCCACCGGGTTTTTGCAAGGCGTGGGTGACGTCGAAAAACACCGGGTAGTTGAATTGCTTCATGATGCCGAAGCCGAGCATGTCCACCACCAGGTTGTTGTAACCAAAGCTGGAACCGCGCTCGCAAAGAATCAGCTGATCGTTACCGGCGTCCTCACATTTGTGCAGAATGTGCGACATTTCGTGGGGCGCCAGAAACTGGGGCTTCTTGATATTGATGATGGCCCCGGTTTTTGCCATGGCCACCACCAGATCCGTCTGCCGTGCCAGGAAGGCGGGCAGCTGGATGATATCCGCCACTTCCGCCACCGGAGCCGCCTGGTAAGGCTCGTGCACGTCGGTGATCACCGGGCAGTTGAAGGTCTTTTTGACTTCTTCGAAGATCTTCAGGCCTTCGTCAAGGCCCGGCCCCCGGTAAGAGCTCAATGAAGACCGGTTTGCCTTGTCGAAACTGGCCTTGAATACCCAGGGTATGTTCAGCTTGCTGGTCACTTCCGCATAGGCTTCCGCCACCTGCATGGCCATGTCCCGGGATTCCAGCACATTCATGCCGCCGAACAAGGCCATGGGCTTGTCGTTGGCGAATTCCAGCCCGTTCAGGGCAATGGTCTTCTGATTACTCACGGATCACGCCTCCTTGTGGGCCTGCTGTTCCGCCAAAGCGGCTGCCACATAGCCTTTGAACAAACCGTGCCCGTCACGGGGGGTGGAGGTGAATTCCGGGTGGAACTGGCAGGCCACAAACCACGGATGGTCGCCTACTTCGATCACTTCCACCAATTCACCGTCCACGGAACGGCCGACGATCTTCAAGCCTGCCGCTTCCAGTTGCGGCAGGTAGTTGTTGTTTACCTCATAGCGATGGCGATGGCGCTCCACGATACGCGTGCTGCCATAACACTGGGCCGCGCGGCTGCCTTCTTCCAGCACGCACTCCTGACCACCCAGACGCATGGTACCACCCAGGTCGGAGTCCGCAGAGCGCTGCTCTTTCTGACCATCTTCGGTAATCCATTCGGTGATCAGTCCCACCACCGGGTCCGGCGTGTTCGGATTGAGCTCTGAGGAATGGGCTTTTTCAATGCCTGCCACGTGACGGGCATATTCGATCACCGCCAGCTGCATACCCAGACAGATGCCCAGATATGGCACCTTGTTCTCGCGGGCATAACGGATTGCGGCAATCTTGCCTTCGGTCCCCCGGTCACCAAAACCACCGGGCACCAGAATGGCATCCAGGCTTTCCAGCACACCGGTGCCGTCGCGCTCGATATCTTCCGCATCCAGATAGAGGATATTGACCTTGGCGCGGTTGCTGATACCCGCATGGATCAACGCTTCGTTAAGTGACTTGTAGGCATCGACCAGTTCGATGTACTTGCCCACCATACCGATGGTGACTTCGTTTTCCGGGTTCAGTTGTGCTTCCACCACACGATCCCATTCGCCAAGATCCGGTTCGGGCAGATCCAGGCCAAACTTTTCCACCACGATGGCGTCCAGGCCCTGCTCGTGCATGCCACGGGGCACCTGGTAAATGGTCTTGCAGTCCGGGGAGGAAATCACCGCCCGGGCTTCCACATTGGTAAACAGGGCAATTTTTTCCCGGGCGCTCTGCGGAATCGGGTCATCCGCACGGCACACCAAAATGTCTGGCTGCAGCCCGATGGAACGCAGCTCTTTCACGGAGTGCTGGGTGGGCTTGGTTTTGATTTCCCCGGCGGTGGCGATGTACGGCACCAGCGTCAGGTGCACCAGCAGGGACTGGCTGGAGCCCAGCTCCACGCGCATCTGCCGGGCCGCTTCCAGGAAAGGCAGCGATTCGATATCGCCCGCAGTACCACCAATTTCCACGATGGCCACATCCGCATCACCCGCGCCTTCGCGGATCTTCAGTTTGATCTCATCGGTGATATGGGGGATCACCTGGACGGTGGCGCCCAGGTATTCACCGCGGCGCTCTTTATCCAGCACATGCTGATAGACACGGCCGGTGGTAAAGCTGTTGCGGCGGTTCAGGCGGGTGCGAATAAAACGCTCGTAATGACCCAGATCCAGGTCGGTTTCGGCGCCGTCTTCGGTCACGAACACCTCACCGTGCTGGTAAGGGCTCATGGTGCCGGGATCCACATTGATGTAGGGATCCATTTTAATCAGGGTGACCTTGAGGCCGCGAGCTTCCAACAGGGTGGCCAGGGACGCGGAGGTAATCCCCTTCCCCAGAGACGACACCACACCGCCGGTGACAAAGATGAAACGAGACATGCACTCACCAGATCGCTAGTGGGTTGATAGCACCATCGTCAGTGTGTACCGGCCCCCATAAAAAAAACACCCTGCACGTTACAGACGGGCAAGGAGCTTTCGTAAATCGGGTTGGCCAGCTTCGCAAGAGACGATTGAACACCTGAAAATTCAGGAGCTTGCGCTACATCAGGACGGGAGAAAATGTTAACAGAAGCCGCCCCGTGCCTCAATCGGAATCGCTCCCGAAAGCGTAAAAAGGTGGTGATACCCAAACCGTACAGGCATCGGCTACGCCGAATTGCGCACTGCCTGTAAATGGTTGGCCAAGCGGCTGAGAGAGCAGCAAGGCTCAGGGACCGATCCACTCTTGCGCCCCACCGAGCTCGGAGGCAGGGAGCCCGAGATCAGCCTCAGGGCTTCTCACATGCCGCCAGCACATCGGCAAAAGGCGCGTCGATCAGCGATGCAAACGCGGAATGCCGGCCCAGACGGGCACGGCTGGCTCGGGGGCTGCTGATACCACAAAGAAAGCGCGCCAGTTGCCGGGGCGTGGCCAGCGCCCCATGCCCTTCCTGTCTCACTGCCTGAATCACCGCCGCGTCAGGCACACGGCGATGGCGTGCCGTCATGGGCCAATGCTCGCCCTTGCAATGGCTGCACTGCCCACAGGGTTCGGGCAAGCGTTCGCCAAAATAGCTCACCAGGGCCTGCTGGTAACAGCCCTTGCCCTCAGCCCAGTCACACACTTGCTGCAGCCGCTGGATATCCCGTTGTTCGCGCACGCCAAACTGCTCTTCCATTCTGGCGGTCAGCGCCTGAGGCTCCTGCGGGCGCTGCAACATCCGGTATCCCTGGCGCACCCCGGCCACACGCAGCTCAATCATCCCCTGCTGTTCCAGATAACCCAGCGCCTTGAGGATGCGAAGCCGGTCAACCTGCAGCTCTGCGGCAGCATCAATGGGCTTCAGGGTCAGCCAGGTGCGCCCTTGCTTCCCGGTCGCGAAGACCCGCTGCAGGAAGTCGGCTCTTTCATCATTGAATTGACTAATCACGTCATCCCGGGACGTCCGGAAAGCCAGCTTGTACTCCGTATAAAATGGCGCCGTGGCGCGAACCACCCCTTCCAGCTCCAGATAGGTCAGCAGTGTGTTGATCACCAGAGGACGCACATCGAACTGCCCGGATAATTCATGCACAGACAGGTCGAATTGCTCGGGCCGGGCCACCAGCCAGTTGATCAACCCCGCAAGCGATGCGCCGTCCGGGGTATCCCCGTAACTGAAATTCTCCAATACGGTCAGATCGTCCGAACCGGCCAGCAATACACACTCGGAGGGTTTGCCATCCCGCCCTGCCCGGCCGATTTCCTGCATGTAGTTTTCCAGGGACTTGGGCAGGTTGTAGTGATAAATCGCGCGAATATCGGCCTTGTCGATGCCCATGCCGAACGCGATGGTGGCAACGACAATATTCCCCTGCCCAGCCATAAAAGTTTCCTGCACCCGGTGGCGCTCGTCATCCTTCAGCCCCGCATGATATGCCTGCGCCGGCAGCCCCTGCGCCTGCAGGAACCCGGCCACCTGTTCGGCGGTTTTCTGCAAAGTGACATAAACGATGGCCGGCTCCGATGGCCGGGACTGCAATGCCGCCAACAATGCCTGATCCCGTTCGGAGGCATTGTGGGGCCGAATATTCAGCGCCAGATTGGGGCGGAAAAAGCCAGTCTGAACATGATCTTCCCGGGCAATGGAAAAACTGTCGCAGATCTGCTTCGCCACCTGGGGAGTGGCCGTCGCGGTCAGTGCCAACACCCTGCCCACATTGAGATCGCCGGCAAGCTGCGCCAACTTCAGATAATCCGGGCGAAAATTATGCCCCCATTCAGAAACACAGTGCGCTTCATCCACCGCCATCATGCTGATCGACAGCCGCTTCAAACGCGCCAGAAACCGCTCATTGGCCAGGCGCTCCGGCGCCACGTACAACAGCTTGATACTACCGTCATCCAGCCCCCGGTAGACACTCTGTAATTGCTCTGCATCCACGCTGGAATCCAGCCGCGCGGCAGCAATACCCAGCCGGTGAAGCTGATCCACCTGGTCTTTCATCAATGCAATCAGCGGCGACACCACCAGGGTCACACCACTGAACATCAACGCCGGCAATTGGTAACACAGGCTTTTACCGCCGCCAGTGGGAAACACTGCCAGCGCCGAACGCCCGGCCAGCAATGCGTCGATAACTGCCTGCTGCCCGGGGCGAAAGGCCTGAAGCTGAAAGGTCTGCTGCAAATGTTGCTGAAGGGCCTGCATGGCACTCCCTTTTCGGCTGGGGTTGAAGACGCAAGAGATTCGGGATCAGTCAGCGCAAGTCTGGCAGAGGAGGAATACTGAAACGAGCAGGCGTTTCGTATTTTACTGTGCGCCAGAACGGACAACTCCCGGCGCCGGGATTACATGCGGGAAGGCTTGCTAGTGTGACATTGCGGTTGAAGGTAACAAATACCAGCGCTCACTATTGTCACTCTCTTCACCATCGGCCAGCCCCACCAATGGCACACTCACCACATCCCCATCACGGAACAGCAATGGCCACTGCCGCCGCTGCCAGGGCGGCACGCCCGCCGCGCGCCAGAGTTCCTTGATCTGTTGATGCAGTCCATGACGCCGCACGGCCAGAGAACCGGACAAAGCCCTGAGCTGCAGATTACCCGGTGGACGAAGCACCCAAATGTCTCCCTCACCACCTTGCTTTGACCAATGCCAGTGGGGCAAGGTCGGCGGCGGCGTCCCTTCCAGCCAGAGCACATCGCCCTGCCAGGGCTGAAAGGCCTCACGTGAAGCCAGATACAAGGCTCCACGGTACAAGCGCGCCGCGTAGCCACCCCACTCCACCCGCGCCTGGCTATCCACCGCAGCCAGATGCAGCAGACGCAACTGTTCAAGCACCGCCGCACTGGGCGCGGTGACCCGGTTTTGCTGTAGCCACCAGCGCAGCACATTGCGCTGCCGCGCCAGAGACAAATCCGCCAAATCGGTCAGAGGAAAAGACGCTCCGGCCACGCCAAGGTTATCCGCATCCTGTTGCGCAATTTCACTGATCAGCTCACTGGCTTCAGCCATGTGGTCTGCCGCCCGGGCAAGCGTGGCATCGGCGCCGGGCCAGCGATCACGCAGTGCCGGTAGAATAGTGTGGCGCAGATAATTACGGCGCAGGGACTGATCCTGATTGCTGGGATCTTCGCGCCAGTTTAGCGATAACGCCGCTCCCCAGCTCTCCAGCGTCTGGCGGCCAACCCCTAACAACGGCCGCCAAAGGGGCACACCTTGTTGCTGACTGTGCTCACGCATGGCCGATAGCCCCTGCACACCCGCTCCGCGCAGCAGCCGGAACAGCAGGGTTTCCGCCTGATCATTGCGATGGTGGGCCATCACCAGTGTTGCGCCCTGGGCGCGCGCCAGCGGCAATAGCACACTATAACGGGCCTCACGGGCACCGGCTTCGAGCCCGTTGGCCATATCGACAGCCACCTTTTCAATAGCGAGCGGGATACCTTGCTGGTCCGCCAGCGACTGGCAAAAACGCGACCAGCCCTGGCTATCGGCCTGCAATTGATGGTCAATATGAACAGCGGAGAGACGCGGGCCCAGGCCCGCTTTGATCAGGAGATGAAGCAACAGGCAGGAGTCCAGACCGCCACTGAGGGCCAGCAGCAGAGGCCCGTCGGGGGCCTGTTCAGCCAGCGACTGGCTGAACCCGGCAGCATCGGACATGGTTATTCGTCAGCGGGATCGCTGGTCACGTTGCCGTAGCTCATCAGGCGCTCGTAACGGCGGTCGATCAGCGCATCCATGTCCATGGCGCGCAGCGATTCCAGCTGGGTTTCCAGCGCCTTGCGAACGGCGTCCGCGGCCTGGTCGTGATCACGGTGAGCGCCGCCCAACGGCTCCTTGATCACTTGGTCCACGATGCCGAGTTCATGCAGCCGGCCGGCCGTCAGGCCCATGGCTTCCGCCGCTTCCGGGGCCTTGTCGGCACTGCGCCAGAGAATCGAGGCACAGCCTTCCGGGGAAATCACCGAATAGGTGGAGAATTCCAGCATCTGCAAATGGTCGCAGACACCGATGGCCAGGGCGCCGCCAGACCCGCCCTCGCCAATGACGGTGGCGATAATCGGGGTTTTCAGCTGGGACATCACACGCAGGTTGCGGGCGATGGCTTCCGACTGACCACGTTCTTCCGCATCAATACCCGGAAAGGCACCGGGAGTATCAATAAAGGTGAGTACCGGCAGCTTGAAACGTTCGGCCATTTCCATCAGGCGCAGCGCCTTGCGGTATCCCTCCGGTTTCGGCATACCAAAATTACGGCGCACCTTCTCTTTCACTTCGCGACCTTTCTGGTGGCCAATCACCATTACTGGTTGGCCCGCCAAACGCGTCATACCGCCGATAATGGCCGGGTCGTCGGCAAAGGCACGATCACCATGCAGCTCATCGAAATCGGTAAAGATCCGCTTGATGTAGTCCAGCATGTAGGGGCGCTTGGGGTGTCGGGACAGCTGGGAAATTTGCCAGGAGCTGAGGCCGCGGAAGATGCTTTCGGTGAGCGTAATGCTTTTTTCCTGCAGCTTGGCCACTTCCTCGGAAATGTTCACCTCGCTGCCACTGCCTACCAAACGCAATTCCTCGATTTTCGCTTCCAGGTCGGCAATCGGTTGTTCAAATTCGAGGAAATTGGGATTCATATTCTGAGCCTGTTCAAGGTGTTATCAGCATGCGCCCGGACCAGAATGGCCGTTCCCTGGCGCCAACAAGGCAGAAACGCTACGCCGGGGATCCCCAAACGCAACCTGCCCATAAAAGAATGCAACAAGTGTAGCCGCAACCCAATGACAACGTCGAGAGATGGCCGACATGGCTAGGTTGCAAACTGTTTCAAAGGGAGACGCTGCACGCATCAGGCTTCACGCAACAACGCGGGAGCGCATCGAACATAAAGAACGGCCCTGCGTCGCTCCCAAGCACCTAAGTCGCGGACTCTGACACCTCCACTACTGCGCAGCTTTCTCGTGTTGAAGCGTGCTGCGTGGTGCGTCTAGCGTTAATACTCCATCCGCACCGCGTCTTCACCAAAGCGGACGCGCAGCTCTTCCACCAGTGACTCGTGGGGGCTGATTTTCCATTCATCGCCCAGCCAGAAACTGGCAGCCGCAATGTTGTGGTCCAGATCCAGCAGCACCGGGGTGTTGCCCCCCTGGTAAGGCGACAGCATCTGCTGGAGCTGCTGGGGCAAATCGTCCGCCACCGGCACCGCCACCCGCAAACGGCGAGCAAAGGTTTCCCGGGCCTGACGCATATCCATGATTTCATCGGCGACCAGATTAAAGCCGCCGGTGTATTCGTCGTTACGGACGCCGCCCTTGAAGATCAGCAGGGTATCTTTCTGCACCAGCTCGCCGAATTCAGCGAAGGTTTTGCCGAATACAGACACTTCCACCCGCCCGGTCTTGTCATCCAGGGTAATGAACGCCATGCGATCGCCACTGCGTTTGCTACGGGTAATACGCAACGCCACCACCAGCCCGGCGATGGTGGCGGCCTCCCCTTTCCCGGTGGGCTGCAGGGAATTGATTCGGGCGGTAACGAACTGCCGCACTTCTTTTTCATACTGGTCGATGGGGTGGCCGGTCAAAAACAGGCCCAGGGTGTCACGCTCGCCATTAAGACGGGTCTCATCGTTCCAGGCGCGGGCCGGCTTCCATTCCACCGCCGTGGCCGGGCTGTCATCCACGGCCCCGAACATATCCATGATGCCGGCCGCTTCGTTGCGGGCATCCTGATCTGCAGCAGCAATGGCGTCCGGCAAGGTGGCCAGCAACTGCGCGCGGTCGTGGAAACTGCTTTTCGGCCCCAGCTTGTCCAGTACCCCGGCGCGCACCATGGCTTCCAGGGAACGACGGTTGATTTTTTTCAGGTCAATGCGGCGACAAAAATCAAACAGGTCCTTGAACTCACCGCCATCTGCCCGCGCCGATACGATGGCATCGATGGGACCTTCACCCAGCCCCTTGATGGCCCCCAACCCATAAACAATGTCGCCCTCCGGGTTCACGGTGAAGCGGTAGCCACAGGAATTCACATCCGGCGGCAATACCTGCAAACCCATGGTTTTGCATTCATCAATGAAGGTCACCACCTTGTCGGTGTTCTGCATATCGGCAGAAATGGTGGCCGCCATGAATTCCGCCGGGTAGTGAACCTTGAGCCAGGCAGTTTGGTAAGCGACAAGCGCATAGGCCGCAGAGTGGGATTTGTTGAACCCGTAGCCTGCGAACTTTTCCACCAGGTCGAAGATCTTCATGGCCAGGTCCGGGTCAACGCCCTTTCCTTTCGCCCCTTCTTCGAAGATCGCCCGCTGCTTGGCCATTTCTTCAGGCTTTTTCTTGCCCATGGCCCGGCGCAGCATGTCAGCGCCGCCCAGCGTGTAGCCGGCCAGCTCCTGGGCAATCTGCATCACCTGCTCCTGATACAGGATAACCCCGTAGGAGGGTTTCAGGATCGGCTCCAGCCACTCGTGCTGGTACTGCGGATCCGGGTAGGCCAGCGGTTCGCGACCGTGCTTACGGTTCACGAAGTTATCAACCATGCCGGATTCCAGCGGCCCCGGACGATACAGGGCCACCAGCGCGATAATATCTTCGAATACGTCGGGCTGGAGTTTTTTGATCAGCTCCTTCATGCCCTGACTTTCCAGCTGGAACACCGCCGTGGTGTCGCCCCGCTTGAGCAGGTCAAAACTGGGGCCGTCGTCCAGCGGAATGTGGTCAATAACCAGATCGTCCAGCCCTTCACGGCCGCGCTTCACGTTGGCGGCTTTTACGGCCCAATCAATGATGGTCAGGGTTTTCAGACCAAGGAAGTCAAACTTCACCAGGCCGGCGGATTCCACATCATCCTTGTCGTACTGGGTAACCAGGTTGGTACCGTCTTCTTCACAGTACAGCGGCGCGAAGTCCGTCAGCTTGCCCGGCGCGATTACCACGCCCCCGGCGTGCTTGCCCACGTTCCGGGTCAGGCCTTCCAGTTTGAAGGCCATTTCCATGATTTCGTTGGCTGCGTCCTTGTCGGAATTTTCATCGCTTTCCAGGAATTCGCGCAGGGTTTCTTCCTGCTCCAGAGCCTTGGTCAGCGTCATGCCCGGAATGCCCGGGATCATCTTGGACAAGCGATCAGCCAGGCCGTAGGGCTTGCCCTGCACCCGCGCCACGTCGCGCACCACCGCCTTGGCGGCCATGGTGCCGAAGGTGATGATCTGGCTCACCGCATCACGGCCGTACTTGTCCGCCACGTAGTTGATTACGCGGTCGCGTTTTTCCATGCAGAAGTCGACGTCAAAGTCGGGCATGGAGACCCGTTCCGGGTTAAGGAAACGTTCGAACAGCAAGTCGTAGCCGATGGGATCCAGGTCGGTAATCTTCATGGCATAGGCCACCAGGGAACCGGCACCGGACCCCCGGCCCGGGCCTACCGGCACTTCGTTGTCCTTGCCCCACTGAATAAAGTCGGCAACGATCAGGAAGTAACCGGGGAACCCCATCTGGTTGATGATATCCAGCTCGAAGGTCAGCCGATCATCATAATCTTTGCGCTTTACCGCATACTCGGGGTCATTCACATCCAGCAGCGTTTTGAGGCGCTCTTCCAGCCCATCGCGGGAGACTTTTTCAAAATACTGCTCGATGGTCATGCCTTCCGGAATCGGGAAGTCCGGCAGGAAGTTTTCCCCCAAGCGAATGTCCAAAGTACAGCGGCGGGCGATCTCAACCGTATTCGCAAGCGCTTCGGGCAGATCAGAAAACAGCGCCGCCATTTCATCGGCGGATTTCAGATACTGCTCTTCGGAGTATTTCTTCGGCCGACGCGGATCATCCAGAGTGTTGCCATCATGGATACACACCCGGGATTCATGGGCTTCGAAATCTTCCCGGCGCAGAAAGCGCACATCGTTGGTCGCCACCACCGGCAATCCCAGTTGCCCCGCCAGTGCAACGCTGGCATGCAGGCAATCTTCGTCGCCCGGGCGCGAGGTACGCTGCACTTCCAGATAGAAGCGGTCGCCATACACAGAGGCAAGCCAGCTCGCATATTGCTGCGCCAGCTCGTGCTTTTCCGCCAGTAGCAGTTGCCCCACTTCGCCCTGAGAGGCCGCTGAAAGCACGATCAGGCCTTCGTGAAGCTCTGCCACCCATTCCGGCTTCACCAGCGCCCGGCCCCGGTCCTGGTTAGTCTGCCAGGCGCGGCTGATAAGCAAGGTCAGATTCTGGTAGCCCACTTCGTTGAGCACCAGAAACGACAGGCAAGCGGGCTCCTCTATGTGTGTGCCCTGCACCCACAGGTCCGCGCCCATCAGCGGCTTGATCCCCGCATTCATGGCATTCTGATAAAACTTGATCAGCGCAAACAGGTTCGAATCGTCGGTGACCGCCACCGCCGGGATCCGGTCATTCACGCAGGTCTTGATCAGTTCCTTGACCCGCACGACGCCATCGACCAACGAATAGTCAGTATGCAAGCGCAGGTGGACAAAACGGGGATCGCTCAAAACAGGTTCCCTTGTGCAATTGCGGTGGCGACCGGGCCAAAGGAGCGGCGATGCTCGGCCAGGGCGCCATGTTGTTCCAGGGCCGCCATGTGTACCGCTGTCGGGTAGCCTTTGTGGCGGTCGAAGCCATATTGGGGGTAGCGTTCGTGGAGCGCATGCATTTCACGATCTCGCGCCACTTTGGCCAGAATCGAAGCGGCAGAAATGGCCGGTACGCGCCCATCCCCTTTTACCACCGCCTCCGCCGGGCAGGGCAACGCCGGTACCCGATTGCCATCAATGAGCACCGCCTGCGCCACCAGGGGTAACGCTTCCACGGCTCGCTGCATCGCCAGCATGGTGGCATGCAGAATATTCAGTTCGTCGATTTCAGCCGGCTCAGCCCGCCCCAGCGCCCAACCCAGAGCATGAGATTTGATCTCAGATTCCAGCGCCAAGCGTTTCTTTTCACTGATTTTTTTGGAGTCAGCCAGGCCCATTATGGGGTGTTGCGGATCCAGGACAACCGCCGCGGTTACCACCGCACCGACCAAAGGGCCACGGCCCACTTCGTCAACGCCCGCCACATGCATGCCGGGCTGCCAGAGAAAGGCAGAAGGAATAAAGGGATCTGCCAGGGCATACTCGGCAAAGGGGTCACGCTGCTGCGTTTGTGCCATCAGGCCTCCAGCAATTGGGCAACGGCCGCCGCCGCTTTCTCGCTGGCGCCACCGCGAAGCTGTTGATGTACGTCCTGGAAGCGAGCTTTCAGGGCCTGGGCCAGCTCAGGCTGATCGAACCAGCGGCGCACAGCAGTGACGATCGCATCCGTGGTCAGCGCTTCCTGAATCAGTTCTGGCACCATTTCCTGCCGACATAACAGGTTCGGCAGTGATACGAATTCACTCTTTATCAAACGGCTGACGATGGCGTAGGTCACCGCCCCGACCCGATAGCCTACCACCATGGGTTTGGTCAGCAACAAACCTTCCAGGGTAGCAGTGCCGGATGCCATGAGCACCACATCAGCGGCGGCCATTACCGTACGGCTCTGGCCATCCACCAGCGACACAGGCAAATCAGGCTGGGCGTCCAGCAGTGCCTGGATTTGCTCACGGCGGGCATTATTGGCCGCAGGAATCACATAATGCAGCGCCGGATCCTGCTGATTCAGCACTACCATGGCCTCCAGAAAGGCGGGCATCAACTGCCCCACTTCCCCGCCCCTACTGCCCGGCAGCACGGCCAGAATGCGCGCTTGTGGATCCAGGCCCAGTGCCTTGCGAGCTCCCGGCACATCCGTCTCCAGGGGTATTCGGTCGGCCAGCGGGTGGCCCACAAAGGCCACCGGTACCTGATGCTGCTCATAGAACCGGGCTTCAAACGGCAACAGGGTCAGCATCAGATCAATGCTTTTCTTGATGCCCTTGATACGCCCCTGCCGCCAGGCCCAGACCGACGGGCTCACATAGTGCACGGTTTTCAGGCCGCGATCGTGGAGCCGACGCGCAATGGGCAAAGTGAAATCCGGGGAATCAATCCCGATGACTACATCCGGTTTCTGTTCCAGCAGAAAGCGGACCAGGGATTTACGCAGACGCAGCAACTCAGGCAGATGGGAAAGCACTTCGGTGATTCCCATCACCGACAGTTTTTCCATGGGGAACAAGCTGGTGAGCCCTGCCTGGGCCATCTCTTCGCCACCGACACCGATAAACCGGGCACCGGGATAACGGGCAGCAAGGGCCTGCATCAGACCCGCACCAAGAATATCCCCGGAAGCTTCCCCGGCAATCAGTGCGACCAGCGGTGCGTCCTTGCGCTGTGCCATGTCAGCGGGTAATACCGCGCTCAGAGGCTTTCAGGGAATCGATGAAGATCTGCAGCGCATCCGACGGTTCCATGGCTTCCAGTTCGGCCAGCGCCTGTTCCAATGTGAGCCCCTGGCGGTAGACCACCTTATAGGCCTTGCGCAGGCTGCTAACCACATCTTTGGACCAGCCACGACGGCGCATGCCCTCAAAGTTCATACTGCGGGCGCTGGCCGGGTTGCCGGACACCATCACGTAAGCCGGAATATCTTTCAGCACCAGCGAACAGCCGGAGGTCATGGCGTAGGAGCCAATTTTGCAGAACTGGTGCACACCGGTCATGCCGCCGAGAATCACGCCATTGCCCACATGAGCATGGCCCGCCACCGAGGCATTGTTGGCAAAAATACAGTCATCGCCAATCATGCAGTCATGCGCCACATGCACATAGGCCATCAGCAAGTTACGACTACCGATTTTAGTCAGGGAATTGTCCTGAATGGTACCGCGATGAATGGTGACCGATTCACGGATGACATTGTCGTCGCCAATTTCCAGACGAGTCGGTTCCCCGTTGTACTTCTTGTCCTGGCAGTCCTCGCCGACGGACGCGAACTGGAAGATGTGGTTATTGCGACCAATGGTGGTCGGCCCTTTGATGACAACATGGGACGCCACTACGGTACCCGCACCGATTTTCACGTCGGGGCCAATAATGGAGTACGGACCCACCTGCACATCCTCTGCAAGCTCCGCGGCCGGATCAATAAGGGCGGTCGGATGAATCATGGACTAGTCACTTTTATTTTGATGATGGTGGCAGGCAGTATACGCCAGCCTCGCACTGGCGTACGGCTGGGGATCAGACTTTTTGCTCAGCAACCAGCATTTCTGCGCTGGCAACCGTTTTCCCATCTACCTGCGCCTCACAGGTGAATTTCAGAATATTGCGTTTTACCACCACATATTCAGCGAACAGGTGGAGAGTATCCCCCGGGATCACACGACGCTTGAAGCGCGCCTTGTCAGTCCCCACCAGCAGATAGATATAGCCGTCTGAGGGTTTTTTATTTTCCGTCACAAAACCCAGAATGCCTGCAGCCTGCGCCATCGCTTCGATGATCAATACGCCGGGCATGATGGGCTCGTCAGGAAAATGGCCATTGAAGAACGGCTCGTTGATCGTCACGTTTTTCAACGCTTCAATCCGCTTCCCGGGCTCGAGATTCAACACCCGGTCAATCAACAAAAAAGGGTAACGATGGGGCAGGTATTCCCTGACCGCTTGAATATCCATCATCATGTGTTCCACACAGGCAAGTACCGCAAATCGCGGATAATTAGTCGCTTAAACGCTCAAGCTTGCGCACACGGCGGGCCAGATCATCCAGATTCCGGAAACGCGCCACGTTCCTACGATAGCGGGATTGGCTATCCACGGGCAACGCAGAACCATAGGTACCCGGTTCCTTGATAGAGCTGGAGACCAGTGACATGGCCAGAATTTGCACCTTGTCACACACCTCGATGTGACCAGCGATACCGGCCGCTCCACCAATCAGGCAGAAGGAACCGATTTTGGCTGAACCAGCGATGCCAGCTTTCCCGGCGATAGCGGTATGATCACCAATGACAACGTTGTGCGCGACCTGGATCTGATTGTCCAGAATCACGCCATTACCAATGATGGTATCTTCGATTGCCCCACGATCCACTGTGGTGCCAGCGCCAATTTCCACATCGGCACCGATGGTGACGCCACCGACCTGGTGAAGCTTGGTCCAGCCCGCGCCATTAAAGGCGAAACCGAAACCATCGCCACCGATCACGCAATTGGCGTGTATGATAGTGCGCGGACCCAGTGTGACACCATGGTAAATTGTAACATTTGGCCAAATTCGACACTGATCCCCGATACGGGAACCTGCCCCCACCACGCTGTTCGCCATGATGACAGCACCCTCTCCCACCGTCACATCCGCTTCCACCACCACGTTCGGGCCAATAGAGGCGGAATCAGCAATCTGTGCCGCTGCATCAACCACAGCAGCAGGATGCACACCCGCCTGCGGTTGTGGTGCAACCTCAAAAAACGCACTGGCTTTGGCAAACGCGAGGTACGGATCTTTAACGATCAAGGCCGCAACCGGGCAATATTCCCGCTGAGACTCAGGGATCAGCACCGCCCCCGCGCCGGTCTGTTCCAAAAACGACCGATAACGAGGGTTGGCAAGAAAGGTAAGCTGGCTGGGTGACGCGGACTGGATCGTGCCCAGACCATCGACTACGTGGCTGGCCTCTCCGACCAGCTCCGCACCCAGCTTTTCTGCAAGTTCTCCGAGGGTCAGCATTATTTCATGCTGTTCAGTTGTTTGCCCACAGCCTCGGTAATGTCCAGGTCAGGCTTGGTGTACATCACCGCCTGGGCATTGAGAACCACATCCAGCTTTTCACGCTTGGCCACGGCTTCCATGGCGGTTTTCAGTTTCGGCTGCATTTCTTCCAGAATGTCACGCTGCGCTTCGTTGGCACGCTTTTGCAGCTTGCGCTGCAGGCTCTGGATTTCGATCATTTTCTGCTGACCTTGCGTCTTCAACGTGTCTTGCTGATCCGCTGACATGGTCATGGCTTCTTTTTGCAATTTTTGCTGCAGTTTCTGCACATCATTCTGCAGAGCGTTGAGCTTTTGCTCATCGGCAGACAGTTCATTTTCCAGGGATGACATTTTTGCTTTCACGTTATCCGACGATTGCAATGCAGCAATCGGATCGAGAACCCCAACGGAGGCATCAGCCATGCCCAGTGAAGGCAGAATAAGTGTCAGTGCTACCAGTGTTTTTTTCATCATTATTAAACTCCTAAAAAGTCTGTCCCAGAGAAAATTGGAATACTTCCGTGTCGTCGCCTGGCTGGTCGTTCAGCGCCTTGGCGAGGTTGAAGCTGAGCGGCCCGATGGCCGTCAACCAGGTCAGCCCGATACCGGCAGAGGTACGAATATCCTGTGGCTCAAAGTCCGCAAAAATATCATCCCGCTCGGTTTCAAACACGTTCCCCGCATCCACGAACAGGAAGGTTCTCACGCTTCGTGACTCCGGCGCAAAGGGCGTCGGGAAAATCAGCTCCATGCTCGCTTCTGTCAGGAAGTTGCCGCCGATGGGATCCGGGCTGGGATCCGTGGTGCCATTGAGGTAATAACTCAAGCCTTCAGAGCGTGGCCCCAGGGAGCGAGACTCGTAGCCACGCACGGAGCCGATACCGCCTGAATAATAGTTCTCGAAGAACGGCAGCACCGTGTCGTCGCCGTAGCCATCACCATAGGCCACATCAGCACGGGTGCGCAGCGTCCAGCGCTGGGTAATGGGGAAATATTTCTGCCCGGTCCAGTTCAGCTTGTAGAAGCCGTAATCGGACCCCGGCACCGCCACTTCAAAGCCAAGGGTACTCGACCAACCGCGATCAGGCAGGATGCCCCGGTTCAGGGTGCTGGTCTGCAGTGAGGCATTGGCCTTGTATTCATTGAACTTGGTGCCCTCTTCGATCAGGAAGTTGGCAATATCCACGGCCACGAAATCACCGGTGGTAATGTCGGTTTTCTCGTAGGTGGCACCGAAGCTCAGACGGGAATATTCCGAGATGGGATAACCAAACGTCACCGAGCCACCCAGACGATCCGCCGCATAGGAGGCCACCGTGGTTTCATCGAAATCAATTTCGGAATAGAACAGGCTGAAGCCCCGGCTTACCCCGTCCAAGGTGTAATACGGGTTGTAATGAGAAAAGCTGTAGGAATCACGGATGTCGGAGCGGCTCAGCGCAAAGGAGACCCGGTTACCACTACCGCGCCAGTTATTCTGGGTCACGTTGGCACCGAAGATAAAACCGGAAGCGTCGGAGAAACCCACGTTGGCACCGATGGAGCCGGAAGGCTGCTCTTCCACCTTGTAGTTCACATCCACCAGATCATCCGCATTGGGCACCCGCGGCGTGTCCGCTTCTACCACACTGAAGTAACCCAGGCGCTGCAAACGTTGACGAGACAAGTCGACCAATGAGGTGTTTGCCGGCGCCTGTTCGAACTGACGCAGCTCACGGCGCAGCACTTCGTCGTCGGTCTTGGCGTTACCACTAAAGTTGATCCGGCGGACATAGACCTTGCGGCCAGGATCCACATAGAAGGTCACGTCAACAGTGTGATCCTCGTCATTGGCATTATGCTCACGGCCGTTAACTTCCGCGAAAGTGTAACCTTCATTGCCGAGACGGCGTTTGATCAGATCATTGGTATAGGTCACCAGTTGTTGGCTGAACACCTGCCCTTTCTTAACGATCAACAAGGGACGCAACTGTTCCTCTTCCACCACCAGGTCACCAGCCAGATTCACCTCATTGACGGTGTACTGTTCGCCTTCGGCAACATTCACGGTGATAAAGACACTACGACGATCCGGAGTGACTGACACCTGGGTCGATTCGATGGAAAAGTTGATATAACCACGATCCAGGTAATAGGAGCGCAGCCGCTCCAGGTCGCCACCCAGTTTTTCCCGGGAGTATTTGTCATCGCCTTTGATGAACGACCAGAAGCCGGAAGAATGCAGCTCAAAATCTTCCAGTAAGGTTTCATCGTCAAACAGCTGATTGCCTACGATGTTGATATTGCGAATTCTCGCGGCTTTACCTTCATAAATCTCGATCTTCAGAGCCACCCGGTTGCGCGGCAACGCCACCGATTCGGTCTTGATATCTGCCCCGTAGCGGCCCTGACTGACGTACTGGCGCTCCAGTTCGCCCGCAATCGCCTGCAAGGTAGAACGCTGGAACACTTCACCTTCAGCAAGCCCCGCCTCTGTCAGGCCCTTGCGCAGATTTTCTTCGTCAATGGATTTGTTACCAGACAGTTCGATGCGCGCAATACTTGGGCGCTCGGCAACAATTACCACCAGGTCATCACCGTCACGGCCCAGCTGCACATCCTCAAAATTGCCGGTGGCAAAAAGGCGCTGAACTGCATCGACCACCTGATCACGGTTAACCGTGTCACCGGCCTGAATCGGCAGGGAGGCGTAGACCCGCTCCACAGGCAGACGCTGGAGGCCTTCTACACGAATATCGTGGACCTTGAACGGTAGCTGTGTGTCCGCATTTAGCAGCGGTGCTGCCAACAGGCAAAAAACCGCTAGCAGGCCCTTCAGGGGGCTGCTCAGAATGTCCCCAAATCTCATGAAAACTGCTTCACCAAGTCGTTGTAAATGGCCAATAACATGAAGCTGACCACGAGCGTCAGCCCAACACCTTGTGCGGCCATCAAGAACCGCTCAGGTAAACTGCGACCGCGAATCATTTCAATGATTCCAAAGAAAATCCAGCCGCCATCAAGCATTGGTACGGGTAGAAGGTTAATCACCCCCAGCGTGATGCTGAGGTAAGCCAGCAATGCCAGGAAGCTGGCAATGCCAATGGACGCACTTTCGCCGGCCACCTGGGCAATGGTGATGGGGCCACCCAGGTTATCGAGAGAAAGCTTGCCAGTGACCAGTTTCACCAGGCTCGCGCCCACCACATTGACCTGCTCGGCAAAGCGACTGCTCGCCGCACTGACAGCCCCCAGCACACCAAATTCCTGCTGGTAAACGCCGCCCAGGCCCACGCCGATACGGCCAAAAGATTCACCGTTTTCGGTCACCGTGGCTGGCACCACCTGGAGCGTCTCAATGCGCGTTCCGCGGAGTACACCGACAGCCAGGGACTCACCCGGTGCAGCCATGATACTTTCCTGCCACTGGGACCAGCTGAATACCGGTTCAGCGTTCAGGGTAAGCACCTGATCCCCACCGGTCAGGCCGGCCTGCTCTGCTGGGCTGCCCGCCTGGAGCTCACCGATAACCACGGCCTGATTGAGCCCCAGGGCTTCCAGGGGCGGCTTGTCCAGATCCGCGGACCAGGGCGAGGTATCCAGCTCACGAACCGTGATGCCACCTCCTGCCTGCTCTACGGTGATCGTCAGGGTATCCGGCTCGCCCAGATGCAAGATCAATTCGTTGTAGAAGGCGCGCCAGCCCTGCAGCTCGGTGTTGCCCACTGCAACGATGCGATCCCCAGGCACAAAACCGGCCTGCTCGGCGACAGAATCCGGCGTCACCGGGCCCACCACGGCTTCCAGGCCACGTTGACCGTAGCCAAACATCAACACCCAGTAGATCAGCATGGCAAGGATAAAGTTGAACACCGGGCCCGCCGCATAGGTAATCACGCGCTGCCAGGCCGGCTTGGCGGAGAATTCGCCCGGCGCACCTTCCGCCGTCTCATCTTCACGGACATCCAGCGGCTTCACGTAGCCACCCAGGGGGATCGCGCTGATCACCCACTCAGTGCCCTTCTTATCGGTAAAACGCAGGATTTTCGGGCCGAAGCCCACAGAAAAGGTCAGAACGCGGACGCCAAAGGCGCGCATAGCAAGAAAGTGGCCCCATTCATGGAAAGCCACAATGATTACAATCGTGACGACGAATGCCAGCAACGTCAGCATCCACGCTCCTTAATCCAACGGCAGGCAACCTGCCGCGCCTGGCGATCAATCTCCATGACCGCATCCACATCCCGGCAGGCTGGCGCATCCTGCTGCTCCAGGGTCCGCGCCTGTGATGTTGGGCTTTGGGCTTACCTGGCTATTAACCCAGTCGCCCTGGGCAAGCTACGCGCGCTTTGCC
>NZ_NVWY01000047.1 GCF_002733835.1 Alcanivorax sp.
CTTCGGGTCATCCAGGCTGGCCCGCACTCGTTGTTGCGCTTTTTCGATGGATGGACATATCTCGATCCCAGTTAGGGGACACCTTCAAAAGCGCGCCTAGATTGCGAACCAGACTGAAAGACTGAGTACGCAAGGAGTTTTTCAGAGGTTCCCTAAGGTACGAGTCACGAGGAGCGAGAAGCGAAAACCTGACTGTCCCGGCTTTCGGGTTCCGGCTTTCGGGTTTTGACTTTCGAAGCTCGCTGCTCGTAACTCGATACTGTCGTGATCGCGCTGCCAGCGACGCTCTTGCGGATCGACGAGCTACTGGTTCGAGTTTCCGAACACCGCGCCGATCAGCGCACTCCCCTGCTGCATGGGGTTCTGGCGAATCCGGGTTTCCTGTTGGCCAATGCGGGTATAGAGCTGGTCCATGCTGTTGTCGATGACGTAACTTTCCAGGTCCAGATTGGGCTTGTTAGTAAGCGGTAACTTATCGTAGGCGCCAAGCAATGTCTGATACTGGTCGTAGAATCCGGTCTTGCGCAGGTTCTCTTCCACAATCGGCTGGAAGCGCTGGCGCAGGCTGTTCTCGGTCTCCCCGCGGAAATACTGGGTCGCCGCCGTATCGCCCCCCTGAATGATCCCCAGGGCATCATCCACACTCATGGCATTGATGGCGTTCTTGAAGACCGGTGCACCGGAGGCCACCGCCTTTTCTGCGCCGCGATTCATGGCCGTTTCCAACTGATCCACGTAGCTGCCAAGGCCAAATTGACGCAACGTATCGGTCACCGGATCCGCGGCCTTGGGCAGCTTCAGGTTCATGGCCCCTTCCTGGGACAGCTGGGCGGCGGCCACATCCGTCCCCTTGATCAGGGCTTCCTTAATGCCGGCGGCCAGTTTCTCATCGGTGTTGTAACCGGCATTCTTGGCCATCTGGTTACCCATGTTGATCCAGGGCATGGCCGATTCCATGTGCTGACAGCCGGCCAGCGCCAGGCCCAGAGCAAGAGGAAGTAGTTTCTTCACGGTGTTCTCCTTGTTGTTGTCGGGCATGCTACTGCATGGGCGGGGGCGGCTAAACACTTCATTGAGTGGAAAGTTTAAAGTTCAAAGTTGAAACGCGGACAAGGCCTTATCGTCGATAAAACGATTTTCACCGCGATCAGGGTATCAGCGGTTGCGCGGGCACGGGCTTTCAGGGCCCAATAACCTGACTCGCGCTTTTCAACGTTAAACTTTCAACTCGCTCCTGCTTTTATGACCGACGACGATTACCGCGAACAACATAAGCAACGCCTTGCCTACATGCCCTGGCTGTACGGGCGATTGAAGCCAAAGCTCCGGGCCTGGGCAGAACCCTGGCAACAGGGGATCCAGCAACGGTTGATGGCGTTGGAGACGGTGCACCTGGGTGAAAATTGCTTTGTGGCGCCCCAGGCCGCTCTGTTCGCCGAGCCGGGTCGCGATATTATCGTGGGAGATGGCTGCCAGATCGCTGCTGATTGCGTCATTCACGGCCCTGTTCGGCTGGGTCAGCGGGTCAGCCTCAACCACCATGTGAACCTGGAAGGGGGCGCGGCGGGTATCGACATTGGTGATGACACACGCATTGCCGCCTATTGCACCCTCTTTGCTTTCAATCATGGCATGGATGCGGACCGGCGGGTGCGCGAGCAGCCAGTGACTTCCCGGGGGATCCGTATTGGCTGTGACGTCTGGATCGGTGCCCGTGCGGGGATCGTGGATGGCGTCACCCTGGGGGATCATGCCGTAGTGGGTATGGGCGCGGTGGTTACCCGTGACGTGCCGCCCTGGACCATCGTTGCCGGCAACCCCGCCCGTCCCATTGGCCGTCGTCCGGGCGCCCCGCCGCTGTCGGCCTCCTCCTGAACGCAGGCTGTCATGGTTGGCAACAGTCCCACTGTTGAACGGCGTTTAGATGTTGTGGTTAACTGTCCGCTGCGCTGACGCAACGGGATCACGCTCAAACCGGAAAACAGGCTCGTTACCTTTTACGTAACTGGCTCCAGAACAACGGGTAACCATTGCAGGGCATAACCATGGCACGCCGAAACCAACACAGCCGCGAAGAATTACAGGCCCTGGCCATCGACGCCGTGCGCGAACTGGTGGCGGAACAGGGGTTGGGGAAACTGAGTGTGCGCAAGGTGGCGGAAAAAATCCGTTATACGCCCGGTATGCTCTATCACGTTTTCGCCAATCTCGATGACCTTATTCTGCATGCCAACGCGGCGACCCTGGATACCCTGTTGGGCGACATGCAGGCGTCATCCAACCTGCCCCCGCCCCGGGCGCTGCATCAGATGGCCAGCGCCTACCTGTCATTGGCACGCACGCAAACCGCACTGTGGCAGATGGTGTTTATGCATCGCATGCAGAATGCGGCGCCGGTGCCCGCCTGGTACCAGCAACGCACGGCGCAGTTGTTTGAGCGGGTGGAACAGCAAATGGCCCGGTTGGCAGATGGCCAGTCTGCCGCTGCGATCCATCTGGCAGCCCGTACCCTGTGGAGCAGTGTCCATGGCATTGCGGTATTGGCGGCAGAAAACAAACTGGAAGTGGCTGGCGATGTGGATGAGCAGGCCATGCTGGATTCGTTGCTGGAACATTATTTAAATAGTTGGGCGAGGGAGAGTTGAAAGTTCAAAGTTGAAACGCTAACGATGTTCTGCATGACAGCAAATGTGGTGCCCGCGTTCATGGGGAATGGCGCGGGCTGCGCTTTCCAGAAGCTGACCATCAGGATCGCGATTCAACTTTGAACTTTGAACTCAAACCCGAACAAAAACCAAAGGCGAAAAAATGCAGAAAGGGTTGTTTTCATTACTGGCGTCGCGGCGCTTCGGGCCGTTTTTCTTTACCCAGTTTTTGGGGGCCTTCAACGACAATGTGTTTCGGCAGGCACTAATTCTGTTGATTGCCTCCGGTGTGGTCAGCACAGTCAGTGTGAACACGTTGAACAATGTGGCACTGGCTTTGTTCATTCTTCCCTTCTTTCTTTTTTCGGCGTTGGCGGGGCAGGTTGCGGACAAGTACGACAAGGCCACCCTGGTGCGCAAGATCAAAATGGTGGAAGTGTTCATCATGTCTGCCGCCGCAGTGGGCTTCTTTTTTGATGGTGTCTATTTCCTGTTGGCCGTGTTGTTCTGCATGGGCCTGCAATCCACCTTTTTCGGGCCGATCAAATATTCGATCATCCCCCAGCATCTGACCGACAAGGAGCTGGTATCCGGTAATGCGTTGGTAGAAATGGGGACTTTTCTGGCGATTCTGCTGGGCTCCATATCTGGTGTGCTGCTGAAAATGGATGGCGTGGGCGACGGGGTCGTTGCCATGACGGTGGTGGGGCTGGCGTTGCTGGGTTATCTGGCAGCGAGGGGGATTCCCGCCGCCCCGGCTGCGGATGCATCCATCAAGATCAACTGGAACCTGTGGAAAGAAACCTGGCATATCGTCGGTTATGCGCGGGAAGTGAAATCCGTGTGGATGTGCGTGCTGGCGATTTCCTGGTTCTGGTTTATGGGGGCGGCCTATACCACCCAGCTGAAAGTCTATGTGGATGATTACCTGTTTGGCACCGATGGGTTGTACGCGCTGTTGCTGGGCACCTTTTCCATAGGCATCGGGCTGGGTTCCTTCCTGTGTGAAAAACTGTCAGGCAAACGGGTTGAGCTGGGGCTGGTGCCGCTGGGCTCCATTGGCTTGAGCCTGTTCGGCATCGATCTGTTTTTCTCCTACGCCGGGCTGGCCGGTGTGGCCCAGGCAACCACGAACAGCATTGGTGTTGTCAGCTTCCTGCAGCAGCCAGGTGGGTACCGGGTCTTGCTGGATCTGCTGGGCATTGGTGTGTTTGGTGGTTTCTATATTGTGCCGCTGTTTGCGTTCATTCAGCACCGTGCCAACCCCAAGCATCTGTCGCGGATCATCGCCGCCAACAATATTCTCAATGCCCTGTTGATGGTGCTGTCGGCGGTGGCCGGCATTGTGCTGATCGGTCTGCTGGAAATGACGGTCCCGCAGTTCTTCCTGGCGCTGGCGCTGACCAATATTCTGGTGGCGGCGTATATCTACACCGTGGTGCCGGAATTCCTGATTCGCCTGCTGGTGTGGATGCTTACCCACACCATGTACCGCGTGAAGCATGAGGGAATGGAGAACATCCCGGATGAAGGCCCCTGCATGCTTGTCTGTAATCATGTGAGCTACGTGGACGCCCTGCTGTTAGCCGGTGCCATTCGTCGCCCGGTTCGCTTTGTCATGTTCAAGCCGATTTATGACATGCCGTTGCTGAATTATATTTTCCGCACCGGCAAGACCATCCCGATTGATTCGAAAACCCGGAATCCGGTCATTTACGAACAGGCCTTTGTGCGTATTCGTGAAGAGTTGGCCGCCGGGGAAGTGGTATGTATCTTCCCTGAGGGCAAGCTCACCGGTGACGGTGAGATCGATGAATTTCGTGCGGGCATTGAAAAAATTGTCAGTGACAGCCCGGTGCCGGTTATTCCCATGGCCCTGTCCGGATTGTGGGGCAGCGTGTTCAGCCATAAGGGTGGCAAGGCACTGACCCGCCTGCCCCGGCGTTTCTGGTCGCGAATCAAACTGGCTGTTGGTACGGGGGTGCCGCCCCAGTCCGTGCAAGCCGACGATCTGCGCACGCGGGTGCTGGCGTTGCGAGAACGCCCCTGAGGGCTGCATGGTTGCCGAAAGCATACGCACAGTAACTTGCAGTCGCGCGAAAAGACCGGACACTCAATAATAAAGGGCAGGCTGTTTCCTTTGCCGGTATGAAAGGAAGGCCGGGAAAGCCCACAACGACAATAACAACAGGGAACGAATGTGTCTGACTCCCCATTGTCGCCCGCATCGCTACGGGCGCGGATCCAGCAGCTGTTGCTGCAATTGCCGCCGGTACAGCGTGCAGATGCCCGTTATCACGAGGTGGAGCAGGAGCTGCTGCACGGGTTGAAGCACCGCCTTGAAGCCCTCCATGAACCCGGCGAAATGGACGGTTCGCCGGACAGTCTGCACCAGCTGCTGGATGTGTCCATGGAGCAGAGTGTGCCACAGGCCCAGGCCATGCTGGTGCAACACCAGTTGGCAAACCTGACGGCGGATGAAGCCCGCCTGCTGGCAGCGTTATCTGACGGCAGCGCTTTTCCCCTGCTGACCGTACAGAGCGGTGGGCGTTTCTCCCGCGGCGAGGTGCTGTACCGCCACTCCAATGTGGGCCGTGCGGCGGGTATTCAATGCAATGATTTTATTGCCCTGTACCTGAGCCGGCTGTTTGCCCAGGGGCTGGTGATCGCCAGCAGTTTTACCGAAGCACTGCGGACCGATTATGAACTGTGTGAAGGCGATAGCGGTTTTCGTACGGCGAAAACCGAGCTGCAAACCCACCTGCCTAAACTATCCACGCGCCGGGAAACCCTGCGGATCAGTCCGCTGGGCCGTCAATTGTGGGCGTTAATGACCACCCCTGCGGACGTTGAGGAGTAGCCCGTGATTACCGATTTGAATTTGATACTGGCTGACCTGCAAGCCAACTGGATTCTCTACCTGTCCATGCCGTTTGTGGCAGCGGCCATTGGTTATGGCACCAAGGTAGTGGCCATCAAGATGATGTTCAAACCACTGACATTCGTCGGCTGGCGCCCTTTCTTCGGGTGGCAGGGCATCGTACCGAGCAAGGCGGCCACCATGGCCAGCATCGCCTGCGATTTGATGATGGAACGGTTGCTGAAACCGGAGGACGTGTTCAACAAGCTGGACCCCCACCGGGTAGCGGAGGAAATTCGTGATCCGCTGATTCAGTCGGTGGAAGACATCACCCGGGAAGTGGCGGCGGAATACCAGCCGGGCCTGTGGGAAGCGGCACCGGAATCGGTGAAGCGGCTGATTATCCAGCGGATCCAGAACGAAGCGCCGCACATGGTCGAGCAGATCATGGAGGACATCAAAAGCAATATTACCCGGGTGTTTGACCTTAAGGATCTGGTAATCAACGCGTTGGTGCGCGACAAGGAATTGCTCAACCGGGTGTTTCTGGAAGCCGGCCATGTGGAATTCAAGTTCATCCGTAATTCCGGCATCTATTTCGGTTTTGCCATCGGCATCGTGCAGGCGGTGGTGTGGGCTTTTACCCACAACATCTGGGTGATTCCCCTGTTCGGGCTCTTCACCGGCTGGTTCACCGACTGGCTGGCGCTGAAAATGATCTTCAACCCGAAACAACCGGTGCGTTACCTGGGGTTGTTCGAATGGCAGGGCCTGTTCCTGAAACGGCGCAAACAGGTTGCTGCTCGTTACGGTGAGCTGGTTGCCAGTGAAATTGTTACCCCTGCAGCGGTGATCGAAGCCATTCTTAAAGGCCCCATGTCCGATCGTCTGTTTGGATTGGTCCAAAAGCAGGTGCAACGGACCCTGGATGAGCAATCCGGCCTGGCGAAGCCACTGGTGGTATTTGCTGTGGGCAGCACCAAATACCAGGAAATGAAACGGTCGGTATCGGAAAAGGTAATGCAGCACCTGCCGGAAACCCTCAGCCATATGGAAGCGTATGCAGAAGAAGCCATGGACCTGAAAAATCTGATGGTGGAAAAAATGCAGGAGCTTACCGAGGAAGAATTCGAAGGCTTGCTCCGTCCGGCTTTCCAGCAAGATGAATGGATCCTGATTACCGTGGGGGCGCTGTTGGGCTTTTTGGTCGGCGAACTCCAGGTTCATGTGATGATCCATTTTGCCGTCCCCGTTGGCTGACCGGTAGCACGCAGGCCGGCTTGGCCGGCCTGCGATTGTGTTTTCAGAACTGCGATTCCCTTGCATATTTTCTGCACATTTTCTTGTCATTCTTGGTGAGCAATAATCAGCAAAGCCGCCAGGCAGCCCCGCTCCACCTAACAGGAGAATGTCATGTCGAAGGACGATACCCCGGCCCGCTACGGTAGCATCAGCCGGTTTCTGCACTGGAGCATGGCATTACTATTAGCCTGGCAGTTTCTCTCAGCGTTGGCGCATTATGGTTTCGAGGACACCGCCTTCGAATCGTTTTTCTGGCCAACCCACAAACCGTTAGGGTTGATCTTGATCGTGCTGGCGCTGATCCGGTTGGGGTGGGCGATGGTGAATCTTAGTCGGCGCCCGCCTTCCATCAACCTGGCGGCGAAATTGGGGCATGTCGGCCTGTATGGATTATTGCTGTTGATTCCCGCCCTTGCCCTGCTGCGTCAATACGGCTCAGGCCGTGCATTTGAGCCGTTCGGGCTACCACTGATGTCGGGTTTCGACGGCGACAAGATCGCTTGGATGGTGGAACCGGGTAACCTGCTCCACGGTGTGCTGGGTTGGGTGCTGCTGGCCATGATCGTTGGCCATATCGGTATGGCCCTGCTGCACCGCAAGCAAACCGGGCAGGTAAACGTGCTGCCGCGCATGTGGGGCAAAGACTGAATCGGTACCCTGTGCCGATTCCAAATGTAAGACATTGACCACTATCGTTATGGAAATCGCGCCGTAAAATATGCCCTTCTAAAAATGAGACTGGGGCATCATGATTACGGAAAAATTGAAGGGGGCAATGCCGCTGGGGCGCGTTGCGGTTGGGGTTATCAGCATTCTGGCGCTGCTTATTGTTGCCAACAAATCCATTTTCTATGCGGAACCGGGCTACGTGTATCACGTGCGCACCATCACCGGTCAGGAAAAGGTGGTGTCGGATGTGGGCTATCAGTTCTTCCTTTTTGGTCGCTGGAATTCCTGGAAGCGCGCACTGACCGTGCAAGCCGTGCGCGGTGGCAGTGAAACCCTGGATTATGTGGAGGTGGAGAACTCGGAAACTTCTGCAGCCTTGCCGCCGCAGAACATCATGTTCCTGGATCAGGTGGACGCCAACGCCCAGGCCACGGTGCGCTTTACCATTCCCACCGACCCGGACAGTTTCCTGCATTTGGCCCATGAATACCGGACACCGGAAAACCTGTTGCGCACGGCGTTGATCCCCGCGTTCAAGGAAACCCTGCAAGCCAATGCGTCATTGATGAGCGCCGAGGAGTATTACTCCGGCGGGCGTACCGAATTCAATACCGAGTTTGAAAACCAGATGATCAATGGCATCTACATTGTGCGTCGTGAAGAAATCAGCCAGAAGCGCGTGGGTGAGATCAAAGGCAGTGCCAATGTGGCCATGGGCACCGAGCAACAAGACTACGGCGACGATGCCAAGGTGATATTTGTGGTACGCAAGATGCTTGACGATACCGGCGTGCCCCGGCGGAAGTCCCAGCGTTTTATTGATTACGGTGTCACCGTAGTGGAAGCCCGGGTGACCCAGATGGATCCCAACCAGCGCTTCGTGGAACGCATGCAACTCAAGCAAAAAGCCTCTGCAGACCGGGCCATTGCCCGCGAGCAACGGGTGCAGGAAGAAGAGCAGCGGCTGCTGGCGATCGCCCGTGGTGAGCGGGAAGTGGCTGAGCGCCAGGCGGAAGCCAAGGTAGACCAGATTCAGCGCACCACGGAAGCGGAAACCGAAAAGCAGCTGGCGATTACCAAGGCACAAAAGCTGAAAGAGCAGGCAGAAATTGAAAAGCAGACCGCAGAAATCAATCTGGAAAAAGCCCGGGTAGAAGCGGAAACCCGTCGCACCCTGGCTGATGCGGAAGCTTACCAGAAGCGGGAAATTCTGCGTGCGGATAACGCCCTGGCCCAGAAGCTGGATGCCGAAATTCAGATTCAGAAAATCTGGGCGGAAGCCTTTGCCCAGCGCAAGGTGCCGCAGTATGTGTTCGGTGGTGGCAGCAACGGCACGCCCACTGGAGCGGATACGGAAACCAAGGCGTTTATGCAGATGTTGACGCTGGATGCGGCCAAACGATTGAGCTATGAACGGGACCTGACCAAGTAGGCCCGGCTTGCCGGGTTAGCGCCTTGCTAACCCGGCGCCCTTCTTGTTGTCTTTCCTTGCCGGGCGTGGAGCTTTCCCCTGCCCTATTCCGACTTGCGATACTGAATCACATAGCTGCGGCTGATGCGGTCGTGCAGCAGATGTCCCTTCATAAAGGCATTCACAATAAAAATCACCTTCCACAAAATACCGGTCAGGCAAAATACAATGATGCGCCCGGCATTGTGTAATGGATGCAGTCGCTGTAACCGCCGATTGGTAACACGCATGCCCAGCAATCGTTTCCCCGGTGTGGATTGCAGTGGGCTGGATTCCATGATCAGCGCCATCAACAAATAGAGAGGTACGGCCAGTATTATGGCGAGTGGTGCGCCGCTTTCGTCACTGCTGCTGCCGAAACGGTGCAGTGCCTCGGCCGCAAAAATCGCGCCGACCACCACCAGAAACATGTCCATGGCAAAGGCCAGCATGCGCAGCAAATAACCGCCCATGATCACTTCCTCCGGCGCCACTGGTGGGGGTTTCTTCTTCTGTGCGAACACTCCCTGGCCACCGCGAACGGCCTTGATGGCGTCCTGGTTCAGCGGGGTATCGTCGAGGATACGAAAGAGTGAATCGCAGGTGTCTTCACCAAAATCCTCATTCAGCCAGCGCCGCTGCCCTTCCCAGTTGAACAGCCCGTTCAGGTAACGGACCACCGGGTACGACAGCGACGGCTGACCGGATTGCTGCTGTTCGGTCAACACGGCAAACAGGGCATGGCCGAGCCGGCGGTTAAAAGCGTCGTCCAGTATCAGTGGTGTGCGGGTAAGAAAATGCCAGCAATCAGCTTGTTGCGCCCCCTCCGGTTGCTGCAGAAGCTCGCGGGCTTGCGCCAGCAGTGCTGCCAGCGTTTGATCCTGCTCATGGGTATCGACGACGGGCCCGCCAAGGGTATCCAGAGTGGCGGGTTCGTCGTCAATGGGAGGCGGTGGCGTGGGCGTGAGTTGTACCGACCAGCTGGCCTGCGTCAGGGTTTCATCCGGTTCCGGGTCAGTGACAAAGCTATCGTGGCTGGGCGGCGGCGTATGGGCTGGGCCCGGCACCAGTTCCGGTTCGGGCTCCGGTTCCGGCCTGGTTTCCACCGGTTCCCGGGGTGCGAACGAGCCCGGTTCGCTGTGCCAGCCTTCCAGGGCCGCCGTCGGGGCGTCTTGCGACGATTGTTGCTCGGCCCAGGCCAGTGCCTGCTTGTAAGCCTGGTGTAGTTGCTGGAAGCCCTGGGGGTTTTCGTCCGGCCGGGTCTGCTTGAGTTGTTTGGCGTAGGCGCGCTTGATTGCCCGCGCGTCGGCGGTAGGTTCAATCTGCAGGCTATCCCAGGGCGGCATCAGAACCAGTCCTCGCTCTCCAGGCTATCCAGCGCTTCTTTCACCTGTTTCTGTATTCGTGCAATATCTGCGGGGTTCTGATCGTCGAGGACTTTTTCAAACCGCTTCATGACGTCGGCGATGTACTCACGGCGATCGCCCAGGCTGGATTCATACAGGCGCTCGGCACGGGCGATCAATGCGCGGTTGTCTTCGCCATCGCGGGGGTGAAATTTCAGCGCCGCGAGTTTTTCCCGGGCGGCCTGTTTTTGCTCGTCACTCAGGGCGCCCGGGGCGTGTTCGATCAGGTGGCTGTGGACCTGGCCGGTGGATTCCACCGTCACGTCCACTTCCAGTAAACCGTTCATGTCGTAACTGTAGCGAATATCCACCGCTTGCTCGCCTCGCGGGCCTTTGGGCACCCGCACATTCAATTCGCCAAGAAAGACATTCTTTTCCACGTAGCGGCTTTCGCCCTGGTAGACCTTGATGGTCAGTTCGGTCTGGTCGTCGTAGGCAGTGCATACCTGCCGGGCAATGCTCACGGGAACCACGCAATTACGCTCGATGATGGGCATGAAATAGTCGCCCAGTTTGCTGTTGTCGCGATTGATCACCCCGGTGCCCAGGGTGTAGGGGCACACATCGGTCAGCACAACATCGTCCAGAGCTTCGTTACGCATCATCAGGCCGGCCTGGATTGCCGCGCCCATGGCCACCACGGTATCCGGGTCCAGGTGGCAGGACGGCAGGCGGCCGAACATCTTGCCCACGGTGGAACGGAAAATGGCCAGCCGGGTGGAGCCGCCCACCAGCACCACATCGTCGATCTTGCTTGGGTGGGTGCTGGAATCGCGCAGCGCCCGCTCGATGGGGTGCTTGGCGCGCAACAGCAGCGGCGTGCTGACCCGGGTAAACCAGTCGCTGGTGACCACGTGCTCCACGGTCTTGTCGCCCAGCTCCAGGGACAGGGTCTGGTCGGCCGGGCCCAGTTTGCGCTTGGCACCTTCCATCTGCAGGTAAAGCTGTTGCAGCAGGTTGGGCTTCAGGTCATCGCGACGCAGCGAATGCTCGCGTAAAACGTCGTCGACCATGGCATCGACAAAGTCTTCGCCGCCGAGAAAGTTGTCCCCGGCGCTGGCGTGAACTTCCATGATGCCGTCAAAAAATTCCAGCAGTGATACATCAAAGGTGCCGCCGCCCAGGTCCAGGATCAGGAACAGGCCTTCCTGCTTTTCGTGCAGGCCATAGGCAATGGCGGCGGCGGTAGGTTCGTTGATCAACCGCTCCACTTTCAGGCCCGCCAGTTCGGCGGCCTGCTTGGTGGCGTGGCGCTGGTTATCGTTGAAGTAGGCCGGCACACTGATGACCGCCTCGGTGACAGCCTCGCCCAGGTAGGCTTCGGCGTCCTCCTTCAATGAGCGCAATACCAGCGATGACAATTCCGTGGCACTGAATGCCTGGCGGCCCAGCTTGATCTTGTGGTCGGTTCCCATCAATCGTTTAAAGGCGGCCACGGTCTGATCACTGTGGTTGATCAGGCGTTGGCGGGCGGTACGCCCCACGATCAGCTCACCCTGGGTGTCCAGCCCGACCACCGACGGGGTCAACACATCCCCCAGCCGGTTCGGTATCAGTTTGACCCCCTCGTCCGTCCAGATGCCGCAGGCACTGTTGGTGGTCCCCAGGTCGATACCGATAATGGTCATGCGCGTTCCTTGTTGTTAGGCTGACAATCCCGTTGCAGCAGCCGTGGTTATGCTTCAAGTCAGCCGTAATTTACAGATTCCCGACAACGAGATCGACCTGCAGGCGATCCGCGCCCAGGGCAGTGGTGGCCAGAATGTGAACAAGGTCGCTTCGGCCATCCATTTGCGGTTCGACATCCGCGCCTCGTCCCTGCCCGACCGCTATAAGGAAAAGTTGCTGGCACTGAGTGACCAGCGGATTACTACCGACGGCGTTGTCGTGATCAAGGCGCAACAGTTCCGCACCCAGGAAATGAACAAGGAAAATGCCCTGGCCCGGCTGGCGCAGCTGATAAAAAGCGTGACCGTGGAACAAAAACCCCGCAAGGCCACCCGCCCGACCCTGGGCAGCAAGCGCCGACGCCTGGACAGCAAGACCAAACGCGGCAGGACCAAGTCCCTGCGCGGCAAGGTGGATCCCGGCTGAGGTGCTTGCACTGGCCTTCGCATTGACACAAATACTCCCTCGCCTTGTCGTTATCTGACCATCCGCTTTGTTGCCCGCTTTGTTAAGCTGAGCGTCAAATGCATATCACGGAGTTTGTCATGAAAGCCATCGCTACCTCCGGCTGGGGCCTGCACCCTGGCCTGGCCCTGATCGAAACAGAGGCGCCCGATCGGTTAAAACCGGATGATGTGTTGGTGGCGGTGCATGCCGCGTCGGTAAACCCCAAAGACTGGAAACTGAATTACAACCTGGCCATGGCCGCCAGTCCGGTGATGGTGAAACGCTTGCCGCCCCTGTTCGGGGACGACCTGGCGGGGGTGGTGGTCGACCGGGGGCGTAACGTGCGTGATTTTGATATTGGCGATGCGGTGTATGGCATGGATATGCGTTTGCGCACAGCCTCACTGGCAGAGCAGGCGCGGATCAGCCAGCGCCGCATCGCCAAAAAACCGGAGAACCTGTCTTTCACGCAAGCGGCGGCCATGCCGCTGGCGGCGCTAACGGCGTTGCAGGGGCTGCGCAAAGGCAAAGGTGAGGCGGGCAAGACGGTGCTGATTATTGGTGCCTCAGGGGGGGTGGGCACCTTCGCCGTACAGATCGCCAAAAATATGGGGTTGCATGTCACCGGGGTCTGCAGTGGTCGCAATGTGGATTTTGTTCGTGAGCTGGGGGCAGATGCCATTATCGACTATACCCAGGGTGATTACCGCAAAACGGCTGGCCCGTTTGATTTGGTGTTTGACGTCACCTCTTACGAAACCCCGCTCACCTGTTCTGCCCTGTTGGGCAAGAAGGGCTATTTTATTTCCACTGGCGGCCAGGGTGCCTCCATGTTTGCCACGCCGCTTTATCGACTGTTGGGTAAAAAATCCGGCACCGTGGTGGTGGAATCGTACCGACGTGATCTGGAAACGCTGACCGCCATGGTTGAGGCCGGTACCCTGACGCCAATCATCGACAGCGTCTTTACGCTGGCAGAAAGCGAAGCGGCCTACAATCGCAACCGCTCGGGTCGTTGCCGGGGGAAAGTGGTGATTGATGTAGCGAATGACTAGGGCAATACCGCTTGAAAAATTATGACCCGGTGGTGTCCGTCAACCGCACGGCAACACCGGTTATGCCATCGCCTCCCTGTGAACCCCAAAGGCTGACCCACTGATTCTTTTCCAGAATCACCGCTCCCCGCGCACTGTTATGTCCCCGTGGGGTGGTGAAGTCCCCAACGTATTGAAACCGGAACGCCTCAGGCGCCCCGGCTTCCGGTTGCAGGGCGTAGCCGAGAAAGAGGGTTTCAGTGGAAATGAAGCCTTTATCCTGTGCTTCTACAGCAACACTCAGCGCGTCAGCCTGATCCATAAAACCCGGTAGTGGATCTGGTGAGCGCCCATCCGGGCTTATCACCGCGCACTCACAATAGCGTACCTCCATCCGTAATGGTTTGGCGGACAGATACGTCTCCAGTGACGTTGCGTCGGCCTGGACAACGCCGGGCATCAGCAAGAACAACGCCAGCCGAAACATTGCCATGATGGTCGCCTCCCTGTTTATTCTTTGCCGGGTTTACCCAGCGCTGCTGCGCGGTTTGCGTTCAGGCCTTGGCCGCCCGCGCCGCATGCAGCTTCTTGTAACTTTCGATCAGGCGTTGATGTTTCTCCAGCCCGCCCAGCTGCATGTTGGTGGGCGTCAGGCCCGGGAAGCGTATGCTGCCATCAACGGATCCAATGACGGTTTCCAGCGTGTCCTCGCCATACATGCGCCCCAGGTTTACCCGGTAGTGATCCAGCTCCAGTTCGTCATCCAGGGTGATTTCCAATACCGCATTGACCGCCCGGTAGAACAGGCCCCGTTCCACGGTGTTGTCGTTGTACTGAATAAACATTTCCACCAGCTCCAGGGCGTCGTCATGACGCTGGAGCGCCAGGTAAATCATCAGTTTCAATTCGAGAATGGTGAGCTGGCCCCACACGGTGTTCTCGTCGAACTCGATACCGATCAGGGTGATGATATCGGTGTAGTTATCGATCTGGCTTTCTTCCAGCCGTTCCACCAGTTGCCCCAGCTGCTCATCGCTGAGGCGGTGCAGGTTGAGAATATCCTCGCGATAATCCAGCGCCATATTGGTGTTGTCCCAGATCAAGTCTTCCACCGGATACACCTCGGAAAAATCGGGGGCCAGAATACGGCAGACCGGTGCGCCCAGTTCTTCATACACGGCCACGTAGGCTTCCTTCTCCAGGTCTTTCAATATGCCGAACAGGCGGGCGGTTTCTTCTTCGGTGGTGCCGGAAAAATCCCACTCGCAGAAGTCCTCGTCGGCCTGGGCACTGAAGAAACGCCAGCTCACTACCCCGGTGGAGTCGATGAAATGCTCGACGAAATTATTGGGCTCGCAGACTTCCTGACTATTGAAGGTGGGCGGCGGCACATCGTTCAGGCCTTCGAAGCTGCGCCCTTGCAGCAGTTCGGTGAGGCTGCGCTCCAGGGCCACTTCGAAGCTGGGGTGGGCGCCGAAGGAGGCGAATACGCCGCCGGTGCGCGGGTTCATCAGTGTCACGCACATGACCGGAAATTGCCCGCCCAGGGACGCATCTTTCACCAGCACGGGGAAGCCCTGCTCTTCCAGTGCGGCGATGCCTTCGACAATGCCGGGGTACTTGGCCAGCACGTCCTGGGGCACATCCGGCAGGGCAATCTCTTCTTCAATGATGTGTTTCTTGACGGCCCGCTCAAAAATTTCCGACAGGCATTGCACCTGGGCTTCGGCCAGGGTGTTGCCCGCACTCATGCCGTTACTGAGGAACAGGTTCTCGATGAGGTTGGAGGGGAAGTACACCGTCTCGCCGTCGGATTGGCGAACGAACGGTAGCGAGCAGATGCCCCGGTCGGCCCGGCCGGAATTGGTATCGATCAGGTTGGAGCCGCCCAGTTCGCCTTCCGGGTTGTAGATGCCCAGGCAGTAGTCATCCAGGATCCCTTGCGGCAGTGCGTCGTTGGGGCCGGGTTTGAACCACTTTTCGTTGGGGTAATGGACGAAGTCGCTGTTGGCGATGTCTTCCCCGAAGAACTGGTCGTTATAGAAGAAGTTGCAGTTGAGGCGCTCGATAAACTCGCCCAGTGCGGAACACAGGGCGGCTTCCTTGGTGGCGCCCTTGCCGTTGGTGAAACACATGGGCGAGGCCGCATCGCGAATATGCAGCGACCACACATGGGGCACGATATTGCGCCAGGAGGCGATCTCGATCTTCATGCCCAGCTCGGCGAGGATCGCGGTCATGTTGGCGATGGTCTGCTCCAGCGGCAAGTCCTTGCCTTCGATAAAGGTGCGGCGGGCCTCGTCCGGTTCCACCATCAGCAGGGCCTGGGCATCTTCGGTGAGGTTGTCCACCTGTTCGATCTGGAAGTCCGGCCCGGTCTGGATCACCTTCTTCACCGTGCAGCGGTCAATAGAGCGCAGGATCCCCTGGCGGTCCTTGTCGGAGATATCCTCCGGCAGCTCCACCTGAATCTTGAAGATCTGGTTATAGCGGTCTTCCGGGTCAACGATATTGTTCTGCGACAGGCGAATATTGTCGGTGGGGATATCCCGCGCCTTGCAGTACACCTTCACGAAATAGGCCGCGCACATGGCCGACGATGCCAGGAAATAGTCAAACGGGCTCGGCGCCGAGCCATCGCCCTTGTAGCGGATGGGCTGGTCGGTGATGACGGTGAAGTCGTCGAACTTGGCTTCCAGGCGAAGGTTGTCGAGGAAGTTGACGTTGATTTCCATGGCAGAGCTACCGGTCGGGGGAATGGCTGAGGCGGCCATTATCCAGTTTTTAGGGCCCGGCGTCTTGGCGGCTGGGCCGTTGAGCGTCGCAGGCACAACATGGTGGCGCCTGTGCGGCGTTATGCCACATGTTGGCGCCACCGCCGCTGCCGTAGAATCCCTCGCCGTCTTGCCGCCATAAACGCTATGGCAGCAACTGGTTGCCTTGGGGGAATACCATCATGCGTCTGTCGACTCGAACATCACTGCTTGGGTGTCTGGCCCTTTTAACACCCGCCAGTGCTTTTGCTGTGGAACCTGAAGCCAATGAACTGGCACCCATTACGGTTTCCGAGCAGCAGGAACAGAGCGCTGAAGCCACAAAGATTGAACTTGAGCGCGAGCAGGCCCTCACGCCGGGCGGTGTGACGCTGGTGGAGGCGGAAGACCTGACCGAGCGCAATGTTGTGAGCATCGGTGACATGCTGCGTTATGTGCCGGGCATGTGGACGGCCACGGGCTCCACCGGCGATGGCACCTTTCTCTCCAGCCGGGGTTCCAACCTGGATGCGGTGGCCTACGATGGCAACGGCATCAAGTTGATGATCGACGGGCTGCCGGTGACGGCCGCCGATGGCAACAACCACAACAGTTTTATTGACCCGCTGACGTCGCGTTACGCGGTCATCGCCCGGGGTGCCAACGCCATGACCTACGGGGCCAGCACCCTGGGCGGGGCGATTAATTTCATCAGCCCCACGGCGCGCACCACCAACAATCAGGCTTACCTGAGTGCCGGCAGCCATGGCACCGTGCAGAACAGCGTCACCGGCGGGGTGGTGGCCGGCGACTTTGATGGCCTGGTCACCGTTGAGCAACGCAGCTACGACGGTTTCCGCGGTCATCAGGAGCAACAGCGTGGCGGCGTTTATGCCAATACGGGCTGGCAGATCAGTGACACGGTGAAAAATCGCTTCTATTTCACCTACGTGGACAATGATCAGGAATTGGCCGGCGCGCTCAGCCAGGACCAGTTCGATGACGATCCCTATCAGGCCAACCCGGATAACGTGACGGGCAACTTCCTCTATAACGTGGAGAAATGGCGCGCGGCCAACCGCACCGAGTGGGCCCTGAGTGATACCAGCCGCCTGGTGGTGGGCTTTTCCTTTGAGGACCAGTCGCTCTACCACCCCATTGTCCAGAACCCCTTCTTCAGCCTGTTGATCGATACCGATCAGACCACCTTCGGAACCACCGTGCGTTATGACAAACAGCTGGGTAACCATGACCTGTTGCTGGGACTGAATTACGGACAAACCTGGGTAAAGGGTGGCAATTATCAGCACAGCGGTGGCATCCGTGGGGCGCTTTCCACCAAGGTGGATAACAAGGCCGATAACCTGGAAGTGTTCGCCATTGATCGCTGGCACTTTGCCGAGCGCTGGACACTGGTTTATGGCGCGCAAGCGGTGACTGGCACTCGGGAAGTGGATAATGTGACGGTATCGTCCGGTGCGGAACGTAATCCGAAAGATGACTATGAATCCATCAACCCGCGCCTGGGGGTGATTTATCAGGTTGCGGACCGCAGTGAGTTGTTTGCCAATGTCAGCAAGCTTTATGAAGCGCCGACCTTATACGAACTGGAAGACGACGCTGATGCCAGCGATGAAACCCTGGATGCCATGCAGGGCGTGGTTGGGGAAATCGGTACCCGTGGCGTGGCCCCTTTGGGGCAATCCAACGAATGGCACTGGGAAGTGTCGGTTTACTACGCCCAGATTGAGGATGAGATTCTGTCCATGGACGACCCTGCGGCGCCAGGCACCAGCCTGACCCTCAACGTGGAAGACACCATCCATGCCGGTGTGGAAGCGCTGGTCGGCGCCAGCTTTGCCCTGGGCGACAGCGAGCATCGCATCGAGCCGTTGCTGAGCATGACCTACAACGACTTTACCTTCGATAACGACCCGGTGTATGGCGACAACCAGCTGCCCGTCGCGCCGAACTTCTTCATCAAGGGCGAAGTGATGTACCGCCACGGCAATGGCTTCTTTGCCGGCCCCACCTTCGACATTGTCGATGACCGCTACGGTGATTTTGCCAACAACAAGGATATTGATGGCTATGAGCTGTTGGGCCTGCGCACCGGGGTGACGCGTGATAGCTGGGAGGTTTACCTGGAAGGCCGCAACCTTACCGACGAAGTCTACGTCACCAACGTCAGTGTCAGTGACAACGAAAACGTTAACCCGGTCGGCATTCAGGCGGGTGAACCCCGCTCTGTCTACGCCGGTGTGCGTTTCGAATTCTAATCAGGGAATCACCGCATGGGCCAGAGGCGAGAGAAAACCGTGACGGACAATCGTTACTATCAGGCGGTATGGCGCTGGCACTTTTATGCTGGCGTGGTGGTGATCCCCTTTCTGTTTCTGCTGGCATTCAGCGGTTTGTTGATGCTGCTGAGCAAGCCGCTGGACAGCGCCCTGAATCAGTCGCTGCTGACCGTGGAAGCCGGCAATCAGCCGGTCCCGGCTTCGGCCTTGCAAGAAACGGTTGAGCAGCAATACCCCCACTCGGCAATAAAACTGTACCTGCCGCCCCAGGACGCGGATCAATCCGCGCGATTTTCCCTGCAGCCCCATTCCCACGGGGGGCATGGTGGCCACCACGCTCCTTCGACGCTGGTGTATCTGAACCCCTACAGCGGCGCGATATTGGGTGACCAGGACCCGGCCAACAGCGTCTATGCACGCATCAAGGATTTCCACGGCTCCCTGTTCATTGGGGCGCTGGGCGATGCCTTGATTGAGATCGCGGCGGGGCTTGCCGTGTTGATGGTCGTCACCGGCCTGTACCTGGCCTGGCCGAAGGACGGCCTGCGCTCACTGCTACCTGACCGTGCGCTAACTCAACGTGCGGGTTGGCGTCGCTGGCATCTGAGCCTGGGTTGGCTGATCGCGGTGCCGCTGCTGTTCTTCCTGATTTCCGGGTTGGCCTGGACCAACATCTGGGGCGGCAAGATTGTGCAGCCGTGGGGTTCGCTTCCCGGTACCGGCTTTGTTCCGGCCGAATCGCCGACCGCCGCACAACCAGCGCAGAATCATGCGACCATGAACGAACAGGGGCTGCATCGTGTGCCCTGGGCGGTGGAACAAACCCCCATGCCCGAGTCTGGCGCGGTGGAAAAAAAGATGAATCTGGATGATGTGGTGGAGCAGGCAAAAGGCCACGGGTTCGACACCTTCCGGGTACATTTTCCCCAGGAGGATGGCTGCGTCTGGACGGTGTCCGCCACCACCATCGCCGGGGATATCACCCGCCCGGGCAAGGAGCGCATCCTTCATCTGGACCCGGAAAATGGTGAGGTGCTGCAGGACATTCGCTTTGCCGATTATCCTGCCATGGGCAAGGCCATGGCCGCGTCCATTCCCTTGCATCAGGGGGATTTGGGGTTGTGGAACTGGTGGCTGAATCTGTTGTTGGTGTGCCTGATCATGGCATTGATCGTCACCGGCGCGTTGCTGTGGTGGAAGCGCCAGACCCGTCGTGCCCCACCCAGGGCGGAAGCCGGCCCAGCTCGGGCCGTGGGTTTGATTATGCTGGTGGTTGCCCTTGCCTTCCCGTTATCTGCCGCCGCCTTGCTTGGCATTATTTTACTGGATGCGGTGCTCACGGCGCGTAAATGATCCGTTCTTTCTCGTTCTTGAGTTTCTTTATGGGGTTCTCCGTCACCGCTGGCTCGACTTGCAGCTTGGCGTAAAGCAGGCCGGGTTGCTTCAGGTTCACCGCAAAGGCCCGGCACGTTGCCAAACGCTCGATGCCGGATGCCTGACGTAACCCCCCTTGACCTGAGCGGCTGCCGTTATTGCGGTGTCTCGTTCAGGGAATAATCACATGCATTGCGCGCAAAGCGCATGGCGTCGAGAGGTTCCCTAGGTGCGTTTCCACACCTCGATATGATCGCGTCGATCCACGGTGTAGCCGCGTTCCCCTGGCAGGGCTGCGGTCAGGCCCCACTCGGCAAGCGCTTCGCGGACACGGGCCTGGTCATGGGGCGAGCCCTCGGCCAGCAGGGCATCGGCCTTGCGCAGCACATAGAGCAGGTAGGGCTGAACGCCGGCCTGCACCGGTACGCCACGAAAAGCGGTTTCCACCACGCCCACATAACGCTGGTGGGGCTTGGCCGACACTGGCTGGCCATCCTCCGGCGCGTGCTCCTGAATCAGCGCGTCCATGAAGGCGAGCTTGTCGGTGAGCATGGGGAAGATTTCGTCGGCGATCTGACGCAGCAGTGGCTCCAGGGTGGCCGGAATTCCGTCGTCGGCCAGGTAGGCGTCGCCATAACCGGGGAACTCCGGCGTATCCAGCCCCGGTGCGGTCATCCGTTCCACCCAGCGGAACACTTTCGGCGCACGGGTTTTCATCAGGTTGGCGGGCACCGGGTCGCGGCCCAGGTGGGCAAACAGCGGGCCGATCAAGCCGTAGTCGCCCAGCGACGGCCGCCCGCCAAACAGGTAGGGGTGTTCAGCGAAGTGGGCATTGAGGGTGTCGAGCAGCTGCAGATAGGAGGCTTCGATTTCCGGCGCCGTGTGCGCATCCACGCCTAGTTGGGGCAGGTAGGCATTCATCCGCGCCATGATCTTGTCGGCCATGGCATCACCGGCACCGGCGGCAAACTGGTCATGCAGAAAGCCTTCCTGGGCCTCACGGTAACTCCAGCGGTAGTGCATGGCGTGGGGCAGCATGGCCTGGGTGCCGTAGTAGGCGATGATCACGGAGAGCACTCGCTGTAACAGCCCGCCCGGGTAGGCGGAATACCGCACGCCCTGTTGCTCAAAGTGGTCAATGATATCCAGGCTGTCCTGAACGATGTCACCCTGCGGCGTTTCCAGCACCGGAATAATGCTGCGCTGGATAATCGGCAGAATCCGGGTGTGGAAATCCGCATCGGTGGTGGGGATTTCGGTGTAGGCAATGCCCTGGGTTCGCAGGTAGCAGCGGGCGATACCGGTGTACAGCGAATGGGGAACCCCGTAGAGCCTGTGGGTGTTGTCCTGGCTGGCCATGACGCCTCCTGATCAGGGCACGGGCTGACGGTGCTGGCCCGTGCCGGGTTGTACCGGGCGCGCGAGTGTTGCCGCTGCCCGCCTGGCGAACACGAACCGTTCAGCTTTCCAGCGTAAACAGTTTTACATCGGGGCGACCGGCAAGCAGCCCCTTGAGGCCGCCACCCAGGGCTTTCATGTTTTCCTGGTGGGCCGCAATCGCGTTTTGGTCGGTGTACTGTTCGTAGATGAGCACCGTATCGGCATTGTCCATGGACTGGTGCACCAGGTAGCAATGGTTGCCTTCTTCCTTCACCACTTCGGCGGCGATCTTCTTTATCTCTGCGACCAGGGCGTCACCGTTACCCGGCGTGGCGGACATGACAGCGGTAATACCAATCATGGTTCTCTCCCGTTATCTGGCTGTGATTATGCGTAGATAAGGGATCCTCACACAGCACCGGGGAGGCAACCATGGTCTTTCACGTCGCTGTTGCGGCCAGAAAGACCGGTGGTGGAGGCTTGCAGGAGTCACCTGAGGCGCGCATAGCTCCAACGCTCTGCGCATTGACGCAGGAAGTAAGATTAGGCACTAGGTCGGATTATTTTAGAAAGCCTTGCTAATCTTTTTGTAAACTTTCTCGCTAAAAATATTTGATGAAATTATTCTGTTAACCGGTATTACGATATAGAAGTCTTCGGGGTCGGTATCGTTATCTGAAGACAGGTAATGCGAAAAAACGACCTTGTACTTGTTCGTTAATCGTAAATGGAGTGTTTCTTCATCGCGGTATCCACTGAAAATGGGAAGTAATGTTATGTGTGATGTTTCTTTATCTGGTTCATTTGTTCTTGCAACGTAGCCCACGTAGGTTTTTCTATTTTCTAGCGTTACCGAAATTGGTTTTAGTTGTTGAGTTGCATGACTAAGAAGCATTGAAAAATCATCTTTCTGCCACACCCTTTGCATGTTTTTATTTTTGGAGTCAGGTTGGTTGTTGTATCCCCAGGTAACCAACACCGAAAGTACAAATGAAAAAACGATTAGGATGATAATGTGATGTTCGGTAAGCTTTTCTGAAAGCTGTGGTAACCAAGAAAAAAAAGAGAAAAACCTTAATATGGAAAATAAAATAATCTCAGAGATAAGGAAGGAGGCGAAACCAATCGAAGCTGATGTAAGGTAAAGGCGATGACCTGCTTCTCTTGCTGTGCGGTATTTGAAGTAATAGCAATGAGTGGCCGGGATATACCCAGCCACAAGCATAGATAAAACTAAGAGAGCTGCACTCGAAGAAGAACTCAACTTTCAGTTACGACTCGTTCTTCCGTTTGATCGGGTTCAACGCTAATTTGATTCATAATCTCAAGGGATTTACGAAACTGTTGAACAGTTTTGAGTCTTTTTGATTTCAAAACGGCAACTCCGTCACCTTTAACAGAATAGGCTTGAGAAAACAGAGAGCGTACTTTTTCTTTATTCTTCATAAAGAAATCCTCCTTATCTTGACCAATGGTACCAAAACACATCCAATAATTCCTAGATTATTTAATTTTGAAATAACCATAAAAAACAATTGGTTACCGGCCACGGATAGATGCTGGGGTGAAATAGCTTTTGGGTTTCGAGCCCGTCACGAATTAGGCTGGCTCATATCCAGAGGCGGAACATCGTTTAGGTTTACGGTGTTCCTCTCCCCCTGAAGCGAGCACTGATGCCGTATGGTGGGAGCCTTCCTCGCTAGGGCCAAAAATGAATTTATCAGGGGTCAGGGTCAGGCCACCGAACCAAACACCTGAATGATGTTGCCCAGCCGCGCGGTGAACGTGTCGCCGCTGTTGAGTGGGCCGACGCCGGCGGGGGTGCCGGTGAAGACCACGTCGCCGGGTTCCAGAGTGAAACTCTGGCTGATTTCGGCGAGCAGTTCGAAGGTGGGGAACAGCATCAGGCCGGTGTGGCCGTGCTGTTTGACTTCGTCGTTGATTTCCAGAGTGACGCCCAGGTCCTGGCGTACCGAGATGCCGCGGGCATCGATAAAGCCGGACACCGGGGCGGCGCCGTCGAAGGCCTTGGCGCGCTCCCAGGGGTGGCCTTTTTCTTTTAGCTGGTTCTGAACTTCACGCAGGGTCAGGTCCAGGCCGATGCCGTAAGCGGCGACGCTGAAACGGATGTGATCCAGGCGGGTTTCCTTGCGGATGCGCTTGCCGATGAGGACCACCATTTCCACTTCGTGGTGTACCGGCCCCTGCCCTTCGGGCAGCACCAGCGGTTCGTGCAGGCTGGCCAGGGCGGTGGCGGGTTTCATGAACAGGATGGGGGAATCCGGCACTTCATTGCCCAGCTCTTTGGCGTGGTCGGCGTAGTTGCGGCCTACACAAACCACCTTGCCCACGGGCATGTCCATGGGGGCGCCGTCGATCCAGCGATGTTGGTAACCGTTCGGGTCGATGTGGGCTTCGTTGATCTCATCAAACATCGAACAGCTTCCCGGGGTTCATCACGTTGTTGGGATCAAATACCGCTTTCACCGCTTTCATGCAGGCGATTTCTTCCGGGCTGCGCGAATACTCCAGGTAGGGCTTCTTGGTCATGCCCACGCCGTGCTCGGCAGAGATGGAGCCGTTGTATTTCTCAACGATCTCGAACACCCACTTGGAGACGTTGTTGCACTTGGCGAAGAAGTCTTCCTTGGGCAGGTCCGCCGGCTTGAGGATGTTGAGGTGCATGTTGCCGTCGCCGATGTGGCCGAACCAGACAATCTCGAAATCCGGGTAGGCGTCCTGCACCACGGTGTCCACGTCTTCGACAAAGTCCGGCACCTTGGCGATGCTCACCGAAATGTCGTTCTTGTACGGGGTGTGCGGGGCGATGGATTCGGAGATGCGCTCACGCAGCTGCCACAGCTGGTCGAGCTGCTGCAGGGACTGGCTCATGACGCCGTCCAGTACCCAGCCTTCTTCCACGCATTTCTCGAAGATGGCCATGGCCTGCTCGCCGACCTGCTCGGAAAGCTGCTCGAATTCCAGCAGGCAGTAGAACGGGCACTCGGTCTCGAAGGGCTTGGGCACGCCGTGGGCCAGTACGTGGGCCATGGCCTTGTCGGAGAAGAACTCAAAGGCGGTCAGGTCGATGTCCTGCTGGAACGCATGCAGGATGCTCATCACTTCGCGGAAGCCCGGCGCGCCCAGTACCAGGGCGGTCAGGTCTTTCGGCTGGCGAGTGAGTTTGACGGTGGCTTCCACCACCAGGCCCAGGGTGCCTTCAGAGCCGATAAACAGGTGACGGAAGTCGTAGCCGGTGGCGTTCTTGATCAGCCCTTTGTTCAGTTCCAGCAGTTCGCCCTTGCCGGTGATGACTTTCAGGCCGGTGATCCAGTCGCGGGTCATGCCGTAGCGGATCACCTTGATGCCGCCGGCGTTGGTGCCGATGTTGCCGCCGATCTGGCTGGAGCCGGCGGAGGCAAAATCCACCGGGTAAAACAGGCCCTTTTCTTCGGCGAATTCCTGCAGCTGCTGGGTGACCACACCGGGTTGCACGGTGACAGCGCGGTCGAATTCGTTGAAATCGAGCACCTTGTTCATGCGATCGAAGGCCACTACCAGCTCGTTGTTGGCGGCCACGGCGCCGGCAGACAGACCGGTACGGCCACCGGACGGCACCAGGTGCAGACCATGCTCGTTGGCAATTTCGACGATCTGTTGCACCTCTTCCGCAGTCTCGGGCAGTGCCACGGCGCAGGGGGCCGGTGCCCAGACTTTGGTCCAGTCGACCCCGTAGCGCTCCGCGCTTTCCTGGTCGGTGAGGCAGCGATTGCCAAGCAAATCAGTCAGTTGCTCCAGTGCAGCATGGGCAAGGGCAGTCATCAACAGGTCTCCTGAACGGGTCTAACCGGGGGCTTGAAACGGCTTCATGCTGACTTGAACAGAAGTACAGCATGGGTTGCTCTCAATTTGAGCGCGCTATGTTAACATACGCGCCCATTTCACAGGCTACCGAGACAGAATCATGGCCGATACTTCTCTTGAGAAGGATAAGATCCGCGTTCTCCTGCTCGAGGGCATCCACGAAAACGCCGTGGAGAACCTGAAAGCGAACGGTTACTCCAATGTGGAGCTGCTGCCCACTGCGCTTACCGGGGATGACCTGACTGCCAAAATCAAGGATGCCCATTTTGTCGGCATTCGTTCGCGCACCCAGCTCACCGACGAGGTGTTCGAGGCGGCGGAAAAACTGATTGGCGTCGGCTGTTTCTGTATCGGTACCAACCAGGTGGACCTGAAGTCCGCTCTCAAGCGTGGTATCCCGGTCTTCAACGCGCCCTACTCCAATACCCGCTCCGTGGCGGAGCTGGTGATTGCCCACACCATCAACATGATGCGCGGCATTCCCGAGAAGAACGCCTCGGCTCACCGTGGCGGCTGGTTGAAGTCTGCCAAGGACAGCTACGAAATCCGTGGCAAGACCCTGGGGATCGTGGGTTACGGCAACATCGGTGCGCAAGTGAGTGTGCTGGCCGAGTCCATGGGCATGAAGGTGAAGTTCTACGACGTGGTGCCCAAGCTGCCGCTGGGCAACGCGGAACAGGTGGGCACGCTCACCGACCTGCTGGCCCAGTCTGATGTGGTCAGCCTGCACGTGCCGGATACCGCCGACACCCGCTGGATGATTCAGGAAGAGCAGATCCGCGCGATCAAGCCCAAGGGCTACCTGATCAACTATGCCCGCGGCAAAGTCGTCGATATCGACGCGCTGGCGGCGGCCCTGAAAGACGGCCACCTGCTGGGCGCCGCCATCGACGTGTTCCCGGAAGAGCCCAAGGGTAACGACGACGAGTTCGTCAGCCCGTTGCGCGAATTCGATAACGTGATCCTCACCCCGCACATTGGTGGCTCCACCAAGGAAGCGCAGGTGAACATCGGCACGGAAGTGTCCGAGAAGCTGATCCGTTATTCCGATAACGGCGCCACCCTGGGTGCGGTGAACTTCCCGGAAGTGGCCCTGCCGCCGCACCCGGACATGCACCGCCTGCTGCACACCCACAAGAACGTGCCCGGCGTGCTGACCCAGATCAACACCGTTTTCTCCGAGAACGGCATCAACATCTGCGGCCAGTACCTGCAAACCAACGAAGAGATTGGTTACGTGGTCATCGATGTGGACAAGGGCTACAGCCAGCTGGCGCTGGAGAAGCTGCGCACCATCGATGGCACCATCCGCACCCGGGTGTTGTTCTAGTCGTAACAGCGGTACACAAATGTTGGCATATTGTGCCAGCAGGGTGTGAACTGCTCGACAAAAAGCCGGAGTCAGGCTACCTTGCCTGCTTCGGCTTTTTTCTTGGGGCGTACACTAAGATCATGAATTTGTTCAGGAAGGGATGCCTGTCTGTCGCGTTATTGGCGATGCTGAGCGGCTGTGCCACGAACTCCATGTTCGTGTCCTACCCCAGCCAGGCAGAAAAATGGAAGGCCACATTGGGGAATGAGGCCGCCAGTGCAGGGACCACACAAAAGTTGGAGAAAGCCACCGCCGGGGGCGATGGCGTGCTCTATCTGCAGGAGCTGGGGCGGGTTACGCAACTCAATGGCGAAGGCGAAGCCAGCCGCAACGCCTTTGCCGATGTGGTATCCAAATACGATGCAGAGGATGCCAGTGCAAAGATCCAGGTCTCGTCCCTGGCGGCCTCCGGCACCTCGCTAATCACCAACGACAATGCCCGCCCTTATGTGGCGCCGGACTACGAGCGCATCTTCACCCGTGCCTACCAGGCGCTCAACTACTGGGCGGAAAACGATGTTACCGGCACCGCTGTGGAATTGCGTGCGGCGGCCCTGGAGCAGCGGGTCTCGGCCAACAAGCGGGAAAAGGAAATCGCCAAGGCTGAGGAAGAGGCCGAAGAGAACGACGTGGACGTGTCCCAGTTCGACGGCTATTTCCAGGGGATTGATGCGGTGGCCGGCGGCGTCAAGGCCAGCTTCCAGAATGCCTGGACCTTCTACCTGTCCGCCTTGTTCTGGGAGGCCCACGGCGAATATAACGATGCTCTGGTCGATTACAAGAAAGCGCTGGAGATCAACTCCGGCGTGGATATGATCAAGGAAGACGTGGAGCGGGTGTCCAACCCCCGTGCGCTGCGAGACAGCGATGAAGGCATGGTCGCGGTGTTGTATGAGCAAGGCTTTGTGCAGCCCCGGGAAGAATTCACCCTGCCTATCCCCACCGTGCACGGCGTGTTTTCCGTGGCCTTCCCCACCTACGCCATTGGCAGCAAGCCGCGCCCCAACAGCCTGCGGGTGCTGGACAGCGCCAGCCAGCCGCTGGGGGAAACCGTGGTGCTGGCGGATGTGGGCGGGTTGGCCGCCAAGGATCTGAAAGAGCGTATGCCCGGCATGCTGGTGCGCCAGACCCTGCGGGCCACGGCCAAGTACAATATGCAAAAACAGGCCAACGACAACTTCGGTCTGTTAGGCTCACTGAGTACACAGATCTATAATCTGGTCAGTGAGCAGGCCGATCGGCGCAGCTGGCTGACGTTGCCAGCCTATGCCCAGGCCACCCGTTTTCACCTGCCCCAGGGCGAGCATGCATTGGTGCTTAGTACCCCGGCAGGCAACAGAACGCTGACGGTTCCGGTAGTACGCCGGGGCCTCACCGTGATTCATGCAGTGGCTGTACCTGGCCAATTGATTACTCGCGTGTTACCCGTTCAGGAGGGACCCTTATGACATTCTTACGCCCGATGCTGGCGATACTGGTCGCGTTGATGCTGGCCGCATGTTCCGCCAGCAATAAAGGCCAGATGGAAGTCACCGAAGACGGCGAAGTCGTTACCAAGGTGTATTCCAACAACAGCCTGCTATCCAGCCGCATTTCCGTGGAAGACCTGCGCCAGAAACGTGTGGGCGATATGCTGATGGTTCAGGCGGTGCTGGAAAATGACTGGAAATTCCAGCTCGACCTCCAATACAAGTTCAAGTGGTTTGATGCCGACGGTTTTGAACTGGAACCGGAAGCCCAGCCCTGGCAGCAGGTGGTCATGGCCGGCCGCAGCCAGAACAGTGTGAAGGGGGTTTCCCCCAATCCGTCCGCCGTGCGCTTCGAAATCTGGGTGCAGGAATAACTGTCAGCCCGGCTGACGTAACAAGGAACAAGGAGAAACAAGAATGGTACGTGTATTTTCAATGATGATGCTTGGCGCTGCACTGGTGCTGTCTGGCTGTTCCACCGTGGATTATGGCGATGCCCAGGGCCGCGAAACCGTGAACACCGATTTTGGTTCTACCGACCTGCAGATGATTGCCAGCAAAATGGTGGATGACATGCTGGTGTTCCCGCCTATCGTGCAGATGACCCAGAGCCGTCGCCCGGTGGTGTTTGTGGATCGCATCAAGAACAAGACCACCGAGCACGTGGACACCGAATCCATCACCGATACCATCCAGTCCAAGTTGATCAACTCCGGCAAGTTCCGCTTCGCGGACATGACAGTCGTAGAGCGTGTGCGTGAGCAGCTGGATTACCAGAGTGAATCCGGCCTGGTAGACCAAAGCACCGCTGCGGCCATGGGGCGTCAAATTGGCGCCGAGTTCATGATGTACGGCAACTTCTCTTCCATCGTGAAACGCGATGGCAGCACCAAGGACGTGTACTACAAGTTCACCCTGAAGCTGCTCAACATCCAGACCGGCATCATCGAGTGGGCCAACGAGAAAGAAATTCGCAAGACCAAGTCCAAGAGCCTGTTCGGCCTGTAAACGGGCCGTATTCGCGACCGCAAACGGTAGCGGCCACCGCGCAGGGATCCTGCGGGGTGGCTGGAGGCAGGGACGCCCCGCCTCGGCCGTTTGAGGTGCGCCGGGGCGGTATCATCGAAGCCGCCCGTTTCCGGCTCACGCCGGCCTTATTCGTGATATAAGTGGTGGCACGATTGTCGCTACTGGCAAGGAGGTCATCATGATCAAACGTCTTTTCTCTCCCTTTTTTCTTGTCCTGCTACTGTGCTCGTCCTTCAGCCATGCGATGACGGAAACCGTTTCCGTGTCCGCACGGGGTTATGGCGATAACCCGGAGCAGGCCATGACCAATGCCCTGGTCGCCGCCGTGCGCCAGGGGGGCGGTGTCACCCTGGCGGTGGACCCCAACTTCCGCACCAATGTGTATGAGTGGGTGATTAACCAGCAGGGTGATGTGTCCACCTGGATGGGCATGCAGACCTCGGTGCCGGAGCCGCAGCTGCCGACGCTGGGTAACATCAAGACCTATGAAGTCCAGTCTGTGAAGCAGGTGGATGACGGCATGTGGCAGGCGGATGTGCAGGCGGAAATCCTGCGTCCCAAGTCCATCGGGCCGGATCGCTCGCATCTGCCCGGCATCGCCATTGCGACTTTCGATGTCCGCGCCTCAAGCTATGACCTTGGAGACATCAAGGTGCCGGCTTCGCAAGTGCAGCGTGATCTGAGCGAAAACCTGTCCATGGCCTTCACCCAGTCCGGGCGTTTCCGGGTGCTGGATCGTTCTTATCTGGCCGACATTGAAAAAGAGCTGCAGACCGTTTCCCAGGGCAGTATCGCGCCGGAAGAAATGGCCCGTCTCGGTCAGCGTAAAGGCGCTGATCTATTGCTGGTGGGGACCATCGAAGACTTCCAGATTGGCGACAGTGATCGCGAGTTCTACGGCGCCAAGATGGGCGGCTACGACCCCTACGTCCGCGTGCGTTATCGCCTGATCGACACCACCACCACGGAAATCCTGTGGAGCGATCTCTACGAGTGGGACAAGCCGGAAGCCACAATCCGTGCCATGGCCCGCGAGCAGAAAATTGATGACCGCAACCATCCGGAACGTCTGGCTGACATTCTCTATCCCGAGATTGCCCGCGCCATCGCCGGTGATGCCACCGACGTGCTCTACCCGGTGCAAGTGATCAAGGTCGACGGCGAGACCGTGTTCCTTAGCCAGGGCCAGGGTCGTCTGGAAAAAGACGGCATCATGAAGGTGTATCGCCCTGCCGGGGAAATGAAAGACCCGGATACCGGCATGACCATCAAGCTGGAAGGCGAAGCGCTGGCCACCCTCAAGATCAGCGACGTACGCCCCGACTATGGCATTGCCCGTGTGGAAGGCGAAGCCAGTACCCTGCAGGTGGGTGACCGCGTCCGCCCGGATAAGCAGGCCCAAAACGCGTCGGAGCAACCCGCTGGCCAGGCCGCCACCCCGGGCTCCTCGGAAGCCCCCCTCAAGTGGTAAACCCCCAACCCCCGCAACGCGGGGGTTTTTTTTGATGGGAGCAGGATTCCCTGTCGTTTTTTGTAGGAGATTCTATGTTGTCCACCCCAGTCTTCATGAGGCAGGGGCCGGCTGATAGTCGGTGCCATTTTTCATGAGCGCGAAGGCGATACGAACGA
>NZ_NVWY01000048.1 GCF_002733835.1 Alcanivorax sp.
TGCGATATGATTAACATAATCCTCGATAACAAGTTTCAGTAAGATTACGGTATTGATAATTCGAGCAGTGTGGAATAGCCGGGAATGACGTAATCAACGCCGTCCGGGTTGGAGTTGGTATCAACCACTGCAACAACCGGGATCCCCAGCTTGCGAGCTTCCTGCAGCGCGATGTCTTCGTGATCCACGTCGATCACGAACAGTGCGTCAGGCAGGCCGCCCATGTCCTTGATACCACCGATGGAACGCTCGAGCTTGTCCATCTCGCGCTTGCGCATCAGGGCTTCTTTCTTGGTCAGTTTGTCAAAAGTGCCATCCTGGAACTGGGCTTCCAGCTCACGATAACGCTTGATGGACTGACGAATGGTTTTCCAGTTGGTGAGCATGCCGCCCAACCAACGGTGATCCACATAGGGCATACCGCAACGCTGGGCTTCTTCGCTCACCGCTTTCTGCGCCGCACGCTTGGTACCAACAAACAGGATCTTGTTGTTGCTGGCCGCCAGCTTGTTCAGGAACGCCATGGCGTCGTTGAACAGGGGCAGGGTCTGCTCCAGGTTGATGATGTGAATCTTGTTGCGGGCGCCGAAGATGTAAGCATTCATCTTCGGATTCCAGTAACGGGTTTGGTGACCGAAGTGCACGCCCGCTTTCAGCATATCGCGCATAGTTACGCTAGACATTGTTAGTACTCCACTTTGGGTTAGGCCTCCACGCCCCCGCATAAACCCAACCAAATCGGTCCAACTTACAGACCAGAAGGCACCCAGGGCTATGTGACGGGGCATGTGTGATTTCCTTCCCCACTCATCGGCGGTTACAATGCGACACCGTCGTCTGTTGACCGACGCAGAGCGGGAAAGCGCGCGCTTTATACCACAGCCGCCCCTCACAGGCAACGCAAAGGTGTCTACCCGGCCCAAAATGCTTTGCCCAAGCCCCGCCCAACTCACTGAAAAAGCAGGAGTTTCCCCAAGCCTCATGAATGTCGTCATTAAAACCCCCGAGCAAATCGAGCAAATGCGTGAAGCGGGCAAGCTGGCCGCCGAAGTCCTGGAAATGATCGGCGAGTACGTCAAGCCGGGGGTCACCACCGAGGAACTGGACCGCATCTGCCACGACCATATCGTCAACAAACAGCAGGCGATTCCTGCGCCTCTGGGCTATGGCGGCGCCCCCGGTCGCATGCCTTTTCCCAAATCGGTATGCACCTCGGTGAACCATGTGGTCTGCCACGGCATTCCCAGCGACCGCAAAGCCCTGAAAACCGGTGATATCGTCAATATCGATGTCACCGTCATCAAGAACGGCTGGCATGGCGACACCTCGAAGATGTTTTACGTGGGCGAGCCCTCCGTATTGGCCCGCCGACTGGTGGAAACCACCCGTGAATGCATGCTGGCCGGTATCCGCATGGTCCGGCCCGGCATACAGCTCGGCGACATTGGTCATCGGATTCAAAAAATGGCCGAGGGCGAACGCTTCTCTGTGGTCCGCGAATACTGCGGTCACGGCATCGGCGAGGGCTTCCATGAAGAACCCCAGGTGGTGCACTACGGCAAGCCTGGCACGGGTCTTGAATTGCAGGAAGGCATGGTGTTCACCATCGAACCCATGATCAACGCCGGCAAAGCCGCCAATAAACTGCTGCCCGACGCCTGGACCGTGGTCACCAAAGACCGCAAGTTGTCCGCGCAGTGGGAGCACACCATCGCGGTCACCGCCGATGGCTATGAAGTGCTCACCGCCCGCAGCGAAGAAACGGACCTCTATTAAGTGTCATTGCTACCCGCAATATCCCAGGACTCCCTGCTCGACGCCTTGCAGGAAAGCGCCCAGCCGGGCCAATACGCCCGCCAGTATCTGGCCCAGGGCCAGGAGCGGCTGAATCAGGCCTTTGAGGCCACCGACATTACCGAGCTGGTCCAGACAAGAGCCACAATGGTGGACCAGGTGATGATCGCAGCCTGGTCCCTGTTTGGTCTGTCCGACCGCGATGACGTAGCGCTGGTGGCTGTCGGCGGCTACGGCCGCGGGGAATTGCACCCCTGCTCCGATGTGGATCTGCTGGTGCTGCTCGCCGACACCCCGGAACAGGCGCTGTGCGACAACCTTGAGCGGTTCGTGGCCTTTCTTTGGGATATGGGCCTGGAAATCGGCCATGCGGTGCGCACCCTGGACGAATGCGTGGAGCTGGCGCGGGAAGACATTACCGTGGCCACCAATATCATGGAAGCGCGCACTCTCGCCGGCAACGACACCCTGCGCGAGCAGCTGGAAGACCGCACCGGCCCGGAGCACATGTGGGATTCTGCCGCCTTCTTCGCCGCCAAATGGGAAGAACAGACCGCCCGACACAAGCGCTTCAATGACACCGAATACAATCTCGAACCCGACCTGAAAAATGCCCCGGGCGGCCTGCGCGACGTGCAAATGATCGCCTGGGTCGCCAAGCGTCACTTCAACGCCGACAGCCTGGAAGCCCTGGTCAGCGACGGCTTCCTTACCCCGGAAGAATACGGCGTGCTGCGCAAATGCCTGGACTACCTCTGGGAAGTGCGCTGGCAGCTGCATGTCCAGACCGAGCGCAACGAAAACCGCCTGTTGTTCGATCATCAGCGCCAACTGGCTGACCGCCTCGGCCACGAGGATTCCAGCGCCAACCTGGCGGTAGAGCACTTCATGAAGGGCTTCTACCGGGTAGCCCTGGCCCTGTCCGTGCTCAACGAAATGCTGCTGCAGCTATTTGATGAAGTCATTCTGCGCAGCGACACCCAGGAGCAGGTACGCCCGCTCAACCGCCGCTTCCAGGTGCGCAACGATTACCTGGAAATCAGCAGCCCGGATGTCTTCGAGCAACACCCCAGCGCCCTGCTGGAAGCCTTTGTGCTGATGGCCCAGAACCCGGACCTGAAAGGCATTCGCGCCTCCACCGTCCGCGCGCTGATCTACAATCGCCGCCAGATCGACGACGCCTTCCGTAACAACCCGGTCAACACCGACCTGTTCATGCAGCTGCTGCGCAGCCCCCATGCCCTGTTCTCCCAGCTGCGCCGCATGAAACGCTACGGCATCCTGGGCAAGTACCTGCCGGAATTCGGCGGCATCATCGGCATGATGCAGTACGACCTCTTCCATATTTACACCGTGGATGCCCACACCCTGCTGGTGATCAAAAACATGCGCCGGCTGCGCTACGAAGACCTGCGCGAAGAATTCCCGCTGGCCAGCGAAGTGTTCTATCGCCTGCCCAAGCCCGAGTTGCTGTACGCCTCCGGCCTCTATCACGATATCGCCAAGGGCCGCGGTGGCGACCATTCCGAACTCGGCGCGGACGATGCCATCGCTTTCTGCCAACGCCACGGTCTCACCGCCTGGGACGGCAAGCTGGTGGCCTGGCTGGTACGCAACCACCTGACCATGAGCGTCACCGCCCAACGCAAGGACATCTCCGATCCGGACGTGGTCTACGATTTTGCCCGCAAGGTGGGCGATCTGGTGCACCTGGATTATCTCTACGTGCTCACCGTGGCCGACATCAACGCCACCAACCCGACCCTGTGGAATTCCTGGCGCGCCTCCCTGTTACGTCAGCTGTACACCGAAACCAAGCGCGCCCTGCGCCGTGGCCTCAACAACCCGGTGGAAAAACAGGACTGGATCGACGAAACCCGCGACGCGGCCCTGCGGCTGCTCACGGACCGCGACCACGACGGCGCCAAAATCGAAGCACTGTGGAGCAACATCGGCGACGAATACTTCCTGCGGGAAACCCCACGGGATATTTCCTGGCACACCGAAGCCTTGCTCGACCGGGAAGACCCGGACGACCCACTGGTACTGATTCGCGAATCGAGCCAGAGCGTGCTGGCCGGCGGATCGCAGATCTTTATTTACACCCCGGACACCCGCAACCTGTTCAGCGCCACCGTGAACGCCCTGGACAGCCTGGGCCTGACCATCATGGACGCGCGCATTATCACCAGCGCGGACGGCTTCAGCCTGGACACCTACATCGTGCTGGACGAACATGGCACGCCTATCGGCGAAGACTGGGCGCGCATCGAGCAAATCCGCAAGACGCTCACCGAAACCCTGAAGCACCCGGACCGTTATGCCACCACGGTGAGCCGCCGCATGCCCCGGCGCAACAAACACTTTGATGTGCCCACCCAGGTAGTGATCAGCAACGACATCGTCAACGACCGTACCGCCGTGGACATCCAGACCCTGGACCGCCCCGGCCTGCTGGCTCATATCGGGCGCATCTTCATGCGCTTCGAGATTCTGGTGCAGAATGCCCGCATTGCCACCCTGGGCGAACGCGCCGAAGACGTTTTCTTCATTACCGACCTTGATGGCGAGCCGGTTTCCGACCCGACGTTGTGCCAGGAACTGCAGCAGACCCTCAAGCAAGAACTCGACGACAAGAACAACGGAAACACCTGACCCTATGAACCCAGATCTGGAACGGTTGCACCCCTACCCGTTTGAAAAATTGAAGACCCTGTTCAGCGGCTTGCCCCAATCGGACAAGTCGCCCATTGCCCTGTCCATCGGCGAGCCCAAACACCCGTCGCCGGATTTTGTGCAGCAGGTATTAAAAGACAGCACCGCACGACTATCCAACTACCCGACCACCGCCGGGATCCCGGAATTGAGTGAGGCCATCGGCCAGTGGCTCAAGCGCCGCTTTCACCTGCAAAGCATCGACCCGGCCAGCCAGGTGTTGCCGGTAAACGGCACCCGGGAAGCCCTGTTTTCCTTTACCCAGGCGGTGGTGGATCGCCAGCGCCAGCCGCTGGTATTGATGCCCAACCCCTTCTACCAGATTTACGAAGGCGCCACGCTGTTGGCCGGTGGCGAGCCCATGTATCTGCCCTGTACGGATGCCACCGGCTTGCAGCCGGACTTCGATGCGGTCAGTGAAGACACCTGGACTCGTACCCAGCTGCTGTTCATTTGTACCCCGGGCAACCCCACCGGGGCCACGCTCAGCAAGGCCCAACTCAAGGCCCTGATTCAGCTGGCGGATAAGTACGATTTTGTTATCGCCTCAGACGAGTGCTATTCGGAAATCTATCGCGACACCCCTCCCGCCGGGCTGTTGGAAGCCTGCGCCGAGATGGGCCGTCACGACTACCGTCGTTGCGTGGTCTTCCACTCCCTGTCCAAGCGCTCCAATCTGCCCGGGCTGCGCTCCGGTTTTGCCGCCGGCGACAGCGAAGTGCTGCAACGGTTTCTGCGTTACCGCACCTATCACGGTTGTGCCATGCCCATTCATCACCAGCTGGCCAGCATCGCCGCCTGGAATGACGAAAAACATGTACAAACCAACCGGGCACTGTATCGGGAAAAATTCGACGCAGTACTGGACATTCTTGGCGGCCCCCTTAAGGTATCCGCCCCGGCAGCGGGCTTCTATTTGTGGCCTAAAACGCCCATCAGCGACGAAGCTTTCGCCCAGCGTTTGCAGGCCGAACACAACGTCACCGTGTTACCCGGCCGCTATTTATCACGCACCATCAATGGTAAAAATCCGGGGGAAAACCGGGTACGCATGGCGCTGGTGGCCCCGCTGGAGGAATGTATTGAAGGTGCACAGCGGATCAAGGTACTGCTGGATACGCTATAGCATCACCGCAGGACCACGCTGGCTTTCAAGAAAGGGTTATCGAGTTACGAGAAGCGAGTTTCGAAAATCAAACCTCGACGTTCCAGGTTTTTCGAAACTCGAAACTCGTTACTCGTTACTCGCAACCGAAGCAAACGCGTCTGCGCAAAAGGTTTAAAAAGGACTAAACATGGAACTGACCGTCTTCGGTATCAAGAACTGCGATACCATGAAGAAAGCCATGAAATGGCTGGATGACAACGGCGTGGCCTATCACTTTCACGACTACAAGAAAGAAGGCGTGCCGGAACAACGATTACGCCAATGGCTGGAAGCCCTGGGTTGGGAAACCGTGATCAACAAACGCGGCACCACTTGGCGCAAACTGGACGATGCTGTCAAGGAATCCATGAACACGGAGAAATCCGTCAATCTGGCCATGGAAAATGCGTCTGTCATCAAGCGCCCGATTTTGCAAAGCAACGATTTCATTCTCGCCGGCTTCAAGGCCGACGAGTGGGAAACCACATTGAAATAACGCCGGACGCCCAACGCCGGATGCCCGACACTACCGATCAACGTCCGGCTTCAGGCACAAGGCCTCCAGCTCGACGTCAGGAGACATCATGAGTAATTTTTTCGCCATCGCACTGGGTTGCGGCACCAAGAACCGTAACGACAACTGGCTCGAAGTCTTTTACCCGGATCCGGCTCTTAACCCGGACGCCAAGCTGATCGACGTGATTCGCGACGAGCTGGATTACCAGGGCGGCAACGCAGCCATGGAGCTGACCCACCGCCAGGTTCAGCATATTGCCCGCGAATGGCGTGAAGCCGGTTTTGAGCACGAAGCCAGCTATGCCGTTGCGTTTCAGGAATCCGATCGCCCGGTGGTGCTGACTGTGCTGGAAACAGACGCCGAGCCTGCCACCACCCCGGAAGCCTATCTCAAGCTGCACTTGATCTCGCACCGTCTGGTGAAACCCCACGGCGTTAACCTGTCCGGCATGTTCCCGCTGCTGCCCAACGTGGCCTGGACCAATGAAGGTGCCGTGGACCTGGAAGAGCTGCCCGAGCGTCAACTGCTGGCCCGCCTGAACGGCAAGGTGCTGGAAGTGAACAGCGTGGACAAGTTCCCCAAGATGACCGACTACGTGGTGCCTGCCGGCGTGCGTATCGCCGATACCTCACGGGTTCGCCTGGGCGCTTATGTAGGCGAAGGCACCACCATCATGCACGAAGGCTTCATCAACTTTAACGCCGGCACTGAAGGCCCGGGCATGATCGAAGGCCGCATCTCCGCTGGCGTGTTTGTGGGCAAAGGCTCCGACATCGGCGGTGGCGCGTCCACCATGGGCACCCTGTCCGGCGGCGGCAACATCATCATTTCTCTGGGCGAAGGCTGCCTGCTGGGCGCCAATGCCGGCACCGGCATTCCGCTGGGCGATCGCTGCACCATCGAAGCCGGCCTGTACATCACCTCCGGCTCCAAGGTGCAACTGCTGGACGACAAGGGCGAAATTGCCAACACCGTGAAAGCCCGCGACCTGGCTGGCCAATCCGACCTGCTGTTCCGTCGTGACACCCTCAGCGGTGCCGTGCAGTGCCTCACCAACAAGAGCGCCATTGCCCTGAACGAAGAGCTGCATAAGCATAACTAACGCAACACGCGGCACGCTTCACGCAACACGCCGGCGTGTCCGCATAATCTCTGTAGGAGCACCTCTCGAGGTGCGGACCAGCCACCGGGGTTCTCCCAAACCGGTTCGCACCTCGAGAGGTGCTCCTACAGCGGCTTCGAATCACCGATACTGGAATACCCATGTCCCGCACCCTCGACTACACCAAGGAACTCATCCGCCGCGCGTCCGTCACGCCTGAAGACGAAGGCTGTCAGGACTGGATGATCGAAAAGCTCGAAGCGCTGGGATTCGAATGTGAAACCCTGTGGTTCGAGGAAGTGCGCAACCTGTGGGCCCGTCGCGGCAAGCAGGGGCCGGTATTCGCTTTCGCCGGCCATACCGATGTGGTGCCCACCGGCGACGTCGCCGCCTGGAAATACGATCCGTTCACCCCCACCGAGGAAGGCGACCTGCTGTACGGGCGCGGGACCGCCGACATGAAAGGCTCCATCGCCGCCATGATGGTGGCCATGGAAGACTTTATCGCCGCCCACCCGGACCATAACGGCAGCCTGGCTTTTCTGATCACCGCCGATGAAGAAGGGCCATCGGTTAACGGCACCGTCAAGGTGGTGGAACACCTGCAGGCTCGCCAGGAACACATGGATTACTGTCTGGTTGGGGAGCCGTCATCCACCAACACTGTCGGTGACGTGATCAAGAACGGTCGCCGGGGCTCGCTGGGCGCCAGGCTCACCGTAAAAGGCATCCAGGGCCATGTGGCCTACCCGCATCTGGCCCGCAACCCGGTACATGATGTGGCCCCGGCACTGGCGGAACTGGCAACCACCGTGTGGGATCAGGGTAACGATTTTTTCCCTGCCACCAGTTTCCAGATTTCCAACATCAACGGCGGCACCGGTGCCACCAACGTGATTCCCGGCACCTGCGAAATCATTTTCAATTTCCGTTTCTCCACTGAGCTCACCGACGCCATTCTGCGCGAGCGCACCGAAGCCATCTTTGACAAACATGGCCTGGACTATGATCTGCAATGGACCCTGTCCGGCCAGCCGTTTCTCACCGACCGCGGCGCTCTGGTGGACGCGGCCGTCAATGCCATCCGCGATGTCACCGAGCTGGACACCGAACTGTCCACCGCCGGCGGCACCAGCGATGGCCGCTTTATCGCCCCCACCGGCACGCAGGTGGTGGAGCTGGGCCCCACCAACGCCACCATCCACAAGGTGGACGAGCACACCAGCATCAGCGAACTGGACACCCTGACGCAGATCTATCAGCGGCTGCTCCAGCACCTGATGACCTCAGTATAAATATCCCCGGCGCTTCTGCCTGAATGCCCTGACCCAAAACGTGGGCGTATCAGGCAGGCGCAGCAGCCTGCTACAAATTCAGGCAAACTGCCCCTACTATAAAAGCTCCATCACGGATCGGGAGGCACCATGTGGCTGCATGAAATCCCCGTGGGCGGCATGCTGTTCAGCCCCATGGTATTACTGGTGCTGCTGGCACTGGTACTCACCCTGGTGTCTCACCTGCTGCTTAAACAGCTGGGCTGGCATCGCCAGGTCTGGAAAGGCGCCTGGTTCTACCTTTCCCTGTTCGTCTGTTTTGTTGCTCTTTCACTGCGGCTATTGAGCTGACTGACCCAAGGACGCGCCATGCAACAATCGCTTCGAATTCTGGTCACCGTCGTTCTGGTCATCCTGGCCCTGATCGCCGGCAACTGGGTATGGAACTACTACCTTTACGCGCCCTGGACCCGGGACGGCAAAGTGCGCGCAGAAATCATCACCCTCTCGCCAGATGTCTCCGGCTGGGTCCGTGAACTCAACATTGAAGACAATCAGAGCGTCAGCCAGGGCGACCCGCTGTTCCGCATCGATGACACCCGCTACCAGGCGGCGTTGGCCAAGGCCGACGCCCAGCTGCTCTACCAGCAGGAAGCCCTGCGCCTTGCCCAGCACCAGTATCAGCGCCGCCAGGAGCTGCACCGCAGCAGCAATAACAGCATCAGCAAGGAAGCCCTGGAGAGCGCCAGCATTCAGGCTCAACTGGCCAAAGCCAATGTGGCCCTGGCCAAGGCCGAACGAGACAGCGCCAACATCAATCTTGAGCGCACCCGCATTCATGCCCCGGCGGACGGCACCATCGTCAACCTGACCCTGCAGCAAGGCAATTTTGTCAATCAGGGCAGCCCGGTGGTTTCCATGGTCAAAGCCGACAGTTTCTATGTCACCGGTTATTTCGAGGAAACCAAATTGCCACTGGTGCACGTGGGCCAGGACGCCTCCGTGACCCTCATGAATGGCTCGCGCACCCTGCAGGGAAAAGTCACCAGCGTGGGTCAGGCCATCGCCAATGCCAACACCCAGACCGACCGGCAGCTGCTCCCGCAGGTACAGCAGACCTTCAACTGGGTGCGGCTGGCCCAGCGCATTCCGGTGCACATCGAACTGGAGTCAATCCCTGATGACATCCTGCTGGCCGCCGGCATGACCGCCACCGTGCGCCTGCACGACGCACCCACCACGCAATGATTGGCCTGCCATGACTTTGCCGCCCCGCCTGGCCGTCATTCTCACACCGGAGCGTCATTCCGTGCTCTTTGCACTCAAGGGCATTATCGCCATGAGCCTGGCGCTTTACCTGGCAATGCTCATGCAACTTGAGCGGCCCTACTGGGCGCTTATTTCTGCGGTGTTTCTGCAGGTCCGGCCGGAAACCGGCCTGGTGATTGAAAAGGGCCTGTGCCAGATCGGCGGCACCCTGGTGGGCGGGGCCATGGGCCTGTTGATCCTGGCCACCTTGCTGCCCTACCCGTTCATGGCACTGTTGGCCCTGACCCTGTGGATCGGCCTCAATGCGGCGGCTTCTGCCTGGGTACGGCAAGCCAATTTCATTTATGGCTTTGCCATGGCCGGCATCACTGCAACGCTGATTGTGGTGATCTCCATCGCCAACCCCACCACGACCTCCAGCGTTGGCATTTTTCATGTGGCCAATGCCCGTGTTAGCGAAATTATTGTCGGCGCGGTTTGCGCAACCCTGGTCAGCAACCTGCTGTGGCCTGCCCGCGTCAGCCACCTGCTGCAGAAGCACGCCCGTGGCGCCCTCAACCAGACCCTTGCCTACCTGGAACTGGAACTCAACCCGTCAGGCACACACGCCCAGCGCCACATTCAGGTGGACACTCTGCTACAGAGCATTTTTCCCCTGAGTGATGACAGCAGCGCCGTCCTCTACGAAGGCGCCCAAGGCCCGGGCAGGGCCCGCGCTGCCACCGTTATCTGCCACAAGACCCTGTCGTTGATCGCCCGCATCCGGGTCATCGGCCGCCTGATGCGCAACCACGGTGACTTGCTGACACCCGCCCTGCAGGACATGCTCGAATCGCTGCGCCAATCCTTCAAACGCATGCGCGAAACCCAGTCCGCCGAAGACGCCATGGAAGAAGTACAGAGTCTGCGCCAGCAATTACGAACCGCCAGCGGCGAACAGGACGACGACGCCTCCCCGCTGCAACGACGCTTTTTCCAGGTCGCCCTGAACCTGACCGCCGACATTATTCTCGCCCTGGAAGCCAACCGCGCCCTGCATTTCAGCAAGGACATGCAACTGCGCCCGCAGGGTCTCAAACCCTACCGTGACCTGCAGATCGCCGCCGCCGTGGGGATTCGCAGCGCCCTGGTATTCATGATCGCCGCCGGGTTATGGATTGGCACAGCCAGCCCCATGGCCATCATGTTGATGATCATGCCGGTGATCTTCACCATCCTTTTTGCCCGCCTGCCCGAACCGGATGTGGTACTGCGCCGGGCCACCATCACCTCCGTGCTCGCGGCCCCCGTCGCCCTGTTTTTCACCCTGCCCCTGCTGGCCCTGAGCAACGGTGACTTTCCGTTACTGATCCTGATTCTTGGCGCACCGCTGTTCGTGGCGCTACTGGCCATCAGCAATCCGACCACCCTGGCCTACGGCCTGGGGTTCTGCACTCCGTACATCATCCTGGTGCAGCCCGGTAACGCCATGGATTTTGATGTGGCCCGCGTAGCCAGCAACGGCCTGGCTATTACCGGTGGCATCTTTATCGCCTACATGATGTTCCGCCTGATTACGCCCCCCAATGGCCCGGGCCTGCGCCGGCGGCTGATTCGCGATACCGCCCAGGATCTGGCGATGATTGGCCATCATCGCCACCGTATTAACGAAGAAGGCTTCAACGCCCGCATGGCAGATCGTCTTCGCTGGCTCACTATCTGTGACAAGGCCCTGCCCGAAGAACGCCGTCACTTTACCGATCTGGGGCTGACCGGCCTCAACCTGGGCCAGGTTTCCCTATGGGTACAAGGGCGTATCAATACCCAGACGTCCCCTGCGCTGCAGGACAGCGCAGCACAATGGCAACAGTCCCTGGCGGATGCCTACCAGGCCTGCGCCCGGGGGCATTGCGATGACCGTTTTCGCGCCGACTCCGAACGCCTGAAAACCGCCATGGCCGAGGCCGGCAACATGGAGCAGCGGAACCAGGAACTGATTGCCGGGGCCGTGGAACGCATCGCCCTGACCTTCGAGCGGATGGCCGCGCGCCTCGCCGGGACCGCAGAGCTGGATGCCCCAGCTGCGAACACGTCCGGTAGCCGCTAGCCGGAGCGCCCTAAATTCCTGTCGACAGGCCCTAGCCAGCGTGTTTACTCTATGTTTCCCTAACGCCCCGAATAGCCTGCGGGCCGCCCACTGCGGCCTGCCGTGATGGAGTCCCCTTCACATGACTGCACAAGAAAAGCTGACCGCCAAGGTGGTGGTCGATACCAACCCCGCCACTGGCACCGCCGTCGCCGAACTGAGCGAAACCAACCTGGACGCCTTGCCTCAAATGCTGGCCAAGGCCCGCGAGGCGCAAGCCATCTGGGCAGCCAAATCCTTCAAGGAACGGGCTCGCCATATTCAGATGATGCGCAGCTACATCGTCGATCGTGCGGATGATCTGGCGCGCACCGTCAGCGAAAGCAACGGCAAAACCCTTACCGATGCCCTGGCCACCGAAGTGTTGCCCTGTGCCCTGGCCTGCAAGTGGTATGCAAAAAACGCCGAGCATTACCTGAAAGAGCGTAACCGCCCTGCTGGCAGCATCCTGTTCTTCAACAAGCGCACCCACATGCTGCGCGTGCCACTGGGCGTGGTGGGCATCATCAGCCCCTGGAACTACCCCTTGTCGATTCCCTTCGGCGAAATCGTCATGGCCCTGATGGCCGGCAATGGCGTGATGCTGAAAGTGGCCGCCGCCACTCCGGCGGTAGGCCGCGCCATCGAACAAATCGTCGCGGCCGGCGAACTTCCCCAAGGCCTGTTCCAACACATCGTCGGCTCTGGCTCCAAAGTGGCCACCGGCTTTTTCGATAACGGCATCGACAAGCTGTTCTTCACCGGCTCGGTACCTGCGGGCAAAACGTTGATGGCCCAGGCCGCGCAAACGCTGACACCGGTTTCCCTGGAGCTGGGCGGCAATGACCCCATGCTGGTGCTGGAAGACGCGGATCTGGAGCGTGCCACCAACGGCGCCGCCTGGGCCGGCTACCAGAATGCCGGGCAAAGCTGTGGCGGCGTGGAACGCGTCTATGTGGTGGATGCGGTGTACGACCAATTCGTGGACTTGCTGGCCAAGAAGACTCGCCAACTGCGCCACGGCATCGGCTGCAACGGTTTTGATGTGGATATCGGCAGCCTGACCACGGCCGGTCAGCTGCGCACCGTGCAGCAGCACGTGGAAGATGCGTTGGCCAAAGGCGCCCGCATCGAAGCCCAGTCACGCCCGGTGGGCAATGTGGAAAACGGCTTCTTCTTCCCCGCCACCCTGCTCACCCAGGTCACCGACGACATGCTTACCATGTGCGATGAAACCTTTGGCCCGTTGATCGCAGTACAACGTGTGGCCAATGAAGAAGAGGCCATTCGCAAAGCCAACGATTCGCATCTGGCGCTGACCTCCTCGGTGTGGACTAAAGACAACAAACGCGGCCGAGCCATTGCCGCCCGCTTGCAATCCGGGGTTACCACCGTAAACGATCATCTTTACAGCCACGGCCTGTCCGAAACCCCCTGGGGTGGCGGGAAGGAATCCGGCATTGGCCGCACCCATGGCCCGGAAGGGCTGGAAGAAATGACGCAGGCGAAAGTGGTGAACTGGGATATTCTGCCGTCCAAACGCAATATTTTCTGGTACCCGTTTGATCAAGCCACCTACAACGGCATCAAGAACGCCCTGCTGTTCGTTTTCCCGTCCAGCGTTGGCCAGTGGCTCGGCGCCTCATTGAAGCTCACGCCCTTCCTGGTGAAGAAAATGTTCACCGGCTGGAAAACCGGCGACTAGGTCTGTGTCGCTACCGGCTTCCGGTGGCAAATGTTGACCTGCATCATCACTATCCTCCCGGAACCTGTCATGCTACCGAGACAGGCTCCGGGAGGATTTTTTATGTATATGGACAGCGTGGTTCTGGCAGGAATCGCCGTGATTGCCGGCATTCTGGTCTTCGCCGGGTGTTTTGCCCTGTTTATCTGGCTGGATTCCGGCGACGACGACACACAGAACGGGAAAGACTGACGCCAGGCACCCTGCTCGTCATACGCTTTCGCTTTGTAGCGCTCGGCAGGGACTCAGCAGGGATAGTCTGGCGATTGCAGGCAGCGCTCGCGCAACTGCTCCGGTGTACTTGCCGAGGGTTCCTGCCGACGATTGCCATCCTGGCAGATGACTTCCAGCTCCCCTTTTTCCGGGGCCGCCCGCTCGATGGTATACCCCACCCCACCACAGGCCCGCTGCGCCGCATTAAGACATTCGCTCCACTGCGGGCAAGACACACCAAACTGCCCCGGATAGGACTGCACCACCTGGGTACCACCGGTTTCACACCCTGCCAGCAGCGCCAACAAACAGGCCAGCGAAGGGCCAGTGAAAACACAGGTCTTCATGGTACGCCCCCAATATACGCTGAATCAGAGCGCATCCAGCCAATCCTGGGACGGGGCATACCACCAGGAGCCCATCACCGGCCGAGTAAATTCCAGCAACCGATCTTTCACCGAGTCATCCGCAATGCCATACATGCGTCGCAGCAGAAAATCATAACGGTCCAGCTCGCAACAAAATGCCAGGAAATACAGGCCATGCTGGCCGCTGTCACCGTAAGGGACCGATCGACGCCACATTTTCTGCGCTACACCATCCCGGTCGACATCGACGCGTCCTACGTGGGCATCTGCGGGCATGCGCTCATCATCGAACTCCACGGCGTCTTCCTTGGTCCGGCCAAACACATTTTCCTGCTCACTGACCGGTAACCGGTTGAACTTGCCCAAGTCATGAATCCATTTCTGGGTCAGCACCCAACTACCGCCCGCGCCGGGGTGCGGCTCAGCGATAAAAGTCGCCTGTTCCGCCTTTTCCCCGGTGGGGTTGCCGATGCCATCCACAAAACCGGTCAAATCGCGCATGTCGTGGTACACAAAGGCGGTTAGCTCAAGCTGGGTCGCGAGCAGGTCACCCACCGCCTGGCGTACCAGCATGCTGGTATCGAACAGGTCTCCCGCCTCCCGGGCCTGCACCCACACCCACAAATCCCCCTGGGTGGCCGGAATGTGCCCCTCCAAAGAAAAAGGCGGAAAACTGAAACGCGAATCAAAGCAGGCCCAGAGATCTGGCCCGAAACCCAGTAAAACCGGCGTTTTTTCACTCTTCAGCGCAATCAGATCACGCAGGGCCTGGCGCAATGACTCGGTCTTGTGGCCACTGCCAAGACTGAACTCGAAAAACCCATGATGGGCATAACTGCGGTCAAAAATACCGGATTGCGGTGTCGACACCGGAGGCTCCTTCACTCTGTCCATGGCGGGGAATAATTCCCACAATGATAGCAGGTCGAATCAGCGCCGGCCCCTGCCATACGCTCGTTGTCGTCCAGTCGCAGCAATTTTGAAACAAATTGAAATATCCGCTGGTGTTCCAGGCTCAGGGCTTTCGATACACTTGGCTCACATTCGTTAACTGTATCCGACTATGACACCTTGGCTTGGCCTGGATCGACTAGGTTTCTTCCTCATACGCGTATTTTTACGCCTGTGCACCCGCGCCAATGCGCTCCCTTCGGATCCCAAGGAACTGCAGCTTGCTGCCAATACTCCGGTGGTCTATGTTCTCAGCGACCGCTCTGCTGCCGACGCAGCCGTGGCGGACCAGACCGCCCGGCAGCTGGGGCTCTCTTCTGCCCTGCGCGGCCTGACACTGGGAAAAACCCACCTCAACCACAGTTATTTTCAGCTTTACCGCCGCCAGCTGGGTAACCGCCGTCAGCGCCGGGCGGTGTCCCCTCCCCGGCTGGAAAAACTGGTTGCAGCCCTGCGTGCCAACCCCGAAGCCGATGTACAGCTTGTGCCCGTCTCCGTGTTCTGGGGGCGCCGTCCGGAAAAAGAAAACTCCATGTGGCGCATCCTGTTTTCGGATAACTGGTCTCCGGCCGGGTTTATCAAGAAATTTTTCATCATCATCACCCAGGGCCGCCAACTATACGTGCAGTTCAGCCGCCCCATGTCCCTGCGCACCCTGGTTGACCAGTGCCAGAAAGACGACCAGGCCGTGCGCAAGGCATCGCGCATCCTGCGGGTGCACTTTCGCCGTCAGCAGGAAGCGGCCATCGGCCCCGACCTGTCACACCGGCGCACTCTGACCAATACCGTGGTCGATTCCATACCGGTGCGAGAAGTGATTCGCGCCGAAGCGAAGCGCCAGGACGTCAGTGAAGAAAAGCTGGAAGCCAAGGCCCGCGGTTACGCCATGGAAATTGCGGCCGACTACTCCCACACCGTAATCCGAACCCTGGAGCTGTTTCTGAACTGGGTGTGGAACCGACTGTATGGCGGCATTCGCCTCTACAACATGGACAACCTGACCAAGGTGGCCGGCGATCACGAAATTATCTACGTGCCCTGCCATCGCAGCCACATTGACTACCTGCTGCTGTCCTTCGTGATGTTTCGCAACGGCCTGGTACCGCCGCATATTGCCGCCGGCATCAACCTGAACCTGCCCATTGTGGGCACTATTCTGCGTCGCGGCGGCGCCTTCTTCATGCGCCGCAGCTTCCGTGACAACCCCCTGTACGCCGCCGTATTCAGCGAATACCTGCACACCATTACAGCACGTGGCTTTTCCATCGAATATTTTGTGGAAGGCGGGCGTAGCCGCAGCGGACGTATGCTCAAACCCCGTACCGGCATGCTCGCCATGACCGTACGCAGCTTCCTGCGTGATTCACGCAAGCCAATCGCGTTTGTGCCCGTCTATGTGGGCTACGAAAAAGTGATTGAGGCCGGCTCCTACATCGGCGAATTGCACGGCAAGAAAAAGCAGAAGGAATCCGTGGGCGGATTGATGAAATCACTCTCCGTGCTACGTAGCCACTTTGGCCAGGTGCACCTGAACTTCGGTGAACCGATCAAGCTGGTGGACTATCTGGACGGCCATAACCCGAAATGGCGCAATGAAACCGTGGCCCCCGGTGACAATCCACCCTGGTTCAAACATGCGGTGGAAGAACTGGGACAGGAGGTGGTCGAATCCATCAATGCTGCCGCTGTGGCGAACCCGGTCAATCTGCTCAGCCTGGCGTTGCTGGCCTCTCCCAAGCACACCATGGATATTGCCCAGCTTCGTCAGCAACTGGACCTGTATATTTCCCTGCTCAAACAAGCGCCTTACAGTGACAACGCGGCACTAGCCAACGATGACGCCAGTGCCATTATTGAGTACGGCCTGGAGCACGACTTCCTGGAACGTATTGAACACAAGCTGGGCGACGTGGTTACCACCGATGAAAAAACCGCCCTGCAAATGGCGTACGTGCGCAACAACAGTCTGCACCTGTTCATTCTGCCGGGCCTGATCTGCTCGCTGGTAATGAATGCACGATCCATCAGCATGGATGTACTGCAAAGCATGGTGCGTCTGCTCTATCCTTTCCTGCGTAACGAGTACTTCCTGCACTGGCAGGATGACGAGGAACTGGCAGCTGCCGTCAATAATATCGTCACCGTCCTGCAGCAGGAACAACTGATCGGCCGTGAAAATGACTGCTTGCACGGTGCCGCGATTCATACCCACGAATCCGACATGCTCGACCATCTTGGCCAGACCGTAATGCCCTCTTTGGAGCGTTACTACCTGACCATCCGGCTGCTGGTGCAATATGGGTCCGGCATGCTTACCGCCGAACAGCTAGGGGAACTGGCCCACCAGACAGCCCAGCGCCTTTCTTTGCTGTACGAATTCAACTCTCCGGAATTCTTCGACAAGGTAGTGCTGAAGAACTTTATCGCCCAGCTCTACACCACCGGCCTGGTCACCCCCGGCGGCAGCGGCGCACTGGAATTCAGTGAGAAACTGGAAGCACTGGATGACGAGGCTAACCGTATTCTCAGCCCCGATATCAGTGACGCCATTCGGCGTGTCACCCGGGTAAGCAATTTAGGCAACCTGCTTACCGCCTCTTCTGACGGCTCCTGATCATGAACGGCCACCGCCAACGGTGGCCGGTATAAACGCCGGCACCGCCGCCCCTCTTTTATCAAGATCCCCGGGAATAAAGCCAGGGTATTAGCGAACCGGTCGTGGGGACGTGATTACTGAGAGGAGTAGTGAGCTGGCTCAGGTGCACGTATAGATATCGAAGCGCACCGCCTTGCCTTTCTGGCTGAACGACGGCTCGATGTCAGCCAAATAGCTCGCCTTTACCGGGCGTTTTACGACGACGCGGGCGGGGGAAAGGGAGCGGGCCCAGTCCAGTAGCTGCTCCTCTTCAGCCTTATCCGGATAGGGACAAAGCCGTTGCAACCACTGCAAGTCTTTCTTTACCGCAGCACTTTTTTCCCGAGCCGGAAACATGGGATCCAGATACACAGCGTGAAGAGTCCGCGGCTCAGTAGTTCTGCTGTCCTCGCACGCCAGCAACTGCATGTTGGCAACCAGGCCGGCAGGCGCTCTTTGCAGGCCATCCGCAAGCATGGCATGAAGAATCGGCGAACGTTCCGCCAGCAACACCTGAAACCCTGCCTGCGCCATCAGCGCGGCATCACGACCGAGACCAGCGGTGGCATCGAGCACGCGGATCCGCTCGTCTTTGGGCTTGCCCAGCGCCTTGATCAGGCGCTCGTGGCGCACCCGCTCAGGTGTTAGCCGGTAGCCCTGCTTTCCGTCACAGAAGCTAACCGTCAGCGGCGTTTCCTTACCCTGCGGACGCCACAGGCTCAGGCACGCATTATGCCAGCCCAGCACCAGTTCGAGCGAGCGAGCACAGGCCTGCGTTTCGTTTTCCACCGGCGCACCCGGCAAGCCTGACGGGCAACCGGGTAACAGACCGAGCACAGTGTCCAGAGAGCCACTCAGGGTCATGCCAGCCAGAACAACAGGGCCACGCCCAGAATCAGCCGATAGATGACAAACGGCAGCATGCCGATGCGCTCCAGCAGGCGAATGAAGAACACAATGGTCAGGTAAGCCGTCACCGCGCTAACCACGACACCCAGGGCCATCATCGCCCAGTCCACCGCGATTTGTTGTTCGATCAGATCTTTGGTTTTCAGCAGCCCCGCGCCCAGAATCACCGGTATGGACAGCAAAAAGGAAAAACGCGCCGCGTCTTCACGGCGATACCCCAATGCCAGCGCCGCGGTAATGGTGATGCCGCTACGCGAGGTGCCTGGGATCAACGCCAGCGCCTGGGCCAGGCCGATAAAAATGGCGCCGGCAATACCCAACCGGGCCAGCGAAAACGCCCGCTTGCCGAAGGCATCAGATGCCCATAACAGAGCCCCGAATACCAACGTAGTGATGGCAATCACCAGCGCCGAGCGCAATTCCTGTTCAATAAAATCATCACCAAGAAAACCGAACACCACAGCCGGAATGGTGGCCAGCACCACCAGTAACCCCAGCTTCAGATCATCATTCATTTGCCGCTGCTGCACCGCCACGCCAGCGCCGCCTACCATGGCCACCAGATCACGGCGGTAATACACCATCACCGCCAGCAAGGTGCCCAAATGCACCGCCACATCAAAAGCCAGCCCCTGATCGGGCCAGCCCAAAATCTGTGATGGAAGAATCAAGTGGGCGGAACTGGAGATAGGGAGGAACTCGGTGAGCCCCTGTATCAGAGCCAGAACCAGAGCCTGAAACCAATCCATGGAATATCCTTATTAAATGAAACGTCAGTGACGAGTCACGAGTTGCGAGGAGCGAACATCAAAACCGGTTTGGTTTTCGAAACTCGCTCCTCGTCACTCGTAACGTTTTCTATTCGTCAGCGGTAATCTGATAACCCTTCAGGAACTCCGGGGGCATACGCCGCGGCTTGCCGGAATCCAGTGCCACACACACCCAACGGGTACGACCGCGCAGCAGGGTCAGGCTATCGGATTCACGCACAATCTGATAACGGCGGGTAATACTGATGCGCTCATCATTGTGAACGATCCAGGTGCCGATTTTCAGGTTTTCACCCTCAAAGGCCGGCGCCAGATAATCCACTTCGGTGTGGCGCGCCACCATGCCCCGGTTGAGCTTCTGATACAGGTCCCAGCCCAATCCCAGTTCGGTGGTGTGATGCCAGGCGATCTGCTCCATAAAGCGCAGGTACTCGGTGTTGTTCACATGCCCCATCACATCAATGGCTTCGGCTGGTACGGTCACCGTTAGCTCATGCACATTGGGAAGGTCCCAGTTGATCATCGTACAGCTCCCTGAATCACTTGGTCTCGCAAATAGACTGGCTGTGCCAGCTCCGCACTGACACCCTCTCCGCGTTCGAATGCTGATAATGCCAGCTGCGCCACCGCTTTCGCATGGGGGTGGGCGTCAATAACGCAGCGGCTTACGCCATAGGACGCCACCAGCGCGTCCTGGTAGACCAGCCCGGAACCGACAATCATCCAGTCCGCCGACGGCAGATCCGGCAAGGCATCGGGGTTAAACAGGCCATCGTTGAGAACCGCATTGGCCGCGCCGTCCTCACACTCATAGGCACCCAGGTACACCTCGCCCATACGTGCGTCGAAACAGGCAATCACATGGGAGTGCGCCTGTATCGCCTGCGCACTGAGTGCGCAGGCCGCCAGGGTGGAAATCCCCACCACGGGCAGATCCGCCGAAAACGCCAGCCCCTGAGTCACCGCGGCAGCCACACGCACGCCGGTGAACGCGCCCGGACCATGGCCGAAGGCAATGCCATCAAGGTCCTTCAAGCGGACCCCGGCATCGGCCAGCAGCCCTTCAACCATTGGCAGCACCAGCTCGGTCTGTCGCCGTGGCGCGTGTTCAAAACGTTCGACCACATTGCCATCGTCCAGCAACGCCACCGAGCAGGTTTCGCCTGCGGTTTCCAGTGCGAGTATCCGCGTCATGATTCCATCTTTTCCGCTTCCAGGCCCTGCCGGGCCAGATAATCAAAAAACCGTTGCACCACGTCGAGCTTACGGGTGCGGGTCATGTTGGGCAGGCTGTTGATGAACAACTTGCCATAACTGCGCGTTAACAGTCGCGGGTCCGCCACCACCAGTAAACCTGTGTCTTTCGGATCACGAATCAGCCGCCCGGCCCCCTGGCGCAAGGCCAGCACCGCCTGGGGAAGTTGATAATCGCGGAACGCATTACCGCCGTTGCGGTTAATGTGCTCGATACGCGCTGCCGCCACCGGGTCACCAGGAGAGCCAAAAGGCAATTTATCAATGATCACACAACTGAGCGCTTCACCACGGACATCAATGCCCTCCCAGAAGCTGCTGGTCCCCAGCAACACGGCATTGCCCTTCTCCCGGAATGCCTCCAGCAATTCACGCCGGCCAGACTCGCCCTGCACCAGCAAAGGGTAATCCAGCTTCTGGCGAAGGATAACGGCCGCTTCGCGTAACGCTCTGTGACTCGTAAACAGGAAAAAAGTGCGCCCTTTCGCCGCATTAATCACCGGCACCATGGCATTGGTAAGCTGTGCGGTGTACTCGCGGTCGTTCGGGGCCGGCAGGCCTTCCGGGGCATAAAACACCGCCTGGCGTTTGAAATCGAAGGGGCTTTCCAGGCGCAGCGTGCGAGCAGCGTCCAGCCCCAGGCGATGTTGAATATGTTCGAAGCGCCCGCCCACCGACAGGGTGGCGGAGGTAAGAATCCAGCTGCAGGGGTGACGCTCACGCTGGGCCCGCAACTGCGCGGCCACAGACAACGGCGTGCTGTGCAGCACCACGGAACGTTTGAACGTCTCAAACCAGTACACCCGGTTGGGCTGGCCGCCTTTCAGGTAGGCCGCCAGGCAATCCACCTGTTCGCTAGCCCGCCGGGAACAGGCGTCCATGCCTCTGCTCGCCTTGGCCAGCGGCCCGAGGAAGGCGTCCAGCTCCTGCAAGGCCTGCAGCAGAGCTTCCCCGGCTTCAACCACCGCCTTGTTTTCGGCCACTTCCGTCCAGGGCTCACGGCGCTCACCGTCACCCAGGCTCAAACGCAAGTCCATGCCCCCTTTATCCACGGCGGCAACCAGGCGATTCAGCTCCGCCAGATCGGCTGCGGTATGCCCGGCTTCCGACAGGCTGTCGCGGCCCAGTTCCTGAATCTGCCGTGTGCTCAGGGTGTCCGCAAAAAACGCCGCGGCAATTTCAGGCAGCTGATGTGCCTCATCGAAAATCACCGTGTTGGCGGTGGGCAATAATTCAGACGCCGCACCATTGCCACGCAATGCGGCATCCGCAAAGAACAGATGATGATTCACCACCACCAGGTCAGCTTCCTGGGCTTCTTTGCGGGCCTTCATCAGGGGGCATTCGTTATAGCGGGGGCACTCCGTTCCCAGGCAATTGTCCGCGGTACTGGTCACCCAGGGCCATACTGGCGCATCTTCCGGAATCTGTTGCAGCTCGGCGATATCACCGGTACGGGTGCGCCCGGCCCAGTGCGCCACAATCTGCATCTGCCCTACGGTTTCACGGGTGAGAAAACGGGCGTCTTCCTGATGCAACTCCAGCCGGTACGGGCATAGGTAATTGGCACGCCCTTTTAACAGCGCCACTTTTCTCGGCAGGTTCAGGGCTTTCTTGACCATGGGCAGGTCTTTGAAGAACAGCTGGTCCTGCAAGCTCTTGGTGCCGGTGGACACCAACGTCGGGCCTTCAGACAGCAGTGCCGGCACCAGGTAAGCCAGCGTCTTGCCGGTGCCGGTTTCCGCTTCGACCAGCAGGGTGGCACCACTGCCAATCACGTCTTCCACCGCATCAGCCATTTCCAGCTGCGGTTCCCGCGGCTGGTAGCCAGGCAGGAGCGGCGCAAAGCGCGCTAAATCGGTAAGATGATTACGGGCGGTAGTCACATAATGTCCCTGAAACGTGTCTGCACTCGGGGCTGGCAAAACACAAGCTGTCAGCATCGCCCAACGCGCGCGCAGAGCATAGCCGATTCGCCCCCGGAACCCAACGCGAGAGCAAGACGAGAAGGCAATATGGTCGAATATACCTTAATCATTCTGGCCGGCGGGCAGGGGCAACGCATGGGCGGTGCCGACAAGGGACTGGTGGAGGTGGATGGCAAGCCGCTGGTCGCTCACCTGCTCGATAATCTACTCCCCCGCCCCACCCGCATTGTGATCAGTGCCAATCGCAATGCTGACCGCTATCAAGCCTGGGCCGATCAGGTGGTTGCGGATCGGCGCGACGGTTTTCCTGGACCGCTGGCCGGGTTGGAAGCCGCGCTGGGGGAAGCCCACGGCCTGTGCCTGTGCCTGCCCTGTGACCTGCTGACCCTGCCCACGGCCATGACTGAGGATTTGTTGGCGGCGGCGTCGATGGAGCATATTTGCGTTGCCCACGATCCGCTACGTCGGCAACCGCTATGCCTGGCCCTGTATGCCGAGCCTTGGCGAGACTCGCTCAGCGAATACCTGGATGCGGGCAAGCGCAGTGCGCACGGCTGGCTGGATCAGCTATGTGTTCAGCCAGTGACCGTGGCCACGCCGTTACAGAATCTGAATCACAGCGAACGTCTCGCAAGAGGCACATAACACGCAACCGGCGTGCAGCGTGTTGCTTGCTGCATGTTTGCGTCTTTCAAAACAACAATGCCCGCACAAGGCGGGCATTGTTATGGAACGAAAACGCAGTATTACGCGGTCACGTCCTGGATCTGCTTCATCAGGGCTACCTGATCAGCAGAAGGCTGTGCAGTTTGCAGCGCCATCAGCTTGCTCATGTCGCCTTCAATGCGGATCTGGCCGCTCATGAAGCCTTGCATGCCCGCAGACTGGTCACCTTCGATGAAGATGCGCTTGGCCAGGTCGGCCGGCAGGATCATGGTCGTCGGAGCGTCAGCGTGATGACCTTCTTCGATCATGCCACCCACCAGAGCCAGCTCTTTGTCGCCACCGTCAGCATTCACAGTGATATTGATTACCAGGTCAGCCAGGGCTGCCGGCGCTTCAACATTACCCGCGCCATCACGGATTTCTTTTACTTTTGCAAACCACTCGTCAGACAGAAATTCCAGGCTCATTCTTGTTTCTCCTTAAACCTATCGATATGACTTCGACGCCCCCTTTCACAGGGCTGGCACAGGCTTTATTGCTGCTAGCCAATTCAAACGAGCGTTCGAAACTTACCCGTACCTTATAGAAAGGCTCAGGGGGTGGCAATAGCCGCAGATGTGTCCTTATAGGACAAAAAAGCCCGGCAAAATGCCGGGCTTTTCGAACGCCTTAAATCAGCGTCAAACAGGCGATCAGAGGTCGTAGCCACGCTCTTCATGCAGGGCAATATCCAGGCCCTGTGTCTCTTCGTCGCCATCTACACGCAACGGCGCAAACAGGGCCACCAGCTTAAGCAGCACCCAGGTCACCACCGCGGTGTAAACAAAGGTGGCCACCACACCCAGCGCCTGGACGCCCAGCTGGTCCAGCATGGTGTACTCGGGCTTGGCAAAGCCGTAACCGGAGAACAGCCCCAGCTCAGTGGAGGCAAAAATACCGGCAAACAGGGTACCGAGAATACCGCCCACCCCGTGAACCGGGAAGACATCCAGAGAATCATCGATTTTCAGCTTGTGCTTGATAAAGATCACCGCGTAGAAGCAGATCACACCCGCAGACAGGCCAATCACCAACGCGGCGGCCGGCCCAACGAAGCCTGACGCCGGGGTGATCGTGCCAAGACCGGCCACCATACCGGTCGCAATGCCCAGTGCGGATGGCTTGCCGAATTTTTTCCACTCCATGGTAATCCACGCCAGCGAACCGGCGGCGGCAGAAATGTGCGTCACCAGCATGGCCATGGCCGCATCGCCATTGGCTGCCAGGGCCGAACCACCATTGAAACCGAACCAGCCCACCCACAGCATGCCGGCACCAGTCACGGTCATGGTCATGTTGTGCGGCATCATGCCCTGGGTCGGGAACCCTTTTCGGTTGCCCAGCACCATGGCGGCCACCAGCGCGGCCACACCGGCAGTGATGTGCACCACGGTACCACCGGCAAAGTCATACAGCCCCAGGTCAGCCAGCCAGCCGCCGCCCCAGACCCAGTGACACACCGGGATATACACCCCCAGCAGCCAGAGCACGGAAAACGCCAGCATCGGCCCGAAGCGCATGCGCTCGGCAAAAGCGCCGACGATCAGCGCTGGCGTAATAATGGCAAACGTCATCTGGAACAGCCCGTGCAGGCTTTTCGGCAAGGTGCCTTCCAGCGTCTCCCGGGTAATCCCGGAAAAGAACACATGATCCAGGCCACCGATCCAGGCATTCATGCTTCCACCATCGGAAAAGGCCAGGGAATAACCGCAGATCAACCACACCAGCGACACCGCGCAGGTGATGGCAAAACACTGCATCAAAACGGACAGAATGTTCTTGGCACGCACCAGGCCGCCATAGAACAGACTCAGGCCCGGCAGCGTCATGAACAGCACCAGCGCGGTGGCGGTGAGAATCCAGGCACTGTCACCGGTATCCAGGCCATCGGCAAGCGCCAGCGAAGGCAACATCAACAATACAGCTATCAATTTTTTCATCGTCGGGCCCCTTAAATGGCTTCGCTGCCGGTTTCACCGGTACGGATACGGATCACCTGCTCCAGGTCCGTCACGAAAATCTTGCCGTCACCGATCTTGCCGGTGCCGGCCGCTTTCATGATTGCCTCGATCGCCTGGTCCAGCTGCTCTTCACGGACCGCCAGCTCCAGCTTCACCTTGGGAACAAAATCCACCACGTACTCTGCCCCCCGATACAGTTCGGTGTGCCCTTTCTGGCGTCCAAACCCCTTTACCTCGGTAATCGTCATGCCCTGCACCCCAATCTGGGCCAGCGCATCACGCACCTCTTCGGCCTTAAACGGCTTGACCACCGCAGTCAGCATTTTCATTCGGTATCTCCTCGTCCTCATGCACCAACACAAAACGTGCCGGAAACTTGCACCGACAAGGAGCATTCAAGAATCAGGCCACAAAATAGTGCACGCAATTTCAATCGGTTAGCGGTGAACATTATTCATTGCGCACCACAAAAGAACGTCGCACCACAAAGATGCACCATGGATGGGCGCCAACGGCATTAAATTGGCGCATGCCCCCGGATCAAACAGCACAAGACGTGCCGGTACGCACCAAAACACACCAGCGCCAAGCAGAGAGAAAAGCAAGCAGAGAGAAGACAGGCAAGAAAGCAGAACAGAAAGGGCAACGGAGCTGGCCGCTGCCCTTGGGCGGGAGACTCAGTAAAGGTAGTTGAACATCTTGCGGCGGTATTCACTGGCCAGCGGATCGCCTTTGGGCAGGCATTCGAACACTTCCAGCAATGCACTGCGGGCGACGCCATCGCGAAAATCACGGTGGTTACGCAACAGCTGCAACAGCGCCTCAAGCCCCGCTTGAAACTGCCCCGCTGCGGCGGCCTGCAAGCCGTAGGCATATAGGTCTTCCGGCGTGGGCTTGTCGGCAATACGGGCAGACAGCTCCGTCAGACTCTCCCCGGCCCCTTCCAGCTTCTCCAGCAACGCGAAACGTGCCCGGAACGGGCGTAACGGTTCCGCATCTTCTGTCACTTGCGCCAGCACCGACTGGGCATCATCCAGGCGCCCTTCTCCCAACAGCAACTCCACCAGCAGGGCACGAATGGCATGCTTGTCCGGGCTCTGTTCCAGAGTCTGCCGTAACGCGCCTTCCGCCTGCTCCGTGTGGCCCGCCTCAATGGCCATGCGCACCTGCTCGATGAACCCTTCTTCCTGCTGTTGTTGTGCCGCTTCCGGATCAACCACCGGGGCCAACCACTGGCGCAACGCGCCTTCGGTCTGTGCCCCATCCAGCTCGCTGACCAGCTGCCCCTGATACACCAGCTTCAGGCTGGGCAGACTGCGCACACCAAACTGGCTGGCCAGCATTTGCTGTTCATCTGCATTCACTTTCGCCAGCAGCACCTTGCCCTGGTATTCATTGACCAGCCGCTCCAGTATCGGTGCCATCTGCTGACAGGGCTGGCACCAGCTGGCCCAGAAATCCACGATCACCGGGATCTGTTGGGATTGTTCAAGGATTTGCTGAATATTCTGCTCTGTGGCTTCAATGATAGGGCTGTTCGGCTGCAACGCTATGCTCCTGAAAACGCATTAAAAGTGGCGCCAAGTGTAAGGCATCATCCAGATTAAATCCGGTTAAATCCTGTGCAACTTGTGCCATCTGCGCGTTAGACTGAAGCCAGGTGTACGGTTTGAAGTTCCTGGCGGCAGTTTCACGCGCTCTCCATGGTAACGCCCGTATGCTGGAAGGTATTCCACCCAGGCAAAGGAGATCACCATGCTTAGCCTATTGGCTATTGTGTTGTTAATTGCCACGCTGATGACCCTCTTCTATCAGCAAATCAGCCGAGGCATTGGCAGTGCCGTTTTCGTTATTGTGTGGCTGCTCTGCGGCTTCCTCGCTTCCTGGCTGTTCCATCCCATTTCCCTGATTCTGCTCGCCGCCGGCGTTACCGTGCTCAACCACGTGGACCTGCGACAGAAGTTCATCACCAAACCGGTATACAACGCGCTGGGCAAAGTCATGCCAGCCATTGGCGATACCGAACGCGAAGCCATCGAGGCGGGCACCACCTGGTTCGAAGCCGACCTGTTCTCCGGCCGACCGGATTGGGAGAAATTCGCTCACATTCAGTTCACCACGCTCACCGATGACGAGCAGTCCTTCATCGACAACGAAGTGGTGCAATTGTGCGACATGCTTGATGAGTGGCAGATCTTCCACGAACTGCGAGACCTGCCCGAAGAGGTCTGGGATTTCCTCAAGCACAAGGGCTTTTTCAGCCTGATCATTCCCACCGAGTACGGCGGCAAGGCCTTCTCGCCCTATGCGCAAAGCCGCATCATGAGCAAGATTGCCACCCGCTCACTCACCGCCGCCGTCACCGCCATGGTGCCCAACTCTCTTGGCCCGGGTGAACTGTTGGCGGAATACGGCACCCAGGAACAGAAAGACCGCTGGTTGCCCGGCCTTGCCAAGGGCGACGAGATTCCCTGCTTTGGCCTTACCGGGCCGGAAGCCGGTTCCGATGCCGGCGCCATTCCCGATACCGGCGTCATCTGCAAAGGCAAGATCGACGGCAAGGAAGTGCTGGGCATGCGCCTGAACTTCGCCAAACGCTGGATCACCCTGGCCCCGGTGGCCACGGTGGTGGGGCTTGCGTTCAAGCTTTATGACCCGGAAAAACTGCTCGGTGATGAGGAAGACCTCGGTATCACCTGCGCCCTGATTCCCGCCGACACCAAAGGCGTGGAAATCGGCCGCCGGCACTACCCCGGTTCCCCGTTCATGAACGGCCCCATCAATGGCAAGGATGTGTTCGTGCCTCTCGATGCCATCATCGGCGGCCCGGATATGGCCGGCAAAGGCTGGCGCATGCTGATTGAATGCCTCGGTGCCGGCCGCGGCGTCTCCCTGCCTGCACTGGCCACCGCCAGTGGCGAAATGGGCTACCGGATGACCGGTGCCTTTGGCCGCATTCGTCGCCAGTTCAATACGGCCGTCGGCGAATTCGAGGGCGTACAGGAAGCGTCCGCCGATGTGGCGGCGCTGGCCTACACCCTGGAAGCCTACCGCCATCTGGTGACCCGTTCGCTGGAAGACGGCGCACCGTCCGTGGTGACCGCCATGGCCAAATACCATGCCACCGAAATGATGCGTGAGCTGATCAACCACGGCATGGATATCGCCGGTGGCCGCGGCATCCAGCTGGGCCCGCGTAACTTCCTGGCCCTGCCCTATCAGTCCACCCCCATTGCCATCACCGTGGAAGGGGCCAACATCCTCACCCGCTCACTGATGATCTTCGGCCAAGGCGCCATGCGCTGCCATCCGTTCCTCTATGACGAACTGCAAGCCATACAGGCGGAAGACAAGAAGCAGGGGCTGCAGGACTTCGATGACCTGTTCTTCTCCCATGCAGGCCATACGCTGGGCAATATCAGCAGTGCCATCGTGCAGGCCTTCGCGGGCCCCTACCTGTCTGATGCCCCCGGTAATTCCGACGCGTTCAGTGCGCCCTGGTATCGTCTGGTCAGCCGCTACAGTGCGGTACTGGCCAGCGTCTCGGACATGGCCCTGGCGCTGCTGGGCGGCGATCTGAAGCGGCGCGAGCTGCTGTCCGCCCGGCTGGGTGATGTGCACAGCCAGCTGCTGATTGCCTGTGCCATTCTCAAGTACCACGCCACCCTGCCCCGCGATGAGGCCAACGATGCCCATGCGCACTATGCGCTGCGGCTGGCCTTCAGCCGGGCCCACGACTCCCTGGAAGCGTTCTCGCGCAACTTCGGTTTCTTTGGCCTCGGCCACGTGCTCAAGCGCCTGTTCTTCCCGCTGGGTCGCCCCTGCAAGGCCCAGGCACCCAGCGACGATCAGATACGCACTCTGGGGCAGATGATCATGGAACCCAGTTCGGTGCGTGATGCGCTGGCGGAACCCGCCTATATCTCCCAGGATCCGGAGGATTCCATCGGCCGCGTGGAAGCCACCTTCAACAAACTGTTGGAAGTGGAGCCCGGCTTCCTTGCTTACCTGAAGGCAGAAGGCAAAGGTCAGCTGGAAGGCGAGACCGTGCTGGAAAAACTGCAGGATGCGGCCCGCAGCGATATTCGAGCGGTTTCAATCCACACGCCCGTAAAGGGCGCGACATCAACGGCTAGGGATTAACCTAGCCCAAACGGAGTTTCAATC
>NZ_NVWY01000049.1 GCF_002733835.1 Alcanivorax sp.
CAGGTACAGCCGCTGGTGGAAAAATTCTTTGCCGATCTGCCCGCCGGGCAGACCCCGCCACGGCCCAAACAGACGGTGAATCCGCCGGCCGGTGAGCGCCGTCTGGCGCTGAATCTGCCGGTAAAAGTGCCTTCCCTGTACATGATGTACAACGTGCCGTCGTTGGTCACGCTGGAAGACAAAACCGATTTCTACGCCCTGACCATGCTGGCTGGCGTGCTCGATGGCGGCATGAGTGCGCGCATCGAAACGGATCTGGTGCGCGGCCAACGGCTGGTGGCCGGCGCCGGTGCCAGTTACAGCGGGATTCAGCGAGGCGATGGCACCTTCACGCTCACCGCCGCCCCCAACCCGAACGTGACTCTGGAGCAAGTGGAAAAAGCGTTGCTGGCGCAGATCGAACGGCTGCAAACCACGCTGCCCACCGACGCGGAAATGGCGCGGGTGCGGGCCGGGGTGCTGGCGGGCCAGGTGTATGAGAAGGACTCGGTGATGGGGCAGGCCATGGAGCTGGGGATGCTCAGCACCCTGGGCCTGGATATCGATTTGTCTGCCCGCTTTGCCGAGAACCTGGAAGCGGTCACCGCCGAAGACGTGCAGCGCGTGGCACAGCAATGGCTGGTGCCGGAACGCCTGACCGTGGGCACGGTGAAACCGAAAGCGCCCACCTCTGATCAACCGCAAGCGGAGCCGCAACCATGAAGATGAACGCTTTCCGACTGGCCTGCCTGCTCGTGCTGGGCGCGCTACTGAGTGCCTGTGCCGGGCCTTTTTCCGGCGCTTTCCCCACTACCGAAGCGCAGGTGGCAGAAACCGACCCGCAAGCGCCGGCGCTGGATATCCAGTCCTGGCAAACAGGGGAAGGGGCGAAAGTCCTGTTTGTGGCCAGCGATGCGTTGCCTATGCTGGATATTCGTCTGGTCAGTGATGCCGGCTCCGCCCGTGATGGTGCGCACCCGGGCCTGGCCTCACTCACCAGCGCCTTGCTGGGCGAAGGCGCTGATGGCATGAGCGTGGACGATATTGCCCGTGGTTTCGAAGATCAGGGCGCCAGCTTTTCGTCCTCCAGCTACCGGGACATGGGGGTGATCAGCCTGCGCACCCTGTCCGAGGCGCAGTACCGTGAACCGGTACTGGCGCTGTTCAATCAGGTGATCGGCAGCCCCACGTTTGAGCAGGATACGCTGGCGCGGATTCGTACCCAGATGATGCAGGGGCTGCGCATGGAAACCCAGGTGCCCGGCCCGCAGGTGAACAAGGCCTTCCAGGCCACGGTGTTTGCTGGCCATCCCTATGGGCAGCCCAGCGATGGCACCCTGGAAAGTCTGCCGGCCATTGCCCGTGACCAGCTGCAGGCTTTCTACCGCACCTACTACGCGGCGGGTAACACCGTGATTGCCATGGTGGGTGATCTGGACCGCGCGCAGGCGGAGAAAATTGCCGGGGACATCAGCGCAGCCCTGCCGCAAGGGCAGGCGGCGCCGCCGCTGGAGCGGGCCGCGCCGCTCGCCGAGCGTCAACGCCGGCACATTACCTTTCCCTCCGCCCAGACCCATATCCTGCTCGGCAATCAGGCCACCTGGCGGGGTAACCCGGACCATGTGGCCTTGTATGTGGGCAACCAGGTGCTCGGCGGTGGCGGCTTTGCCTCCATTCTCACCGACGAAGTGCGGCAGAAGCGTGGTTACGTTTACGGTATCAGCAGCCATTTCGGCCCCATGGCCGCCGGTGGTCCGTTTCAGGTGCGTTTGCAGACGGCCAATGATAATGCCGACGACGCCCTGACCCTGACCCTGGATCTGATCGACCAGTTTGTGCAGGACGGCCCCACCGCTGAACAGCTGGAAGAAACCCGCACCAGCATTCTTGGCAGCTTTGCCCTGGGCACGGCGGACAACAGCGACATCATTGGCCAGCTTGGCGCTATTGGCTTCTACGACCTGCCGCTGGATTATCTGCAGTGGTTTAACCAGCAGGTGCGCACGGTCACAGCGGAAGACATTCGTGCCGCGTTCCAGCGCAATCTGACCCCGGACAATCTGGCCATCGTCAGCATCGGTCCCAAGGCACCGCAGATTCGTGCGGCCGATAGAGAGGCAGAAAATACCGCCGCCGAGGAGCCCGCTGATCGTGCCCCGTAAGCGTTCAGGTAAACGCCCCGGCGCCAGTACTGGCCCGGCGCAGAAAGGTCAGGTACGGATTATCGGTGGCGAACGGCGTGGTCATCGGCTGCACTTTGTGGACTACGGCGGTGATTTGCGTCCGTCGTCGGATCGTATGCGCGAAACCCTGTTCAACTGGCTGCAGTTCGAGCTGCCGGGGCTTCGGGTGCTGGACCTGTTTGCCGGCTCCGGCGCGCTGGGGGCGGAAGCCCTGAGCCGGGGAGCCCGGGATGCGGTGTTGGTCGAAAAGCAGCGCGAACGCTGCGCGGATTTGAGCCGGCAGTTAGCCCCATTGTTTGAGGGACGCATCACCGTGCATTGCGCCGATGCGTTGAGTTGGTTACCTGCGCAACGGGAACCGTTTGATCTGGTCTTTATTGATCCGCCTTACGATCTGGGTTTGGTGACGCCGGCCTGTGAGGCGCTGGAAGCCCACGGGCTGCTGGCGGACGGGGCGATTATCTATGTGGAAAGCCGCCGCCAGGGTGAAGTGCCTGCAGTCCCGGCGCACTGGGTGTTGTCAAAAGAAAAAAGCGGCGGCGATATTCATGCGCGGCTATACCGGCGGCAAACTGGCCCGGGTTGATAGGCGCTATGGCGGGAGTGTCGTGACGGCACAGTAAACCGGCGCCCGGGCACAGGCTGTGTCCTATTACGCCGTGCCTGGGCGGTGCGTGCTGGCAAAATGGCACAACCTGCACTTTCGTGCCAGTTGCGGTTGGCAAATACTGTGCCCATGAGCAATGAGGACACCGCCATGAATGCCAATGCAGCCACTGCTATAACCACCGGGCAACGCGATCAAGCGGCCAAGCGTCAGCCGCAGAAAAAAATCAATAAAAGTGACATTCAGCCCCGCAAGATGGATTTTCAATTTGATCCGGCCATGCCCCGTTACTGGTTCGACAATGACCAGTTCAAGACCATGCTCTTGACGGCGTTGTCCTGCACTTTTCCTGAAGGTGAACGCTTCTTCGTCCGTTCCGTGCGCCATTTTCAGAAAAACCTCACCGATCCCTTGCTGCGCGAGCAGGTGAAAGGCTTTATCGGCCAGGAAGCCCATCACGGCAACGAACACGATGCCTTCAATGCGTTTATGGAATCCAAGGGCGTGCCCACCGGCAAGGTGGATGCCTATGTGAAGGATGGCCTGAAATTCATGGCCAAGTGGTTGTCGCCGGAGCGGCAGCTGGCCAAGACCTGCGCGCTGGAGCATTTCACCGCCATGCTGGCGGAAATGATTCTGGAACATCCGGAATTTATCGAAGGCATGGACGAGCGCATGGTGCCGCTGTGGTTGTGGCATGCGGTGGAAGAAAGCGAACACAAATCCGTGGCCTTTGATGTGTACCGCGATCAGGTGGACAGCTATTGGGTGCGGACGTCGGAAATGGCGTTTACCACGGTGGAATTCATCGGATTTACCATTCTGCATTACAACCAGTTGCGCGCTGAAATGGATGATCCCACTGACTGGAAATCCGTGCGCCAGGGGCTCAACTGGCTGGTGGGCAACCCCGGTTGGCTGCGCAAGCTGGGCAAATCCTATCTGGCGTATTACAAGCGCGACTTCCACCCTTCCAAGCGGGACAGCGTTCATCTGCGCCAGCGGGGGCTGGAAAAACTGTCGCGGTTGATGAAACGCCCGGGATTGCTGTCCTGATCTTCGCCTGACTGGCCGGGGATTCTGCCCCCGGCCCGTTGCCGTCCTTTACTTTCCCTAATGGCGCTGCGGGCTTTCCCTTGCCCTGGTCTTTGTCGCCCGCGACAGGCAATGATCGGCCGCGCTCCGCCCACTCGTTGCGAGAATATTCACGATACGGGTGTTACGGTGGGGCAAGACCTGTGGAGGTGTCTATGCGTTGGTTATCTGCATTGAAAGAAAAGCTGTTTCCCGCTCCGCAACTGCAGCATGATGAAGCGCCCGCCCATGAACCGCGCGAGTATCATCCCGCCCATGAAGGGGAAACCCCGGAAGACCTGCATCGCGGCAGGCACCGGTTGAAAGAAACCTACACCAGCCATTGGGACCTGGATTATATGCCCCGTGAGGAGCTGGAAGAGGTGTTGTCCGGTGAGGCTGACAAGCCTGCCAGCGGTGATGGCAAAAAGAACGCGGAATAACGGCCCGACTGTTTATGCGGGCCGGGCCACCTGCATTTCGCTAAAGCGCTTGGACACCCGCACCACGATATCGCTCTGGAATGCTTTCTCGTAATGCACATCCAGCACATAGGCCTTGGCGCGCAAGCGAATGGCCAGCCGGTAGCCCACTTCAATTTCTTCAATGGCAAAGGTGACCGGTTTTTTCAGGTAGGCGTAACGGCTGGTGACGATGATTTCCTCCACGATGGCCTGGGCCTGTTCGATATCGGCATCCAGGGCTATGTGGAAGTCTGTAACGACCATCATGTCCAGTTCGCCGGCATTGCCGGAGGCCACCACGTCGGTGATAAAGCGTGAATTGGGGATGGTGACCAGATTGTCGTCCAGGGTTTGCAGGCGCACGGTGCGCAGGCCGATGGAGACAATCTCCCCGTACACATTATCGAAGCTCACCCGGTCGCCCACCCGGAACGGACGGTCGAACAACAGGAGCAGGCCGGCCACCAGAGACGCGGCAATGTCTTTCAGGGCAAAACCCAATGCCACCGCGATGGAGCCACCGGCGGCGAGCATGAATTCCTTGGGGGGTTGCAGCACCCCGATCACCAGCGCGATGGCGCCGACGGTGTAAAGAACAAAGCCGATCAGGGTGGTGATCTGCAGAATCAGGAAACGCCGGGTAGGCATTTTCTCGGTGATTTTCTGGCTGGCCTTGCTGATACCCCAGTTCAGTGCCCACAGCACCAGGCCGCCGATAAACAGCAGCATCAACGCATAGACGTTGAACAGTTCTACCACCACCGTGAGGTCGTTGACGATATTTCCATCATTCATTGAGCAGGTTCTTCCGTGTCAGGTAGCTGATCACCTGCTGGTACCACAGGGGCACCAGCCGGTAGCGGCCGTCATCGCTCTTGTGCAAAAAGCCCGCATCAAAACCGCCCTTCAGGGCATAACGCACCACGTTTTCCGACAGGTGTGTCACGGCGCTGATTTCGTGGCTGGTCAGGTTTTCGTGGGTGGCAATGGCGGCATAAACAAACAGGGAGTTGTCGCCCATGCCATCGAGAATGCTGGCCGAGGGGGCGTTGGGCAAGCCAACAGTGACCTGCCGGCCTTTCACTTTCACCGAGGTCAAAAACAACCGTAGCGCGACCATGGGGTTGCCCCGGCTGGCATCCCAAAGCAGGCTGAAATAACGCTGCTCCGCATTGCGCAGGTTGCCGGCTTCCGGTCCCCGGGAAGAGAGCAAGACTTCGTCGTAACGTAGCTGGAAGCCACTCAGGTGGTTGCGGCTGAGAATCAGCGAACGGATATCGGTCTGTCCCCAGCGTTTTACCCGGATCACATTACGGAACTGGTATTCGCGGCCGAATACGTTGCACAGGTAAGCCCAGCTCTGGTTATTGATCAGCAACAGCCAGAACACGTTGTCCACCCGTGCGTTGACCAGATTCAGCACGGTGCGCCAGCCTTCCAGCCCGCCCAACTGCGCCAGGAAGAAATTCTGCGCTTCATCCAGTACCACCAGCGTGGGTTGGCGGTGTTCGTCTTCCTTGACCAGCGCGGCAGGCCCGTCGTTGACCAGATCCGTACCCAGGGCATCGCCAATCAACTGGTGGAGGGCTTCCGGTGTGCAGGTTTTCGCAGGCACTTTCAGGTGCAGGGTTTGCAGAGCCTGGCAGCTTTTTTCGAGCACCTTGCCGAGCTTGCCCAGTGACACGCTTTTGCCACAGCCTTTTTCGCCGGCGACGACCAGCGCGTTTTCATCGGTTTTGCCTTCATGCCAGCGCTGGATACTTTTTTCCATGGCCGCCACCAGCCCGGTATCGATAAAAGGGGTTTTGCTCGCATCGTCCGGCAGGGCGGAGGCAAACCAGCGCTCGTAGGAGGGGGCTTCCGTTTGCCCACCGTTATCGGTCTCGTCTTCATCGGTGGCCACCGTGGCGCGGAAACGAAACCAGCGGGCCTTGAGCCGCATGTACCAGTCGAAGTCAGCCAGCACCCGGTCCACAAAGCCCACCAGGAAGCTGATCAGGGCAACCGGCAGCAGCAACGGCGCGAACAGCCAGAACAGGGCGGGTTCGAGCAGGCGGGCAATCAGCGGGTCTATCCGTGAGGGCATCAGTGTCTGCAGACACACCAGATAGTCCTGGTGTCGCAAGGCCAGTAGCCGCCCCAGCCCCCAGTAAATGGCCACCAGCAGTACCCCGAGAAACAGGTAGTACATCAGCGACGGTCCCAGGCTTTCCCAAACCACAATGACTGGCACCCAGGGGACAATCATCCAGCGCGCCAGATTGCGGGCATGGCGTGTGACCTGTTGGGTCTGTCCGCCGCCCAGGTAGGCGTTGGCACTCTGGGCGACACGCATGACCAGCCATTCGCCAATCAGGCAGAGCAGGCCATAGATGACATACAGCTGCGCCAGCGGCAGCAGCCACAGCAGAATCTTGCTGGAGGGGGTGTCCAGCAGCGGATCCAGGCGGCCCAGTACCAGCCAGATCAGAATCCACGGCAGAATCGGCGCCAGCCCGCTGATCAGGCGGCTGGCATTGAGCAGCCAGCGGCGCTCGCCACTGAGTTGCACCACCCGGTCATGCAGAGAGAGTGCCCAGCGGCGGGTGCGCTGCGCTAGATGAATCAGTAGCCAGAAACCCACCACCCCGAGAATCAGCGCCAGAATATTTTGCACCACCGGCATGAAGCCGCCATTGCGGATAGGGCCATTCAGGTCGTAGCGCATCAACGACACAATATCGAGCACGCGCAGGCCGATGCGCTGGCTTTCATGCTGCAACAGCACCGGGGCCTGGGCGAGGCCGCCCAGGTTGTTGATCTGGTCCAGCAGTGGGCGGTTCTGCCACAGTTCGGAGCGCAGTGTGCGTACGTCTTTCTGAATGTCCAGCCGGGTCTTGAGCAGGCTGCGCCAGGCGGTGGAGCTGGCTCCGCTAGGGGGGCGCAATGAGGGTAGCTGTAACCACAGCTCATCCAGCGTTTGCAGTGCGTCTGCAGGGGCGTTCTGTAGTTTGCCCAGCACCGCCCACACTTGTTGGATGTGCTGTTGTAGTACCTGGCTCGCCTGGCGAATGGAAGGGTCCGTCTCCGGGGGGGCGGACAGCGCCTGCAGTTTTGCATGGTGCGTTGCCAGATTCAGGAAGGCCTGGCGCTGGGGGAAATTGAGACCGAAAAACGCTTGTCGCAAGGCGTAGAGCGATTGCTCCAGGGTGTTGATCTGTTGAGTCAGGGTGTCGATATCGTTCTGCAGGGCCGGGCATTTGCTGTCGACCACGGACAGCGGCTGCGGGTCGATCAGGGGCAGTAGCGGCCGCTGGTTCAGGGGGCGCCCGAGCAAGGTGTTGATCTGGTGCGGGGTGGGAATGTCGCCATCGAAAATGGATTGCAGGGTGTAGCGATCCGTACGCAGTTGCTGACGCTGCTGTTTCAGCTGGGCGAGCGTCAGTTCGGCGGCATCACAGGCGGCATTTTCAGCAGCCTGAAGCGGGGAAATAACCAACAGGGCCAACAGCCCGAAAACCAGCCAGACGCGGGGCGATACCATTCGCTATTCCTCTGCTCCATGTAGGCCTGCGGTCAGGCTTTTGTGGTCATGCGTTGTGGCCATTGTAGGAAGGTGATGCCTGCGTTGTATAGCGATTGCCGGAATTGATCGCCGGCATGGGCAAGAACCGCAGGCCGGGGCTCGTTGGGGAGTGCTATAGTCAAAGCCATGAATCTGGACTGCCCGGCATTGGCCGGGTTGGCAGAAGGAGAGCGACATGCAAGAGATGACCGTACGTGCCTTGATGGCAAAGCACCCCATGGCAATCAAGACCGGCACCGAGCTCACCGAAGTGGTGGATGCCCTGCTGCAGCACAAGTTCACCGGGTTACCGGTGGTGGACAGCCAGAACAAGGTGGTGGGGTTTGTCTCCGAACAGGACTGCCTGCGCAAGCTGCTGATTTCCAGTTATCACTGTGAAGGGGCGCTGGTGGTGGAAGATTTCATGCACGATCAACCGCTGACGGTGAAAGAAGACGATTCTGCGGTGAACGTGGCGGAGCTGATGGTCACGGAAAAACCCAAAATCTACCCGGTGGTGGATGCCCAGGGCATCCTGACCGGCCTGCTGACCCGCGAGCAGGTGCTGCGCGCGCTGAAAGACAGCCGGCGCGGCTGCGACTGAGCGTCTCGTCTGCCGGTTTCCCAGGGGGCACCGCGCGGGATAACCCCTGCGTACAATTTCCGGGTGTGAGCTGCCGCTAAGCTGTGTGGCAGCTCAAAACAACAACTCGGGAGAGCTGTCCATGCGTGATCTCAATACCTTTCTGGCGGACTACGGCGATAGCCACCGCAATCCAGTGAATCAATGGGTGCACATCCTTTGTGTGCCGGCCATTTTCGTGTCCACCCTGGGGCTGTTCTGGCTGATCCCATTGGGGCACTGGCTGGGGCTGGAGGGCAGCCTGGCGTACTGGGTTAATGGCGGCACCCTGCTGGCCGCTGTCTGCATGCCTTTCTATTTACGCATGTCCCCAGGCATGACCGTGCTGATGGCGGCCTGGCTGGCGCTGTCGATTGCCGCGGTGGTGGCTGTGGATCGCAGCGCCCTGTCGCTGGGCTGGAGTGCGGCGGTGCTGTGGCTGTTGGCCTGGGCGGTACAAGTGTGGGGCCACAAGGTAGAGGGCAAGAAGCCGTCGTTTGTGGATGATCTGGTGTTTCTGCTGGTCGGTCCCATGTTCGTCAGCATCGAGCTGGCCCACAAGCTGGGGCTGCGCCGCTCCGGTGTGGTGAATTGATTCTGCGCTGATGAGCGTTGCCTGCCCGGCCCCGGGCGGGCACTATTTCCGGCATGTCTGTATCTTCGCCGGTTTCCCATCCCCGTTTGCTGACCCCGCTGTTTTTGTGGCAGGGGGGCTGGCTGATGGCGCTTTCCTCGCTGCATAACCAGCCCCATCAGCATGTGGCGGCGTCGTTACTGGTCGGGCTGGACAAGGATATCCGGGTGACCTGCGAGGGCCGTGAGGAAAACGCCCGGGCCGTGCTGGTGGCGCCGGAGTGCCAGCAAAGCCTGCACAGCGATGGCCCGGTGGCGATCCTGCATCTCGACCCGGACGAGCCGGCCTGGCGATCCCTGGCCCTGCAGCAGCCGCTGCCGGCGTCGCGTCAGCAGTGGCTCAGCGATACCTTGCGGTCCCTGTGTCGAATGGACATCGCCGCTGCTCAAGTCGCCACTTTCCTGGCGCAACTGCGTCAATTAGCGTCACCGCCGCCGCTGGATGCCCGCATTGCCGCCAGCTGTGCCTGGCTGCGCGAGGCGCCGGAGCCGGCCCCCACCATGGCAACGGTGGCGCAGCAGGCCGGGCTGTCCGAATCCCGCTTTCGTCATCTTTTTCGTGAACAAACCGGCGTGACGTTCAAGCGTTATCTTCTGCACCTCAAGTGCCAGCGGGCCCTGTCCCTGTGGCACAGCGGTATGAATTTCACCGAGCTGGCGGTGCTCGCCGGCTTTTACGATCAGCCCCACCTCAACCGGACACTTCGTGCCATGTTCGACGCCCTGCCGTCGGGGTATGCTCGGGGTCAAACCGTGCAGGTAGTGTCCCTGTCGATACCTGCTGAAAACCGCACAACCCCTGTGGAGTGACCATGGATTATCAGGACATCAAGACCGATCTGAGCGAGCAGATTCTAACCATCACCCTCAATCGCCCGGACCGGCTCAATGCGTTTACCTTGCGCATGAAAGACGAGCTGGTGCATGCGCTGGCAGAGGCGGACCGCAACGATGACATCCGTGCGGTGATTGTCACCGGCGCGGGCAAGGTTTTCTGTGCCGGCATGGAAATGCAGCCGGAAGATGGCGGCCACCTGTTCGGTTATGACGACGCAGAAGGGATGAACCCGCCGCTGGAGACTATCCGCGATTCCGGCGGCGAGTTGTCATTGGCCATCTACAATTGCCGCAAGCCGGTGATCGGCGCTATCAACGGTGCGGCGGTGGGCGTGGGTATTACCATGACACTGCCCATGGATATTCGCCTGGTCGCGGCCAACAGCAAGATCGGGTTTGTCTTTACCCAGCGGGGGATTACCCCGGAGGCTTGTTCCTCCTGGTTCCTGCCGCGGGTGGTGGGTATCCAGAAAGCGTTGGAGTGGGTGATCAGTGGCGATATCTTCATGGCCGAAGAAGGCGAGAAGGCCGGCCTTTTTCACAGCGTGCATGACAAGGGCGAGGTGCTGGATGTGGCCCGCTGCATTGCCCGCAAACTGATTGCAAAAAGCTCCCCGGTGGCCGTGGCGTTGGCCAAGCAGATGTTGTGGCGCAACCCGAATTTCTCCCACCCGGCGGAAGCCCATGTGGTGGAATCGAAAATGATTTACTGGTCCAACGAATTCTGGGACGGCAAGGATGGTTTCACCGCGTTCCTGGAAAAACGCGAGCCGCGTTTTGAGACGTCACTGGCGGATATACCCAAACAATTTGATTTCTGGAGCGAACCCCCGATTAAATAGAGGCAACGATTTTTTCAGGCCGCCGTTTGGCGGCCTTTTTGCGTGTGTGTCGCCTTGGCGACAATTCAATCTGAGGCAGGGATTTATGAAACGGGAAACAATTGCCATTCATGGTGGTTTTGCCGGCGATCCGCAGACCCATGCGGTGGCCGTGCCCATGTACCAGACTACCAGCTACTACTTTGATGATACCCAGCATGGAGCGGATCTTTTTGATCTCAAAGTGCCGGGTAATATCTACAGTCGCATAATGAATCCGACCAACGCGGTGCTTGAAGAGCGCGTTGCGCAACTGGAGGGCGGCATCGGTGCGTTGGCCATGGCGTCAGGTATGGCGGCCATCACCGCAACCATTCAGACGCTGGCCAAAGCGGGGGACAATATTGTTTCCACCAGTCAGCTTTATGGCGGTACCTATAACTTGTTCGCGCATACCTTGCCGAATCAGGGCATTGAGGTGCGCATGGCCGATGGCCGCAATCCCCAGGCGATTGCGGATGCCATTGATGAAAAAACCAGGATGGTGTTTTGCGAATCCATCGGTAACCCGGCGGGCAACGTGGTGGATATGGCTGCGTTAGCCAAGGTGGCCCATGACGCAGGCGTGCCGCTGGTGGTGGATAATACGGTGGCGACGCCAGCATTGTGCCGGCCTTTTGAACACGGCGCTGATATTGTGGTGCACTCATTGACGAAATACATGGGCGGCCACGGCACCACCATTGCTGGCGCCATCGTGGATTCCGGCAAATTCCCCTGGAAAGATAACCCGCGTTTCCCGCAGTTCAATGAACCGGATCCCAGCTATCACGGTGTGGTGTACGTAGAGGCCATGGGTGAGGCCGCGTTCATTGGTCGTGCCCGGGTTGTGCCCTTGCGCAATATGGGTGCCGCGTTGTCACCGATGAATGCGTTCCTGATTATGCAGGGCATTGAAACCCTGAGCCTGCGCATGGAACGCCATTGCGAGAATGCCATGAAAGTGGCTGCGTACCTGCGCGACCATGCCAAGGTGAGCTGGGTGAATTTTGCCGGCCTGGAAACCGACAAGGATTATGCATTGGCGCAGCAATACATGGATGGCGGGGTGCCCTCGTCCATTCTCAGTTTTGGTGTAGAAGGTGGCCGCGAGGCGGGAGCGCGTTTTATCGATGCGCTGGCGTTGATCAAACGATTGGTCAACATTGGTGATGCCAAGTCTCTGGCGTGCCATCCGGCGACTACCACACACCGGCAGTTGAATGATGAAGAGCTGAAAAAGGCGGGTGTCAGCGCAGACCTGGTGCGTCTGTCCATTGGTATCGAGCATGTGGACGATATCCTGGCAGATATCGAACAGGCGCTGTTGGCCGTTTAAATTTGTGCACGAAACTGGGCCGGCGTCATGCCGGTCCAGCGTTTGAAGGCTTTGGCAAAGGCGCTTTCATCGGAAAAGCCCAGTTTGTCGGCAATATCAAAGAGTTTTGACCCTTCCTTCAGTGACTGTTCAGCCATGCCCTGCAGCAGTGAATCGCGCAGCAGCTTGAAGCTGGTGCCTTCTTCGCTGAGTTTGCGGATCAGGTGGCGGCCGCTCATGGCCATCTGCTCGGCCACTTTTTCCTTGCCCCAGCGGGGATGCTGACGTAACAGGTCGCGGACGCTGGCACTTAACGACTGGCTGCCCAGTTGCTCCAGCAGCTGGTCGGCCAGGGTGCGCAAGTGCTGGCAAAGCGCCGGGTTGGCGTAGATGAGTGGCAGCGACAGGGCGGCGGCTGAAATGCGCAAGCTATTGTGGGCAGCTTCGAATTCAACGGGGACACCCAGCAGTTGTTGATAGCGATCCGGGTCGGCCAGAGCCGGATGGGAGAAACTGATGCCGCTGGCTTGAAGTTGCTCGCCGGTGGACCAGCGTGTCAGTTGCAACAGGGAGGCCAGCGCGGCTTCCACCCGTTCTGCCAGCCGAGTGGTGTATTGGGGCAGGTAGCGGATTTCGCACACATCACCTGCCACGGCATATTCGAAGGTTCCACCTTCGCCAACAATGGGGTAGTAGTCCATCAGCGAATCCAGCGCTTCGGCCACGGTGTCGCAGCTCATCAGCACCATGCCCACGGTATCCAGATGCCCGACCTGAATGGCCAGCCCGAACTGGATGCCGATGAGTGGGTCGTCGGCCTGTTGGCAGAAGGTTTCCCAGATTTCTCCCTGTAATTCCAGGCTCACCCGCTCTTGCTCGGCAAAGGCGTTTTTCAGTGACGCAGGCAGCGCGAAGCCCAGCTGTTCTGCAGCCTGGCTGATTGCCTGGGTAAAGCGCACCGTAACGGTGGGAGTATGCGTCATGGGTGTGAGTGAGGTCCCGAATTAACCGTGACAACGTCCTGAAATAGCCGTGTGTCTATTGTTTGTCCGCCCTAGAGTGGCAAGCATACCAAACTCTGTGCTCCGCTTCGCTTGTCGGGCACCGGTAACCGAATAAAAGACACAATAAAAACGGGACAGCTATGTACGCAGTGATAGGGGCCGGCCCCATGGGCCTGGCCACGGCCAGGAACCTGAAGAAATACGGTATGCCTTTTGTCGGTTTTGACCTGAATACCGATGTGGGAGGCTTGTGGGATATCGATAACCCGCACAGCACCATGTATGAATCGGCGCATCTGATCTCGTCCAAGACGATGACCGAGTTCAAAGAGTTTCCCATGGCCGATGATGTGGCCACTTACCCCCACCATCGCGAGATGAAGCGTTATTTCCAGCAGTATGCCGCCCATTTCGGCCTGTATGAGCACTATGAATTTTCCACCCGGGTGGTTCAGGTGCTGCGCGATGGTGATGAGTGGCTGGTAACCACCGAGGCGAAAGGGGAAGAGCAATGCCGCCGCTTTACCGGTGTGCTGATTGCCAACGGCACCTTGCATACGCCGAATCTGCCCAACCTGCCGGGCCGTTTTGATGGCGAATTGATGCACTCCAGTGAATACCGGCATCCCTCCTGTTTCGATGGCAAACGGGTGCTGGTGGTGGGCTGTGGAAATTCGGCCTGTGATATCGCCGTGGATGCGGTGCACCGGGCCGCCAGCGTGGATATGTCCGTACGCCGGGGTTATTACTTCCTGCCCAAGTTTATTGGCGGTAAGGCCACCGATTCCATTGGTGGCAAAATCAAGTTGCCCCGTGCGCTCAAACAAAGGGTAGATGACCGACTGATCCGCATGATCATCGGCAAGCCCAGTGACTACGGGTTGCCGGACCCGGATTACAGATTGTATGAATCCCACCCGGTGGTTAACTCACTGGTGCTGCACCATATAGGCCACGGGGATATCACGCCGCGGGGAGATATCTCCGCCGTTTCAGGAAATACCGTTACCTTCGTCAATGGACAATCGCGGGATTATGACCTGATTCTCATGGGCACCGGTTACAAGCTGGATTATCCCTTTATCGATCCTGCCGAGCTCAACTGGAAAAACAGCGATGCACCGCAGCTTTATCTCAATGTGTTTCATCCCGAACACCGTAACCTGTTCATGATGGGGATGGTGGAAGCCGCCGGCCTGGGTTGGGAGGGGCGTAACGAGCAGGCAGAAATGGTCGCCCTGTACCTTCGTGCCCGTGAGCAGAAGAGTGCCGCCGCCGCAGCCCTGGAAGAAACCGTACGCAAGGAGGCGGAAAAAAATCTGGATGGCGGTTACGCCTACCTGAAATTGGCGCGCATGGCGTACTACGTCAACAAGGATTGTTACCGCAAGGCCGTGAACGGCCACATCTCAGCCCTGAAAAAGGAGGCATGAGATGGAGGTTCACTTTGGAAGTGAAAACTTACTGATCCTGAATGTCATCCTGGCGTTCATGATGTTCGGTGTTTCCCTGTCACTCACCGGCGATGATTTCCGACGCGTGCTCAAGCGCCCGGATGCACCCATCGTCGGGCTGCTTGCCCAGTTCGTGCTGTTGCCTGCCGCCACCTGCCTGACCACCTGGTACTTCAATGTGGATCCGGAACTGGCGTTGGGCATGATCCTGGTGGCGTCCTGCCCCGGCGGCTCGTTTTCCAACATCATGACCTGGCTGGGGCGGGCCAATGTGGCGGTTTCGGTGAGTATGACGGCGGTCTCAAGCCTGGTGGCGATTGTCATGACGCCGTTCAACTTTTCCCTGTATGGCTGGCTGAACCCGATTACCCGACCCATCCTCACCGATATCCAGATGGACAGCATGAACATCCTGATTCTGGTGGCGTTGGTGCTGGGCCTGCCGCTGTTGGTGGGCATGTTGATGGGCAAGGCGTTTCCCGTGTTTGCAGAAAAAGCCCAGAAGCCCATGCGCTATATTACCTTGCTGGTGTTGTTGCTGTTCGTGGGTGTGGCGTTCGGCAATAACATGGATGTGTTTCTGGCCACGGCGAACCGTATTGTCGGGCTGGTGGTGCTGCAGAATTTTCTGGCGTTGGGGATTGGTGCCCTGGCCGGGGCGATTACCGGGCTGCCCCGGGGAGACCGGCGGGCCATCACCATGGAAGTGGGGATCCAGAATTCCGGCCTCGGGCTGGCCATTCTGTTTACCTTTTTCCCTGACGCCAGCGAAATGATTTTGATCGCGGCGTTCTGGGGTGTCTGGCATCTGATCAGTGGGCTGCTGCTGGCCTGGTGGTGGTCGCGCAGCCCGGCGCAGGAGGATGTATGCCGCGAAGGATCCTGATCACTGGCGCCGCTGGCTACCTTGGTAGCCAGCTGGCCCGGCAATTACAGCAACATCACTATGTGGTCGGAGTGGATATCCGTGAGGACGAAAGCGCGGATTTTCCGTTCTACCAAATGGATATTCGTGATCCAAAAATCGGCACGTTGATGAAAGAGCACGGTATCCACCAGGTGGTGCATCTGGCCGCAGTGCTGGAAGACTCCGGTGACCGCGAGCGGGACTTTGATATTGATGTAAATGGTACGCGCAATGTGCTGGATGCCTGTGTGGCCAGCGGCGTTGAGCAACTGGTGGTGACCAGCTCCGGGGCGGCCTACGGCTACTATGCTGACAACCCCGCCTGGCTGGATGAGCAGGATCCCTTGCGCGGTAATCCGGAATTCCCCTATTCGGATCACAAGCGTCAGGTGGAAGAATTGCTGGCGGATTATCGGGAAAAGTTTCCCGTCTTAAAGCAGCTGGTGCTGCGTCCCGGCACCGTGTTGGGCGCGGAAACGCGCAATCTGATTACCCGCCTGTTTGAGGGCAACCGTCTGCTGGCGGTGGCCGGTTCACCGTCTCCCTTTGTCTTTATCTGGGACCAGGATGTGGTGGGTATTATCGAACAGGGAGTCAATCAGGATCGTAGCGGTTGTTTCAACCTGGCGGGTGACGGCGCCTTGTCCATTGATGAACTCGGCGACTTGCTGGGCAAGTCGGTGATGCATGTGCCGGCCTGGTTGATCCGCAGTGGATTGTGGATCGGGAATCGGTTGCGGCTGACCCAATATGTGCCGGCGCAGGTGAATTTTCTGCGCTACCGGCCGGTGCTCAGTAATCGCCGGTTGAAAGAAGAGTTCGGCTATATTCCCCGCAAAACCTCCGAACAGGTATTTCGTTTCTTCATGGCTGCGGCCCGGCAGCGGGGGCAGTTATGAAAACCGTATTGATTACCGGTGCGGCTTCCGGGCTGGGGTGGGCCTTGTCTCGACAGGCGTTTGCGCTGGGGCACCGGGTGATCCTGGTGGACATGAACGCTGCTTTGCTGGCATCGCGAGCCGATACGCTGGCCGCTGACGATCCTGCCCGGGTCACGTTTCGGGAGCTGGACGTAACGGATGGCGATGCCGTGCAGGGGTTGGTGAATTGGGTGCAGGACAACGAGCCCGCACTGGATATATTGGTCAATAACGCGGGCATTACGCACCGGTCGCTGGCGGAGAAAACCCGCATGGCGGTTTTCCGTAAAGTCATGGCGGTGGATTGGCAGGCACCGGTAGAGCTGGCGATGGTTTTTTTGCCGCTGCTGAAAAAAAGCCGTGGCGGCATTATCAATATTGGTTCCATGGCGGGCTGGATGCCGGTGTTGGGCCGGGCTGGGTACTGCAGTGCGAAAAGTGCCTTGAGCCAGTTCTTTGAGGTGTTGCGCGGCGAAGTGGCCCGTGATGGCGTCCATATTCTGATGGCCTACCCCAGTTTTCTGGATACCCCGATTGAAACCAACGCTCTGGGGCATGATGGCCGTCCGGCCAGCCATAAACGCTCCATGGTCGGCGATATGCGCAGCCCGGAATGGATGGCTGAATTGGTGTTCGAGGCCTACGCAAAGAAAAAGAAACGTTTATTCCCGGACCGCTTCACCTGGTTTGCCAGCTTGCTCTGGCGGCTGTTGCCGGACCTTTATCAGCGCATGATGCAGCGTAAATTTGCCAGCGAACTGAACCAGTAGGAGCCCCCGTGACGGACCTGATGACTCTGCCCTGGCTGTTGCTGGCGCTGTTTATCTTTTTTGCGTTTACCACCGAGGCCATGACCGGTTTTGGCAGTATCGTGATTGCGATTTCCCTGGGGGCGTTGTTCCTGCCGATCCCGGAAATCCTGCCGGTGCTGGTGCCGTTGAATATCGTCATGAGCGCCACCCTGAGCTGGCGTCATCGCCAGCATATTCACTGGTCCACCTTGTGGCGGTTGATTCTGCCGCTGATGGTGTTGGGCACGCTGACCGGCTACGGGTTGCGCCCGTGGATGGGCGATCAGTTACTGAAAAATGGTTTCGGGCTGCTGGTGGTGTGGTTCAGCAGCCGTGAGTTGTGGCGTATGTGGAAGGGGATCGAGATGGCACCTCATGGTGCCTGGTGGTCCCGTTGCTGGATGTTCGTGGCAGGGATCACCCATGGCTTGTTTGCCTCCGGTGGGCCGCTGCTGGTGTATGCCCTGAGTGGCCTGTCACTGGAAAAGAAAGCCTTCCGTGCCACCCTGATTCTGGTCTGGCTGTCGCTGAACAGCCTGCTCACCGTGGTGTTCCTGATCGACGGCACTTTGCTGCCGGCAGCCCCGCGTATCGGTTTGCTGGTACCTGTGGTTATCGCGGCCATCCTGTTGGGAGAGTGGTTGCATCACCGGGTGAATGAAGAGCGTTTCCGCCAGGCGGTGTTTATAGTGCTTTGGTGCACCGGGCTGATTCTTGCCTGGCCGGGGTGAGGTTTTAGCTACGAGCTACGAGCCTAGAAGCTAGAGGCTCGTAGCTGTCTCTTGGACGTGGTATTCATGTGATTCCTTGTTCGCAGGTATTCAGGAGCGCTCATGTCCACAGTGGAAATTCGCCCGGTTACTGGTATTGCCGTCGAGCCCTGGCTGGATGCACTGGCGCAATTGCGTATTGCGGTGTTTCGGGATTACCCCTATCTCTACGACGGGGATCTGGATTACGAGCGCCGTTACCTGGACCGCTATGCCCAGTCTGACCGTAGCGTGTTTGTGCTGGCGCTGGAATACAACCGGCTGGTTGGTGCGGCGACGGCGCTACCGCTACGTGAGGCGGATGAAGAGTTCCAGGTGCCGTTCCGGCAATTGGGTGCCGAGCTGGATTCGGTGTTCTATTTCGGAGAGTCGGTGCTGCTCAAGCCCTATCGGGGCGAAGGCGTGGGGCACCGCTTTTTTGATCTGCGCGAGCAATACGCGGCGGATTTCGGGTTTCGGCATACCGCCTTCTGTGCAGTGACGCGGGAGGAGGCACACCCTGCTCGCCCTGCGGATTACCAGCCGCTGGACAGGTTCTGGCGCGCGCGGGACTACTTCCCGCAGAACCAGCTTGTGGCCCATTTCGACTGGACTGATGTGGGCGACAGTGCCCCCAGCCGCAAGGCCATGCAGTTCTGGTTGCACTCTCTGTAGGTTGTTCTGGTCTGCAGGGTGCTCTGGCGTGAGCGCGCTATCCGCAATGCCATCATCATCCTTCCACGGGCGTTGTTTGCGCTGGCTGTCGCCGTCCTGGTCGCTGGCTGACCTGGACGGGCTCGCTGAAAGCGCAGAGCAGGAAAATATAACAAGCCTGCACTGCGTTTTTTGGGCTGGTCTTACCGTGCTTTCACGTGGCGGCTGATTCGTCCAGCCACCGCTGTACTCGTGCGTAGGTGCGGGTCTCCTCAATCATGGTCATGTGGCCCATCTGGTAAAACTGTTCCCGGGTAAGGTGATCCGCTTGTGGGTAGAGCTGGTTCGCCAGGGCGCTGTCGACGGTCACCAACCAGTCGCCTCGGGGCTGGGCGTGGCCGGGCTCGCTGACGCTGCCGGCGATAAACAACTGCTGTACCTGCGAATCCAGCGGCACCTTGCTGGTGGGGCGCGGGTCGTCCAGCGGGCGATCCCGCCACTGGTCTTCCAGCACGTAGCCAAAGCGCAGGTCCCGGATGCCGTCTGAGCGCAGGTTGGCCAGGCGCATCAGGGGGCGGGAGTAGGGTGTGCGGCCCAGCAGGCGGTTGGCTTCGTTGCCGAACCGTTCCAGCAGGGCGCCTTGATGGGGAGAACCGAGACAGGCCAGATGGCTGACCCGGTTGACCCAGCTGTCTTCCCGCTCGCGTCCTTGATGCAGGGCACTGCGCGCCACCAGGCCGCCCATGGAGTGGCCGATCAGGATCACTCGCTCAGGCAGCGCCGTGTGGGCCAGCAGCCCGGCCAGTTTGCGGCCATTGTCGGAAATATGCAGGCCGGTGTTATAGCGCAGGTAGCGAATATCCGCGTTGTGATGCTGGCGTGCCCATTGGCAGAAGGCATCAGTCGCGGGGCTATTCCAGCAGGCTTCATTCATGCACAGCCCGTGCAGGAAGATGACCAGGGTGTCGGCCTCCGGCGCCGGCGGGGCTTTGGGGAGCAGTGTCATGGGCAGGGCATAGCGATTGTTCTGTTCGACCAGTAGCTGCCCGAAAATACCGTTGATGATGCTTTGCAGGTCCAGGCTGTCGCGCAGTTCCCGTTGCGGATCGGCAAGCAGGTCGGCCATGCCGGCCAGGTTGCCGGCCTGGCGAAAGCCGTAGCGGACCAGGTTGTAAACCATGGGGGCGGGGGTGTAATCGTGGCCGCGCAGGCTGAAGGGGTTGGCTACAGCGCCGTGAATATCCTGCACGACCTGGGTGATCTCATTGCCAAAACGGGTCACCAGCTGCGCCAGGCCGCCCACGTTCCTTCCCATGTTATGGCCTGCCTGTCTGCCCAGTTTTTTCATTTGTTCTCCTTGTTATGGGAGCATTTTACCCGGCTGGGGACGTTGATAAAGGAAAAAACGTTATGCCTGTGGGTGCGCATCCATCTGTAACTCTTCGTAAAATGGCTGCTAAATGTGCGAATCCACTTGGTCAAGTGCCAAGAACATGCTTAGAGTGCTCACTGTCCGAATCAGTTAATTCAAGGAGTGATTCTATGCGTACTTTCGGTAAAGCGGCATTGGCCGCCATTTTCGCCTCTTCTGCCCTGCTGGCAGCCTGTGATGCCAACGATGGTCCGGTTGAGGACGCTGGCGAGAAGGTAGACAAAGCGGTAGAAAACATCACCCCGGATAGCCAAGGGCCGATGGAAGAAATGGGCGAAGATATGGATAACGCCTATGACAACGCCAAAGACTCTGCCGAAGACATGAAGGATGCTGCCCAGCAGTAAGCCTGTCATGCAGTGAGCGCACCGCCTTTGGGCGGTAGCGGCGATAAGCAAAACCCCGGCCCTGTGGTCGGGGTTTTGTCGTTATTGGTTTGCAACAGTCTGTCAGGGATGTGCCGCCAGCGGGCAATGGCTTAACAGCTGTTTCAGGGCGTCAGCTTCCTGGAGCGTGACCATCAATTGGTAGCGTTGCTTGATCCGTTCCCATTGCTGGCCGTATTCGCACCAGTAGCGACGGTTGTCGGGAAGCCACTGGTCCGGGCTGCGGGCGCCTTTGCTGCGGTTGGCGCTGGCGGATACCGGGATCAGGTTGTCCGGATCGTTGGCAAATTGTCGGCGCAACCGTTCGTCCCACTGGTCGCCGCCGTGGCCGTGGGCATGGCGCAGGGGGACAAAATGATCCATATCCAGATCGCCGGCCCGGGTGAAGGTCTGGTGGGTGTAGGGGTCGTACCAGCGGCCGCTGGCCACGGTGCAGTGATCCGGGCCGGTGAAGGTCACGGCTATCTGGCTGGTGGCAATCAAGACTTCAGCCCGGGTGTCCTGACAATCCTGGTCTGCATCAATCCAGTGGGGCCAACGGTCCCGGTCATAGAGTGTGCTGAACGCGCGTTGTGCGTCGTCGGCATCCTGCTCGGCCTGTTGCTGTTGGCGGTGCAGGGTGAAGCAGGGTTCGCGGTGGCAATGGTAGTCGCCGCTGCGTCGGTCGGTGTGTCCGCCTTGTTGATCGAGGCCGCCGGGGTGGGCCTGAAGGGGCGCTGCGGGGGCAAGCAGGCTGAGGCATAGCAGGAGCGTAAAAGGGCGAGGGAACAAAGGGCTATATCCTGTCTGTTGTGGCGCAGGAGAATAAGACATTCATGCATTTTTTTGTAGGTTAAAGAGTACGCCAATGGGAAGTGTGAACTGGTTCCAATGGCTGTATCAGGAAGATACAAAACGGCTACGTGGCTACACGGAAATCGGACGGTTTTGTTCTGGGGTGGGCAGGGTTGCATCGTTAGAGTTAGCGGTGCCGGGCTGAATCTGTTTCACAGCGGCGTCGGCGTTCACTTTTTATGCATTGTCTTTGAGTAGTGGCTATGCAGGAGTTGCAGTTTATGGGGACACAGCAGGGCGCGGGAAAATGGCGCCAGCAGGAGTTGGGGCTGGAGGCTGTGGAGACACGGCTGCAGGCCCTGCAGGAGTACCTGGCCGTTTACCGGGCCAGCTTTGCCTCGTCGGGCAGTGCGGATAGCCATGCCCGGGTGCGGGTGCTGCGCCGGGATGTGTCTCGTCTGCGGGCCTGGGGCTGGTACCTGATGGCGTGCCGCGATGGGGCTCGCTGGTTGCCTGTTGTGCAGTGGTTGGCGCGGGTCTTCTCTGTGCTGGTGGTGCCGCAAAAGCATCGTTCCCGGCGCCAGCAGCGCACGCGTACCATGCGGCACCTGTCCAGTTACAGCCTGGTCGAGCGCGCCTATGCGGCCCAGGAAGATGATATTCAGGGGCGCTTGCTGACCTTGCGCCTGGCGCAACGTCAGAACCCCAATGACCTGCGGGCCCGGCAAATCAAGGGGCTTGAGCGTCAGGTCGATGATGTGGTGTTGCTGCGCTTGGCCGGGTTGCCAGAAGCCCGGCAGCTCACGGTGATTTGCCATCTGCTGACGTGGACCATGGCCCTGCGTTACTGCCTGGGCCTGCGGTTGCCGTTGGCCGATGTGGCAGACCGTTAATGCAGGCAATGACGATGTTGTCTCCAGCACTGGATAGTTTGCCGCGGGTTTTTACCCTCTCGGATCTGAAGCAGCTGCAACCGGAGGAATCTGGCGGCGCGCTGGATACCGTGCTGCGCTGGCTTGAAGCCGGAGTGGTCAAGCAGGTGGCGCCGCCGCGCCCGGTATTCTACAAGGTGATACTGGGCGAGCCGCTCACCGATGAAGACCGGTGTCGGGCATTGCTGCGGGCCTTTCCGTCGCTGGTCATGGTGGCGGGGTCGGCATTGTGGCGGCAGGGGTTGAGCCGTCAGCAGGACAGCGTGCTGGAATGCTGCGTGGCAGAAACCGAGCTAAGCTGCCACCTGCCGGATGTGCGCCTGCACTGGCGCCCGCCGGCCTGGTGGTCGGTGATTCGTCGAGCCGGGGGAATGGCCGGCGATTACCACGGTGTGCCGATGCTCAATGCGGAGCTGGTGCTGGCGGATGCGTCTACGTTTGCCGGTGTCTGGATGCCGGATCGCGAATCGGTGGATTGGGATCGTTTGTCCACGGCACGTCTCAGCGAAGCCAGCGACTATCTGCGCGAGCTGCGTCCTCGCTGAGCCTGGTTACCTTGACGGAAACTCCCTGCTGCGATTAAATGAGAACCATTATCATGATAATGGTTTTCTCCCTATGCTGGTTGCCGTTCTGGCCACACTTGCCAGTGTGTTGCTGTTTTACCTGTCGGATCGCCAGCAACGCTGGCTGGATCAACCCCTTCCTGTTTTTAGCCGTTTAATCGCCTTGGCCATGCTGGCCGGGGGGCTGTGGCTGTTATCGCTACAGCTGGGCGTCAGTGTGGGCCTGTTTGTGGGGTTGTGGGTGTTCACGTTGCCAGCCTTGCTGCTGCCGCTGCTGGTCAGCCATTACCGCGATAGCTATCAGCGCCGGGGAGGCAATCGATGAGAGCTTTTTTGGCGTTTTTGCTGAGCCTGCCCTTGTCGGTAATGCTGATGGGATTGGTGGCGGCGGCGGTACCGGTGCCCTGGCAGTCATGGCTGGTATTGCAGTTGTTGGGGGTGACCCTGTTATGGATGCTGCTGGTCGTTCTGGTGGCGCTGCCTGAGCGTACCTGGCCTCCACTGGTGGCGTTGCTGGTAATGAATGGGGTGGCCTGGATGGCGCTGCAAACCACAGCCTTGTATGGGGGTGGCGCATGAAGGGAGGTGGCGCATGAAGGCGGACCGTTTGCGACGTTTTATCGACCTGCATGCCTGGCTGGGCATGGCCAGTGGCCTGGCCCTGTTTGTGGCGTTTTTTGCCGGCGCCCTCAATGTGTTCCATCACGAGCTGCACCACTGGCAGACGCCGCAGGCCACGGAGGCGGCATCGCAAGATGCCATCGATGGGCAGGCGTTGCTTGCCCGTGTTACCGACCAATACCCGGATGCGCGCAAGCGCCTTTTTTTCCTCCCGGAGGAAGATCCGGCGGTAATGTGGTTTCAGTCCAGCGATGCTGGTGCGGGGGAGTGGCTTACCGCCCATGCCACGGATTTCGACGAGGCGGGCAAGTATGTTGAAAAGCCTCGTTCGGCACTGGCGGATTTTATCAACCAGCTGCATTACCAGTTAGCGATTCCCGGTGGCGGCCTGCCCATCAACCTGGGCATGACCTTTATGGGGCTGATCTCGATACTGTACGGCGCTGCCCTGTTCACCGGCCTGGTGATTCATTGGCCGAAACTGCGCAAGGAATTTTTTGCCCTCAAGCATGAGGGCAACATGCGCCGTTACTGGAAGAACATGCACAACCTGATCGGTGTGGTCAGCTTGCCCTTCCACTTGATCATGTCGGTGACCGGCGCCGCCATGGGCGCCTTTACCCTGGTGGCAGTGGTGCTCGGTACCCTGGTGTTTGGCCCGCAGCTGCGCGGGGTTATTGAAGAGGAAACGGCGGTATGGCCCCCGGTGCAAAGCCAGGGAGAAAGCGTTGCCATGGTGCCGATGGCGGATTATCTGTCTGCTGCGGCCGATGCCTTGCCTGAAATGAGCGTGGATTGGGTGGAAATTCGCGGTTATGGCGATGCGGCCGGCTGGGTGGATGTGGCCGGATCTGTGCCCGGATATGTGGGGCATCACGCGCATGTGGTGCTGGACCCTGCGATGGGTGTCTTGAACGTGATCGCTCCGGGGCAGCGCAGCCTGAACTTTGATTCGTTCTCGCCGGTGTACTCCCTGCATTTTGGCGATTACGGCGGGATGCTGGTGAAATGGCTGTACTTCGCCATGGGCTTGCTGGGGGCGTTGTTGTTTGTGTCCGGTAATGTGCTGTGGTGCGAGCGTCGCAGTGATCGCCAGGGGCCAAGCCGTGGATCGGCATTTCTGTTGCGCCTGACCCTTGGGCTTTGTTTCGGCGTTGTGATCGGCGTGGCGTGCAGTTTCCTGGTCAGCAAGGGGCTGCCGTATACGCCCTGGGCTGCCTGGGTGGCCACCGCAGAGCGAGCCATTTGTGGTGTGGTCGTCGTGCTGCTGGTGTTGTGGAGTTTGCGTGCCTCGCCGCTGCGGTTCAGTGGCCTGATGCTTACGGTGGCGCCGTTGTGTTACCTAGCGGTGCCGTTGTTGCAGGTGGTGCTGGAGGGTGGTCACGCTCTTGAAGCCGATAACCTTTTGATCAACGGTCTGTTGCTGCTAGTGGCGTCATCCCTGTGGGTGGTGCGCCGCCAGTTTCGCAAGCGTGTGCGTCTGGCTGAGCCCCATCCGCTCTGGGTGGGCAAGGTGACGCAGGGGCACCCCAAGCACCTTACCGAAACGGAACGGGAAGCGGTGAGCTGATTTGGTTGGCGTGTTGCATGGTACGTGAACCGTATTGCGGCCGCAGAGCGGCATAAAAAACGGCGCCCGAGGGCGCCGTTTTTTTGTGACGTTACGGTCTCTGAAATCAGAAGCGGTACGTCGCCTGCAGGGCCAGACCGTGAGCGCTGTTTTCGAAATCGGCGCTGTAGCTATCCTGCGACACGCGGCCTTTCTCTTCATTGATGTAGGCGTAGGCTGCATCAAAGGTCAGGTCAGCGGTGGGACTCCAGCCGGCGCCCAGGGTGTAGATATCACGATCGCTCACCGGGATGCGCACGGTGCGGTGGGCATCGCTGGTGGGGGATTCGTCGCTGGCGTAGCCGGCGCGAATAACCCACTTCGGGTTCAGTTGATAAGCACCGCCAACGGCGAAGGACCAGGTGTCCTCCCAGTTCAACTCTTCGGTGATGGTGCCAAAGTCAGGCGCATAGGCAGTATTGACGCCGCTGTTCTGTACTTCGATACCTTCCAGGCGGCTCCAGCGCGTCCAGGTGGCGCCGATATACAGATCAAGATCATCGGTTGCCTGAAAGCTGACAGAGGTGTCGACAGACTCCGGCATGGTGATGTCCAGTTCCGCATCATATTTTCCGTTCAGGCCGGGGGTGCCAGCAGGAAACATGGGGTTAGGTGGCAGTGCGCCAAGGGTGCCGTTGCCTCCGGAGACCTTAGTGTCGCCTTCTAGGGAGAACTTTGTCTTGGAGTGGTAGGTGAGGCCCCAATCTAGGCGGTCATTCACGGCAAAAAGCACGCCTAAATTATAGCCGTAGGCAACGTCATCACCTTCAATTGCCACTTCAGCATCACCGGAACCGGTAACGCCTAATGGAGGGATGCTGCCGTTTGGAACATTGCTGGTCAGCTCCCCATCGATATGGTTGATGGTGGGGCCAAACCCGATGGAGAAGCTGTCGTTAAACGCGTAGCTCAATGTTGGCTGAATGGTGACAACCTGCACCATGCTTTTCAGGCCTTCGTAACGACCCTGCCAGCCGTTCTCGTAATCGCTTTCCACGCCGAAAGGGGCGTACAGGCCGATGCCGGCATGCCATTTCTCGTTCAGGGGAGTGACATAGTAACCGAAGGGCACGGCGGTGAAGGGCACCATGTCGCCATCGTTGGTGCCGGGGAAGGCGCCTTGAGCATCACTAATGTCAGTGCTGGCATCAATGAAGGCCAGGCCGCCGCTCACTTCGGCGCGGTCCAGGCGGCTCATGCCGGCAGGGTTGCCGTACAGAGTGCTGGCGTTGATGGCGGTAGAGGCGCGGCCTGCGTAGGCAGAGCCGGCGCTGCTGGCGCTTTGTTCGTTCAGAGCCAGGCCATTGGCCATCACCTGGGTGGACGCAGCAGCAATCGCGGCTGCCAGCACGGCTTTGTTTGAATACTTCATGATAACTTTCCCGAGTTATGATTTTGCCGGCGCAAGTTAACATTCAGTCACAAAATATTACAGGCTGTTTATCGTCATAAGTGACCATAAATCGTGCAAAAAGCGACTATTTTCGGGAAACAGGATGTTTATTGACGTGAAGGGGATTCATGGATGAGCGGTGTGTTTACCTTGGCGGCGCGTAGAACTGCCCTTGCGGTACAGCCTGCTGGCCACCCCTGGAAGGGGCGGCCAGCCGGTCGCTGTCAGTGGGCTATTTCCCTTCGGTGAGGGTGCTGTAGCTGGTGATCAGGTTGCGATAATCGGGGATGTGGTTGGAGAACAGCGCCCCCAGCCCTTCGATATCATTGCGCCAGTCACGGTGTAGCTCGCAGGCGGCGCCGAACCAGGTCATCAGTTGGGCACCGGCAACGCTCATCCGTTCCCAGGCCGCATCGCGGGTCATTGGGTTAAAGGTGCCGGAGGCATCGGTAATTACGAACACCTCGTAGTCTTCTTCCAGTGCAGAGAGTGCGGGGAACGCTACGCAGACCTCGGTAACCACGCCGGCGATGATGAGTTGCTTCTTGCCGGTGGCCTTTACTGCGGCAAGGAAGTCTTCGTTATCCCAGGCATTGATCTGTCCGGGGCGGGCGATATAGGGCGCATCGGGGAACATCTCCTTGAGTTCTGGCACCAGTGGACCGTTGGGGCCGGTTTCAAAGCTGGTGGTGAGGATGGTCGGCAGTTCGAAGTACTTGGCCATGTCGGCCAGTGCCAGCACGTTGTTCTTGAACTTGTCCGGATCAATGTCGCGAACCAGTGACAGCAGGCCGGCCTGATGGTCGACCAGTAGTACCGCTGCATTGTCCTTGTCGAGTCGCTTGTATTGCTTGCCCATGGTCTTTCTCCTGCGAGTGATGGGTGGCGTTCACCGCCACCCGTTGGTTGAAGGTTGCTTGATTGGTCAGGCCGGGATCTGGCCAAAATTTCCGCTCTGGAAATCGCGTATGGCCTGTTGAATCTCTTCCCGGGTGTTCATCACGAAAGGACCGTGACCCACCACGGGTTCATTCAGTGGTTCACCAGCAATCAGCAGCAGATCGCTGTCCGCCTCGGC
>NZ_NVWY01000005.1 GCF_002733835.1 Alcanivorax sp.
GAAAGCCTTGGGGTGATCAACCACCAGGGCGTCGTTATCACCACAAGAAAACGTGAGCGGGTAAAAGTGGCGCTCACGCCAGGGGGTATTCTGCACCTCGGCAATCATGCTGTCGGGCTGGCTTTGCCCTTCAGGAAAATGCAGGTACAGCACCAGCGGATTGAACAGGGAACCAAACGTACGCCACTGCCCCAGCATAAAGGTCCGCCCCCGGGACCAGTCCAACCCCAGAGTGGCGGCTTTTTGCTGCACTTTTTCCGCCAGCGGCACGCAACGGTCATCCAGGTAGTCCCGGTCACGGAACGTTACCGGTCGCCATGCCCGGCCCCAGGCCCAGTGTCGTCCCAGCAACTCATCAATTTTTTCCAGATCGCACCAGACCATCCACAGCGGGTAGTCAAAGCGATGCGTAAAGGGTTGCAAGCGCTGATGCCAGACCCGCCCCTGTGCAATGGCACAGGACATTACCGCCTGCTCTGCCGAGGCACGCATTACGCAGCACTCCCCGGCTGCGCTGTGCCAGCAATGCCTTCCACCACGTTCAACGCAGACACCACACCATCTTCATGAAAGCCATTGCGGCACCAGGCACCGGCAAACCAGGTACCCCGTTTGCCGTTTTCTTTCAGCAATTGCTCCCGGGCCGCCACGGTGTGCGGAGTGAACAACGGGTGCGCAAAACGGTAGCGGGCCAGGATCTGTTCTTCATCAATAAGATCTGTGGCATTGAGCGTCACACAGAACGTTTCCGGGGCGCTGATGCCCTGCAGGATATTCATGTTGTAGGTCACCTGAACCCGCTCCTGATCCTGTTCAAACAATAGAGCATTCCAGCTGGACCAGACCCGCTCGCGACGGGGCAAAAGCCGGGTGTCCGTGTGCAAGACCACCTCGTTATCCTGATAACCCAATTGCGACAAGGCGTCTTTTTCTCGCGCATCCGGATCATCCAGCAATGCCAAAGCCTGGTCGCTGTGGCAGGCCAGCACTACCTGGTCAAAGTGCTGCTCTTTGCCCTGTGCGGTGACGTGCACCCCGTGATGATCTCGACGTATCCCCTGCACCGGTGTGGCGATATGGAACGCGGCATCACAACCGTCCACCAGTGGCTGCACATATTGATTGGAGCCACCCGGCACCACAAACCACTGCGGGCGATCATTCAGCGACAGCAGGCCATGGTTCTGGAAAAACTGGATAAAGAATCGGGCAGGAAACACCTCCATCTGCTCCAGTGAGCAGGACCAGATAGCCCCGCCCATGGCCAGAATATAATCCCGGCAAAAGCGCTCACCGTAACCGTGCTCACGCAAATATTGCCCCAGCGGAATGTCTCCCTCTGCGCTATTGAGCAAGGCCGGCGCCTGCTTGTTGAATCGCAAGATGTCACCAATAAAGCGCCAGTGTGATGGGCTGAACAGGTTGCGTTTTTGGGCAAACATGCCCCCCAGCCCGTCGCCACAATATTCCAGTCCGTTCTTCTGGTCGCTCACCGCAAAACCCATGGGCGTCGGTTGCCCCTGTATGCCCAATTCATCCAGCAGGCGCAGATAGTTCGGGTAGGTGCGGTCATTGAAGACGATAAATCCCACATCAATCCCGTACTCCCCGTGGGGCCGGGAAACCGGCACCGTACAGGTATGGCCACCCAGATAGTCATTGGCTTCAAACACCTCAACCTGATGGCCCGCTTTGGACAGATACCAGGCTGAGGTGAGCCCACTGATCCCGGCTCCGACGATGGCGATACGCTGACTCATGCCTTTTCCTTTTTGCTGTTACCCATGTTGTTTTCCATAGCCGAGCCCATGGATTGCGCCTGATCAAACTGTGTCTTGGCCGCCTTGAACGCGGTGGTCACCCGCTCACGCACCCCGGCATGGGGCACGATGGGTGGCGGATAATCCGGGGCCAGTAACGGTTGCTTCCAGGGCTCATGGATTTGCTTGCTGTCCAGCCCGTTTAGTTCCGGCACCCAGCGGGCAATAAAACGTCCCTGTGCATCAAAACGCTGGCTCTGGCGCACCGGGTTGAAGACCCGAAAATAGGGCACCGCATCCGTGCCCGCCGACGCGCTCCACTGCCAGCCCCCGTTATTGGCGGCAAAATCCCCATCCATCAGGTGTTCCATGAAAAAGGCTTCTCCGCGACGCCAGTCCAGCCAAAGATGCTTGCTGAGAAACATGGCTGTCACCATACGCAGCCGGTTGTGCATCCAGCCGGTGGCAACCAGCTGACGCATGGCCGCATCCACCAGCGGGTAACCGGTACGCCCTTCGCACCAGGCGGTGAAGCGTTCGTCATCCTGGTCCCATTGCAACAGATCGGTTTCGGGTCGGAATGCCTGGCCGCGGCTGACACGGGGAAACTGGGCCATGATCTGCCGATAGAAATCCCGCCAGGCCAGTTCACCAATCCAGCATGCGGCACCGTCACGGCTTCCCGCATCTGCCATGGCCTGACTCGCCGCCCGGTAACAGCTGGCCACGGACACGGTCCCAGCGGATAACGCCGCCGACAAACCACTGGTGCCCGCAATATTGGGAAAATCCCGCTGGCGGCGATAACCCTCCAGTGATTGCTCCACAAACTGGTCGAGCTGCTGCCAGGCAGCCTCTTCTCCAGATTGCCACTGTTGCGTTAAGGCCTCAGGTACGCTCAGGGATTTCAGGGCCCTGTCCACCACCGCAGCCCCGACAAAGTTACCGCGGTGATCAGATTCTGGCGGAGCCGGCGTCACCACCGGGTGATGGTCCGCCATCCAGACATCCCAGCGTTTCTTGTAGGCACCAAACACCGTGTAGGGGGTGCCTTTTCCGGTACGCAATGCGGCAGGCGGCACCAACACACCATCGTCGAATCCCTGCAGGCAAACACCCTGCCCACGCAACCGCTCTGCCACCGCTTTGTCGCGCTGTTTTTCGTTCAATGGGTACTCACGATTGCAGTACAGGTGTGTCACACCGTGCTCTTGGGCAAACCGGGCCAGCACCTCCGGCACCGCAGCAAAGGTATCTGCCTCCAGCACATGCAGATCAATCCCGCGGCGGGCCAGTGCCTCCCCCAGCTCACGGACACTTTCCAGCACATACCAGCGCCGTAACGGCGCCACTTGATGGCGATCCCACTGCCCCTGGCACAGGCAGTACACCGCCAGTGCCCGTGGCCCCGATGACCGCTCTGACGATTCCGACAGGGCGGCCTGCAAGGGCGAGTGCGCGGCCACACGCAAGTCATTGCGATACCAGACCAGATTCATACGTGACTCCAGGATTGCTGCAGACGGTCCAGCTCACTCGCCAGCGCCTGGCGGCGCCCGCTGAGCTGCGACACTTGCGTCGGCAACGGCATTGAGGACAAATCCAGGCCCCAGCAGGCTTCACTGAGGCCGCGGGCAGTGGCCATACCGATTGGCTGACGCTCCACCGCCGTCGGCCAGCGATCCACCACCCAAAGCACACCACCCGCTCGCCCTGCCATACCTTCCACGACACTGCGTGCCTGGCCCGCAGCCAGGTTAGCGGCCAGGCACCAGAGGGGGCGGTTTAATACCATCGCCAGTTCCAGGGCCGGCAAAGCGCCCCCCACCGGCACCAGCAGCCAGCCGGCCTCCCGGCGCCGGGGCGCCAGCGACAATGCCCGCGACGACCACTTAGCCATAAGCACGCTATCCAACACCGTCAACAACCCGGCCAGCGACGGCGTCCCCGCCAGGCGCGCCCGCAATGGATCACAAAACTGCTCCAGCACCAGCGCATGGCTGTAATCGTTCAGCAACCCGTTGAGCAACTGCTCCAGACGGCGGGTATTAAGTGATTCCAGCGCCGTCATGGCCGCAACGGCAGCCTCCTGCCAGGGGCCATCTCTCGACTCATAGCGAGCACTGGCCGCCGTGTCCGGCTGGGCCAGCAAGCCCGCCACCTGACTGATCGGTACGCCCCGCTCCAGCCACTGCTGAATCTGCTGGATACGGGCCATATCGACCTCGCTGTAACGCCGGTGGCCTTTTTCGGTCCGGCCAGGGGACAGCAAGCCATAACGGCGCTCCCAGGCCCGCAGGGTGACCGCCGGAATACCACAGCGGCTGCTCACCTGCTGAATACTGACGCCATCGGCTTGCGGAGCAAGCAGCGGGGAAACTTCCACCGAGTCACTCATACCCGGTTTCTCAGCCCCAGCGGATCGGGGTACGGCGACAGATAACGCTGCTGGGCCAGGTACGGCTGGTCCGTTTTGCGCAGCGCCCCGCGCAGCAACGTCATCGGCACCACCAGGGGCACCTCTTCACGCAGGTAGGCATCAATCTGCTCGTTGATCAGTGCCCGGTCGGCATCTCCCAGGTCCTGGCGCAGAAACCCGGCCAGGTGCTGCAAGGTATTCACGTGCGCCCCGCGGGAGACCCGCTTCTTCATGGCGGTCATAACCGCCTGGATATAATCCCCGGCAATCTCGTCCAGCGGGCGCGCCTTCATGTCCGCCAGCATGGGACCCAATTCACGGTAGGTTTTCTGACAATGCGCCAGTAGCTGGAATTTGTGTCGGCTATGGAAGGCGATCAGTTGCTGGGCAGTAAGCCCCCGCTCCATCATCTGGCACCAGTCGTCATACAGAAAAACGCGCTCAATGAAATTCTCCCGCAAGGTCGCATCATTCAATCGCCCCTCTTCTTCCAGCGGCATCAGCGGGTAGCGCTCTGCCAGCGCCGCCGCGAACAACCCGCTGGCATCACGGCGCTGCACATTGCCGGCAGCGTTATAAACACGGATTCGCTCCATCCCGCAGCTGGGGGATTTGGCCATCAGGATATAACCGCGCAGGGGCGCCAGAGACGGCAGCGTACGGTCAATGAAATCCTGCATCAGCGCGGTGCAATCGCGTTCCCCGTCCGTGGTGAGCAGGCGCAGGGCCTCGCTGCCCGGCTCCGGTTCTGTCTGGGCCGGCTCGACAAGATGCATGGCCTTGCGAGGCGCCGGCATGCCCGCCCCCATTTCCGGGCACAGCGAGCGGAATTCAAAGTACGACGACAGCACCTCGGTACAGTAGCGGGAATGCTTGTGCCCCTTGTCATGACGCACTTCCAGGCCCATCAGACAAGCACTGATCCCCACCGGAATACGCACCCCGGGCAACGTCGACAACGATGATGATTGAGCACTGTCCATGGAGCGACCTCACTGGTTGCAGGAAAGAGCATCACGATGCATGGGCTCTTCCAGGTTGTACACGAAGAAAATCTTGTACAACTTTAACCTGTCACTCTGTCAACGACCTGTGAATGCGGCCATCCACCTATCCATCACGTGCCTGCAAGACAACAATCACAAAGATGCAATCGCTGAGCCCTATGCTTATACTTCCCGCAACACTGACATTATGGACAGTATAATGCGTATTCTTGTCTGCGGTGGCCGCGATTTTGACAACCATGCCCTGCTGGAGCAGACCCTCTGCCGCCTGCACCGGAATGACACCCTAAGCCTGTTGATTCACGGCAACGCCAGCGGCGCCGACCGCCTGGCAGGCCAGTGGGCCCACAACCACGGCATCGACCAGGTGAGCTACCCCGCCAACTGGAAAGCCCATGGGCGGGCCGCCGGCCCCATGCGTAACCGCCGCATGCTGCATCATGGTCGCCCACAGGGCGTCATCGCCTTCCCTGGCGGGCGTGGCACTGCACACATGGTGGAGCTGGCTGAATTGGCTGGCCTGCCCGTGTGGAAGCCTGCGGAGGAACACGACAACCGCTTGTTTCAACGCACGGGAGAACTGCAGCGCTGATCGATCGCAGCCCGCACAGAACATCGGAGGAAGGGAGAAGAGAAGCCGGGAGGCTGAAACGAAAAAGGGCCCGCCGTAGGCGAGCCCTTTAAATATGGTGGGTCGTGCTGGATTCGAACCAGCGACCAATTGGTTAAAAGCCAACTGCTCTACCAACTGAGCTAACGACCCGCTCCCGAAGGAGGCGCAAATAATACGGATTTATTTCTGGGTGACAAGGGGTTAACCGAAATTTTTTCCGCTTTATTGATAGTTTGTTGGATCTTTAACCAATGCATCCTCGAACCCCTGGCTGCGCAAGCGGCAACTGTCGCATTTGCCACAGGCATTGCCATTCTCGTCAGCCTGATAGCAGGACACCGTGAGCCCGTAATCCAGCCCCAGCGCGACCCCCTGCTGAATAATCTGCGCCTTGCTCAGGTGCATCAACGGGGTCTCGATCTGCATCGGCCGGCCTTCCACCCCGGCCTTGGTGGCCAGGTTGGCCATGGACTGGAACGCCTCGATAAAGGCCGGGCGGCAATCCGGGTAACCGGAATAGTCCACCGCATTCACGCCAATAAAAATGGCTTGTGCATCAACCACTTCCGCCAGACCCAACGCCAATGACAGGAACACGGTGTTGCGCGCCGGCACATAGGTCACCGGGATGCCTGCGCCACCGTCTTCCGGCACATCGATAGAATGATCGGTCAGGGCGGAGCCGCCGATATTGCCCATGCCCAGCTCAATAACGCGGTGGCTCAGTGCCCCCAGCGCCCCGGACACCTGCACCGCCGCATCCAGCTCCGAGCGGGTGCGCTGGCCATAATCAAAGGCGATGGTATGGCATTCATAGCCCTGGTCCCTGGCAATGGCCAGGCAAGTGGCAGAATCCAGGCCACCGGATAGCAACACCACGGCTTTTTTCATGGCAAGGCTCCTTAATTACTCATTACTTGAAGGCTCTCGGGCTTTACGTCAGGCATCGTGCATCTGGCACCAATCAACGCCCCCGGGCATCATTCCAAAGGTATTTATGCAGCTGTAACTGAAAACGGACCGGCAAGCGATCTGCCACAATCCAGTCCGCCAATTCTCCCGGCGCCAGACCGTCCTGCACCGGCGAAAACAGCACATCGCTGACCCGTTTATGCAGCTGGTGCTGGTCCAGCATGAAACGCGCCCAGTCATAGTCCTTGCGATCCGCCAGCACGAACTTCACTTGATGGTGCGCCTTGAGCAGGGGGATATTCTCCAGACGATTGTTGTGCTGTTCCCCGGAGCCCGGCGCTTTCAGGTCCATGACCACAGAAACGCGCTCATCCACTCCGGCAATATCCATGGCACCACCGGTCTCCAGGCTCACCTGGCAACCGTCATCACACAGCGCCGTAAGCAACGGCAGGCAATTCGGCTGGGCCAGCGGTTCGCCACCGGTCACCGTCACGTAGTGCGCCCCATGGGCGGCTACCTGCTCGCGAATCGCCGCCAAGGTCCATTTCTCCCCTCCGGAAAAGGCATATTCCGTATCACACCAGACACAGCGCTGCGGGCAGCCGGTCAGGCGCACGAATACCGTCGGGCAGCCCACGGTGCGGGATTCACCCTGTAGGGAATGGAAAATTTCGGTAAGACGGAGTTCCACAACATCTCCTGAGGGCCCCTTAATCGTCGGCTGGGGCGGAAATGCGCGGATTCTATCACCTTTACCGGCCTCTGTGCCGCCGGTAAAGGGACAGGAACGGGTTACGGGTTGAGCTGGTCCAGCAGGCTCTTGGCCTGGCCGGCTTCGCTGCTATCCGGGTATTGCTTGATCAGCTTGTGCAAATTGACCTTGGCGGGCGAAACCTCACCGGCCTTGGCCTGCATGACGGCCAGAATATAGAGGCTTTTCGGGGCCTTGCTATGGTCCGGGTAATCGTCGGCCACCGCCTGAAAATGGCCTTCCGCCTTCTTCAAATCCGGCTCTTTCTGGTCACTGTATAGCTTGCCCGCCCAGAAATGGGCGTTGGCCCGGGACATTCCCTGCGGGAATTCACCCAGATACGCCTCGAAACCGGCAATGGCACCCTTGAAGTCACCACTGACCAATTTGTCTTTGGCGGCATTGTAGGCGGCACGGTCCGCTTCCGGGTCATTATCCCCTTCAGCGCCGTCCTCTGGCTGCTCGGTCTGTCCCCGCTCAGCCAGCGTATTAATTCGGGTATCCAGATCCAGATAACGTTCACGCTCGGCTTCCTTGAGAGTGGAAAGCTCGTGGCGCAGTTCTTCCAGCTGACCCTGCAGCTGCTGAATCTGTTCTTCAAACTGTTGCTGCTGTTGCATCAACACCATCAACCCATCCTCGTTCACCGCAGCAGACGGTGTGGAGGTATTGCGCATTTGCGATTGCGCCTGGGCGAGGCTGCGCTCTTCAACGGCCAGCGGCCCAGTGCTCTGTGCATGCGCACAGAGCACCAGGGAGCTGAGCATCGCGCCTGCGAACAGGCGCGCTGTCATCACTACCTTCATGCCTTACGGACGGCCGGACAGGTAGTTGATTTCTACGCGGCGGTTCTTGGCCCAGTCCATTTCACCGTGGCCAAAGGCTGCCGGCTTCTCTTCACCGTAGGAAACGATTTCCAGCTGTGAGGAAGCAACACCTTGTACGCGCAGGAACTTCTCTACCGCTTTGGAACGACGCTCGGACAGAGCAACGTTGTATTCACGGGTACCGCGCTCATCAGCGTGACCTTCCAGACGAATTTTCGCGTTAGCGTTGTTCTTCAGGTAAGTCGCGTGGGCACGCAGGGTTTCGAAAGCCGCAGCCGGAACGGTGTTGCTGTCGAACGCGAAGTAGATAACGCGAGAATCGGTAGTACCGTCATAGTTGGACGGATGGTTGTAGAAGTTGTCAGCAGTCAGCGGGATGCTGCTGGTGTCCGGCTTAACCGGCTCTGACGGCTCAACCGGAGTCACCGGAGAAGTGTCAGTCTGCTGAGACATGTTGTCAGTGGCAGAAGTATCGTCTTCAGTCGGGGTGCTGGAACAGGCTGCCAGGGCAGCTGCCAACACAATGGCAAACAGCGGGTTAAGTAATGAACGCATGCGAAAAGCTCCTATAATTTCCTAGTATTGGACTCCGAGAACCACTCAGAGGAACGGCGACCATGCCGGTTCTCTGACTTCCCCTTCCTTCGACGGCAGCTCAACTTTCACTCTGCCATCGATGGATACGGCTTCCAGAACCCCCGTTCCCCCGTGTTGCGTCCCGTAAATTACCATACTTCCATTGGGCGCAACACTGGGCGATTCATCCATATCGGTGCGGGTCACAATATTAAATGTGCCGCGCTGGAGGTCCTGCACACCGACATTGAAATTTCCATTTCGCCGGTGCACATAAACGAGATAGCGACCGTCGGGGGTGACATCCGAGCGCGCATTATAGGCGCCCTGGAACGAAACCCGCCGGACCGACTTATCATTTATGTTCAGTTTGTAAATCTGTGGGCCACCGGAACGGCTGGAGGTAAACACCAGGTGCTCACCATCCGGTAACCAGCGCGGCTCGGTATCAATGCCGTAATTGTTGGTTAACCGGGTCAGTGCCTTGGTCGACAGATTCAACATATAAATTTCGGGATTACCGTCCCGCGACAACGTTAACGCCAGCTTCTGGCCATCCGGTGACCAGTCAGGGGCACCGTTGATGCCGCTGAAACTGGACACTTTTTCCCGCTCGGTGGTGGCCAGGCTGTGAATATAAATGGCCGGGCGTCCCTGGTCTTCAAAAGAAACGTAAGCAATTTTCCTGCCATCCGGTGACCAGGTAGGGCTCATGATCGGCTCTTTACTACGCAGAATCGTGGTCACACGATGGCCATCCGCATCCGCATATTGCAACTGATACGGGTTGGCATCATGACGATTGTGTGTCACATAAAGAATCTTGGTGGAAAAGGCACCGGGAATACCGGTGAGCTGTTCATAGATACGGTCACTGATGGCATGGGCCACATCGCGCAGCTGCGACTCTGGCGGACGGTAGGTTTCCGACATCAGTTTTTTCTGCCGGGCCACATCGAATAGCGCATAGCTGACTTCATAACCACCGGTTTCCTGGCGCTTCATGCTGCCCGTGATCACGTATTCCGTGCCCAGCACCTTGAAGTCCCGGTAGATCATTTCCTGTTCATTACGGGGCCGACTGAGCATGTCTTCCGGCGGCAGCGGCTTGAACTGGCCACTGCGATGCAGGTCGGCCTGAATAATCTCGGACACATCTTCCGGCGCATTTTGCGCGCCATCAAAGGGCACGACTGCGATCGGCACCGCGTCCACGCGCCCTTCTGTTACCTTGATCAACAACTCAGCCTGGGCATTTACCATCCACAGGGCGGCCATCAGGGCGATGCTGACTTGTGTCCACACTTTGCGTTTACAGGTTTGCTGCATCCTTAACACACTTCTCATTGTGCAACTCCAGGATCAAATTCGATCACCAGTGAGCGAAACTGTTCGTTAAACAGCTGGCCATCCGGTACCGGTAGCGGGCTGGCCAACTTGACGGCATTCATGACCGATTCGTCGAAATCCGGGTAACCACTGCTTTGTGCCACCGATACATTGATCACTTCACCGCCCGGGATCATCTGTATTTTAACCCGCGTGGTGATGTCATCCCGGTTACGGTAATTGCCGGGAATCCGCCAACGCTGCCCCACATGGGCGGCGATGGCGTCGGTAAAACTGGCCACTTCAGCGTCAGCCTGATCCGCATTGCTGGCCGCTTCCTGATCGGGCTGATCAGACGCCTTGCTCTGCCTGTCCATTTCCAGCTCTTCCTCGGCCAGCATTTCTTCCACGCTGGGAGTGTCAATGTCAGGCACCGCCGGTTTCGGATCCGGTTTGGGCGCTGGCTTCGGGTCCGGCTTCTTCACCGGATCCGGTTTCTTTTCCGGCGCCGGCTTGGGCTTGGGTTTTGGCGCGGGCTTGGGCTTTGGCTCCGTTTTCGGTTCAGGCTTGGGTTTCGGTTTCGCAGCAGGCTTGGGCGTCGGCTTCACTTCTGTTTTCGGCTTCGCCACGGGCGCTTTCTGTTGTTTCGAGCGCTCCACCATGGTGGCCTTTACATGAGGCGGCACCACGGGGGCCTTGTGCAGAGACGGGTCCGTGCTCCAGCTAAACACCAGCAACCCGAATACCAGCAGGTGGATAAACAGCGTGAACAGCAACCCAACGCGGCGATCACTCATTGCGTCCCTGCGGTTCTGTCACCAACCCCAGCTGGGAAATACCCGCTTCCTGTAACGCGCCCATCAGCGATACCACCCGGGCGTAGGCCACGTTGCCATCGCCTTCCACCAGAAACAGGGTGGATGGTTTATGCTTGTGGATGCGTAGCACATGGCCTTTCACCGTCTCCAGGCTGGACGACTTCTGGCTCTCGCCACCCACATCAATGAAATAACTGCCATCGGCGGTAACGGAAATGATCACCGGTTCGTTCTTGGTGGTATCAATGGGATCGCTGTTACTGTCCGGCAGGTCCACATTGATGCCCTGGGTCATCATCGGCGCCGTGGCCATGAAGATCACCAGCAGTACCAGCATCACATCGATGTAGGGCACCACGTTCATCTCGGCAACGAGCTTGCGCGGCACCCGTATCTTTACGCCGCTCATGCTCATGCTCCGCGCCCGTGGGCCTGACGGTGGAGTACGGAAGAAAACTCTTCCGCAAACATCTCATTTTCCGTCAGCAGGGCGTCGCTCTGGGCGGAGAAGCGGTTATAAGCCATCACCGCCGGGATCGCCGCGAACAGGCCAATGGCCGTGGCAATCAGCGCTTCTGCGATACCCGGGGCCACCACACTGAGGGTCGCCTGCTTCACGTTGGCCAGCGCCATAAAGGAGTTCATGATGCCCCAGACGGTACCAAACAGGCCCACATAGGGACTGGTAGAACCGACCGTGGCCAGAAACGGCAAGTGTTTGGTCAGGCGAGTCTGCTCACGCTGCAGGGCCACGCGCATGGCCCGTTGAGCACCATCCATGACCGCTTCGGCACCACGGGTACTTTTGGAAAGCCGAACAAATTCCTGAAAACCGGCACGGAAAATGGCTTCAGTGCCGGAGTCCACATCCGGGTCCTTGCGGCTCTGGTTGTAGAGGGACGCCAGATCATCGCTGGACCAGAACTTTTCCTCAAAGGCACGGCCCGCACGATGGGCACGGCCGAGCACCCGGAAACGGCCCACAATCATGTACCAGGACGTCAGTGACGCCAGAATCAACAGCGCCATCACCAGCTGCACCACCACGGTGGCATTGCTGATCAAACTGACGACAGACATGTCGGATGCCTCAACCATGTAGCCCTTCTCCTTTGCTGGCCGCGCTAAATTTTTTATACAGTGACGGCGGAAGTGCCGACGGCTTCAGGGTATCGGCGCTCACGCAGGCCACTTTAATCTCTGCCTGGCAGATTAAGGCGCCCGTTTTACGCACCTGCTGATCAAACACCAGCGTGGCCTTACCCAGTTTTTTCAATGAGGCTGTCACCGTCAGCGCATCATCAATACGTGCCGGTTGGCGATACTGCACATTGGCGGAATGCACCACAAACTGAAAGTTTTCATCCGCCAGCGCATAATGCTGATAGCCCAGCGTGCGCAGAAACTCGGTGCGCGCCCGCTCCATGAATTTCAGATAATTCACGTAATAGACAATGCCACCAGCATCAGTGTCTTCGATGTAGACGCGCACCGGCAGGGTAAATTCCCCGTTTTCCTGATCTTTTTCAATCATTAAACAAATCACCGTCACGGCGGGGACGCTGCAGGCCAAAATGGCGCCAGGCATGATTGGTCACCGCCCGCCCGCGCGGGGTGCGCTGAATGAAGCCCTGCTGAATCAGGTAAGGCTCCACCACCTCTTCCAGGGTGCCGGAGTCTTCATTGAGCGCCGCCGCCAGGGATTCCAGCCCCACCGGCCCGCCATCAAATTTGTGCATTATCATGTCCAGCAAGCGGCGGTCGGTGCCATCCAGGCCACAACTATCCACTTCCAGCATGTCCAGAGCCCGCTGAGCGATGTCTTCGGTAATGCGGCCATCGCCTTTCACTTCGGCGTAATCACGCACTCGGCGCAACAGGCGATTGGCAATACGGGGGGTTCCCCGGGCCCGGCGTGCCACTTCCAAGGCTCCCGCCTTTTCAATGGGGATGGCCAGGATGTCGCAGGCGCGGCTGACAATGTCGGACAGGTCATCCACGGAATAGAATTCGAGGCGTTGCACAATGCCGAAGCGATCGCGCAATGGAGCGGTGAGCAAACCGGCGCGGGTGGTCGCCCCCACCAGGGTAAACGGCGGCAGATCCAGCTTGATCGAGCGAGCGGCCGGGCCTTCACCGATCATGATATCCAGCTGATAGTCTTCCATGGCCGGGTAGAGAATTTCCTCTACCACCGGAGAGAGGCGGTGGATTTCATCCACAAACAGCACGTCGCCCTCTTCCAGATTGGTCAGGATAGCCGCCAGATCTCCGGCTTTTTCCAACACCGGACCGGATGTGGACTTGAGTTCGCAGCCCATTTCACGGGCAATAATGTGCGCAAGGGTCGTCTTGCCGAGACCCGGCGGGCCAAAAATAAGGGTATGGTCGAGCGCTTCATCGCGGCCGCGCGCGGCATCAATAAAGATTTCCAGGCGCTCGCTGACTTTCGCCTGCCCGTGATAATCCGCCAGGCTGGCCGGGCGAATGGCCCTGTCCTGTTGCTCTTCGTGGCTGCCAACCGCAGCCGCGGTAATGACTCGTTCGTTATCCATGCCTGCGGCGGGCTTGCCTCTACATCGTTGAATGTGGCTAGCGTAGCGCACCCTGATACCGAACTGCTATTACTGTTATCACAAAGTGAAGGGCGACATCAGGGTATCGCGCTAGCGGGCCAGGCTTTTGAGCGCCTTGCGGATTAATTGTTCACTGCTGAGGCCATCCTCATCCGCGGCTTTGGCCACCGCCGCGGATGCATCCTTGTTGCGATAGCCCAGCGCTTCCAGGGCGGCAATGGCATCGCTACGGGCGTCATCGGGCTGTCGGGTATCCACCAGACCGGGCAGATTCACCGGGCCGCCGTCAATTTTGTCGAGCCGATCGCTCATTTCGATCACCAGCCTCTCGGCGGTTTTCTTGCCAATGCCCGGCACCTTCACCAATGAGGTCGTGTCCTGATCCTGAATACAGCGTGCCAGTCGATCCGCTTCGATGCCGGACAGAATCGCCAGGGCCATTTTCGGCCCCACGCCGTTTACCTTGATCAAGGCGCGAAACAACTCTCGCTCATAACGGTCGGCAAAGCCATACAACAGCTGGGCGTCTTCGCGGACCACAAAATGGGTATGCAGGGTCAATTCTGCGCCCGCGTCGGGCAGGTCGTAGAACACGGTCATGGGGGCTTCCACTTCGTAGCCAACGCCGCTCACATCCAGCAGCAATACCGGAGGGCGTTTTTCCAGCAAGGTTCCGCGAAGTTGTCCGATCATGGGGTTATCCGTGTTGTTAACGTGTAATTAAAGGCGCCAGCTTAACGAAGCCGCCCTCGCCTGACAGCCGTGGCACCGCCCATTCTGGCCAGAGAAACACGCATATGCGCATGGCAGAGGGCGATGGCCAACGCATCGGCAGCATCTTCCTGGGGGCGCTGTTCCAGCTTCAACAGGTACTTCACCATTTCCCCGACCTGGTTCTTTTCCGCGCCGCCTTTACCGACCACCGCCTGTTTTACCTGGCGAGCGGAATATTCGAACACCGGAACATGGGCCTGCATAACCGCAGCAATGGCAGCCCCCCTGGCCTGGCCCAGTTTCAGGGCGGAATCCGCATTGCGCGCCATAAAGACTTTTTCAATGCTGACTTCCGCCGGGCCGAATTCTTTCACCACCTGATCAATGCCCGCGAATATTTCCCCCAGGCGCGGCGGCATCTCCTTGTGGGTGGTAGCGATGGTACCGAATGCCACGGCCCTGGAACGATTACCCACCTGCTCCACCAACCCGTAGCCGGTACGACGCGAGCCGGGATCGATACCTAAGATAAGCGCCATATTTCTCTGACCGATAATGAAAAGACAGCTGCCTGATAGCTGGCCCAGTTCTACCCGAGCACTGTCCAAATGTCCAGCTTCTAGCTTCTAGCTTCTAGCTTCTAGCTTCTAGCTTCTAGCAAGATTGTGGCCCGGCACCAAAAATGCACAAGCTGAATAACAAAAACCCCGACATAGCGGGGTTTTGGTTTTCCTCGTGGCTAGCAGCTCGCAGCTAAATCGCTATTCTTCCGGCGCCGGCCAGCTGGCGTTGGTATAGACGTTCTGCACGTCATCCAGATCTTCCAGCATGTCGATCATCTTCTGCACGGTTTCCGCAGTATCGGCATCCATTTCCGCTTCCGTGGACGGGTGCATGGTGACTTCCGCTTCGGCGAACTCCAGCCCGGCTTCGCGCAGGGCATCAACCACTTCACCGAAACTCTTGTCCGGTGTGGTGGTGACCACAAAGCCGTCATCGCCCACTTCTTCCACGTCTTCTGCGCCAGCTTCCAGAGCCACTTCCATCAACTTCTCTTCGTCTACCCCCGGCTCAAAGAAAATTTCGCCACGCTTGGTGAACAGGAAGGCCACAGAACCGCTGGTACCCAGATTACCGGCGAACTTGGAAAAGGCATGGCGCACTTCGGCCACGGTGCGGTTCACGTTATCGGTCATGGTTTCTACCAGGACCGCCACGCCGCCCTTGCCGTAGCCTTCATAGGTGATTTCGTCCATGTTGCCGTCGTCATCACCGCCGGCACCACGCTTCACGGCCCGGTCGATGGTGTCGCGGGTCATGTTCTGCCCCAACGCCTTGTCGATAGCCGCGCGTAGACGCGGATTATCGTTGGGTTCGCCGCCACCCATCTTCGCGGCCACGGTGAGCTCACGAATCAGCTTGGTAAAAATCTTGCCGCGTTTGGCATCCTGGGCCGCCTTGCGGTGTTTGATGTTGGCCCACTTACTATGTCCTGCCATATTACCTCCGCCAGCACGCAGCACGCGTCACGCAACACATTTGCGGCACGCTTGTTTGCGTGAAGCGTGCTGCGTGGTGCATGCCTGCGTCTTTCTATATCAACCTTCTTCTTTTCGTACCTGTACGCCCACTTCACGCAGCTGCTTGTTGTCCACCGGTGACGGCGCGTTGGTCATGGTGCACGCTGCGGTCTGGGTCTTCGGAAAAGCAATCACGTCACGGATCGACTCACAGCCGGTCATCAGCATGACCATGCGATCCAGACCGAACGCCAGACCACCGTGGGGCGGCGCGCCGTACTTCAAGCCGTCGAGCAGGAAGCCGAACTTCTCGTCCGCTTCTTCATCGGAAATGCCCAGGGCTTCAAAGACCGTGCGCTGCATGGCCGGGTTGTGGATACGGATGGAACCGCCACCCAGCTCGGTGCCGTTGAGCACCATATCATAGGCCCGCGACAGCGCTTCTGCCGGGTTGCTCTTGAGTTCTTCCGCGCTACAGCTGGGCATGGTGAAGGGGTGATGCAGAGCGTGGTACTGCCCTTCGTCTTCCTCGAACATGGGGAAGTCCACGACCCACAACGGTGCCCACTCGCCTTCAACCAGGTTCAGGTCGTGGCCCACTTTAACGCGCAGGGCGCCGAGGGCTTCGTTGACGATCTTGGCCTTGTCGGCACCGAAGAAGATCAGGTCGCCGGTCTCGGCGCCGGTGCGCTCAAGAATGCCCTTGATGGCATCCTCAGTGAGGAATTTCAGGATCGGCGACTGCAGGCCTTCTGCGCCAGCGGCCAGGTCGTTGACCTTGATATAGGCCAGCCCCTTGGCGCCATAGATGCTGACAAACTTGGTGTAGCCGTCGATATCCTTGCGCGACAAGGAGCAGCCGCCCGGTACACGCATGGCCGCCACCCGGCCTTTCGGATCGTTGGCCGGGCCGGAGAATACCTTGAAGTCCACACCGGCCAGCAGATCGGCGATGTCGATCAGCTCCAGCGGGATACGCAGGTCCGGCTTGTCGGACCCGAAGCGCTGCATGGCTTCTGAGAACGGCATGCGCGGAAACTCCGGCAGGTCCACCGCCAGCAGCTCTTTAAATACCGAACGCACCATCCGCTCGGTAATCCCCATGATGTCTTCTTCCTCTACAAAGGAAGCTTCCAAATCAATCTGGGTAAACTCCGGCTGGCGATCGGCGCGCAGGTCTTCGTCACGGAAACACTTGGCAATCTGGTAGTAACGATCAAACCCCGCCACCATCAACAGCTGCTTGAACAGCTGCGGAGACTGCGGCAACGCAAAGAAGCTGCCGGGATGGGTTCGGCTGGGCACCAGATAATCACGGGCACCTTCCGGGGTAGCGCGGGTCAGGATCGGGGTTTCCACGTCCATGAAGCCTTCGCCTTCCAGGAAGGCACGGACCACGTGGGTCAGGCGCGAACGAAACTGGAAGTTTTTCAACACTTCCGGGCGACGCAGGTCCATGTAACGGTACTTGAGGCGCACCTCTTCACCGGCGGCGGAATGGGCATCCAGCTCGAACGGCGGCGTCTCGGCTTCATTGAGGATAGTCAGTTCCTTGCCCAGCACTTCGATGTCACCGGTGGACATCTTGCTGTTACGCACCGCTTCGTCACGCATGCGCACCCGGCCGCTCAGGCGCACGACATACTCGCTGCGCACTTTATCGGCCAGGGCAAAAGCTTCCACCGTATCCGGGTCGAAGACCACCTGCACCAGACCATTGCGATCGCGCAGGTCGAGGAAGATCACCCCACCATGGTCACGGCGGCGACTAACCCAACCGCAAAGCTCTACTGTTTCTCCGTCGTGGGAGGCTCGCAAATCACCGCAATAATGGCTTCGCATGCTTAACGTCCGCTTCTATTCTGATTACGCCGTCCGGCTCATTGAAGGCGATCCCAGGCTCGCTGGAACCTGCCCCGACGCCGGACCACTGAAAAAGGCGCCACAGTATAGCGATTCAACCGTCCCCGAGCCATGCCAGACGGCGATTCACTGCCAAACGGGCCACATGCCTACCTAATTTCACAAAATACCTTGAAAAATAGTGTCTCAACGCCTTGTGCCCTGAAAATCCATGACATATAAAAGATGCGAACCCTATCAGGGGGCCACTGTGTTGTGCAGTCCAGGGCCATACCTGACAAGGAAGCACCGCCGGTTATCCGCACCATTGCGGAACCAATACAACATCAGGAAGACACCAATAAGGGGTAAGCAATCCATGGCTGCAAAGAAAAAGACAGCTGCTAAAGCATCCAGCGCTACAGCGGCTCGCAAGGTGAAAACCATCACCGAACCGATGAACAAAACCCAGATCGTTAACCAGATCAGTGAAACCACCGGCCTGACCAAGAAAGACGTCAACGCGGTTTTCGACGAACTTGCCGATATCATGGAAGGTCACCTGAAAAAGCGTGGCGCTGGCCAGTTCACCCTGCCGGGCCTGCTGAAAATCGTGACCCAGAAAAAACCCGCCACCAAAGCACGCAAGGGCATCAACCCGTTCACCGGGGAAGCCACCACCTTCGCAGCCAAACCTGCCCGCACCATGGTCAAGGTTCGCCCGCTGAAGAAACTGAAAGATATGACCGCCTGATTCATGCTCCACCACCGGGTGCCTGGCGCCCGGTGGGCTCTCCCCGCCCATTTCATCGCGCCACCCCTGACTTTGCCCCACGCTGGCCCCCAAAGGCCGCAAGCCTCTATAATGCCGCCGCATACGGAGGAGACCCCCATGGCTGAACGTAAAGACAAGCAGAAGGTGATCGGCGAGCCGATGACCGATGAACAGATTGCAGTATTTCTCGATTTCCCTCCTGAAGAGGGTGTAAACGGGGACTTCCACTTGCTGGAAAAAGCGTACCGCGCCCTTCGCGCGGAGGATTTCGCCCGCTTTCTGACGTTTTTCAAGGACCAGAACCGGGATCTGGATGCCCGCGACCCACAAGGTCGCACGCTGCTGGATCAGATTGCCCAACACCCGAAAAGCAGCGATTACGCGCAGGCCCTGCGCGATGCCGGCGCCACCGCCTGATTCCCGCCCCTCCCCTCACCTGCCCGGTGCAAACCGGGCAGGCATAACAACGTTACACTCCAGTCAGCAAACTCATACTGACCAGAACTTGTTCACATCCCGCCCGCATGGCATTGTTATGCCATACAGGGCTATCGGGGCCCGGCGAACCTGTTCGCCTACAAACACAACAACAACAAGAGCTGTAAAACACCATGGCAGCATATTCTGTACCGTTCTGGCGCTCTCTGTGCCTGATCGCGCTCTGCGCTATCAGCTTGCAACTCCATGCGGCCCGCGATGACGAGGCCGACGACGAAATGGACGAAGTCACCCCGGAAGAACTGCAAATGCAGGAAATCCCGGTGGATGAACGTATTTTCGTCGAAAAATGGAACGAGGTGCCCTACAAGAAAAGCTACTTCACCTATACCGACAAGCAGATCCGCGACAAATGGGAATACCTGATGCGCGGCTTGAAGGTGCCCTACCCATCCGCCGCTTACATGAAGGAACAGTTCGAAAAGTACCCCTTCATGAAAGAGGATATCAAAGACTGGAACGGTGATTATCAGGTGCTGGAGGCTCGCAGCCTGCAGGTATGGCGCAAGTTCTTTGCCGGCGACTTCCAGGAAGCACGCGAAGAAGGCCTCCAGCTTGGCCCTATCGGCAAGATTCCTGCCCTGTTTTCCCAGCTGATGTACGCCATCTACCTGGCTGATCGTCAGAGCACCAAATACATGATGCTCCAGGACGTGGCCAACCAGGCACAAGAGTACTTTGATGACATGGAAGAAGCGGCCGACGATCCTGCGGTGGCCCCCATTGTCGCCTCGGTGAAACTCGGTTACGCCTACGCCATTGCCCGCATCGCGGAAGAATCTCCGGTGCCGATCGTGGTCGCCCGCCGTTATATCGGCAAGATCAAGAACAGCGCTGAGGAAGTGGTGGAGATCATGCCCGATCAGCCGCTGGCCCATGCTTTCCGCGCCGGCGTGGACGCCGGTATCATGCGCCGGGTGGGCAAGTTCACCGGCCGCATGACCTACGGCGCACGCACCACCACGGTGGAAGAATCCTTTGCTGACGCCCTGACGCTGGCCCCGGATATTCCCATCGTCAATTACGAATACGCCAACGCGCTGATCTACATGAATCGCAAGCGTGACCTGAACGAAGCGATCAGCTACCTGGAAAAAGCCATGAAGATCCGTCCGGAATTTTCCATGGATGCGCTGGATGTCATGTACTCCTACAAGCGCCTGCAGGAAGTGCGCCTGTATGCGCTTAACTTCCGCAGTTTCCGCAAGTTCGAAAAACTGCGTCGCAAGTTCAGCAAGAAAACAGACCGGAACCTGACCAGCATTATCAGCGACCCGCTGAGCATGGATATGCTGAACAACCCGGACAAATACATCCTGCCAGAGCGCAACTAACAGGCGACACATGTCCCTCTACGAAGACAAGCTGTTCCCGGTATTACTGGATTGGGCCACCCGTCCGGTCTACCGGGACCGGCAACGGCTGCTGGCCCAGGCCAGCGGCCGGGTATTGGAGCTGGGCGTCGGCACCGGCGCCAATTTCCCTTTCTACAGCCATACCGCCACCGAAATTCATGGCATCGAGCCGGCCCGCGGGCTACTCACCCTGGCCCGCGACAGTGCACAACAATGCGATGCCCCTGAACGTTTTCACATCCAGGAAGGCGATGCTCAACAGCTGCCCTACCCGGACCAGCATTTCGATACGGTAATTGCCTGCCTGGTGTTCTGCACCATTCCGGACCCGGACCTGGCGGCGCGGGAAGCCTTCCGCGTCCTCAAACCCGGCGGTACCCTGCTGTCACTGGAGCACGTACTCAGCGAACGCCCCTGGATTCAGCGCCTGCAAAAAACGCTTAACCCGGCATGGAAACCGCTGGCATGCGGTTGCCAGCTCACCCGCGATACCGCTCGTATTTTCCAGCGCGCAGGCTTTCAGGCCGAGACGGCCCGCCAGCACCGCCATCCCAAACTGCCCGCCTTTGCCGGCGAGTTATACGAAGGGCGACTGCTGCGCCCTTGAAGAACAGTAGAAAGTTCAAAGTGTAAAGTTCAAACGCGATGATAACTTCGTGCCGACGCTGAAAAGCGTTCCTTCGCGCTGCGGTACTGTGTGCGGGTACTGAGCCATGGAATGGCACGGCGCTATGACGTGCTTTTCAACTTTACACTTTGAACTTTCAACTCGCCCCCACCCGGGCAAACTGCCACACCTGCCCGCGCCAATTTACCGTTACAATAGCCACCATGGATAATCGCCCCCCCTTATTGAACTGGCGTCTGCGACTGATCTGGCTGCGCAGCCTGCTGGTACTGGTCATCACGCTGGCCCTGATTGTGCTGCAGCGTTTCGGCCACACCGGCTATCAGCTCACGGAGCTGGGCTGGCTGGGCGCATTACTGCTACCCAACCTGGTCACGCTGCTTACGCGCAAGGTCCACGGCCTCCGCCACAGCCAGTTGTTGACGCTGGAACTGGCCATGGACGTGGTGCTGTTTGCCGGCCTGATTCAGGGGTTCGGGGGCGCGGGGAACCCCCTGTCGTTTTACCTGCTGGTCCCCGCCCTGATGGCCTCGCTGACCCTGCCCATGGCGGGGGGCCTACTGGTCGCCCTGCTGGCACTGGGCGGCTACATGGTGTCGCTGAGCTGGTATCAAATGCCCGCCATGAACAGCCCGTTACATGCCCTCAGCCACCAACTCAGCGGCTTGCACAGTGCCGGCATGGCCGCTGTCTTCATCGCCCTGCTGGTCATGCTCAGCCTGCTCGGACAGGTCATCCAGCGACTGATGCGACAACAACAACGGCAACAGGAACAGGCACTGGATCTGGCCGGGCGCCGTGAGCATATGTATCAGGTAGCCGCCACCCTGGCGGACCAGGCCCATGAACTGAATACCCCGCTGGGCACACTGGTGATGCTGGCAGACAACCTTATTCACGCTCCCGAAATGCCCGACTCACTGCGTCCGGAAGTCGAGCAAATGGATCACCTGGCCCGCAACGTGGCCAGCCGACTCAAACAGGGCACAGACGCCCAGCTGGAATCCGGACTCCCCCTCAGCGTGCTGATTCAACAATTACAACAGCACCTGCGTCATCTGGCACCCACCCTCAAGGTGACGCATGCGCTGGAAACCGACCCCCAGGTGGCCGACAGTCAGAGCTGGTTCCGGGTACTGTGCAATCTGGGCTACAACGCCATGGACGCCGGCGCCACGCGACTGGCCATCACCGTCAGCAATCATGCGCCGCTTTATCGACTCCAGCTCAGTGATGATGGCCCGGCACACCCGGACTCAGAACGCGAAGGCCTGGGCATGGGGCTCACTCTGGTGCACTCCAGCCTGGCGCAAATCGGTGCCGAGCTGGAAATGGACTTTGGCCACAGCTGGACCCAGGCGCGGATTCACTGGCCGCAAACCGACAGCCCGGGAGCCGCATCATGAACAACGCCTCTCTCACCCGTCAGCTGTTGCTGGTCGAAGACGATGACTTGCTGGCCGAGCAAACCGCCCGGGCGCTGAGCCGCCATGGCGCCCAGGTCCATGTGGCCCATGATCGCGAGCAGGCATTGCAGCTGATCGCGCAGCTAACCGCACAGAGCGCCCCGCTGGACGGCACGATTCTGGACCAGAACCTGGGCAGCGATAATGGCCTCGACCTGATCGAGCCGATCCGCCAGCACTTCCCCCTTTGCCGGGTGATCCTGTTGACCGGCTACGGCAGTATTGCTGCCGCTGTCGCAGCCACCCACCGTGGCGCCCATAACTATCTGACCAAACCCGCTGGCGCCAACGATATTCTGCAGGCACTGGATGCCGACCCGGCCAGCCAGGCCCTGCCCCTGCCAGACAGCCCACCCTCACTGCAGCGGCTGGAATGGGAGCATATCCAGCGCACCCTCGACACCCACGGCGGCAATATCTCACGGGCGGCAGACGCCCTTGGCATTCACCGCCGCACCCTGCAACGCCGGCTGAAAAAACGGCCCAGTGCCAGCGACTATTCACGTGACAGCCAGCGAGAAAACCCGCACCACAAGGTTGACCCGCCAGGCAGTTAAGGTTCTCGTTCCCCCCGCCCTTGGCTTACACTGTGGGCTGACGTAAACAGGGATGCAGAGCTTGGCGCACCATCGATACCACAATCGGCAGAGCAAGACGTTCATCCTGATGCTGCTGATGCTGTTTCCCGCCCTTGCGTTCGCCAAAGACACGCCAAACCTGCACATCACCGGCAACGCCAGCGAGGCGGTAGCCAACAACATTCAGGCGCTGGTGGACCTGTCACGCTACCCCTGCCGGCCGCCCAGAGCCCAGTACGGCCTGATCCGCCGTCAAATCCTTGCCAACAGTACCGATGCCCTGCAAGCCATGGGCTACTACGACAGCCAGCTTTCCCTTTCCGCCGATGAAAACGGCGACTGCGTCAGCGTGACCCTGGACGTGAACACCGGCCCACCGGTGATACTCAAACACGTGCAAGTGGAAATCACCGGTGATGCGGCCCAGGACCCGGCGTTCACCAAATTGGTGGAACAGGCACAGCTGGCCACCGGTCAACGGCTGCAACACGACCGCTACAGCAACCTGAAAAAAAGCCTGCAACAGCACCTGATCAGCCGCGGCTATGTCCACGGCGAGCTGACCACCCACACCCTCAAGGTGGACACAAAAGCCCACCGGGCCAGCATTACGCTGCATGTGGACAGCGGCCCGCGCTATCACTTCGGTGAAATCACCGTTAGCGGCAGCGTACTCAATCCATCATTGGTTAACGCCTATGTGAGCTTTCAGGAAGGCGAGCCCTACGACAGTGGCCGCATGCTGGAAACCCAGCAGTCCTTTCTTGGTGCCGGTTACTTCAGTGCCGTGCGGGTAGAGAAAGGCGAACCCAACGACACCACCCGCCGGATTCCCGTCAGCATCGCCCTGACGGACAACAACCGCTGGTCCCTGCTCACCGGCGTCGGCGTCAGCACCGATACCGGGCCGCGGGTTCGGCTGGGGGTAGAGAATCGCCGGGTCAACAAGGCCGGACACCGTTTCCGGGCGGAAACCGAATTGTCCGAAGTGCAGCAAGGGGCCGGAGCCAGTTACCAGATCCCGCTGAAGGACCCGCTCCATGAACGGCTGGACCTGCACACCAGCTTCGTCAACGAAAACACCGACAGTAATGAAAACGAGCGCTGGAGCACCGGGGCAGATTATATCGTCGAACTGGAAAATCGCTGGGTGGCCACCACCTCCCTGGAATTCTTGCGTGAGACCTACCAGATCGCCGACCAGGTGGATCAGGCCGAACTGCTGATTCCCGGTTTCCAGTTAAGCCGCGTCAAGGCCGACGACCCGGTCTACCCCACCTTCGGGTGGCGCCTGAACACCGCCGCGCGGTTCGCCGATCAGAACCTGTCCTCCACGGCCTCGTTCTTGCAACTCACCAGCGGCGGCAAGATTCTCTTTCCCTTGCTGGGCGGGCGCGTCTTGATGCGCACCGATCTGGGTTACACCGAGGTCAATGATGTGACCGAACTGCCAGCCTCCATCCGCTTCTTCGCCGGTGGCGATTCCAGCGTGCGCGGTTTCGCCTATGAATCCCTGGGCCCGGAAGACAGCAACGGCGAAGTCATTGGTGGGCGTCACCTGGCCACAGGCAGCCTGGAATACGATCATCCGATCACCGAAAAATGGCACCTGGCGGTCTTCACTGATGCCGGTAATGCTTTTAACGATTTCGATGCCTTCGAACCCCGCCACAGTGCCGGCATCGGCATCCGCTGGCGCTCACCGCTGGGACCGATTCGGCTGGACCTGGCACGGGCGGTGGACGAACACCGCGACTGGCGCGTGCACCTGAGCATGGGGCCAGACCTGTGATGGGGCGCCAACGTCAAAACGGCGTTGCCTTGCGCACCGTCCTGACCCGCGGTCTTCTGGTATTGCTCAGCCTGTTGCTGGTCTGCGTGCTGGCCCTGGCCTTGTTGCTGGGCACCGCCACCGGCAACCGCTGGCTACTGGAAAAAGCCTCCCCCTTTATCCCCGGCGAACTCAGCCTGGGCGAGTGGCACGGCAGCCTGCTCAGCGGCATCACCCTCAATGACATCGACTACCGCTATCAGGGGCTCACCGTGACCCTGGATCAGGTCAGCGCCGACCTGGTGCCGCGGGCCCTGCTCAGTGGCTGGCTGGAACTGGAAAACCTGTCCCTCGGCACCCTGCACATTACGCTTGCGCCCGGAGATGACACCGAGCCGCAACCAGCCACCCTGCCAGAGAGCCTGGCACTGCCCTTCGGGATACGTATCGACCGGTTAACCGTGGACGCCTTTCAACTGAACGACACAGTCCTGGTCAGCAAGCTGGAAGCAGACAGCCTCGCGGCCTGGCGACGCTTCCAGATCGCCCGCCTGCACACTCACACCCTGGCCGATGCCACGGTGCAGGCCACCGCCCAGGGCAAATTGACGGCCCCCTTCGATGTGCAAGGCACGGCAAGCTGGCAGCTGCCACTGCCCGACACCGATACCCTGCAGGCACAACGGGCCAGCGGCCAACTCACCCTGGCGGGCCCACTGAGCCAACTTCAGCTGCACCATCAGCTTACCGGCCCGGTGGAAATGCAAAGTCAGGGGGAGTGGCTGCTCAAGGATGAGCAATGGCAAATCGCCCTGCAGCATCGCTGGCCTGCCCAGACCTTGCCGCTTGTCTTGCCGCAGCCTTTGTCGCTGGGCAAAGGCGAACTGGACACCAGCGGCCCACTCGACGCCCTGCGCCTGAGCGGCCACACCGGCCTGTCCAGCGGTGAGCGCAATGTGGCCATTACCGTGGACAGCGCCCTCATTCCCGGCGGCATTACCCTGCATGAATTCACCGTACAGGACGGCGAGCAAACTCTGGCCAGCAACGGCCAGATCATGTTCAGCCCATTAAGCTGGGATCTGGACCTCAGTGGCGATCTCAACACCGCCCTGCTGCACCCGCTCTTCCCCGGCCAACTGGCCATCGACGGTCACAGCCAGGGGCAGTGGGACGGCGATCGCTGGACCCTGTCGCCCAGTGAGCTGACGTTACGCGGCCAGGTGCGCCAGCAGGCACTGTCATTCACCAGCACCCTGCAAAGCCGCACGCCCGATGGCAAACAACAATTGCAGCTGAACACCCAGGGCAACTGGGGAGACAACCAGCTGCAGGCCAGCGGCCAGGTGTGGCCACAGTGGCAACTGCGCAGCGACCTGACACTGGCACGCCTGCAGCAAGTACACCCGGGGCTGAGCGGGAATCTGGCTGGCCAGATTCAGCTCCAGGGCACATATAGCGACCCGGCACTTAGCGGCCAACTCACCGGCAACACCCTGGGCTGGCAGGACTGGCAGATTGCCCAACTGCAAAGCCGTTTTGCCCAACTGCGCCTGCCACAAACCACGCAGCAGGGAGACATGACGCTAAGCCTGAACGCAGCCCAGATCACCCAGAACAACACTGAACAGGTCAGCGCCCTCACGGTCACCGCCAACGGCAACTGGGCCCGGCATCAGCTCCAGGCCAACGCCAGCCGCGATGACGTATCCCTGGAAACCCGCTTGCGGGGCGGCCTCAACCCGGCGGGCAACGCCTGGCAAGGCACCCTCTCCGATACCCGGCTGCAACACACTCGCCTGGGCCATTGGCAACAGGAGGCGGACAGCACCTTGCGTGTCTCTGCCCAATCACAATCACTGGCCCCGTTCTGTCTGGCACAGGCCCCCAGCCAGCTGTGCCTGCAAGGCAGCCATACCTCCAACGGCCAGGACAACGTGAACGCAGAGGTACATCTGGCCGACCTGCCGCTGGCCCTGGCCAATAGCCTGCTCGGCCCCACCCTGAGCCTGGAGGGCGCCGTGAATGCCGACATCACCCTGCACGGCCCGCTGGACAAGCCTGACGGCCAATTCTCTCTGCAAACCCGGGACGCGAAGATCACCGTTAACACCGCAGATGCCCCTCCCCCGGTGGAGGTCGAAACGCTCACCGTGCAAGGCACGCTCGCCGATCAACGACTCAGCAGCAACCTGACCCTGACCACCGCGCTGGGCAATGCCCAGGCACAACTGGAGCACGGGCTGGAGCTGGATTCCTCGCTGCAAGGCGAGGTGGATTTCACTCTGAGCAGCCTGGCGTTTGTGGAACTGTTCACCGCCGACCTGCGTGAAGTGCAAGGTCGTATTCGCGGCGACTTTTCCCTGGCCGGCACGATTCGCCAGCCCATCATGAACGGCGCCGTCAAACTGCAGGACGGGCAAGCACTGATTCCTTTTCTCGGGATCGATATCGCCGACTTGCAAGTGGCAATCCAGGGCAACCCCCAGGGCAAACTGGACATCACCGGCTCCGCGCAAATGGGCACAGGCACTCTGCGTCTGAACGGCACGGTGGACCCCAGCGAGAAAAACATTCCCCTGCAACTGACACTCGGCGGCGAGCGTTTGCTTGCCGCTGACCGGCCCGATGCCCGCATCCTGCTAACGCCGGATCTGACCCTGGCAGGCGACCTAGAAGGACTGAACCTGACCGGCTCCCTGGCCATCCCGGAAGCCGAAATCCGCCCAGTGGAAATTCCGGAAGGCGCCATCACCGTCAGCAACGATCAGGTGCTGGTCCATCAGGAAGGGGACAGCCCCAGCCAACTGCCACTGGGCATGGATGTGACCCTGACACTAGGCGACAAGGTTCACTTCAAGGGTTTCGGGCTCGACGCCATGCTCGGCGGCACCCTGCAGGTTGAGCAGAAACCCCAGCGGCCACCGCAACTCAATGGCGAGCTGGTGATTCGTGAAGGGCGTTACCGGGCTTACGGACAGAACCTGGCCATCAGCGACGGCCAGCTAATATTCCAGGGGCCACCGGACAACCCTGGCCTGGATATTCGCGCCATCCGAAAAATCCCCAGCGAAGGCGTAGTGGTGGGTGTGCAGTTAAGTGGCACCCTGCAAGAACCCAGTGCATCTCTGTTTTCCGATCCCAGCATGGAACAAAGCCAGGCCATGTCTTACCTGCTCACCGGGCGCCCACTGGAAAGTGGCTCCAAGAGCGAGGGCAACCAAATTGCCCAGGCCCTGGCGTTATACGGGCTGGAAAAAGGCAGCGGTGTTACCGAAAAAATCGGCGATAAACTCGGTGTGGATGACATCAGCGTGGGTAGCGACTGGGAAAGCGACGACGCGGCACTGATGCTCGGCAAACAACTCTCCGAACGGTTGTATCTCACCTACGCGGTGGGCCTGTTCGACGTCATTTCCACCGTCATCCTGCGCTATACCCTGACCCGCAGCCTGCACCTTGAGGCCCGCTCCAGCAGTGAATCGAACAGCATCGATCTAATCTGGGAAAAAGAGTTGCGGTAAAAGCAGCGACGAGCTGCGAGAAAGCATAAAGTCGACTTTAGAAAGCACAGTGAGTACAGGAACTTTTCCCCCTCCCACTATCTTTTTTTCGTAGCTCGTAGCTCGTAGCTCGTAGCTCGTAGCTCGTAGCTCGTAGCTCGTAGCTCGTAGCTCGTAGCTCGTAGCTCGTAGCTCGTAGCTTGTAGCTTGTAGCTCAACGCGGCAGCGCGTACGTCCCGGTCACATGGGCCACCATTTCATCGCTCCCTTCACTGAACAGCTGTACCTCCAGCACCGCAGCACGACGGCCCAGCCGCAGAATCACCACCTCGGCGATCAGGTCCGCCGGCGCCGGGCGTGACAGGAAATTAATATTCAGATTCTGTGTCACCGCCATTTCCACCCGGCCCAGCTCTCCCAGAATCGCCGCGTACATGGCCGCATCCGCCAACCCCATCATGGTCGGCCCGGAGATACTGCCACCGGGGCGCAAGGTCGACGGCCGGAACGGCGAACGCACCCGCGCCCGCCGCGCCCCCACTTCCTCAATCCGCAGCCCTTCTTCAGAGGCCGCTGGCAGGCCCTGGTAAATCACATCCTGCACCTGCTGCGCATTCAGCATATCCATCTCTCAATCAATACGGTAAAACCTCAAGCATACGAGAGCGCACCGCATAAACACAGTGCCGGAAACGCCGGATGACTGGTTAGCAATGCCCTTTGCCCATAGAATGGAGGGCTATCGAATTAACTGGCCGAAGACACCCTTTATGCGCACCTCCCAATACTTGCTTGCTACCGTGAAAGAAACCCCGGCGGACGCCGTTGTGACCAGCCACCAGCTGATGCTGCGTGCCGGCATGGTGCGCAAACTGGCTTCCGGCCTTTATACCTGGTTGCCATCCGGGTTGCGGGTGCTGCGCAAGGTAGAACAGGTTATCCGTGAGGAAATGGACCGGGCCGGGGCGCAGGAAGTGCTGATGCCGGTGGTGCAACCCATGGAACTGTGGGAAGAATCCGGCCGGGCGCCGGCCTATGGCCCGGAGCTGCTGCGCATTACCGACCGCCACAACAATCCCTTCTGCCTGGGCCCGACCCATGAAGAAGTGATCACCGACATGGTGCGCAACGAGCTGCACAGCTACAAACAGTTGCCGGCCAACTTCTACCAGATTCAGACCAAGTTCCGTGACGAAATTCGCCCACGTTTCGGCATCATGCGCTCGCGGGAATTCATCATGAAGGATGCCTATTCCTTCCATGCCAACATGGATTCCCTGGCAGAGACCTACCAGGTGATGCATCGGGCTTACTGCGCCATCTTTGATCGGCTGGGCCTGGATTATCGCCCGGTGGAAGCCGATACCGGCGCCATCGGCGGCGCCGCCAGCCACGAATTCCATGTACTGGCCGAATCCGGCGAGGACGACATCGCTTTCTCCGATGGCTCCGACTACGCCGCCAATGTGGAACTGGCGGAGGCGCTGGCCCCTGCCATCGAGCGCCCGGCGCCCGGCGCCGCCATGGAAACGGTGGATACCCCCAATGCCAGAACCATTGAGGAACTGGTGGCACAGCTCGAACTGCCCATCGAGAAGACCATCAAGACACTGGTCGTGAAAGGGGCCGAAGAAGGCCAACTGGTAGCCCTGCTGGTACGCGGCGACCACGAGCTGAACGACATCAAGGCCGAAAAACTGGAGGCCGTGGCCGCGCCACTGGAGTTCGCCAGCGAAGACGCCATTCGCAACGCCGTGGGCGCAGGCCCCGGCTCACTGGGCCCGGTGGGCCTGTCGATGACGATCATCGCTGACCGTAGCGTAGCTGTGATGAGCGACTTCGGTGCCGGCGCCAATGAAGATGGCAAACACCACTTCAACATCAACTGGGAACGGGACGTGGCCCTGCCGCAAATCGCCGACCTGCGTAATGTGGTAGATGGCGATCCCAGCCCCGATGGCACCGGCACCCTGAGCATCAAACGCGGCATCGAGGTGGGGCATATCTTTCAGCTCGGCACCAAGTACTCAGAAGCACTCGGCGCCACCGTGCTGGACGAAAATGGCAAATCCGTGGTGATGCCCATGGGCTGCTACGGCATCGGCGTAACCCGCGTGGTCGCCGCCGCCATTGAACAGAACAACGACGACCGGGGCATCATCTGGCCACAAGCCATTGCCCCGTTCCAGGTGGCCCTGATTCCGGTGAACATCAAGAAGAGTCCCCGGGAGCGTGAGCTGGCAGAAACGCTCTACGCCGAGCTCACCGCTGCCGGTATTGAGGTAATCTTCGATGACCGCGAGAAAGAACGCCTGGGCGTCAAACTGGCTGACAGCGAACTGCTCGGCATCCCCCATCGCATCGTCATCGCCGAGCGTGGCATGGACAACGGCGTGCTGGAATACAAAGGGCGTAAGGATGCGGACAAGACCGAGGTGCCGGTGGATGAGGTGGTGGCGTTCATCAAGGGAAAGTTGGGGACGAATTAATAGTTAATAATGAATAATTAATAACTGGCGCGAGCCAGTTATTAGCAGTTTAAAACGCAAGAGGCCGCGCCCAAACTTTGGGCGCGGCCTCTTTGCTTCCAGACCTGAAAAACCGTGTCTGCGACGTTATTAATTATTCATTATTAACTATTAATTAAATTTTCACCGTGCGCTTGACCGCCATCACCTGACTCATAGTGTTGTCCCCATGGGCAGTCAGTTGCCAGAGCGGCAGGCCACGGCTGTCTTTTTCTGCCGACCGATTGATCAATCCCAGCGCCCGCAGATGGATTTTCACCTGATTAAAGGCATGGGCTGCCAGCACCACATTGCGCACGGCATGGGCTCGAGGGAAATCGTTCTGCACATCCACCAGAGCCTTACGGCCGATAAAGTCTTCCAGCGCCTTCTGCAGCACGGGTTCCGACGCCGGATTCAACATCAACGGCGCCACACAGGAAAAAGCCTGGTCCCAGCTAATCCTGGTGGTCACCATGGCCAACTTGCAGTCACCGCCTTCATACACATTACAGGAATAATCCAGCGCCACCTGGTCACCGGCACGGGCCAGGGTCTTCAAGGGAGGGCGAGCCTGACTGAGCGCTTCTTCACGCTCTTTTTCCAGCAATTCAATGCGCGCCTTGAGCCCCTCCGCCTGGGCACCACCGCCCTCGCCCGCCTGATCGGCACGCACCCAACCCACGGCATGGTGCTCACGCATCAGGTGGGGAATGACCTTGGCAGCCAGCTCATTCAGGCCCGCTTCAGTGCTCCAGCGGTAGCAGGTCACCTTCTCTTCCAACAGGCGCACAAAATCGTCACGGCGCACCTGACCGTCACGGGTCGGCTCGCGCTGTGCTTCCGGCAACGCGGAGGGGTTTTCGTGGATAAAGGCAACAATCGGTTTGCGCTTGGTGGCGGCGAAAATGTACTCGCGATGGATCTCGCTAAGCCCCATCGGCGACAGGGTGCCGTAACGGCCGCCCACAATCAGGATGAAATAGTCACTGGTTTCGATCAGTTTCTGGATCACCGGCAACAGAGTATTGCCGTCCGCCGCCGCACTATCCAGGCCGGTAGGAATCAGCCCGTGCTCCAGCATCGGCAGCATCAGTGCCTGGCGCGCTCCCTGCATATCGGGAAACGTGGCGCTGATAAAGACTTGATAGCGTTTGTTGGCTGTCGCGCTCACCCTGATCGAGACCTCTTTCTTTGTAATTCCGGCCCGCCGGGCCGTGCCTGTGGAGGGCTATTAAAGCGCCTGACTGCCCTGATCACAAGCCAGCCCAGTGGCCCGGGAGCCCAGCGCAGGCGAGACATGGGACATTTAACCGGTTCGTGCTAGCCTGAGCCCAGCCTATAACGCGGCCGGGGCCGCTATAATGGCGGGTCGCACGGGCAGGCAGACGGGAGCCCCGGGCACTCCACTCTCAAAGCTTACAGGAAAGGGACGCCATGCAAACCATTGCCTTTTACAACCTGAAAGGGGGCGTAGGTAAAACCACCACCGCAGTCAACGTGGCCTGGCATGCTGCCCGCTGGAAACATCGCACCCTGCTCTGGGACCTGGACCCGCAAGGGGCCGCCAGCTTTTACCTGGGTGTGGACGATGGCGATGGCTACAAGGCCGCCAACCTGATCAAGGGCAAGCAGCCCATTGGCCGCCTGAAGCGGGAAACCCGCTGGGCAAACCTGGATGCGATCCCCGCCGACCTGTCCATGCGCAATGCGGACATCAAGTTGATCGAGAATGGCGGTGCCAAGAACCGCCTGAAACAGCTCATTGCCCCGCTGGGGGAAAGCTACGAACTGGTGATTCTGGACTGCCCGCCCACCCTGAGCCCGGTGGCGGAAAGTATCTTCGCCGCCGTGGATTACCTGTTTGTCCCGGTGATTCCCACCCACCTGTCAGTGCGCGCCTTCCAGCAGGTGCTCGACTGGATCGACAGCAAGAACTACAAGAATCTGACGGTGGTGCCGTTCTTCAACATGGTCGATCGCCACCGCGACTTGCATGTGGAAATGCTGGTGAAACGGCCCAAGGCCATGAAGGGCGGATTGAAAGGCTGGATCCCGTATTCCACCCACGTGGAGCAGATGGGAGACCACCGCGCGCCGGTCGGCGAATTCGCCCCCTACACGCCAAGCGCCCAAGCGTTCCGCGCCATGTGGTTCGAGATTGCAGGAAAGCTGAAGCTTTAATTAATAATGAATAGTTAATAATTAATAACGTCGCGAGACGGGTTTTCGTGTTTTGAAACGCATGAGGCCGCGCCCAATGTTTGGGCGCGGCCTCATTGCTTGGCATTAAGACAGTCGCTGCTCGCGCAGCTATTAATTATTCATTATTAACTATTAATTGCCCTCCCACGGGTTCGCCCGCTTCAACACCTCATCCAGGTCCAGCCCCCTCGGCAAGGTCCCATAATTACGGTCGCCGTGCTGACCGAGACGAGAAGCGATAAACGCCTCCGCCACGGACTGATTCCCCGCCGCCACCAGCTGGCTGGCCTGCATGGTCAGTGATACCCGATCCACGATATCCCGGGCCCGGTATTCCGCCTCATCCATATCGCTGAATTCGCGCTTGAGCGCGTCCACGGCCTTGTCCAGACGGGCATCACTCCCCTGGGTCTTCGCCAGTTCCGCAAACCAGGTATCCAGCACTGCCGGCGTTTTACCAAGGGCGCGCAGCATATCCAGCGCCTGCACATTACCGGAGCCTTCCCAGATCGCATTGATTGGCGCTTCGCGATACAGGCGCGCCATGATGAAGTCCTCCGTCACACCGTTGCCACCCAGGCACTCCATAGCCTCGTAGGCATGGAACGGGGTGCGTTTGCAGATCCAGTATTTGCCGGCGGGCAAGCCCAGACGCAGCAGCAGGCTTTCATGGCTGTTGGACGGGTCCAGCGTGGACTGATCCAGCGCTTCGCCCATGCGCATGGCGATGGCCAGGGAACCTTCCACTTCCAGCTGCAGATCCGCCAGCACATTACGCATCAAGGGCTGGTCCAGAAGCGTTTTGCCGAAAGCCGCACGCCCGGCGGCATGGTTCACGGCCTGGGCCACCGCCTGACGTTGCCCGGATGCCGACCCGATCATGCAATCGAAACGGGTCATCGCCACCATTTCGATAATCGCCGGCACCCCGCGGCCTTCTTCGCCGACTAACCAACCCAATGCACCACGCAACTCGATTTCCGAGGAGGCGTTGGACACGTTGCCCATCTTGTTTTTCAGGCGCTGTACCTGGATCGGGTTCTTGCTGCCATCCGGGCGCCAGCGCGGCACCAGAAAACAGCTCAACCCGCTTTGCGTCTGCGCCAGCACCAGAAAGGCATCGCACATGGGAGCGGAGGTAAACCACTTGTGCCCCACCAGCTCATAGGCTTCACCCGGCCCTTCATTGCCAATGGCAGTAGCAACGGTGGTGTTGGCACGCACATCGGAACCGCCCTGCTTTTCGGTCATGCCCATGCCAATGGTCAGCGCCTGCTTCTCGGTATGGGGCACATTGCGCGGGTCATAGGCGTTATTGAGAATCTTGGGCAACCACGCCTTCGCCAATGACGGCGTCAGGCTAATGGAGGGCACCGAGGCAAACGTCATGGTCAGCGGGCAACCGTGGCCGGCGTCGACCTGCGCCTGTAAATAGCTCTGCGCTGCCCGGGCCACATGAGCCCCGGGCTTGGGGTCCGCCCAGGGAGAGGAGTGCATGCCAGACTCCAGCCCCAGGGCCATCAACCGGTGGTAAGACTCGTGGTATTTCACCAGGTCCACCCGGTACCCCTGGCGATCGTGGGAAAAAAACTGTGGCTTGTGTTCGTTGGCCAGAAAGCCCCACTCGATCACTTCGGCACTGCCAGTGCGAGCACCGTGAGCAGACAGGGCACCCTCCGCCCAGCCCGCGCCATGGCGGGCCACCGCCTCGCGCAGGGCCGTATCGTTGTCGTAAGCGTTGTAATCTTCCAGCGCCCGGGCCTGGTTGAAGACCTCATGGGTCTGGGCCAGCGGGTCCGCTTTCAGGGTGTCGTGCTTGGCATTCATGTGAGCTCTCCCGTTTTATTAACGCAGCGTGTTTCACGCTTCATGCAACAAGCTCCACGGCCACTCCCCACGCAGGGAAAGCGCGCTGCCGTTGCTGCTTTTTACGCAGTCTGTTGCTGCTGAATAGCTTGCGCCTGCGCCGGTGGAGCACCCACCGCGCGCAAACAAAATTGGGTCAGGGATTCCGCCAGGCTGGCCTTGGGTAACGGTTCGGACAACGGACCCACCAGCGCCTCAGCAATGGCGCCCACCAGTGCTGCCGCACTCACAGCCGTGTCCTGCATGGGCAATGCTCCCTGGCTGACGCCATCGCTCAACAACTGCTGGTACAGCTCGGCATAACGCTGGCGGTAGATCAGACGCTCCGCGTCCACCGCCGGGTCCACCGGCTCGGCGATCAGGGACCAGGCCAGCGTAGACGCGGCTTGCGCCCGGCGTACAAACACCTGCAGCACGTATTCCAGCCGCTGGGCAAAATCGCCGCCTTGCTCCATGGCCCGGGCCACCGCCGCCACTTCCCGCTCGGTGGCCAGGCGAAACACCTCCGCCGCCAGCACCGCCTTGTTGTCGAAATAGCGATACAAGGTGCCCACACCAACCCCGGCCTGGCGGGCCAGCGTCTGCATGGTCAACCCGGCAAAACCGCCGTCGCGCACCAACTGCTCCGCATTACGAAGCAAGTGGGCGCGCTGGGCCGCCTTGCGGGCTTTCACATTGTCGGTTTCCCGGTACGCCATAAACGGAATCCATATTCATTTCTTAAAAGAAGTGAACCATGGTTCCGACTTTCGATCAAGCACCACCTGTCGCGCAGCTCGCTGCGGCAGGAGCATCGCTGGCGGCGCGCCTACAACAAACCTGTTAACACCCCCAGCGCCGCCATGCCCAGCACCATCCCCCACAAGGACACCGTCTTGCTGCGCAACACCACGAAACCAGCCACCACGATCAATAAATCCCACCCATCATGCACCGCAGAGACGAACACCGGCTGGTACAGCACTGCCAACAGCAACCCCACCACTGCTGCATTAATGCCCGCCACCGCACCGGCCAGCGCCGGGCGGGAGGACAACCATTGCCACCCTTCCATCATTCCCAGTACCAGCAAAAAACCGGGCAGGAAAATCGCCAATGTGGCCAGCAAGGCGCCCCACCAGGGGCTGGCTGGCAGCAAAACGGCCCCCAGATAGGCGGCCAGCGAGAACATGGGCCCAGGCACCGCCTGTGCCGCCGCATAACCGGTAAGGAACGAATCCGGGCTCATCTGTGGCCCTACCAGCTCCTGCAATAACGGCAGCACCACATGGCCGCCGCCGAACACCAACGCACCGGCAGTGAAAAAATCATTCCAGAGACCCAGCAACCGCCCGGCGGGTAGCACCGTCAACAGCGCCAGCAGTCCCAACAGCCCCAACGGCAACCAACGCCAGACCGGCTTGCCCTGCAACGGCGCCACGTTTGCGGGGCGCAACCAGTACCAGCCCACCGCTGCCGCCAGTAGCAGGGCCGCCACTTGGCCCCAGAGCGCAGGCCATAGCACCAGCAACAGAGCCACGCCCAGTGCCAGCCCCCGCGTCAGCGGGGCCGTACAAAAGCGCGTCCCCATATTCCACACGGCATCGGCCACCACCACCACCGCCAGCCACTTCAGGCCTGTGACCACACCACCCTGCAGCCATTCCGGCAGTGCTGCCGCATAGATAGCCAGCAGTGCCATCAACAAAAAGGACGGCAAGGTAAAACCAATAAAGGCCACAAACGCCCCCGCCACCCCGCCGCGCACCCGGCCTATGGCGAAGCCCAACTGGCTGGACGCCGGCCCCGGCAGAAACTGGGTGAGTGCCAGCAAGCGGGCAAAGTCCGCCTCGCTCAACCATTGCAGTTGCACCACAAATCGCTGGTGAAAATACCCCACATGGGCCGCCGGCCCGCCAAAGCTGATCAGTCCCAGCAGCAAAAACTGACGAAATATTTCTGTCATTACCTACACACTTACCCGTCCACAGTGCCCAAAACGCTACCACACCGTCATGACATTCGAATGCATGTCGTCCGGATGTCATCGCTCCGGCCCCACGGGTATACTCCCGGCCATGCAATCCAATGCCCACTCCGTTCTTGAACATGTCTTCGGCTACCACCAGTTTCGCGGTGAACAGCAGACCATTATCAATACCCTGATACAGGGCGACGACGCCCTGGTACTGATGCCCACCGGCGGCGGTAAATCCCTGTGCTATCAGATCCCCGCCCTGGTCCGGCCAGGCACCGGTGTGGTGATCAGCCCGCTGATTGCCCTGATGCAGGATCAGGTGGATGCGCTCAAGGCACTGGGCGTGAAAGCCGGCTTCCTCAACTCCACCCTGTCACTGGAACAAGTACGCGAGCTGGAAAACGCCTTGCTGCAAGGCGAGTTGGACATGCTCTACATCGCCCCGGAGCGGCTGATACAGCCGCGTACCCTGGCGCTGTTGAAACAGGCTGAGATCGCCCTTTTCGCTATCGATGAAGCCCACTGTGTGTCCCAGTGGGGGCACGATTTCCGCAACGACTATCTGCAGCTGTCCCTGCTGCACCGGGAATTCCCGCAAGTGCCCCGCATTGCGTTAACCGCCACCGCGGACCAACGCACCCGCACGGAAATTGCCGAGCGACTGGATCTGACCCAGGCGCGGCATTTTGTCTCCAGCTTCGACCGCCCCAACATCCAGTACCGTATCGAGCGCAAGGACGGCGCCCGCAATCAGTTACTGCGCCTGTTGCGTGCCGAGCACGCCGGTGAAGCGGGGATCGTCTACTGCCTGTCGCGCAACAAGGTGGACCGGGTGGCCGAATGGCTATGCCAGCAGGGCATTAATGCTCTGCCCTACCACGCTGGGCTTTCTGGCCCGCTGCGGGAAAAACACCAGCAGCGCTTTCTGCGCGAGGACGGCATTGTCATGGTCGCCACCATTGCCTTCGGCATGGGCATCGACAAACCTGACGTGCGGTTTGTGGCGCATCTGGATCTGCCCAAGAGCATTGAGTCCTACTATCAGGAAACCGGCCGTGCCGGCCGTGATGGCAACCCGGCTACAGCCTGGATGGCCTATGGGCTGGAAGATGCCATCAAGCTCAAACAGATGCTCGCCCAAAGCAGTGGCAACGAGCAGCACAAGCGCAACGAAAACCAGCGCCTGGAAAGCATGCTGGGGCTGTGCGAAATCACCCATTGCCGCCGCCAGGCATTGCTGCACTACTTTGCCGAAACTCTGGAAAAGCCCTGCGGTAACTGCGACACCTGCCTGCACCCACCGGAAACCTTCGACGCCACCGAAGCCGCCCAAAAAGCCCTGAGCTGTGTCTACCGGACCGGACAGCGCTTCGGCGTCAATCACCTGATCGACGTACTTACCGGCAATCGCTCCGACAAGGTCGCCAGCGCCGGGCACGATCATGTGTCCACCTGGAACATCGGTAACGAATTCAACGCCAACCAGTGGAAAAGCATCTACCGGCAACTGGTGGCCCGCGGCCTGCTTACCGTGGACATGAACGGTTACGGCGCGCTGCAACTGACCGACGCCTGCCGCCCCTACCTGCGCGGGGAACAGCCCCTGCACCTGCGCAAGGAAATTGCCAAAGCGAAAAAAACCGGCACCCGCAAAAGCCAGTCCAACGTGGCGGAAGCGGATCGCACACTGTGGGAAGCACTACGCGCCTGTCGCAAACGGCTATCCGAAGAAGAAGGGGTGCCGCCCTACGTGGTCTTCCACGACGCGACCCTGATGGACATGCTCGCCATCCGCCCGCGCAACCGCATGGAATTTTCCGCCGTGAGCGGTGTAGGGGATCGCAAACTGGAGCGCTACGGCGACGACTTTCTTGCCGTTCTCAATGCAGCGGCGAATGGCAGCAGCGCCAGCGAGGCAGAAGACGCCGGCCCGGACAGCAACGAGATTCTCACCCTGGCCCTGGCCAACATGGACCCGTCCGCCATCGCCCGGCAGCAGAACCTGAACGAGCAGACCATCTACCGGGAACTGAGCCAATTGGTGGTGAACGGCAAGCTGTCACTGGAGCAGGCACTGGGCCTCAGCGACGTGGAAATCGGCATCATTCAGGACGCCCTGCTCAGCCAGGCCAACCTGGCGGAAGACACCTTCAGCTACCGCCAGATCAAGGAACAACTGGCTGACGACTGGCCCACTGGCGTCCTTCACTGTGTCCGCCAGGCCATTCTGGCTCAGTGCTGATCCGCACTGAGCCAGGTTCAGTACGAACGTTCAAATAAAATTCACTGGATCGTCACCCCTCCCACATACGCCCTCTCCACAATCCCCCGACCAACTCTTATCTGACCGGGGATGCCATTGTGAAACAGCTCAATTACAACCTTGCGGCTCTGCTTGCCGCGCTTGCGCTCACCGGCTGCGGGGGCGATTCGTCCTCCTCGTCCGACGACACCGATACAACTGATAAAGGCGGCACCCCCGCCACCACGTCCACTTTGCGCATCGGCTTGCTGCCCGACACCCAGGGCGGCGGCGACAACGTGGCCATGCACCCGATGAAAGCCGTGCTGGATAAAGAACAGGCGCTGGGCGCTAACATCGTCATCCCCGTGGGCGACCTGACCGACCACGGCACCACCGGCGAATTTGAACAGTGGACCTCCATTGCCGAAGGTTACCGCGATGCCGGCATCGAATTTCTGCCATTGATGGGTAACCACGAAGACAGCTATGCCTACTCCGTGGAGTGGGTTGAAAACATGAAGCACTACATTCCCGATGACGCCGTCCACATGGCCGGCGCGCAGTACCTGAATTATTACGTGATCCGCGACAACGTGATGATTGTTCTGCTCAAGTACTACAACCTGCCGATCGCTTTTCAGTGGATCAAACAGGCGGTCAATACCCATCGCGATGAGGTAGACCATATCGTGATCGCCAGCCACGACGGCCTGATCGGCGCCAAATACGGGGAAACCCGCGAAATGATTGTGGAAGGCGTCACCGGCGACAACCTGCTGATGAACCAGTGGGATGATATTCGCGCCTTCTTTGCCCGCAATGACGTGATTTGGGTGCAGGGCCACGAGCACATGTACCAGCGCTCTGTTATCACCGCCCCGATTTATGTGGATCCCGCCTCCTGGACCGAAGAGGAAGGCAACTACCGGCTGCCCCAATACACCCAGATCGTTTCCGGCAACGCCTCCTACAAAGGCTACGAATTCCGTTACGGGGAACGCGAACTGGTGCAGCGCATCGTGCAGCAAAAAATGAACACCAAGAGCAAAGGCTCCACCGCCTACGATGTGAATGCTTCGGTGCTGACCTTCCACGGCCCGCGAGTGGATTACGAGTCATGGTTTGCCGAACACACCATCACCCGCAACGAAGACGGCGTGAAAGAACTGGCTGACCCGAACTGGCAATTGCTGGACCGTTTTTCTCGCACCAGCAACCGCTGCGAACGCGTGGTCTACCCGAACTCCATTCCTGACGGCACCCGTCCGGTCATGTATCTGGACAGCCAGTACATCAGCAATGACTGCCGCGCAGACGATGGCAGTACTGCCCGAATGGTGGCCGGCACCAACAATACCTTCAACCGCCTGGAAAGCCGCACCCGAGACATGGAACTGACCCCCGGGTTCAGCCGAGCCGAGAGCGTGCCGGATCTGATGCGCCTGTCTTATCAATATTTGTTCCAGTACAACCAGCCCTGGACCCCGAACCTGAACGCTGAAAACCGGGTCATCCCCAACGGCGGCGACAGCAATGTGCTGGATATCCCGGAAACCACCATGGACCTGAAAGAAGATGTGGCCATGAGCTGGCAACCCGCCACGGACGACACCCTTAGCGACATCCTTATTATCAGCGGCACGCAAAACCAGACCGGCACCTATTCCAGTGCCTATGGCGCCGTGAAGGATCTGGAGGCAGACACCGGCCTGCCCGGCAGCCAGCCGGACGGCACCGCCAAGCAAGCCCATACCCTGCCCGCCAGCGCCAGCAAGTCGTGGGACCTGGCCGGCGCCGTTTCGGATCGTTACGCCCTCACCTTTGATGCCGCCGCCGGCATCGCCACTGAGACCACGACTCTGGGCATGCATAGTGAATCCGGTTGGCAGGCCATCACCTCAGCGGGTTGCGTAATCAACCAACCTTTCGATGAGAGCTTCCTGGCTACCCCGCCGGTGCGCAGCGCAGGCTGCGATGCGGAACCACTGGTGGGCTTCGATGCTGACCACGGGCAACGCTGGTGGGTCGTCCTGGAGCAGGACGCAGAACTGGCCTTGCTGGCCCGCTAACCTGCCACGTAAAGCCCTGTTAACCGGCCCTTCCCGTCACGCGGGGAGGGTCACCCCTCCTCTTCCTGGCGTTTGAATGATCGAGAAAACTGCAGAATCAAAAAGTTGATCAGCGACAGCACCAGGGCAATTTCATAACGGCTGTAAGCCACCGAAATACCGATCGCCCCGGTATTCCACAGGCTCGCCGCCGTGGCAGTACCGCTCACGTTAGCCCCATCCTTGAGAATCGCTCCACCGCCGATAAAGCCCATGCCGGTAATGATCCCGTACATGACCCGCGCTTCCGCGTCGGACCCGGTATACACCTGCATCCCCACCAACATATAGCCACAAGCCGCAATGGAGACCAGCGGAAAGGTACGCAAGCCGGCGCCTCGCGCCTTCTGCTCCCGGTTCCAGGCCACCGGCAACGCCAGCACAAAGGCCGCGCCAAGCTGAATCAGGTGGGTCCCCACCTGCGCCCAGTCCAGTTCCTGCATATCGCTCTCCTTGCTTGAGGGGGTACAGGGCCTTGCCCACGGCCGCTGGCAGTAATCCAGCCCGGCTACCATTGAGACGCATATGTAAGCAAAAGCTTACATCGTCACAACAGAAGCCCGCCGCCCGATCACGCTACCGTTAGTACACAGAATAAACAGAGGGGAAGGAAAAATGGAACAGAATGAATCCCTGGATCTGAACTGGCTCCCCGAGCAGCTTGATGGCATCTTCGAAGACAGCCATGCCGCCGACGCCGGCCGATGGGAATCCATAGAAAGCCACGATATCAGCTACCAGGCGGCCTGAACCGGCCGTCGGCTTTACCAAGCATTACTCGTGTTCACGCCCCGGATCAGTTAGGCTTGCCGCCCTTTTCCAGCTGATCCTCCCAACTTCATGCATTTTTCAGATCTCGGGCTGTGTGATGCCCTGCAAGCGGCCGTGGCTGAGCGTGGCTACGACACCCCTTCCCCTATTCAGGCCCAGGCCATTCCCGCCGTCTTGTCCGGCCGTGATGTGATGGCCGCCGCCCAGACCGGTACCGGCAAAACCGCCGGCTTTACCCTGCCGCTTCTGGAGCGCCTGCGCACCGGCACCCCTGCCCGCAACAATCAGGTCCGCGCCCTGGTACTCACGCCAACCCGCGAGCTGGCCGCCCAGGTGGCGGAAAGCGTCTCCACTTACGGCAAGAACCTGCCGCTAACGTCCAGCGTGGTATTCGGTGGTGTGAAGATCAACCCGCAGATGCAGCGCCTGCGTGGCGGTTGCGATGTGCTGGTGGCCACACCGGGACGCCTGCTGGACCTGTATCAGCAGAACGCAGTGAAGTTCGATCACCTGGAAGTGCTGATCCTGGATGAAGCCGACCGCATGCTGGACATGGGCTTTATCCACGACATCCGCAAGATCCTCTCGAAACTGCCGCCCAAACGTCAGAACCTGATGTTCTCTGCCACCTTCTCGCCGGAAATTCGTGCCCTGGCCAAAGGGCTGGTCAACGACCCGGTGGAAGTGGATATCAGCCCGCGCAACACCACCACCGAGCTGGTCACCCAATGGATCGCCCCGGTGGACAAGAGGCGCAAACCCGCCCTGCTCACGCATCTGATTCAGGAGCACGGCTGGTTCCAGGTGCTGGTATTCAGCCGCACCAAGCACGGCGCCAACAAGCTGGCCAAGCAACTGGAAGCCAGCGGCATTGAAGCCGCCGCCATCCACGGCAATAAAAGCCAGAACGCCCGCACTCGCGCCCTGGCCGACTTCAAAAGCGGCAAGGTGCGCGCGCTGGTCGCCACTGACATCGCCGCCCGCGGCCTGGATATCGAACAGCTACCCCAGGTGGTCAACGTGGACTTGCCCAATGTCCCCGAGGATTACGTGCACCGTATCGGCCGCACCGGCCGGGCCGGCGCCACTGGCCAGGCCATTTCCCTGGTCAGTGCCGACGAGTTCCAGCAGCTCAAGGACATTGAGCGCCTGACCCAGCAACAGCTGGAGCGCAAAATCGTAGCGGGCTTTGAGCCCGGCGAACCGCTTCCCGCTGGCCGCGCTCCCTTACCTCCCAAAAACAAACGCCCCAAGAAGCCGAAAAAACCTTCCTCCGGTGGCCACCGGGGCGGGCAGTCGTCCGGTAACGGCCAACCCGCGCAGCAAGGCAGCAAGGCCAACGGCAATGGCGGCAATGCAGGTGCAGGAAAACCTGCCGGGAACGGGCAACGTCGGCGCCGGCCGCAACGCAACAACCGTCCGGCAAATGGCAATAAAGCCTGAATCGCATAACGCCCGGTGCCTGACGCCGGATAAAAAAACGGGGCCAGCTGGCCCCGTTTTTTTATGCTAACGCCAACCCTTAACGCTGGCGTAGCAGCCCCTGGTAGTGGGCCATATAACCTTGCAGCTCGGCATCACTCAGGTCTTTGAGCACCTTGTTGTTCACCGCATGCACCGCCTTGCGGCTGCCATCCACCCCCACATTCAAGGCCTTCTGGGTCACAAACCCCACCTTCACTTCCTTGGTGTTGGCAACAAAGACTTCATCGATAATCTTGTCTGCCACATCGCCCATGGCGCGGGTCACCAGCGCCACATCCTCGGTGCCTTTGCCCGCCGCACACAGCTCGGTGGCCTTGCGGAATCTCTCGGCAAAGGCGTCATCCACCGGGAACGAAATATGAGCCTGGTTACCGTTGTCGTCACCGGCCTGCCAGTACATGTCTTTCACGTTCGCCAGTACCGGTGCAAATTCCTTGCTGGTGATTTTCTTGAAGATCTGGCGAGTCAGCATGCTGGACGCCTTGCCCGCAGTAGAAACGGCAAAATCGATGACTTTTTTCTGGCCACCGGACAGTTCGGTCATGTTGGCCGGCTCCACCAGAAACAGGCTGAGAACACGGTCGGTCAGATGATCTGCCATCTGGATAAACTTCTCCGCGCTGTCCTTGCGGTCGTTTTCAACAGCGTGGATGAAATCTTCCGTGCTGTTCACCAGCGCCGGGTTTGCGGGAATCGCCACCACATTTTGCATTGTTATGTCCTTGCCTAATCTGTGTGCCCAGGCTACCCCATCAGGCAGCCGATCAAGCTGGCCATAATAACGGGGCGATGGGCACAGGGGAAACGCCGATCAGGCCGGAATAACAAAGCTGATACGTCTTCAGGGCGAACTCGCACTTTGTGTAACCGCCCCGGTTTGCGACGGATGACGGATATCCACCTGCGGCGTGGTGAGCATGGTGCCATTCATGGCGCAATCCGGCCCCAGGTTAACCTGTTCAAAGCTGGCCGAGGCCTCGGCATTGCGCCATACCAGCGACACCGGGCCCGGACCGCAAATCCCCCCGAGCATGGGCACCCGGACTTTTACCTGCATATCATGCACCGTGAGCTTGCGGGGGCTATCCACCTGCCCTTGCCAGGGCAGGCCCAGCGCCTTGATGCTTTTACACAAAGGGTTGAGCCCCCCGAAAGTCACCGCAGTAACACGAAGCCCACCGGCGGCATCCACGCGGCCATCAAAGGTGGTTTCACAGGACACCGGTATACGACCTTTTTTCATGGCCAATTCACCGCTGGCGGAAAAGGGCCCAGCCGGCGCCACGGCCACGTCGGCCGATGCGGTAAAGGAAAGCGACAACAACACGATGGGCAAGAGCACGGCGCTCCTGCGGGCAATGACAGTCCTTATCATTGTTATTATTCCTGTTTCTGTTCTTGTTTTGTCCGGTGTTTTTCTGATGATCTCCCCGTACCCATACTGTCACGGCAATTCAACGGCTGCCAATTACAGCACGGCGGATCTTCGCCGCGCTGCTACCGTTTATCGTTCTCCGAAAAGTGAATAACATTCACACCAATTGGTAACTGATCCCGCCCAATACCGCCAGAACCACCGCCCACTTGGCGGTTACATAGAATCGCTTGTTCTTCCGCTTCACCGATTTGAGGAAGCCTTTGTAGGCGATGACACCCTTGCCCAGTTTGTTACCAATACCGGTGTGGCTGCTGTCCACGTTGTCGATCATAAACAGACGGTTGAAAAACCAGCCGAAGAACCAGTAGCCCTTTTGCACCCATTTGCTCTTCAAGGGGCGGTCCACATCGGTCATCAGGATAATGCGGGGCGTCTCGGTGCGGTTCCACGCAGAATGAATATAGGTTTCGTCGAAGATAATGCTGTCGCCATCGCGCCAGATGTAATCCTCCTCATTCACCGTCAACCCGCAGTTTTCATCATTGGGGGTACTCAGACCAATGGAGTAGCGCAGCGTGTAGGCAAACGGATCGTGATGGCGATTCAGCTTTTTGCCCGGCATCAACACCGCGAACAGGGCGATATTCAGGGTGGGAATCTGCTCCAGCAGCGCCATGGTTTTCGGCGCCAGGTCATAGGCCGAGGGCAGCTTGTTGTCATACACTTTCAGATAAAAACTGGTCCAGCGATTATCCTTGTAAAAACTACTGGCCGGCAGATCCTCTTTCGCCGTAATCAGCCCCCCGTGATACAGCGCCACCGCCTCATCGCGAATGGTTTCCCAATTATCCTCAATCAGCTGTAGCTCTGGCAGATGTGACAGGCTCAGGCGCGGCGTGGTTGGCACCTTGGACAGCAGATAGGCCGGAATATTGAACGGCACCATAAAGGTGGAAAAGTCCGACAGCTGGCGCTTCAGGCCAAACGGTTCCCGGTTACGCACCCGAATAAAAACAATGCAGCCTGCATAAGTCAGCAGACAGGCCAGAATTACGGTCATCTGTTTTCCCTTGGTTCATTGATCCCAGGTTCGAGGCAACCCGCGCTGCCCGAAAAATCGACGGCCGGGATTTTAAAGCAAAATCCCCCGTAAAACCGGGATAATACCTGCCAATTGCCGCCATTGCTCTGTCTGACAGGCCCGTCGGTCTGTTCTCTGCGGCCTTGTCAGCGCCACCATCATTGGCCGACACCCCGGTTAGCGGTACATTCTAGCCTTGCCTTGGCACAACAGCCCCCAGCCTTGAGGAATCCACCCTGTGACGCACCGAATTCTCCCCCTGATCGCCTGCCTGCTGCTCCTGGCACCGTGGAGCCACGCGGACGATAGCTCGCTGACCATCAAGGATGTCATTGATACAGGGGAGAAAGCCGAAGCGGTGATTGCTGACTCCCTGCAAGATGACAGCATTCGACCCGGCGATACCCCCTATCGACCATGCTGGCCATCATGAACGCAGCCCAGGACGGAAACTGGGACGCCGCCGGGGCTTACCTGGACATGCGCTACCTGCCCGCAGACATGGCCGACAAGGACGCCGCCACCTTGATGGAGCAGCTGAACATTGTCTGGGGGCAGCAGCGTATTCTCGACCTGACCCGGTTATCCACCCACCCGGAGGGGCACCGGGATGACGGCCTGCCCAGCTACCGGGACAAGATCGCCACCCTGACCCTGCCGGACGACACCCTGACCCTCTATTTGCAACGGGTACCCGGCGATGACGATCGTCGTATCTGGAAAATTTCCAACGCCACAGTGCAGCAAATCCCCCATCTCTGGGAGCTGTTCGGTTACAACCCGACCATTGCCCGTCTGGCGGATTATCTGCCGGATTTCACGGTCCTCTATATGCAGAACTGGCAGGTGGCCGGGCTGGTACTGATCATCATCGGCGCCTGGCTGGCCTCTTCCCTGCTGCGCCGGCTGACACTGCGCCTGCTGGAGTTCTCGGACCGTTACCGCGATACCCTGCACCAGTTCTTCTCCATGCCGTTTCGCTGGTACCTGTTCTTCAAGATGATGCAGCTGGGCGTGGCCGAACTGGGCCTGTCCATCCGCGCCCAGGTGTACCTGAACCAGTCCGCCCTGGGCTATCTGGCCACCCTGTTCCTGGCGCTGGGCGTTATCGAACTGCTTTCTGCCCTGTTCCTTAGCAGTGCCCAGAACCAGAAGTACTGGTCCGGCATCATTCGCCCGGTTCGCACCATCCTGAAAATGATCGCCACTGTGGTGATTTTTCTGCTGTGGCTCAGCGACTCCGGCTACGACATCACCACGGTGCTGGCCGGGCTGGGCATCGGCTCCATCGCCGTGGCGCTGGCCGCACAAAAGACCCTGGAAAACGTGATTGGCGCCTTCACCCTGTACATTGCCAAACCCGTTCAACCCGGCGACTTCTGCCGGGTGGGCACCACCGCCGGCGTCATCGAGGAAATCGGCCTGCGCTCTACCCGCATTCGCCAGACGGACCGCACCGTGGTGTACGTTCCCAACGCGGTACTCGCCAGCGCCAGCATCGAAAACATCAGCGATGTCCGATTTCCGTCGCTACCATCGCGACCTGCATATCCGCCTGGGCGCCAGCACCGACCAGCTACGCCAGTTACTGGTCGACCTGAGGCGCTTGATTTACAGCCACCCACGGCTCACCGAACGCGCCGCCCGGGTACGTTTCGAGGAAATCCTGCGCGACGGCTACCGCATCTCGCTGAACTGTTATGTGGACAGCAGCGCTTATGGCGAATTCCTGGCCGTGGCTGAAGACCTGAACCTGCGCATCCTGCAAATTCTGGAGGATAACGGCGTCCACCTGGCGGTGCCGGTTCAGCAATGGGTCAACAACACCGAAGACAGCACAGCCACGGTGCAACGCAGCCAGGATGAGGCTTTGCCCTTCCCCGACTTCAGTGACGACGACAAGGTCGCCATGAAAGGCAGCCTGGACTATCCGTACAAGGGCTGAGAAAACGTATATACATTGACTATCTTAAAGATAGCCTATGGCCTCATTGAAAGTCGAGCGTGAACCGGCGACGATGCGGCGTAATTTTTCATGGTGATGACCAATGGCAAAAAGCAAAGCCAAAAAGAAAAACAGCCAGCTTATCGTCCGAATCAACGACGAAGAGCGTGTGCGCTTTATCGAGCTCTGTGAGGAACTCGATACCAGTGCAGCAAGGGAAGTACGCCGGTTTATTCGCGACTTTATCAAGAATCAGGAAGCGCCTTCCGGCGACTGACTGAAACCGATAGAACCTGTATTCGACATAAACGACGGAGCACACCATGTCTCAGAAGAAAAAGCTCAAGAAGCTTTAATCTTCCATTGAAGGGGCCGGCATCGCCGGCCTCCTTCAACCACGTTCAGCCTTCCTCAGCTTCCTCCCCCTCCCTCTCACCCAATGGCATATCACCCCACACACCCAGCGGCGTACGGGTTCAGTGCTAATCATCAACATTCCGCCAATGGCAGTGTTAACATCAAGCTTCACGGGTTCAGGGGATGTTTGGGAATGATGCAACGGCTCGCTTTGCTATTCAGCCTTTTCACTTTCACCGCCGCATGCAGTTTTCAACCCGGCATCGTCGACGACAACGCTCTGCGCGAAGGCGCTACGCAACATGCGGAACAAGCGCTGACCGTACGCGCCAGCGTCATCAGTGACAGCGATGCCCACGACATCTTTGGCGTGGCCCTGGGGATACACGGCATTCAGGCCGTCTGGCTGGAGGTGGACAACCACACCGGAACGCCGCTGTATTACCTGCCCGTCACCACCGACCAACAATATTTTTCGCCACTGGAAGTGGCCTGGAAAGTGAAAGGAAAGTTCGGCAAGGAAGATGAAAAAGCCGTGGACCGCATGTTCGTTTCCCGTGCCATGCCCATCAACCTGCCAACCGGTAAGCGCACCAGCGGCTTTGTATTCACCAACCGCGATCTTGGCGTCAAGGTCGTCAATGTGGACCTGCTCGGCGGCGGAAAAAGCTGGCAATCGTCATTCATCATCGACGTGCCGGGCATCAAACTGGATGTGGACGAGGCCCGGGACTACCTGCCACAGGACATGATTTTTTCACAACGGCTGGCCGAGTTCGGATATGTACGGGCCATGGAAGCCAAACATATCGACAATCCCGGCCATAACCTCACCGGCGATCCCTTTATTACCGATGGCCTGCGGCTGGTGATATTCTTCCATAACCCCATGACGCCCATGCATGAAGTAAAAACCTCCACTGGGAACAGCCGGACCGGAACCGTCGCCACTGGATAGAAAGCAATTCGGCCCCGGCAGCGCCATCACCATAATTTTTTGCTTTCTTTACAGATTGTCGCTTGAGTCCTTCAGACCAGCCCGTAGGCTTTGTGGATACTGCTCACCCACTGACTGGAGCCAACCATGTTCATTCGCTTTCTGACCGTGCTTGCCGCCGCGTCCCTGGTCGCCTGCGTGACCGCCGCCTCCCCGATCCGGGTTGCTGACGGAAACCAGAATGAAGGCACCGTGACTCTGGCCACCGACTATAACCTGATGCAGAACCCACAGATGGACTGGCAACAAGGCCTGCAAAAAGCCAGCGCGCAATGTCAGGGCTGGGGGTATAACGGCGCGATTCCCAGTGGCAAACCCAGCCAGACCTGCAGCAATGAAACCCAGGACGGTGACTGTATCGGCTGGACGGTTAACGCGACTTTTCAGTGCACCGGGCAGGCTGCCCAGAGTAACGTCCGCCGGCAATGAATAGGGATTATCGCGGAACTGAGTGATCAGCCGGCTTCAGAACTTGTCCCATTATCCCGTCCTGGCAAGCGTTGGACGCCGGATGCCCGACGACTAACGCCTGCATTAAAAACCTGAACACTTGGCCTCCACGTTCTCTGTGCAACATGCATTACCCAGTTACTACCTTCGTGATGGTCCTGAAATCCCCGCCACCACGACAGCCGCTCAGGCTATGGGGGGTTACGTCAGGCATCCGACATCGAGCGTTTGGCTAAGTGCCAGGCATTCGCGATAAACCCTTCAGACAGCGAGTAGCGCGTTATTCACTCTTATCCGTGAGAAACAAAAAAAGCCTCTTAAAAGAGGCTTTTTTCTTTCTGATGCCTACTGAGCGAACGTGCTCAGGTCAGCCCTGATTACTTGTCGGCGTCCAGCGCCTGGTAGTAATCCATCAGGATCTGCGCCACTTCAGGACGGGAGAATTCCGGCGGCGGGGCAATCCCCTGACCCAGCATCTCACGGACCTTGGTGCCTGACAGCAGCACAAAGTCTTCCTTGGTGTGATCCGGCACATCACGCATCATCACCACGCGATCGAGCTTCTTGGAGTAGGCGGTGTGGTCGGCTTCGAAAATCTTGATCTCCAGGGCGCCTGCCGGCACTTTTTCCTGGAAAATGGTTTGTGCGTCGAAGGCACCGTAGTAATCGCCCACACCGGCGTGGTCACGGCCAACGATCAAGTGGCTGCAACCACAGTTCTGACGGAATACCGCATGCAGCACCGCTTCACGGGGGCCGGCATACAGCATGTCAAAGCCGTAACCGGTAATCATCACGCTATTGGGCGGGAAGTACACTTCCACCATCTTGCGGATGGAGGCATCGCGCACGTCGGCAGGAATATCACCCGGCTTCAGTTTACCCAGCAGCATGTGAATCAGGATACCGTCGGCGTTCAGCGCTTCCTGGGCCATGCGGCACAGTTCTTCGTGGGCGCGGTGCATGGGGTTACGGGTCTGGAAGGCAACCACATTGTTCCAGCCACGCTCAACGAATTCATTACGGATGGACACCGCCGTGCGGAAGGTATCCGGGAAGTCGTCAGCAAAGTAGGAGTAGTTCAGGACCTGGATGTCGCCAGACACAATAAAATTGCCGGCGGCCAGGAAGTTGGCCACGCCCGGGTGCTGCTTGTCGGTGGTGGCGAAGACCTGCTCGGCCACCGCTTCCAGTTCCGCATCAGTGGCTTCTTCGATGGCCGCCACGTCCATCACCGCAATTACCGGCTGGCCGTCCACATTGGGGTCACGCAGGGCAATGCGCTTGGCGCCTTCAATAGCGCTGACATCCTTCAGCATATTGACGATCGGCACCGGCCAGAACAGGCCATCGGCAGTGGTCAGGTTTTCCGCCACGGACAGCATATCCGCCTTGTTCATGTAGCCGGACAGCGGGGTGAAATAACCGGCCCCCATCATCACCGCATTGGCGGCAGCTGCCGAGCTGATCACCACTGAAGGCAGTAATTCCGCTTCATGCTGCAAGGCAACGCGCGCGGCTTCATCGGCAACGTACAGGGGCTTCAATGCGTCCGCACCGTGCGGCTTGACCAAAGAGACCATCAATTTACTCCATATGCTCAATCAACGAGGGGATTCCGTGAGCGGCGGAGTATAACAAAGGATAAGCGACAGGTCGGCCCGGGAATGCGTAATAAGAGAAGCACAAAAAAGCATAAGGGGAAGAGCCCCCCGCCCACCAAGCCGCCAGCGCGCGTTTGCATGACGCCTGGCGCCTGGCCTGAGTGGCCACAGGCGCGAGCCGGATTATACGATCGGCGGCTCCCCCGACAGAGTCGGCCCTTCCTCGATATCGTGGGTAAACTCTTCCAGGGATTGCGCCACTTCCCCCACCTCCTCGAAACGGGCGATGTGATAGAGGGCTTCGCCTTCGTTGACCAACGGCAGATTGTTGCGGCCCACCAGAATGCCAGCAGCGGGGGCGTGGATATTGATATCATCGCCGCCAAAGGGGCTGGAGATACGGCCGATGAGATCCCCTTTCTTGATCCAGGCACCCAGGGCCACCAGGGACAGGAAGACACCATCACGCTCGGCACGCACCCAGCTGGAGGAGCGGGCAATGTAGGGCTCGGCGGGTGCCTTGGTGCGGCGAGAACCGGTCATACCCAGATGATGCATCACGTTGAGCACGCCTTTGACGCCAGCACGAATGCAGGACTCGTCAAAACGCAGCGCCTCGCCGGCTTCGTAAGTGATAACCGGAATGCCCTGGGCTTCCGCCACTTCACGCAGCGTGCCCTCGCCCAGCACCGAGTTGATCACCACGGGCACGCCAAAGGCGTTGGCCATTGCGCTGGTATCGTCGTTGGACAGGTTGGCTCGAATCTGCGGCAGATTATCGCGGTGAATGGCGCCGGTGTGCAGGTCCACCGCGTGGGTGGCACGGTCCAGCACCTGGGTCTTGAACTGCCATGCCATGCGCGCACCCAGGCTGCCGGTTTCCGAGCCCGGGAAGCAGCGGTTCAGATCCCGGCGGTCCGGCAAATAGCGGGATTTATGGATAAAGCCGAACACATTCACCACCGGCACCGCCAACAGGGTGCCGCTGAGGTTTTTCAGGGCAGAATGGCGTAACAGGCGGCGGATGATTTCCACGCCGTTCAGCTCATCGCCATGGATAGCCGCGCTGACCATGAACACCGGCCCGGGCTTGCGGCCGTGGATCACGTGAATAGGCACATTCAGCGGTGTCTGGGTATAAAGCTGAGCCAACGGCAATTCCACTTTCGCACGGGAGCCGGGCTGGACGGTGATGCCATCAATTTCAAAGGGAGCGTTTTTCGGTTCTTTTGGATTTTTCATTTCTCACCCGAAACAGCCACTAAAATCTCATCCACTGTAGGCGCCTCCCATGAAAGATAACCCTACGGTGCAACCTCTTCGCGTTCGCGCCTCCAGTGGCGCTCCTACAAAAGCGAGGATCAGCCTTTGGATCCTTTCGTCTGGGTTCTGTAGGGACGGGCATCCTTTTCGATGAATTTGATGATCATGCCAGCCACATCCTTGTTGGTGGCCATCTCAATCCCTTCCAGGCCTGGAGAGGAATTCACTTCCATCACCACCGGACCATGGTGCGAACGCAGAATATCCACCCCCGCCACATTCAACCCCATGATACGCGCGGCTCGCACAGCGGTGGCGCGCTCTTCCGGGGTGATGCGGATCAGGCTGGCACTGCCACCCCGGTGCAGGTTGGAGCGGAACTCGCCCGGCGCGGCCTGGCGTTTCATGGCCGCAATAACCTTGCCGCCCACCACAAAACAACGAATATCCGCGCCGCCGGCTTCCTTGATGTATTCCTGCACCATCACCGACACGTTCAGGCCCATAAAGGCTTCGATTACCGACTCCGCGGCCTTGCGGGTTTCCGCCAGCACCACGCCGATGCCCTGGGTACCTTCCAGCATCTTGATCACCAGCGGTGCACCGCGAACCATGTTGATCAGGTCAGGGATGTCATCCGGCGAGTGGGCAAACCCGGTGATGGGCAACCCAACGCCTTTGCGCGAGAGCAGCTGCAATGAACGCAGTTTGTCACGGGACCGGGAGATGGCCACCGATTCATTGATCGGAAAAACGCCCATCATTTCGAACTGACGCACCACCGCCGTACCGTACTGGGTAATCGAGGCGCCAATACGGGGAATCACCGCATCAAACCCTTCCAGCACTTCACCCTTGTAGTGAATTTCCGGCTTGTGAGCCACCATGCTCATGTAACAGCGCAGGGTGTCGATCACATGCATTTCATGGCCCGCTGCTTCGCCGGCTTCGACCATGCGTCGCGTGGAGTACAGGCGCTTGTTTCGGGAAAGAATCGCAATTTTCATGGTTGCTCTTTTGTGCCGCCAAGGAGGAATGACGCTGTCGGGTCCACGGTAATCAGGTCCATGGCGGTTCGCCCCAGCAGCATGCGGAATTTCATGTTTTCACGGTCGGTGAGGGTGATCTCGATGGGCCAACAGCGCCCGCCCAATGCAATCTCCGTGCGAATCACCGGGCGCTCTTCCTTGTGACCACCGGAGTCGGTGACCACACGGCGATCCAGCACCGGGGCTTCGCATTCACGAACGGTATCCTGATCCTGAATCGGGTGAATGCAAAAACGCACCCACTCGGCCCCGTCACGCTCAAAGGTTTCCACCTGATAAGCGTGCAACGCGGACGTGCGGGCACCGGTATCCACCTTCATCTTGATGGCGTCGATGCCCAACCCGGGCAACTGGGCCCACTCACGCCAACCAACGATCACCTTGTTGCCCGCCTGCAAATCCTTTGTTGCCATCAATCGCGTCCCAGCAATTCGATTTTGTAACCATCCGGGTCTTGAGCAAAGGCCAGCACCGTGGTGCCATGCTTCATGGGGCCCGGTTCGCGGGTGATACGCCCGCCTCTTTCACGAATACGCTCACAAGCAGCGTACACGTCGTCCACGGCCAGAGCCACATGGCCATAGCCGTCGCCCAGATCATAGGATGACTGGTCCCAGTTACAGGTCAACTCCAGCACCGCGCCTTCCGATTCCGGCTGGTAGCCCACAAAAACATTGGTAAAGCGCCCTTCCGGGTAGTCCTTGCGACGCAATTCGGTCATCCCCAGCACCTGGGTATAGAAAGTGACGGACGCCTCAAGATCGCCCACACGCAGCATGGTATGCAGGATTCGCATGGTTGGGAAAACTCCTGACAACAGAGAAATGCACAGGTGCCGCAAGCGCCTGCCGTGTCAGGGCGAAGTGTGGTGGCAGAGGGAGGAATTGACAAGGAAAAACGCCGGAGACACGACGCCGAAAGCCAGACACAGGGAAAGGCGGTCGGGTTCTCAGCGTCAGGCCTCCGGCATTAGGCGTCTGGCGTACTTCAAGGCAGAAACAGGGACCCCTGATCCTCTACCCAGTCTTGCGGCACACTGCCCTCACGGATTCGCTGCGGGTGGTCGCCCACATCCACCCGGGCCACTTCCTGGCCGCTGGTATAGTTGAAGACTGACATCTGGTCGGTGCCACTCCAGGACACATAGCAGTGGTCACCGTCCTTGCTGGTGGTCACCCAATACGGTTTTTCGCCAATACCGGTTTTCAGTTCGTAGGAGAAATCGTCACGGTCCACCAGCGCCACATAGTCGCTCATGGTGCCGGCCACACAGAAGGTGCTGTCGTCTGCACTCAGGGCGATGCCGTGGTGGGCGGAATCGTTCACATAGGTTTCCCGGGTCACCAGTGGGCCGGTCAGGTCCGGTAGCTCGGCCAGACGCAACACTTTCTGCTCTTCCATGTCGTACTCGATAAAGCCGTGCAGAAAAGACAGCTGGAAGTAGAAATAACGCTCATCTGCCGTGTGCGCCATGGGCCGCACTGCGGTGCTCAGGTTGCCATAACCCGCGGCCTCCAGATCGGCTTCCAGATCCAGCGTTTTAATAATTTCCAGGCTGTCGGCATCCACTACCTGAAACACCCGCTCCCCCTTGGTCGCATCCAGCAGGTTCTTGCCAAGCAGGGCATCGGTGACGCCGCCCAGCAGCTCGCTGTCCAACGGGGTGTACACGGTACCGATACTGGCGTGATAGATGCGCTTGCCATCCTCGGAGTAGATATTTTCATGGGGCGAGTCACCGGACGGGAACTTGCCCTGCTCTTCACCGGTTTCCACATCGAGAATATGGACCACGTTGCCGGTGGAGGCGGACACGGCCACCTGGGTGCCATCCGGGGACAACGCCATGTGATCGGAACGGTAACCGTCCACCTCAAAACGCCAGACCACCTCACCGGTGGCAATATCAATGGCGGCCACATCCGCATAGCTGGGGCGGGAGACGATCAGCAGGCGGCCGTCATTGGAGCTGTACATATCATCCACGTACTGGTGATGACCTTCGCCAATGAGCACGCGAATCCCCTGAAAGAACACCAGATCCAGTGGGTTCATGGCAATTGCCTTCTCCCGCTCGGTCTGGTCCGGTATGCCATTGATGCGCCCCAGTCGCTTGTAGGTGCTGGCATCAATCACATCGACCATGCCTTCCCAGTTATTGCCCACGAAAATGACCTTGCGCGGGCCATCTGGCTCGGTAGCCGGGTTGTCAGGGGATTCGTCCGCCGGCGCTTGCGGCTCCGCCACCTCCCGCTCTGCTTCCTGCGCCGGGCTACTGGCGGCGGGCGCATCACTGCTGCCACCCCCACCACACCCTGACACCAGCAAGGCGGTACTCAAGGCGATAGCACCCAAAGCACGGGGAAAGAACGGGATCTCGAAAACCGGTTGGCGCAGCAGCATGGCGATTCCTCAATAAGCCTGTTGTTGTGGATATAGAGCTGTCGATATATCGCTGCTCACAGGTTAATTGAGACGATCGTACAATCTAAATGTACTTTCCTTGTTGTTATGTAACGTATTACGCCGGACGCCCGGTGCCAGAGGCCCGACATAAAAAAGCCACCGCGTGCCCGTGGCTCGCGGTGGCTTTTTGTGGTGCTTTACCCGTTAGGCGTCGGGCGTCATGCATCCAGCGTAGATCAACCCAACTTGCGGCCCGTCTTGGCGGCAATACGCAGACGCAGCGCGTTGAGCTTGATAAAGCCTTCCGCATCTTTCTGGTCGTAGGCGCCGGCATCGTCTTCAAAGGTAGCAATGGACGCATCGAACAGGCTGTCGTTGTCGGAACGGCGGCCGACAACGGTCACGCTGCCCTTGTAGAGCTTCAGGCGCACTTCGCCGTTCACGTGTTCCTGGGTGGCATCGATGAGCTTCTGCAGCGCCAGACGCTCCGGGCTCCACCAGTAACCGTTGTACAGCAGCTCGGCGTACTTGGGCATCACGGAGTCTTTCAGGTGCGCGGACTCACGATCCAGCGTCAGGGACTCAATGGCACGGTGGGCCGGCAACATGATGGTGCCCCCCGGGGTTTCGTAGCAGCCGCGGGACTTCATGCCCACGTAGCGGTTTTCCACGATATCCAGGCGGCCAATACCGTTATCGCCACCCAGCTTGTTCAGTTTGGTCAGCACTTCGGCCGGGCTCAGCGTTTCGCCGTCGATGGAGACGATATCGCCCTTTTCAAAGCCCAGGGTGATGTAGGTGGCCTGGTCCGGGGCCGCTTCCGGGCTCACGCTCCAGCGCCACATGTCTTCTTCTGCTTCCCACCACGGATCTTCCAGGTTGCCGCCTTCATAGGAGATGTGCAGCAGGTTGGCGTCCATGGAGTACGGGGATTTTTTCTTCTTGCTGGAGAAATCCACCGGGATGTTGCGCTCCTCACAGTAGGCCATCAGCTTTTCGCGGGAGTTCAGATCCCACTCACGCCAAGGGGCAATCACCTGAATGCCCGGGGCCAGCGCGTAGGCGCCCAGCTCGAAACGCACCTGATCGTTGCCCTTGCCGGTGGCACCGTGGGAGATGGCGTCAGCGCCGGTCTCTTCAGCAATTTCCACCAGACGCTTGGCGATCAGCGGGCGGGCGATGGAGGTGCCCAGCAGGTACTCGCCTTCGTAGATGGCGTTGGCACGGAACATGGGGAATACATAATCGCGTACGAATTCTTCGCGCAGGTCTTCAATGTAGATCTCTTTCACGCCCATGGCTTCTGCCTTGGCGCGGGCCGGCTCCACTTCTTCGCCCTGACCGATGTCGGCGGTAAAGGTCACCACCTCACAGTCATAGGTATCCTGCAGCCATTTGACGATAACTGAAGTATCCAGGCCACCGGAATAAGCCAGTACCACCTTGTTGATCTTGGACATTGAAAGACTCCGCAAATGGGTGACCGGCAGCGCATGGGCCGGCCCCCGATGAATCGTGGGGCATATCGAGGGGGCGTATTGTACCCGCCCGCCCCGGTTCCCGTCACCTCCATGAACTTGAGCAGCTCGGTTTCGCCTGTTGCCTGCGTGACGATTCCGGTAGCATAAGCCCCGCTCGCCGTTGCGCTTGCCGTTTCTGCGGGGTCTTTGTGTTTGATGGAGTGATCATGAGCGATCAGCATCCCAGCCTGGCGCTACGTTTCCGCGGCTTTTTGCCCGTCGTTATCGACGTGGAAACCGGGGGATTCAATTCCCAGACCGACGCGCTGCTGGAAATCGCCGCCGTTTTGATTGAAATGGACGCCCAGGGCAACCTGCGCCCGTCCACCCGTATCCAGTTCCATGTGGACCCGTTCCCCGGAGCCAACCTGGAACAGGCCGCACTGGATTTTACCGGCATCGACCCGAACAACCCGTTACGCGGGGCGGTATCGGAAGAAACCGCCCTCAAGGGCGTATTCGAACCGGTGCGTAAAGCAATTAAACAACACGGTTGCACCCGCGCGGTACTGGTGGGCCATAACAGCTTCTTCGATCAGGGCTTCCTGAACGCCGCCACGGACCGGGCCGATATCAAGCGCAACCCATTCCACCCGTTCTCCAGTTTCGATACCGCCGCCCTGGCCGGGCTGGTATACGGACAAACGGTGCTGGCCAAAGCCTGTGAAGCCGCCGGCATCCGCTTCAGCCAGCGCGAAGCCCACTCAGCGCTATATGATGCCACCCGCACGGCGGAACTGTTCTGCTCCATGGTCAATCGCTTCAAGACCCTGGGCGGCTGGCCACCACCACCGGCCAAAACCATCCCGCCGACCCTGGCGAAAGAGCTGGATTGATTGGACGCCTGACGCCTGACGCTGCGCAGTGTTTTGATCCTGCTTTTAGCGTCAGGCATCCGGCAAGCAGCACAAAAAAAGGGGCGCCATCTCTGGCGCCCCTTTCTTGTGCTGCTTTCTATTACAGCTTGTCTGCGTTACCAGACAGGTACTCGGCCACACCGTCCGGGGTGTCTTTCATACCGGAATCGCCTTTCTGCCAGCCCGCCGGGCACACTTCGCCGTGCTCTTCGTGGAACTGCAGGGCATCAACCAGACGAATCAGCTCGTCCATGTTACGGCCCAGCGGCAGATCGTTAACGATCTGGCTACGCACCACACCGTTCTGGTCGATCAGGAACACGCCGCGGAAGGCCATGCCACCTTCAGACTCAACGTCGTAGGACTGGGCAATGCCGTGGTTCATGTCAGCGGCCAGGGTGTATTTCACCGGACCGATCCCGCCTTCGTTGACCGGGGTGTTACGCCATGCGTTGTGGGTAAAGTGGCTATCGATGGACACACCGATCACTTCCACGTTGCGCTCTTTGAACGCATCCATGCGGTGGTCCAGAGCGATCAGCTCGGACGGGCACACAAAGGTGAAGTCCAGCGGGTAGAAGAACACCAGGCCGTACTTGCCCTTGATGGCTTCGGACAGGGTGAACTCGTCAACGATGCTGCCATCGCCCAGTACAGCAGGAACAGTAAAATCCGGTGCAGGTTTACCTACCAGAACGCCCATTGTTTCTCTCCATTGTTTCCATTCTTACGGTATAGCCAGAGCAAAGCGCTCGCTCTGGCCGCTTGAAATCCTGTGGAGCAGCGATCATACAACGCCCGCAGCAATACTGCATGGGCTAGCTGCATTGGACAATCATGGGGATTGTGTCCCGGCTTTCAACAGGCAAAGCGCTTTCTTTGGCAGGAATCTGGATCGTTTGCGCAAAACACCGCCAATTCAGCCCCCAGGGCCCTATGAACGGCGGGAGCGACTCCAGATCACCGTACCGGTCAGCGCCAGCACCACCAGCACCAGGGCCGCCAGGTCCATTACTAACTGGCCGGCCAGACCGAACAAACGCCCGGCATGCAGATCCAGCAACAAACGCTGCCAATTCAGTGACGGCGGTACACTTTGCGCCACTACACGCTGCTTCATGGTTACGGGCAGGGCCTGGAACAGGGAGGGCGCCCAGGTGGCGCCCTCGGGCAGCGCCACGCTGGCCAGCTGATCCACATCGTACTGGCTCAACCCCTGCTCGGTTTTCAGCACCAGCCCCTGATCATTGCGCCCCAGGGTACTGAATGCAGGCACCCCGTAGGCTGGCCCCATACGCTCCACCTGTTGGCCCTGGGCATCCAGCAGCAACAGTGCGTCAGCACAGCCGACCACCGTCCAGCCATTATCCTGCACCACGCCACGCAACGGCGCCCGACAATAGAGGCTCTTTTCCCCGTCAATAAACAGGCTGTCATTGGCCTGGGCATACCAGCGGTTATCCAGGACGATACCCGACACGGACTCTGGCACCGGCGCACCGTACCAGCGCGCCAGCAATGGCGGCAGCGGCCGGGACGACCAGCCGAAGGATTCGATATGATTAAGCAGGACGCCGGTGACAGACAGCACCAGCACGGGCAGCGCCACGGCCAACCCCAACCAGCGATGCCAGCGGCGCCACTGCCGAGTCGGTTTGCGTTGGTTCATGACGGCCTCGGTATTCAAAAAAACCCGTTAATGAGCAGCAACCGCTACGGCGTAAGCTGCTGATCCAGCCACAGCGCCAGCCGGGCCGCACGCTGCAAGGCATCCACCGACAAGGTCGCACCGGTAATGCCATCGATGGAACGGTCCAGTTTGCCGTTTTCCAGTTGCGCCTGATCGAACTGCCGGGTGAAGAAGGCATGCCGCACTTCCCAGCCCCGGGATTCGCGATAAATCAACACGCGCAAAGAAGCGATTCTACCGTCTTTAACACTAATACCAAGGGTAATGGGGTGATCCCGCCCGATGACGTTCAGCACCCAGGCACTGGTTGTTCCATCTGACCAGTAACGCTGGCGGAACCCCGGGTCTTCCTTGCTGAGCGCAACCGCCTGCTGGCGCTGCGTCTCATCCAGCCAAAGCATGGCCGGCGTTGGCACAGCCGCAAACTGCTGCGCCATAAAATCTGCGACGGAAAGATACACATCTTCCGCGCGGGCGTTTCCTGACAGACACAACAGCAGAGTGAGCGACGCCCACCCTGCTGCCTGTCGAAGTGATCTCAAGCGCAAGGCCTAGAAGCTCCAGCCAATACCGAGATTGATGCTGTCGTCAGCCTTATCATCCTCGGTGGAGTTTTTGTAATTCACATTCTGCATATCGGCCTTCACTACCACCTGCGGCACAATCCAGTAGTTCACACCGAAGGTGCTGATCATCGATGCTTCGTTGTCAGTACCATCTTCTGCCAGCAGGTTGATGTTCTCATAACGACCGAACACACCCAGCTTCTCGGTGACTTTATAGGAAAGCTCATACAGCTCGCCGTCCTGACGGTCGGCATCCGTATTAAAACCGTTAAAGTCCCAGCGAGCTTTTTGTACCGTCGCGGTGATGCCCGCGATGGTGTAACGGGCATGGGCTTCCACCAGGCGGGCGCTGACGTCTTCCGGACCCAGATCCTGGTTTACGTCTTGCTGGTACTGAACCGACGATGCCAGATCCAGCCCGGGAATGCCGACAAAGCGCAAACGCCCTGTGGCCGCCCCTTTATTGGCCGCCGCTTCAGACACTTTCTGGCGGCTGCCGCGAATGCTGGTGGTGCTGCCCTGGAAATCCAGGCCGGAATGCACCGCGATGTCATAGGTCAGACCCGCGCCCAGATCCTGGCTGAACATGGCACCGGCTTCCCACCAGGTCGCAGGAATCACCGCGCTTTCCAGGCGATTACGCTCCACACCATAGAAGGTGTTCGGCTCATGGGTTTCGTTGATGATCCCCACTGGCACCAAAAATTGACCCAGCTTCAGCTTGGTATTGGCGGTCGTATCGATCTCGATGTAGGCCTGTTCAAGCTCCACTTCGCCGTCTTTGCCTTCCCCAGCCAGACCATGCTCCAGCTCAAACTCGGAGAAAAAACGCACTTTGTCCGTAAAATCGTAGCCGAAGAAAAGAACAAAACGATGCGCATCGATTTCGTCATTCTGCTGCTTGCCACCAAACTCGGGGTCTCTGTTGAAATGGTTATAGTGCAGCTCGCCGTAACCGCCAATGCTCACTTTACCGAACGGATTGGAGGAGGCGCCCTGCTCTTTTTGCAGTGCTTCTACTTGCTGGGCAAGAATGTCGATCTGTTTCTGCAGGTCTTCGGCGGATTGCGCCGCCTGCGCAGAAAAAGGCACAGCAGCCATTGCCGCAGCCATAAGGGTACGCTTGAACATGTTTCTTCCCTTCCCTGATACAAGACTAAATAAGTAAATCGCGCAGGAATTTAAACGAAGAAGAAACAAGATTGAAACTTATTCTTAATACACTTTTTGTGGCCAAACATTAAAAAACCCGGTTCACCCGGGTTTTTTAATGTTGAATATTATTCGGAGAAAAATAAAAAAATTTCTCGAATTTAATTCAAATCAGGATTCGGACTCATCCGACTCCACTGCAACGCCTTCCACCAGCTCTTTGAGCTGACCGGAACGGTACATATCCATGATGATGTCGCAGCCACCGACCAGCTCGCCGCCCACCCACAACTGGGGGTACGTGGGCCAGTTCGCATACTCTTTCAGGTTCTGACGAATTTCCGGCGCTTCCAGAATGTTCACATAGGCAAACGGCTTGCCAACGGCGGTCATGGCTTCCACTACCTGGGCGGAAAAACCGCACTGGGGAAACTGGGGAGACCCTTTCATGTAGAGGATCACCGGGTTTTTCTCGATCTGGTCTTTGATGACCTGCATCACATCCATTACTTCACCTATCTCGTATTGAGTGCCGTTACGCCTGTAAATCTCGCGGCACGTAATCATCTGGCAACACCTCTGCCACAGAGTTACGCCCTATAGTGGCCATTGTACCACTGTCACCCCCCATAACCGCCACCACCCGGGGAGGCGATGATCAGGCGGTCGCCGGGAGCAACCTCGGTACTGTATTTGGGGGGCAAAGCCTGATTATTCAAGCGGTTCTCACCGGCAGCGCCCTCCCCGCCGCCCGCTAGCCCCCAGGGCCGATAGCGGCGACGCTCGGTCAGCAGCGTCACACTGGCTGGCCCCAGAAACTCCAGTTCCCGCAGGATACCCTCTCCCCCTCGATGCTGCCCGCGCCCTCCACTACCCTGGCGAAGCTGATAGCGGTGCACGCGCAAGGGGTAATGAGACTCCAGGCTCTCGATCGGCGTGTTCAGGGTATTGGTCATATGGCTATGCACACCGGACAGCCCCGCACCCGTGGCATGGCCACCGGTGCCACCGGCCATGGTTTCGTAATAATCCCAGCCCTGCTCACCGTCGGCGCCCATGGCCACGTTATTCATGGTCCCCTGGCTCGCCGCCGGAATCGCCTCCGGCGCCACCTGGGCCAGCGCACCCAACACCACGTCCACCACCCTGGAGCTGGTTTCCACATTACCCGCTGCCACTGCCGCCGGGCGACGGGCATTAAGCAGTGAACCTTCCGGTGCGTACAGCTTGATGGGGCGAAACAGACCATCGCAGGCGGGCACATTGTCATCCATCAAACAACGAAAGCAGTAATAGGCAGCCGCCGCCGCCACGGACAAGGGGCAATTGATGTTGCCGGCAACCTGCCCGGCCGTACCGGTGAAATCCAGCGACGCTTCTTCCCCACGAATCGTCAGCGCCAGCACAATAGGAATATCCTGTTGCCCCTGCCCGTCGTCATCCATGTAATCTTCAAAACGATATTGTCCATCTGGCAGCGCAGCGATACGCGCCCGGGCCCGCCGCTCACCATAATCATTAAGCGCATTGAACGCCTCGGCCAGCGCCGCGCCATCGTGCTCCGCCAACGCCACCAGACGAGCAGCCCCCGCCTCACAGGCACTGGCCTGGGCGGCAAAGTCGGCAAAGCGGGCATTGTCCACCGGCAACACCGCCCGGGCGTCGGCCTGCAGCCCTGCCAGGCGCCGGCACAGCGGCACATCCCACTGCCCCTGCTGCTTGAGCAACGTGGGCGCAATCACAATCCCTTCCTGGGCCAGGTCCGTAGACACCGGCATGGAGCCCGGGCTGTGAGCACCGATATTGGCGTGGTGGGCGCGGGTCACCGCGAAGCCGAGCAACGTGGGCCCCACCAGCACCGGAGCAATCACGGTCACATCCGGCAGATGCGTGCCGCCCAGATAGGGATCATTCACCACCATCAGGTCCCCGGACTGCCAAGTTCTGCCACTAACCAGATCCGCCATGGCGTAGGCCATGGAGCCCAGATGCACGGGAATATGCGCGGCCTGAGCACATAAACGGCCCTGAGCATCAAAAATGGCACAGGAAAAATCGAGCCGATCCTTGATGTTCGGAGACAGGGCACTGAGACGCAGCACCGCGCCCATTTCATCGCAGACACCGGCAAGGCGGTTGGCAAAAATACTCAGCTGGACAGGATTCATAAAGGCAATCAATAGCTAACAGTGAATAGTTAATAGCTAAAACCATTAACCCTTGAGGCAAACAAGCCTAACGCCAATCCATGCAGGGTGTTAACTATTCACTGAAATGTGCGCTATTATCGGGGGTTCCCGGCAGCCTAACAGCTGCCGTTTTTTGTTTTGGTCACGCCAAAACAGACGAATTCGCTTTAACGAGTCAGGGTAATGAGCCAGCAATTTTTGATTCCCACCTACGCGCGCCAGCCAGTGGCTTTCGTGCGGGGCGAGGGCGTGTGGTTATACGACGAAAACGACCACAAATACATGGATGCCATCTCCGGGATTGGCGTGTGCAACCTGGGCCACTGCCACCCGGCAGTCACCCGCACCCTGGCCGAACAGGCCGGGCAGCTGATGCACACCTCCAACCTGTACCGCATTCCTGCCCAGGAATCGCTGGCCCAGCGGCTGTGCGAATTGAGCGGCATGGAGAACGTGTTCTTCTCCAACTCCGGAGCAGAAGCCAATGAGGCCGCCATCAAGATTGCCCGCCTGTATGGCTCACGCAAACAGATCGCCCGCCCCACCGTGATCGTTATGGAAGGCAGCTTCCATGGCCGCACCATGGCGACCCTGTCCGCCACCGCCAATGCCAAGGTGCAGGAAGGCTTTGCGCCTTTGCTGGACGGTTTCATCCGTGTGCCGTTCAACGATCTGGCAGCAGTAGAAGCCCTGGCTGATAATCACGATATTGTCGCCGTTCTGGTAGAACCGGTGCAGGGCGAAGGCGGCATCCACATTCCCGCCAACGATTACCTGGCCGGCCTGCGCACCCTGTGCGACCGCAATGACTGGCTGCTGATGCTGGATGAAATCCAGTCCGGCAACGGCCGCACCGGGGATTACTTTGCCTGCCTGGGCGCCGGTGTCACCCCGGATGTGCTGACCACCGCCAAAGGCCTGGGTAACGGTTTCCCCATCGGCGCCTGCCTAGTGGCCGGCAAGGCAGACGGCGTGTTCGGCCCCGGCAATCATGGCAGCACCTACGGCGGCAATCCGCTGGGCTGCGCCACCGCCCTGACCGTGGTAAACACCCTCACCGACGACATCATTGATGGCGTGGCCGACAAGGGATCCTGGCTGAAAGACGCCTTTACCCAGGCATTCTCAGCTCTGCCCATGGTTACCGAGATCCGCCAGAAAGGCCTGATGCTCGGCATCCAGCTAGATCGCCCCTGCGCCGAACTGGTCAACCGGGCCCGCGACGCCGGCCTGCTGATCAATGTCACTGCCGGTTCCGTGGTGCGCTTGCTGCCGCCACTGGTAATCAGCCAGGCAGAGATGCAGCACCTGGTGGACACTCTCTCGACTCTGATCCACCGTTTTGCCGACGAGCAGGAGGTCGCATGACCCGTCATTTCCTGACCCTCACCGACCTGACCCCGGATGAGCTCGGCTACCTGATCCAGCGCGCCATTGAGCTGAAAACCATGCTGCGCAACGGCCAGCACCACGAGCCGCTGAAAGGCAAAACCCTGGGCATGATTTTTGAAAAATCATCCACTCGCACCCGCGTTTCCTTCGAAGTGGCGATGACCCATTTCGGTGGCGCCAGCATTTTCCTGTCACCCCGTGACACCCAGCTGGGCCGCGGCGAGCCAATCGAGGATTCCGCACGGGTTCTGTCACGTATGGTCGACGCGGTGATGATTCGCACCTTTGACCACGCCACCCTGCAGACGTTTGCCGACCACTCTGCGGTACCGGTGATCAACGCACTCACCGACGACTTTCACCCCTGCCAGTTGCTGGCCGACATGCAAACCTATGTGGAACACCGCGGCAGCATTCAGGGCAAGAAAGTGGTGTGGGTCGGCGATGGCAACAACATGTGCGCCAGCTACATCAACGCCGCCAATCAGTTTGATTTCGAGCTGGTGATCAGCAGCCCGGATGGCTTCACTCCGGACAGCGACTTGCTGGGCCGCTACCCGGACCGGGTCAGCCTGGAGCCGGACGTGGCCACCGCCGTGCAGGGCGCACACCTGGTGGTCACCGATGTATGGGCTTCCATGGGCCAGGAAGACGAACAGCAAACACGCCTTAACGCCTTTGACGGCTACCAGGTCACCCCGGAGCTGATGGACAAGGCCGACCCGGATGCGCTGTTCATGCACTGCCTGCCGGCCCACCGCGGCGAAGAAGTCAGCCATGAAATGATGGAAGACCCCAGAGCCGTGGTCTGGGATGAGGCGGAAAACCGCCTGCATGCCCAGAAAGCCCTGCTGGAATTCCTGCTCACCGGGCAACATTGATGGCAACGCTGCACGCACCATGCCACACGCATCACGGAGACATCTTCCCCTGTTGCGTGCAGCGTGAAGCCGGGAGCGCATGATCATGAACGCCCCCCTACTGCGCCTTGAGAATCTGGCCTGCGGATATCACCAGCAAACCGTCGTAAAAGATTTGAACCTGGAACTGGCGGCCGGTGAAATTGCCTGCCTGCTGGGCCCCAGCGGCTGTGGCAAGACCACCACATTGCGGGCCATCGCCGGGCTGGAACCGGTGACCGCCGGCGCCATCAGCATTCAGGGCAAACAAGTCTCCGGCCCCCACCGTCAGCTTCCTCCCAACCAGCGCGGCCTGGGCATGGTATTCCAGGAACATGCCCTGTTTCCTCATCTCACCGTGGCAAACAACGTGGCTTTCGGCCTGCGGCAGCAAAGCCGGGAGGAACGCGAAGAGCGGGTACACGCGAGCCTGCAACGGGTACGGCTCAGCGGCCTGGAGCAACGCTACCCCCACGAACTCTCCGGCGGCCAACAGCAGCGTGTGGCGCTGGCCCGGGCGCTGGCCCCCCAGCCCGCCCTGCTACTGCTGGACGAGCCTTTTTCCAGCCTGGACCTGGACCTGCGGCGGGCGCTGGCCCAGGAACTGGGAGACATCCTGCGTCAGGAAAAGGTCACCACCCTGCTGGTCACCCACGACCAGGAAGAAGCTTTTGCGCTGGCCGACCGAATCGGCGTCATGCAACAGGGCCACCTGGAGCAATGGGATACGCCCTATAACATTTACCACGCGCCGGCGAACCGGTTCGTGGCAGAGTTCGCCGGTTACGGCACCTTTTTGCGTGGCACCGTACGCGATGGCAACACCGTCCACACCAGCCTCGGCGATGTCAGCGGTCGCAGCCATGCACCGCTAAAACCTGGCACGGAAGTAGAAGTACTACTCCGCCCGGAAGACGTGATTGCCGACGAATCCGCCCCCCTGGCACTGCCCGTCACCCGACGCCAGTTCACCGGCGCCAACATCCTCTACCATCTGCGCGTCGACGCCAGCGAAACCCTGCTCTGCCAGACCGACAGCCACACCAATGTGGTGGAAGGCGACAACCTGCATGTACGCCTGGGCACCAAGCATTTGGTCACTTTTTCAGTTGACCGTTGATAGTGGACAGTTGACAGCTACGCGACAAAGAGCAGGACGGATTTGAAACGCAAGAGGCCACGCCCAACATTTGAGCGCGGCCTCTTTGCTTTAATAAACAGATGGACTCGTCCGCGACGCTGTCAACTGTCCACTATCAACTGTCAACTTTTCATGCCACCTGGCTCTGGTCCCGCCCCCCGGACTTGGCCTTGTACAAACCCTGATCGGCCCGGTTAAGCAGCTCATCGACACTTTCGCCGTCCCGATAATCCGCCACGCCCACGGACAGGCTGACAGTGGCCGGGCCGCCCTGGGCATCGAAACGCTGTTCACGCCAACGCTGGCGTAGACGTTCAGCCACCAGCAGGGCGCCGTGGGCATCACTTTGCGGCAACACCAGCAGGAATTCCTCGCCTCCCAGGCGACCAAAAAAATCACCGTCACGCATGCCCGATAACGCCAGCTCGGAAAACTGGCGCAGTATCCGGTCCCCCCAGTCATGACCGTGCCGGTCGTTGATTTTCTTGAAGTGATCCAGGTCCACATAGCAGACCGCAAACGGCACCCCTTTACGACCGGCCAGCGCCCGCTGGCGCTCCAGAATATCCAGCAAATGGCGGCGGTTGAACAGGCCGGTTAAATCATCACGGATGGCCATTTCCCGCACCTTTTCCACCGCATTGGCCAGGTCCCGGTTCTTGTCTGCCAACGCATTACGCAGGCGGTTCACGCCCCCACCGGTGACAGCAAAACTGACCGAGATCATGGCAAATACCAGCCACTGCAACAGCTCCACCGACAGGCTCAGCTGCACCCAGCGATCCATCAACGCCAGCCACAGCATCAGCGCATAGGCTGCACTGGCCAGAAACGCCACGGCAATCATCACCTTGCCACTGAGCCGGAACGACACCATCAGCAAGGCGGCAAAGAACAGGGTCACCACGCTGAGTCGAAACTCATCCACGTAATAGCCCGACACCATGAACACCCCAATAAAATACAGAATCAACGGCAGCGACAAACTTGGCTCACGCAGATTCAAGGTAATGCCGGTTGCCATCAGCAGCTGGTAAGCCAACAGAGAAATCCAGACCAGCGACACCAGCACCAATGCTTCCGGCAGCGCGATATGCATATAGCCCAGTTGAAAATAGACGACACAAAGCAAGGTATGCATGGCCATGATCGCCATGGCCGAACGGCTATGGCGTTGCATCAGGCGCTTTTCACTCAACGTCAGTTTTTCTGCCTGATGAAGGTCCTGATTCATTCCGTCTCCCCGACAATCAATCTATCGCGGCCGGTTTCCTTGGCCCGGTACAGCGCCTGGTCCGCCCGCTTGATCAACTGCGCAGGCGTTTCGCCAGGATTCAGCATCGCCAGCCCCCCGGAAACCGTGACCGCCAACCCGGGAGCGTCCTTGAAACGCTGGCTGCGCATGCCCAGCAGAATACCCTCCACCAGATTGCGCGCTTCCTCCGGATCACTCACCGGCAACACCAGCATAAATTCTTCCCCGCCCAGACGGGCGGCGAAATCCTGATTGGTCAGGTGGCGCCGTGTCACATCCGCAAAACGCTGCAACACCAGGTCGCCCATGCCATGGCCATACTGATCGTTGGTTTTCTTGAAATGATCCAGGTCCAGATACACCACACCCAGTTGATACGCGCCACGGGCAGACTGCCCACACGCCTTGCTCAGCAGCTCCATGGCATGGCGACGGCGGTAGAACCCGGTCAGCTCGTCTTTTACCGCCATGTCGTGAATACGCTCAACAATTTCCGCCAGCTGCTGATTACGCTTACCCAACTGGAACCGAATGGTGGAAATCTCCGACGCCACCAGCATGGCGGCCAGTACCATGGCACTGAACAGGCCCCACTGAATCCACTCGCCCTGCACGTCCACCACTTCCGGCCAGTAAACACAAACCACCCCCAGCACGAGCGCATACCCCAGCACGCAATACCCTGCCAGAGCCATGAACTGCCGGAGCGAGGCCTGCAACACCCCCATCTGGACGATGGCGAAGAAAATCAACATGACACACAGACGCACCTGATCGACGACCAGGGCAGTGACCAATAACCCGGTGGTTGACCACACCATCAGCGGCATGATCATGGAAGGTTCGGAAAGCCGGCGGTTCAGGCCCACCAGCATAAACAAGACAAACAGGATATGGCCGGCCCAGAGGGCAGCAAAAAGGGAGTAGAACAGGGCCTCCCCACCGCGGAAAAAGTCCAGCTGCAAAGCAATCCAGCAGAGCAGTGTATGGGCACTGCCGCCCGCCAGGATGGCAAAGAGCACCCGGCGTAATCGCTGCGACTGCAAGGCCACAGGGTGGAACGTTAACGTTTGATCCATGCCGGATTTCCCGATTTGGTGCGATCATCCCCACTATCGATCGCACCAACTAGTAGCATAATAGTATTATTGTTGAACCAATAGTAATACCAAATGCCTACTCCGTCACAGTTTGGCCATCCCCTAAACGGAACCGCTCATCGTTGTAAAACGGATTTTACCGCACCGAACCTTCTGATTTTTATGCACTTTAGCGGCTTGATGAATCCGGGGAGGACTGGCAGACCCGGGCCACCGCATCCCGCCAACCCTGGTAGCGTTTCTGACGCTCCGCCTCGTCCAGCGCCGGGGAAAACTCCCGCTCACAACGCCACTGCTCGGCCACGGACTCCAGCGATGTATACAAGCCCACCCCCAGACCCGCCAGATAGGCCGCTCCCAGGGCGGTGGTTTCGGTGACCACCGGCCGATCCACACAGACGCCCAGCACATCCGACAGGGTCTGGCTCAGCCAGTTGTTCACCACCATTCCGCCATCCACCCGCAGAGTGGTGGGCCGAGTGCCACAGTCCGCTGCCATGGCATCCAGCAGATCCCGGGATTGGTAGCACACCGCTTCCAACCCTGCGGTTACCACTTCGGCAATACCCGTGTCGCGGGTCAGGCCCAGCAACGCGCCCCGTGCATGGGGGTCCCACCAGGGCGCCCCCAAGCCGGTAAAGGCCGGCACCAGATACACGCCACCGGCGGAACCGGCACGGCGGGCCAGCGCTTCGGTTTCACTGGCATCACGAATCAGGTTGAGGCCATCACGCAGCCACTGGATCGCCGCACCCGCCACAAAAATGGAGCCTTCCAGGGCATAGGTGGTCTTGCCGTTCAGGCGGTAGCCCACGGTGGTCAATAACCGGTTATGGGATTCCACTGCCTCGCCGGTATTCATGACCATGAAGCAGCCGGTGCCATAGGTGCTTTTCACCATCCCCGGAGAAAAACAGGCCTGGCCGACCAGAGCCGCCTGCTGGTCCCCGGCAATACCCGCCACCGGCACGGCCGCGCCCAACAATTCCGGGCAGGTGGTACCAAAGTCGGCGGCACTGTCTCGCACATCCGGCAGCACTGAAGCCGGCACATTGAACAAGGCCAGCAGCTCCTCATCCCAGCATTGTTCATGAATATTGAACAACAGCGTCCGCGAGGCATTGGTGGCATCGGTGGCGTGCACCTTGCCGCGGGTCAACTGCCACAGCAGCCAGCTATCAATGGTGCCAAATGCCAACTCACCGGCCTCAGCACGCTGGCGGGCACCCGCCACGTTATCCAGTAACCAGGCCAGCTTGGTGGCCGAAAAGTAAGGATCCAACAGCAGGCCCGTCTTGCTGCGCACCCAGCTTTCATGCCCCTGATCCCTTAGCCTTTCACAGGTGGCGGCTGTACGGCGATCCTGCCAGACAATGGCTTTGGCCAGCGGATCCCCGGTTTCCCGGTCCCACAGCACGGAGGTTTCGCGCTGGTTGGTGATACCGATAGCGGCCAGTTGCTGTGCCTCCACCCGGGCATTGCGCAAGGCTTGCTGGCACATCGCCAGGGTGTCATTCCAGATCTCCATGGCATCGTGTTCCACCCAGCCATCCTGGGGAAAATGCTGGCGAAACTCTTTCTGCGCCTGCCCACAGGCACGGCCACTGGCATCAAAAACGATGGCGCGGGAACTGGTGGTGCCCTGGTCGATGGATAGGATGTAAGACATGACTCGGCTAATCCTGTTATCAGTATTGGTGGCTGGATCAGGCAGACGTCCCGGAGGGCGTCGGGAGACGCATTTTAAATGAAGGTCCGATGACAGATTGCACGATAACGGACAACCTTATAGACCTTATCGGCTATATATCGCCTGGCACCGGGTGCCTGACGCACAGCTCGCGCACTGCAGCCGGGTTCGATTACGGTTTTCGATATCGTCCGGTATCTGGTGCCCGGCGCACTATCCGCTCATCCGACCCAGCACATGCTGGCCTTGCTGGCTCTTGGGCAAGCTTACGGTAAACCGGGCTCCGCCTTCCGGGCTTTCTTCCACGCGAATCTCTCCGCCGTGCCAGTCCACAATCCGCTTCACGATGGACAGCCCCAAACCATACCCGCCGCTGGCCCGGTGACGACTTTTATCCAGCCGGGCAAAGGGTTTGAACACCCGCTCGCGCTCATGCTCCGGAATACCCGGACCATCATCGTCCACATGGATCACCACCAGATCCTCGCTCTCCTCCACCCGCATGACGATACGTGCTTTCGCGTAGCGCAGGGCATTGGTCACCAGGTTCTGCAACACCCGGTGCAGGTAACGCTCTTCCGCTTCCACTTCCAGGGTCGGGTACGGATTGATCACGGTGATGACCGTTTCATCGCGGATGGTTTCCAGCTCATCGCGCAGTTGCTCGCACAACTCGCCAATCACCACCGGCTGGAATTCGATATTGGGTGTGCCCTGCTCCAGACGAGCATAGGTCAAAATTTCGTCGATCAACTGATCCAGCTGCTCGATGTCCAGATCCATGGCATTGAGCTTTTCCCGGCGCAGCTCCGCCGATTCGATATCCGCCAGCATCTCCAGGCCAAAACGCAGACGCGCCACCGGAGTGCGAAGTTCATGGCTCACCGCCCGGGTCATCTCCCGCTGGGATTCGATCAACCGGCGAATGTGCGCCGTCATGCCATTAAAGGTGGCGGCCACCTGGCCGATGGCGTCGCTGCCTTCAATATTGGCGTAGGCGCCCAGATCACCACTGCCAAGTTGGCTCACGGCATTGTCGAGCTGCTTGAGCCGGCGTTGCAACGGACTCACCTGCAGGTAGGTTGCCAATGCCACCGCCAACAGGCTAGTCGCCCCGGCAATGATCAACAGCTCAATGGGGAATTGGTCAAACAGGCTTAGCGGACCAATCACCAACAGCTTGCCGGTCTGCGCCACCGGAGCGTAAATACGAATACTGGAATCACGGCGGGTACTGTCATCCAGGGCGATGACCACCTCGCGGCGGTTGAGTCGCTGCTCCTGCTCGCCATCCAGGGAGACGTCATTACGCTGAACCAGTGTCAGCGGGTAACCAAACTGATGCTGCAGGTCCGCCAGCGCCGGAGCCCACTCGGATTCCTGAAAATGCGATAAATGATTCAGAATCAACACTGCCGTGGCCCGCGCCTGTTGCTCGGACACTTTGGTCATACGTGTGTTGATATAGGCATCTTCGTCGGGGATCTGGAACAGAATGTCGGCGTAGCCTTCATCGTCGTTCAGACGCATGACCACCAGGCCGTCTTCCAGGTGCAGCTTCTCCCGGTAGCCCAGCGCCAGTTCCTCGCGGGATTTCAGGGATATCTCGGCACTGAACAGCTTGCTGAGTACCTGGCTCCAGCGATCGCGATCCCCGGCTTCATAGCGCTGGTAGCCTTCCGCCATAAGGAAAAAGGTACCGCGGGCCATTTTTTCCCGGTACAGATCAGATCGGTAGCTGTTCACCAGCTCCACGGCACCATAGGTGATGGCGCCGATGAAACACAGCGCCAGCAACAAGCCCCCGTAGAGCCTCAGGAAAATACTATTCAAACGTCACCCAGCGTCATCCCTGCGCCGCGACGGCCACAACAGCCGTTATGCCGCACCGATTTCCTTGACGAACAGATAGCCCTTGGAACGCACCGTCTTGATGCGCTTGGGATTTTCCGGGTCGTCCCCCACTTTCGGGCGAATCCGGGAAATACGCACATCAATAGAGCGGTCCTGGCCGTCATATTGAATGCCACGCAGTTTCTCGAAAATCGTCTCCCGCGAGAGCACCGTGCCCGCATTGGACGCCAGCAACCAAAGCAGGTCGTATTCGGCGCTGGTCAGGTCCACCGACTCACCCGCGAGGGTCACTTCCCGCGCCGAGTTGTCGATCACCAGGGCACCAAATTCCAGGCGGGCCGGTGAGTTGTCACGTTCGCTGTCGGTTTCCACCCGGCGCAACAAGGCGCGAATCCGTGCCAGCAACACGCGGGGTTTCACCGGTTTGGCCACGTAGTCATCCGCGCCCATTTCCAGCCCCAGCACCTGATCCATGTCATCCGTACGAGCGGTCAGCATGAGGATGGGATTCTTATAGGCACTGCGCACTTCACGACATACCGTCAGGCCGTCGGCCCCGGGCAGCATCAGATCCAGTACCACCAGATCGGGCTGTTCCGCACGGATGCGACGAATGGCTTCTTCGCCGTCGCTCACTACCGTGACATCCAGGCCGTTGCTTTGCAGATATTCACAGGTTAAATCGGCAAGACGCTCGTCGTCTTCTACGATCATGATGGCTGGCGGGTTATCCTGCACCGTTGTCATCCCGTCCTTATCCTTTTGAATTTGTATCGTTATTGTCGTTTTGTTTCAGCGCCAACCCGGCGAACTGTAACAAACGTATCCCTATCGGATGTTTATACGCATACACGCTGTGCACGGCAACCTCTCGGCCTGTTCATCGTACAAACAACCGCCATACCCCGCTTTTGCGTGGGGCCCACGGTCCCTTGACACAGAACAGCCTGTGACCGTTTTTCCCCATTGACAAACACTATATCTAGTGTGCGCCTGCACAGAAAAAAAGCACTCGCAATGCACCCACATCGCCCCACAGGTTATCCACAAGATTTCCCCAGGCGAAGTGCTTGCAAAAAAGCGGGGGCAACTATAACTTGTACTGAACTCAGGCGCCGACCCCAAGATGTTGGGTTTTTGTAAAACGGACGCCGCCCCAGGACAAAACAGTCTACAGCGTGGAAAAGTGCAATCGCATCAGCGATTTAGCCTTTTACCGACAAGAAGGGGAAAGAATAACGTCATGGATAAGACACAATATATTGTGGTTCGCGCGCTCGCGATACCACCATGCACCACCCACGACACGATTTAACACGCCATGGCCCTGGGTCGTGGCGTTTTGCGTGGTGAAGCTGCCACGCCCACAACACACAAAACAGACAGCGAAAGCACAAACAACGGAGAGGGCACCATGCAGACGGATATGAGCCAAAACCCACAGAACGCCGGCTCCCCTGCCAGCGACAGCAACGACCAGGATCAAAGTATTGCCAGCACCGCCCCCGGCCAGCTGCGCGTGATCAAGCGTAATGGCAAGGTAGTGAGCTACGATGACGACAAGATTACCGTCGCCATCAGCAAGGCATTCCTGGCTGTGGAAGGCGGCACCGCCGCTGCATCGTCCCGCATCCATGAAACCGTGGCGCGCCTCACCGAGCAGGTCAGCGCCACCTTCAAGCGTCGCATGCCTTCCGGTGGCACCATCCACATCGAAGAAATCCAGGACCAGGTCGAACTGGCCCTGATGCGCAACGGCGAACAGAAAGTCGCCCGTGACTATGTACTGTACCGTGAACAGCAGGCCTCCAAACGCGCCGCCGAACACAGCAGCGACCTGCCCGCCCCCACCCACCAGGTGGATATGTCTGTCACCATGGAAGACGGCAGCAAGGCCCCGCTGGACATGGCCCGCCTTGAGCACCTGATTCGTGCGGCCTGCTCCGGCCTGAGCGATGTCAACGCCGACAAGATCATCACCGAAACCGTAAAAAACCTGTACGACGGGGTGTCTATCCACGACGTGAACACCTCCATGGTGATCACCGCCCGTACCATGATCGAGGTGGAGCCGAATTACTCCCAGGTCACCGCCCGCCTGCTGATGGACAAGATTCGCGCCGAAGCCCTGCAGTTCCTGAATGTGGCCGAGCGCGCCAGCCACGATGAAATGAACGCCCTTTACGGTGAAGCGCTGAAAGCCTACATCGGCAAAGGCATCGAGCTGGAACTGCTGTCTCCGCAACTGGCCGAGTACGACCTGGACAAGCTGGGCGCCGCCCTGGATGGCAACCGCGACCTGCAGTTCTCCTACCTGGGCCTGCAAACCCTGTACGACCGCTACTTCATCCACCACAACGACACCCGCATCGAGCTGCCCCAGTGCTTCTTCATGCGCGTGGCCATGGGCCTGGCCGTGGAAGAAGACAACCGCGAAGCCCGCGCCATCGAGTTCTACAACCTGCTCTCCAGCTTCGACTACATGAGCTCCACGCCGACCCTGTTCAACGCCGGCACCCTGCGCCCGCAGCTGTCCAGCTGCTACCTGACCACCGTGCCCGACGACCTGCACGGCATTTACGGCGCCATCCAGGACAACGCCATGCTGTCCAAATTTGCCGGCGGCCTGGGTAACGACTGGACCCCGGTGCGGGCACTGGGCGCCTACATCAAGGGCACCAATGGTCGCTCCCAGGGTGTCGTCCCCTTCCTGAAAGTGGTCAACGATACCGCCGTGGCCGTTAACCAGGGTGGCAAGCGCAAAGGCGCCGTCTGTGCCTACCTGGAAACCTGGCACATGGACATCGAGGAATTCCTGGAGCTGCGCAAAAACACCGGTGACGACCGCCGTCGTACCCACGACATGAACAGCGCCAACTGGATTCCCGATCTGTTCATGAAGCGCGTGATCAACGAAGAAGACTGGACCTTGTTCAGCCCCAACGACACCCCGGACCTGCACGACCTGTACGGCGAAGCGTTCGAGAAGGCATACCTGGAATACGAAGCCAAAACCCGCAGTGGCGAACTGAAACTGTTCAAGCGTCTGCCCGCCATCAACCTGTGGCGCAAGATGCTCTCCATGCTGTTTGAAACAGGCCACCCCTGGTTCACCTTCAAGGATCCGTGCAACCTGCGCAGCCCGCAGCAGCACGTGGGCGTGGTGCACTCCTCCAACCTGTGCACCGAGATCACCCTGAACACCAACCAGGACGAGATCGCCGTCTGCAACCTGGGTTCCGTGAACCTGGCCCAGCACGTGGACGAAAACGGCCTGGATATCGAGAAGCTGCAAGGCACCATCAACACCGCCGTGCGCATGCTCGATAACGTGATCGACATCAACTACTACAGCGTGCCCCAGGCGGAGCGTTCCAACATGAAGCACCGCCCGGTGGGCCTGGGCATCATGGGCTTCCAGGACGCCCTGTATAAGCAAGGCATCAGCTACGCCTCCGAAGGCGCCGTACAGTTTGCCGACAACTCCATGGAAGCGGTGAGCTACTACGCCATCCAGGCCTCCGCCAAACTGGCGCAAGAGCGCGGCGCCTACCAGACCTTCGACGGTTCCCTGTGGAGCCAGGGTGTACTGCCCATCGACTCCATCGAGATCCTGGTCAAACAGCGTGGCGAGGACTACTGCAAGGTCGATCGCAGCCAGACCCTGGATTGGGACAGCGTGCGCGCCATGGCCAAGAAAGGCATGCGTAACTCCAACGTGATGGCCATCGCACCCACCGCGACCATCGCCAACATCACCGGGGTCTCCCAGTCCATCGAACCCACGTACCAGAACCTGTACGTGAAATCGAACCTGTCCGGCGAGTTCACCGTGGTCAACCCGTACCTGGTCAGCGCCTTGAAAGAGCGCGGCCTGTGGGACAACGTGATGGTCAACGACCTGAAATACTACGATGGCTCCGCACAGCCCATCGAACGGATTCCGGCGGACCTGAAAGAACAGTTCCGCACCGCCTTTGAAGTGGAGCCGCGCTGGTTGGTGGAAGCCGCAAGCCGTCGCCAGAAATGGATCGACCAGGCTCAATCCCTGAACCTGTACATCGCCGAAGCGAACGGCAAGAAGCTGGACGTGACCTACAAGATGGCCTGGTTGCTGGGACTGAAAACCACCTACTACCTGCGCGCCATCGGCGCCACGCAGACCGAAAAGTCCACCATCAACGATGGCAAGCTGAACCGGGTTTCCTCCAAGGTGGAAGAGCCAGCCGCAGAATTCGGCCAGGCCGCCGACGTACCCCAGGCCTGCTCCATCGATGATCCGGATTGCGAAGCCTGCCAATAAACGCCGGACGCCAGATGCCGGACGCTCAACGCACGCCTTTCTTCAAGCGTCCGGCGTCAGGCATCCAGCATCAGGCCACTTAAAGAATGCACCACCGGTGACGCCATCGCGCCACCCTTGAAAGAATGGAGAGAACACATGCTGAGCTGGGACGAATTTAATGCGCAAGAGACGCCTGTCGCCAAACCGCAGCCCGCAACCGCAACGCCGCCGCAATCTGAGACGGTATCTGACCAAGCGGCACCTGAAGCTAAAGCACCGGGAGCGGGAAGTTCTGCGGATGATGGAATCGAGCAACAGCGACGAGACAACACCGCCGCAGCCCGAGCCGCTTCAGAAGCGGTAGCCCGCGCCCAGGCCGCCGTGGCCAAGATGGACATCGAGGAAGGCCTTGCCGAACTGGAAGGCACCGCCGGCCGAGTGGAAGTTGACGACAAGCGCATGATCAACTGCCGCGCCGACCTGAACCAGCTGGTCCCGTTCAAATACGATTGGGCTTGGCAGAAATACCTGGATGGCTGCGCCAACCACTGGATGCCCCAGGAAGTGAACATGAACGCCGACCTGGCGTTGTGGAAAAAAACCGACGGCCTCACCGACGACGAGCGTCGCATCGTCAAACGCAACCTGGGCTTCTTTTCCACCGCCGATTCCCTGGTCGCCAACAACCTGGTGCTGGCCATCTACCGCCTGATCACCAACCCGGAATGCCGCCAGTACATCCTGCGCCAGTCCTTTGAAGAAGCCATTCACACCCACGCCTACCAGTACTGCATCGAATCACTGGGCATGGACGAAGGCGAAATCTTCAACATGTACCAGGAGATCCCCTCCGTCGCCAAGAAAGCGCAATGGGGCATCCAGTACACCCGCGACCTGTCCGACCCGGAATTCAAAACCGGCACCGTGGAAACCGACAAGGCCTTGCTGGAAAACCTGATCGCGTTCTACTGCGTACTGGAAGGCATCTTCTTCTACTGTGGCTTCACCCAGATCCTGTCCATGGGTCGCCGCAACAAGATGACCGGCGTCGCCGAGCAGTTCCAGTACATCCTGCGTGACGAATCCATGCACGTGAACTTCGGTGTCGACGTAATCAACCAGATCAAACTGGAAAATCCACACCTGTGGGATCAGGCCATGCGCGACAAGGCCACCCAGATGATCCTGGAAGGCACCGAGCTGGAAATCCAGTACGCCCGTGACACCATGCCACGCGGCGTACTCGGCATGAACGCCGCCATGATGGAAGAGTACCTGCAGTTCATCGCCAACCGCCGTCTCGCCCAGCTGGGCCTGCCGGAACAGTTCAAAGGCGTGAACAACCCGTTCCCGTGGATGAGCGAAATCATGGACCTGCGCAAGGAGAAAAACTTCTTCGAAACCCGGGTTACCGAATACCAGGTGGGCGGCGCCCTTTCCTGGGAATAACGAAAAAAGGGCGCTTCGGCCACTGCTGTCCCACAGTTTGGGATAAATGAAAAAGCCTGAACCAATCTGATTACAATGTATCTGCGAAGAAAACGTTGTCATCAGGGAGGTTCAGGCTTTGTCGCATTCTAACACCGCCTTTCACGATCTGCTCAAGCCGGTTTCGAGACATGAATTCGAGGCCTTGGCGCGAGAGCACCATCAGGGGCAGAAATTGCGCTGTGCCAGTCGCTGGGATCAGTTTCTCGGCATGGCGCTTTCCCAAGTAGCGGGCCGCCAGAGCCTGCGAGATATCGAAGCCAACCTGCAGGCCCAGCAAGGCAAGCTGTACCATCTGGGCGGCAAGCCGATTGCTCGCTCGACGCTGGCCAGGGTAAACGAGAAACAGCCCTACCAGTTGTACGAAGCCCTGTTTGGTAAGCTGCTGACACGCTGCCAGAGCTTGCCTGGGCAGCACCGCTTTCGCTTCAAAAACCCGCTTTATTCCCTCGATGCCAGCCTGATTGATCTTTCCATCCACCTGTTTCCCTGGGCACGGAACAATGCCGACAAGGCCTCGGTAAAACTGCACGTGGGCCTGAATCACGAACGCATGATTCCGGAGTTTGTGTCGATCTCCGATGGCAAACAAAGCGAACTGATTGCCGGGCGAGGCTTTGACTTTCCCAAAGGCAGCATCATTGCCTTCGACAAGGGTTACGTGGACTATGGCTGGTATAAGTCATTGACTGACAAGGGCGTATTCTTTGTGACTCGGCTCCGCCCGAACAGCATCTACAAGGTGGTGGAGCGGCGCAAGTTCAGCAAGGGGCAAGGCGTGACCTCGGACCAGGTCATCCAGCTCAACAGCGCGCATGCCCTCAAGCGTGGCGCGCCCCGGCTACGCCGGGTCGGCTTCCGCTGCCCGGAAACGGGCCGCCGCTACGTCTTCCTGACCAACAACTTCCAGCTAAGCGCACGCACGATTGCTGACATTTATAAGGATCGTTGGCAGGTTGAGCTATTCTTCAAAGCCATCAAGCAGAACCTCAAGATCAAGGCCTTTGTCGGTACATCCCGCAACGCGATTCTGACCCAGCTGTGGATTGCCCTATGCACTTACCTGTTGTTGTCATTTGCTCGTCACAGCGCAAGGGCCGGCTGGACCGTGCAGAGGATCATGCGAGTACTGCAAGGCAACCTGTTCGAGAAGAAGACCCTGAAAGAGCTGCTGAATCCGGACCCTCCAGACAAAAAAATAGAGCCTCAAATGAGGCTCTATTTATGATCGCCCCAAACTGTGGGACAGCAGTGGTTAGACACCCGGTTTTTCCCGAACAGCATGATGCCTAGAAACGAGGCTTCCAGGAAAAAGGCGGTGAGCACTTCATAACCCAGTAACGGGCCAGCGATATTTCCTGCGCGCTCCATGAACCCGGGCCAGTTGGTGCCAAACTGAAAACTCATGGTGATGCCTGACACCACCCCCAGCGCAAAGCTCAGCGCAAAAATTTTTACCCAGAAGAAGTAGGCATATTCCCAGGCCTTGTCACCGGAAAAGGTGTAACGCAGGCGAAAATAGAACAGCACCCAACACAGACCGATGGTGATGGTGGGAAACAGGATATGAAAACTGATATTGGCAGCGAACTGCAGTCTAGCCAGCAAGAACGGATCAAATTCCACCGGGGCAACTCCTTCCTTTGTCCAGTGACGAGGCGTCACTCTCCAAGACAGTAGCACAGACGATTGCCGGGTAAATGAGACAAAAGGTCCATGCAGGAGCCCGGGCAAGGCGCCACCGCATGTGAAGAGGACGGCAAGAACCAACAGGTGTTAACACTTTGTATACACCCGCAACATTTCCGCGCTCTCGCACTACATCTTTCACACAGTACTTGCCTGCGCTAACCAACAAAATGCACTTCATGAAACTGGCAGGTTATCCGAGTCGTGCCAGTTCAGTTCACTTTCCGGAGAGCACACCATGAAAACAAGAATGGGCCTGGTAGCCCTGGCCACCGCAGCCATGTTATCCCTGAGCGGCAACGCCATGGCACTGACCAAACGAACCTTTTGCGTATTTGACATCATTGGCGCCAATGGCGACACCTTCAACATCATGCGCGACTACAAGACTGCCGCCGTCGCATGGGGCGTGGATGTGGAGTTAAAACCCTACACGGATGAAAAAATTGCATCCGAGGACCTGAAGGCCGGGCAATGCGACGCCGCCGTCCTGACCGGCATCCGTGGCCGCCAGTTCAACAGCTACACCGGCAGCATGGATTCTATCGGCGCCATCCCCAGTTATGAGGCCATGAAAACGGTGATTGCCGTGATCGCCAGCAACAGCCCCAGCGTCAACAAACATCTGGTTTCCGGCCCCTATGAAGTGGGCGGCGTTGCCCCGCTGGGTGCAGCCTTCCTGTTCCTGAAAGACAAGGAAATCGATACCGTTGAAGAACTGGCCGGCAAATCCATTGCCGTGCTCGAATATGACAGCGCCCAGGCGAGCATGGCCTCGCGGGTCGGCATGTCACCGGTCATGTCCGACATCACCAATTTCTCCACCCGTTTTAACAACGGCTCCGTGGATATTTGCTTTGCACCGGTGATGGGCTACTCCGCTCTGGAACTGTACAAAGGCATGGCACCGGACGGCGGCATTCTCGATTACGTCCTGGGCCAGCTGAGCGCCCAGGTCATCTTAAGGAAAGACAAGTTCCCGGAAGGCTTTGGCCAGCAATCCCGTGCCTTCATGTTCAGCCAGTTTGATCGCGCCATGAAGCTGATCGATAACGCCAGCAAGGAAATCGCCGATCGCTGGTGGATTCGAATCCCCGAGAAAGACAAGCTTCGCTATGACGAAATGATGCGTGATGCGCGCATTGAGCTCACCCAAAAAGGCGTTTACAGCAAAGACATGATGTCGCTGCTGCTCAAGGTGCGCTGTAAGCAGGAACCGTCACGGGCGGAGTGTGTTAACCCGGCCGAGTAACCCGGCCTGCATACCCGGACAACACCGCCGCCAGCAACACTGGCGGCGTTTTCCGTTCAGCCTTGAGGCATTACCCCCTCTTTGAGCCAGAGACAGTACTGATCGCACAACAATTGAACGCAACCGCAAAGCTGGGTAGTTTATTGACAACAGCACTACCTGTTTGTGGTGCCCCACTTTCACCCTGACCTGCAGCGAGCCATGGCCCTGACTTCCGCGGATGTTCGCAACGCCGCTCCCCTCAAGAAAAACTACAAACTCCAGGACGACAAGGGGCTATACCTGCTGGTAGAGACCGATGGCAATCGTACCTGGAAGCTCAGCTACCGATTCGACGGCCGCAGCAAGGTCATCACTCTGGGCCCCAGCCCGGAAGTCAGCCTTTCCTTCGCCCGTCAGCTTCGCGATGAAGCCCGGGAGCTGATTGCCGATGGCACCGATCCCATTACCCGCTGTGAAAAGCGGGAAGTGTTCAGCCCCTCGGTGGAAACCTTCGAAGCCGTGGCCCGGGACTGGCTGGAGCGGGTGTATCGCCTTGAAGTATCCGAAGAGCAGTTCCGGCGCACCAAACGGCAGATGGAAAACTACCTGATCTCCAGCATTGGCAAACGGGTGGTCAGCGAAGTGACCCCGGAAGATCTGAAATCGCTGGCGGCCGCACTCGGCGCCGAAGGGCACCTGGACAAGGGCAAGCGCGTGCTGGGCATCGCCAAACGGGTATACACCCATGCCCGGGATACCGGTGTGAGTGGTTACCAGCACACCAGCGCCCTGCGTCGCCGGCTTACCGGCTCCGGTACCGAACCGGAATTCCTGGTCAGCACCCGTGAGCAACTCTTCACTCTGGCCAGCGGCGTACTCGGACAGTGGAGCCGCACCACCACCACCGCCGCACTCAAACTCACCGTCTGGCTGCTGGCGCGGCCCAGCGAAATCGTCAACGCACGCTGGTCAGACATGGATCTGGATGCCGGCGAATGGCGCATCCGCCGCAACAATCCGGACAGCCCGGATGGCAACAAGATCATTACCGTCCCCCTGCCACGCCAGGCGGTGGAGCTGTTGCGGGAAATGGAACCGATCACCGGTCGTCAGGAATACATCTTCCCCGGCACCCGCGATCGCAAGAAGCATCTGGGTGCCAGCACCCTCACCGGCGCCCTGAAGAAAGTCACCAGAACAACGCCGGTGTCCACCGACAACCTGCGCACTCTGGCCGCCACCGCGTTAGGCGAGCTGGGCTACCAGGCGGAGCAGATCCAGGCACAGCTGCTCAACCAGACCGGCGACGAACAGAGCGACCGTCAGCTCTATCAGGAAAAGCGCCGGGAAATGCTGCAGGCCTGGGCGGACTACCTGGACAACACCGTCATCGGCAAGGTCTCCCGCCCGCGCAGACTCTGATACCCTGTTGGCCACAGTCACTGCCACCATTCAGGATATTGCATGCCAAGCGCGTTCGGCTTCCGTTTCGACAACACCTACCGTCGCCTGCCGGAGGCCCTGTTTTCAGATTGCACCCCGCAACCGGTCAGCACACCGAGCTTTGTCTTGTTCAACGATGATCTGGCCCGGGAGCTGGGGCTGGATAACAAGGCACTGTCGACACACCCTGAATTTTTCAGTGGCAATGCATTACTGGCGGGCAGCGAGCCCATTGCCCAGGCCTATGCCGGCCACCAGTTTGGCAACCTAACCATGCTCGGCGATGGCCGTGCCGTGCTGTTGGGGGAACACCTTGGCCGCAATGAACAGCGCCATGACATCCAGCTCAAAGGCGCCGGGCGCACACCCTTTTCCCGGGGTGGCGACGGGCGTGCGGCCCTTGGCCCCATGTTGCGCGAGTACATCATCAGTGAAGCGTTACACGCGCTGAATATTCCCACCACCCGCAGTCTCGCCGTCACCGCAACCGGCGACCCGGTGCGGCGCGAAACACCACAACCCGGCGCCATTCTGACCCGTGTAGCGGCCTCACATATCCGTGTAGGCACCTTCCAATATGCCGCCGGACAGCAGAACCCCGCGCTGCTGGAACAGCTGGTGGATTACACCATCGCCCGCCACTACCCGGAATTGGACGGTGCACAAAACAAGGCCCTGGCCCTGTTCGACGCCGTGATGGATAGACAGATAGACCTGGTGGTTCACTGGATGCGAGTGGGCTTTATTCACGGCGTGCTCAACACCGATAACGTCACCCTCTCTGGCGAGAGCATCGATTTTGGCCCTTGCGCCTTTATGGACAACTTCGACCCGAACACGGTCTTCAGCTCCATCGATCATCAGGGGCGCTATGCCTTTGGTAACCAGCCAACCATTACCCAGTGGAACCTGGGGCGCTTTGCCGAAACCCTGCTCGGCCTGATAGACGACAACGTGGACACCGCCATCGAAAAAGCCACCGCGTCGCTGAAGTCATTCAGCCAGCGTTACGAAGAAAAGTGGCACGCCATGATGAGCAAAAAACTGGGATTGTTCGCAAGCGAAGCAGATGACGGCAAATTGATTGCCGATTTACTCACCTGGATGCAGACCCGGCACGCGGACTACACCAATACGTTCCGTGACCTGATCAACGACGGCCTGCCTGACGGGGAGCAATACCAGGATGAAAGCTTCCAGCAATGGCACCAACAGTGGCGGGCAAGACTGGCCCGCAACAGCAAACCCCTGGCGTCATCGCTGTGCCTGATGCGCAACCACAACCCGGCGGTGATACCGCGTAATCATCTGGTGGAACAGGCCTTGAATGCCGCCAGCAACGATAACGACCTGGCGCCAACCCGAGCCTTGTTAGAGACGCTGGGCACCCCTTATGCGGACCGGGACAGTGACGATCCTTATCGGCAAACAGCCGCACCCGGCGAGCAAGTGTTTCAGACCTTTTGCGGCACCTGAAAGAAACAGCATCTTGGCATTTTGCGGATTACGCCTTTCAGGCTAATGCGACCTACGGAGCCAGTGGTGTGCTTGTCGGTCCTGTTAGCCGCGCGTAGCGGCGTAATCCGACATGCCGCGCTCAAGGAACACCCTCGCCCTCAGCCTTGCAGCTTGTCCTGTGTCTTCAACTCGAAGTCACTGGCATCATGACGCTCCCACAGCTGGCTGGCCGGATCACCCCAGGCCCGGTTTACCATGCGGCCACGCTTTACTGCCGGACGTTCGGCAATCTGGTTAGTCCAGCGCAATACATTGGTATAGGTATGGGCTTCGATAAACTCCGCCGCTTCATACACCTTGTTGGTAACCAGGGCGCCGTACCAGGGCCACACCGCCATATCCGCGATGGTGTACTCATCCCCCGCCAGAAACACATTATCCGCCAGCCTGCGATCCAGAACATCCAGCTGTCGCTTGATTTCCATGGTGTAGCGATCGATGGGGTATTGGTACTTTTCCGGGGCGTAAGCGTAAAAGTGGCCAAAGCCACCGCCCAGCAGCGGCGCACTGCCCATCTGCCAGAATAACCAGTTAAGCGTTTCGGTACGGGCCGCTGGATCCCGGGGCAAAAACTCACCAAACTTTTCCGCCAGATACAGCAGAATGCTGCCGGACTCGAACACCCGCTGGGGCGGGTTCACGCTATGGTCCATCAGTGCGGGAATCTTGGAGTTGGGGTTCACGTCCACAAAACCGCTGCCAAACTGGTCGCCATCCTGGATATTGATTAGCCAGGCATCGTATTGCGCATCCTTGTGGCCTTTCTCAAGCAGCTCTTCGAGCATCACCGTGACCTTTACCCCGTTGGGGGTGGCCAGGGAATACAGCTGCAAGGGGTGCTTGCCCACTTGCAGCGCCTTGTCATGGGTGGGCCCGGCGATCGGGCGGTTGATATTGGCAAACTTGCCACCGCTTTCCTTGTCCCATTTCCAGACCCGGGGTGGCGTGTAGGTATCGTCAGACATCGTGTAGGTATCGTCAGACATATTGGCTCCAGAAGAGAGTGAATGCAGTCACTATGGCCAGCCACCCCGGTGTAAACAAGGTCAATCAGCCGATTGATTCCTTCAGCTTAATGGATCAATCCGCTTGCTGGGCCTTGCGTTGCTCACGCAGCGTTTGTTCCGCTTTTTTCGCATAGTCCACACAATCGATCCGTGTCGACTGAGTGGCATCGGTGTAGTCCCAACCACTGGCACCGGGATGTGGCGTCAACAACAGGTCGCAAGGCAATCCCTTCACGGTTTTGAAGGTAGCGGTGAAGTCCTCCACGATATGGGGATAACGCGGATTATCCACCAGCTGATAACCCGGCGCTGTCAGGCTGTCCACGTAGGCGATATCCACTTTCTCTCCGTCTCGCGTACCCTGCCAGGTCCAGGCCATGCTGCCGGGAGTATGGCCCGGAATGAAATGGGCGGTGAGTGTGAGGTTGCCCAGAGTGACCTGTTCGCCGTCCTGAATCTGTCGGTCCACCCGCACTGGCGGATAAAGAATGTCGTCACCAAAATGAATATCGTTGGCGCCACCGTCCGCCATCAGCATGGCGGTTTCCGCGTTGGCCACCAGCCGGGCACCGGTGGCCTGTTTGATCGCCGCCAGCGAACCGGCATGGTCGCCGTGACCATGGCTGACCAGAATCCACTTCAGGGTCTGCGGCGACACACCTACGGCCTTCATGTTGGCCAGCAGGTGATCGGCACTCTGGGGCATGCCGCCATCAATGAGGATGGCGCCTTCGCGGGTTTTCAGCAGCAGCGAGGTAAGCTCATCGGTCCCGATCTGCCAGACGTTATCGGCAATCTGTAATGGCGCCATGGGCTGCAGCCAGGCCTCCGGCACGGTATAGGCCTGCAACTGCGGCAACGGGGTTACCGGTTCCGCCTGGGCGACGCTAAATAACATCAACCCGCATAACGCACTGCATCGCATGACAGTCATCGTTGCTCTCACTGGAAAAACCCTTGGACGCAACTGGCCGGGGCTGGTTCGCCGGGGCTTACCCTTTTTGCTGCTTAAGCCATACCTGCAGCCCCTGACTGTTCAGGTTGATATCAAACCCGAGCGCATCCTGCAGCTCATCCTCCGACAGGGCCACACCATGGTCGCGAGCCTTGGCAAACAGATAGTCCTGCATGGCAGATTCCAATCGCGGCAACAACGTAGCCTCATCACCGGGAGCGGCTTTTTCCGCCAGCGCCACGTAATCATCCACCATGGCCAGCAAGCGTTCGCCAGGCTCCCGGGGAGCGTCCAGGGTCCCATAGTGAGTCAGAAACATGCGTTCGGGGTTCAGAGCCAGCAGCTTGCGAATCGATGCTTTCAGCGCCTCAGGATCAAACTGTACCGGGGTCGTCGTGGGTAAAATAAAAGGGCCTTTTTCGGTCATCAATGGAGGATAAGACAACCCAAAGGTATCACCCGTAAAGATGCCGGCGGAGAGCGAGTCATACACACAGAAATGGTGGCGGGCATGGCCCGGAGTATCGTAAAAATCCAGGCGCCGATCGCCCACCAACACATGGTCGCCCTCATGCATTTCTCGCACACGCCGCGCGTCCACAGGAATAATATCGCCGTAGACTTTCGAGAAGGCCTCTTCACCGTATACCGCCGTCGCGCCCGCCTTGAGCTTGGAGGGATCAATCATGTGCCGGGCACCACGGGGGTGGATCAGCAAGGTGGCCGCTGGCAATGCCTGCATTAACCCACCCACACCCCCGGCATGGTCCGGATGGACATGGGTGGGAATCACAAATTTCACCTGATGCCGCTCAATACCTCGCTGCGCCAACAGGGAAAGAATAATCGGCACCGTGTGATGGGTGCCGGTCTCAATAATGGCGTATTCCTCTCCAGCCTGAAGCAAATAACAGGCCGCCAACCCTTCGCGGATCATCGCCGTATCAATACGGGTTATTTGCTGACCGATATCCGTGTAAGGCTGGAAGGGCATGGGGGCGACTCCTGGCAGGTCAATAGCAACTCCGACTATAGAGGAATTGACCACCCACTTGCACTCGACTCTGGTCGTAATAGCCCACGCATTAATACCAGTCCGATGTGACTGGCAAGAAACATTACCCCTTGGCCAGTTGCAGCAGATCTCGCGCGTAAGCATTGATATCAAAAGGCGTCTGGTTTTCCAGGGTCGCCGCCACGTGCACGGCAAGCACATCCGCCATTTTTTCCAGCGCGGCATCATGGTCCAGGCCATTTTTGGTCAACGCCATCATTACCATGCCCGCCTCACGGGGGTGACCATCCGCAATCTGGTTTTCCACCGCTTCAATCATTGCCTTCTGCGCAAATTCGTCTTCGGCCTGCTCCATTTCATCCATAAGAATGCTCGCTTGTCGTGAATGTTTTCATTGCTGCCGCAGGCGCGTTGCCAGGCGGTGTGACAAGTCTACCCTCGCCGATAATAAACACGCCACCGGAGCCCTTCACACCGGGCTGACTCATGAACCGGTAAAACCCCGGCATGATCACTCCACCTGCCATGACAACGCCTCACTGGGTCAACGACCTGCCCACGCATCCGGGCATCTATCGTTTCTACGGTGTTGAGGGGGAACTCCTCTACATTGGCAAGAGCATCAATATCCGTCAGCGAGTGAAGAGCCACTTTCAATCATGTCAGCGATCGTCGCGGGCACGCCGAATGTGCCAACTGACGAATCATATTGATTACACACTTACCGCTGGTGAACTGGGCGCCCTGCTGCTGGAAAACCGGGAAATCAAACAGCGCCAGCCAATCTTCAACCGTCGCCAGCGGCGCTATAAACAGCTGCACACCTGGATACTGAACGCCTCTGACACGGCTTTTCTGGCACCGGTACTGCATCGTCCGGCCGGGGAATCACTGTGGAACCAAGATAGCTATGGCCTTTACCGCAGCCCCCGACAGGCCCGCCTGGCCCTGGAACGCTGGATCAAACAATATCGCCTTTGCCCAAAGGTCTGCGGACTGGAAAGCGGCAGCGGGCCGTGCTTTTCGTTTCAATTGGGCCGCTGCCAGGGAGCCTGCTGCGGCAAGGAAAGCCCTGCCAGCCACAACCGTCGACTCAAGCAGGCGTTACATGAACACCAAATCCAGGCCTGGCCCTATAACGGCACGCTAGTGATTCGCGAATGCGGGGCAACGGAAGACAACTACCATCTGGTACATCAGTGGTGCCATCTGGCGACGCTTAACCATGCCCCCGGCGAGGAAGATCTGCACCCCCGGCATGACGTCTGCTTTGATCTGGACAGCTACCGCATGCTCCTGCATTTTCTCAACCGGGGAATCGAGCATTTCGTGATGCCATAAATCGTCTTCACGGTCCGTTATACCAGCCTGTACATACTGGTCCCATGACAACGCCCACCATTTCGTCTCCGATCCGCCTGATTACCGGCGCCAGCTCCGGCATCGGGCTGGCCCTGACTCGGCACTGGCTAAACGCTGACTCACCCGTGATTGCCGTATCCCGGCGAGCTTCGTCCTGCCCAGCCCTGCTGCATCTGCAAAAACAGGGGATGCCACTACACTGCATTGATACGGACCTGACCGACGAAACCCAATTGGACACCCTGGCCCGGCAAATCCGGCAACTCGGCCTGGCCCCGGAGCAGATCATCAACAGTGCCGGCTGGCTTCACGACAGCGGTGCCGCACTCAGCCCGGAGAAGCGGCTGGAGGATGTCACCCTCCACGGCCTACAGCAAAGCTTTGCCCTCAATGCTTTTGTGCCCGTGCTTCTTGCCCGGCACCTGATCCCCGTTATGCCACGGGATCGCCAAACCGTGTTTGCCAGCCTGTCTGCACGGGTGGGCAGCATTGCCGACAATCATCTGGGCGGCTGGTACAGCTACCGCGCCAGCAAGGCAGCCCAGAACCAGCTACTGCGTACCCTGGCCATTGAAACCCGGCGCCGCTATCCGAACCTGTGTGTCATGGCCCTGCACCCCGGCACCACCGATACTCGCCTGTCAGAACCCTTCCAGCGCAATGTGCCGGCACACAAACTGTTTTCCCCACAACGATCGGCACGACAGCTGGCCGCGCTGATCGATAGTGCAGACGAGAATGACCATGGGCGCTTTATCGCCTGGGATGGCGGAGACATCCCCTGGTAGGAGCACTCAGTCTTTTTCGGGCGGGGTCTCGTCGACAGACTCCTGCTCCGCCGGCTTCGCTTCCTGGGTATCCGCTCCCGAGTTTGCGCTGCCATCAACCAGAGAGCCCACACACAACCGGCATTCGCCGGCGGGCGGCGCTGAACTCTCCACGTAACGCACCCGATGGCGCGGGCCACCCCGGTGACTGGAAAACTGCACATGCCCGGCTTTGCGATCATCCTCATCCCGCTCACCCATGCTCAATCCTCCCAGCTTTTTCATAGTGCCGCGTCCCCGTTTTTATATTTTTCTTACAGAAGTATGCCCAAGCTTCCGCACAATCACACTGACACAGCACTCTCCTCGCCGTACCTTATTTCCGCCGGGGCAACGTCCCATCGGGGACACGCACCATTTTCCTGAACCAGGCTTCTCTAATCCAGTGACAACCCTTGAGGAAGATAACTGATGTGAATGATCTCGGAGGAGATGCCTCGAGTGAGAGGCGATCCAAGCCAAGAACAATACCGCGCCGAAAGACAGCTATCTCGCCATGTCTCATGAGGGGTGTGCAGAGGGCAATCCAGCAACCTGTTTACGAAGAGAGTATCGAGGCCTGGCTTGTCAGCGTTTTGCATAAAAGCATCAACCGTCCGGCGTCCGTCGGGCCACGCCTAAGCCGGCAAGGCGCTGTCAGCAAACCACTGCAGGATGGCCTCGTGCTGGCGCTTACTGTGAGGGTGGGCCAGCAACCCCTCCACCAGAAAGGTGCCCACTGTGGCCAGCATGGTCGCGCGCTCTTGGGTCACGCCGTCCGCTTGCAGGGTATGGATCACTGCCGCCTCCACAAAGCGGTGGAACTGGTCATGCCATTCCCTGAGCACTGTGGACTGCTCCAGACGGGCATGCACCGTGGTGACCAGTTCGCGGCTCTGCTCGAATTCCCGCAACGCCCAGGCCATCTTCTCCTTCAGGGATTTGTCCACGATGGCCGGCAGGCGGACCAGGGCCTGTGACATCTGCCGGTTGAGTACCGCCACTAACAGTTCGTCCTTGCTGGCGTAGTACCAATACAAGGTATTCGGGGCGACCCCCAGTTCCCGGGCAATACGGTTCATGGACGTGCCGTCATAGCCCAGCGACAGGAACAGCCGGGCTGCTGTGCTCTCCAGCTCGTCCTGCTTTACCTTCAGATCGATATCGCGCTTGTTCTTGGCCAAGGGGCCCTCTCCCACAGTCTGTCCGGTCATCTTGTATGATATTCAAGAATGCTAGTCTTTGCTCTTGAATGGCATACAAGATGACCGGAGCCCGACCTTGGATACCCTGCGACACAGCCCCCAGGACCTGACCTGTAACAGCCAGCGAACCGGTTTTTACTCCGGCGGAACCTGGTGTGCAGCCACCCTGCACCGGCCAGCGAAGGCGACGGCAGAAACACGGCCAGCTATCCTTATGCTACACGGCTGGGGCGGGATTCAGGATGCGTTAACAGTGTCCTATTACGAGGAATTCACCCGTGCGGGCTATGTGGTCATGACCTTTGATTATCGCGGCTGGGGCGATAGTGCCGGCCTGCCGCGACATGTGATTTCTGCCCGCCAGCGGGTAGCCGATGGGGATGCCGCCCTGGCCTTCCTGAAAAGCCAGCCGGGCATCGATCCCCGTCGCATCGTGCTGTGGGGCTCGTCGTTTGGTGGCGGCCACGTGGTGGAGCTGGCAGCCGAACACCCGGAACTGGCCGGGGCTATTGCCCAGGTTCCCATGCTCGATGGCATGGCCGCGGTGCGCGCCGTCCCCTTGCCACGACTGCTGAGCTTTGGACTCTACGCCATGGCCGACCTGCTCAAGCCGGGCCAGCCGATCTACCTGCCCGTGGTCAGCGAACCCGGGGCGTTTTCCTCCATGGACCGGGACGATGCCGGCAAGGCACTGCAGCTGGCCGAAACCAGCATCGGCCGTCGCTACGACAACCGCGTGGCAGCCCGTTCCATGATGACCATGGGCCCCTACCGCCCTTTCAAGCGCCTCAAGGACATCCGCATCCCCACCCTGCTGCTGGGCGCTAATCAGGATTCCGTCGCCCCCTTTGTGGAAAGAGCCATCCGCGAGGTGAACAACAGCAACTTGACTATCGCCAGCATTGATGCCAACCACTTCGAACCCTATTTCGAGCCGGCATTCAGCGGCGTGATCCGCCAGCAGCTGAGGTTTCTGGAAGGGCTGGACGATCTTGAAAAACCGGAACAAGGGAAGAACACCTGAAAATCATAGGCTGTACAGCCCATTCTCTCACTGATGCGTATCCCTTCTTTCCGTTCGGGGTGGGCCTGTATATCGGAGGCTGGATCACTCACGTCATCATCTACTAGGGAGCCTCTGAAAATAGCAGGCAAAAAAGCGCGCAGGAAAATGCGATAATGGCCAGCGAGACAAACAGGAACGACCACGCCCGACCAACCGGTGATACGCCATGACCACACTACTGCTGAATTTACGCCAGGTTCCGGACGACGAAGCCGAGGAAGTGCGCACCCTGTTGAATGAGCAGCAGATCCCGTTCTACGAAACCACGCCGAGCCTGTGGGGGATTTCTTCCGGGGGCATCTGGCTCACCAACCCGCAGGACCGCGAGCGCGCCAAGGTACTGATGGAAGGCTATCAGGAACAACGCACCCGGCGGGAAAGGGAACGGTTTGAGGAAGCCCGGCGCGATGGCACCGCGCCAACGCTGGCTGGCCGCTTGCGCGATCAACCCGGGCGCGCGCTGGGCGTGCTGATCGCCGTCACAATATTGATATTGGTGACACTGGTGCCCTTTTTGACGCTGGGCGAATAATCCCGGTATTTACCTGCTGATTCAGGCGGAAAAGTAATCCTTCATCCACGTAAATAGCGTATCCGCGCTCACCTCGGACAAGTTCACCGGTTGGAAATCATCGCCTGCATCCGCGTCCATGGTCCCGAATTGGTAAAGCAGCACACCGGGCTGCTCATCGTGCAATATCAGCAGAATCCGCCCGCGGGTCTGCAGGCAATCGATGGTCATGGCATCGGCAGGAATGCCCACATCGCGCATGCCGCGGCGCACACCGACCACCGGATTAATATGCTCGTAAGCTTGCTGGATGCGCGTATGCGCTTCGGTGATCATATCGGACAAGGCTTCAAGGGCGGCTTCTGACATTGGGGGCTCCTGGCAGGTTAGCGGCACAGGGTAGCAAATTGCGCGAAGACACCACTACCGACCATTACACCGCCACCGATAGAAAGGAACGCCCTTACAATAAAAGCTCGCCCTCTATCGGAATAAACCGGCTGGCAGCGCGAGCCAATGAATCTGCGGTCAGTGGCGCGACGCCATAGACATCCACGTGCTTGCCCTTGTCCACGCGCAGCTTATCCACCAGCAAATCGAAATCACCATCACCAGACACCAGCACCACGCTGTCCACCTCCGCAGCATATTCCAGCGCATCAATGGCGATACCCACATCCCAGTCGCCTTTGGCAGAACCATCGGACCGTTGAATAAACGGTTTCAGTTTCACCTCAAAACCAATCGCGCGCAGGATGTTTTGGAATTCACGCTGCTTTTTATCGCCCCGGTCGATGGCGTACGCGATGGCTTTCACTACCAGCCCCTCTGACGTCACGGTGGACCAGAACTTGTTGTAATCGAATCGGCGGTTAAACGCCTGCCGTGTTGTGTAGTACACGTTCTGCACGTCTACCAGTATTAAAACTGTTTTCATCGGGCTCCCGGTTTCACTCAATCACTTATCATTAGTGTGTACAGACTGGGCAATAAAAACCTCAACCCTCAATCAGCCAGGCTGTCATTTTTTCTGCCAGCGCATCCAGTATGCCTTCCGGGTCCATGGCTGGCGGGGCCACCAGCACCAGGTGCATCAGCGTGCCGGCAACGGAAGTGGTCATCAGGTACAAGGTGTGCTGCTGGGCATTCAGGGAATATTGCTCCCGCGTATAATCCAGCCCTGCCATCAAGACCTGCTGTAATTCGATTTCCAACTGCCGGGTGGCCGGCAACTGGTGCAAGTAAGGCACCTGGAAAACCAACACCCGCAATAACGCTCGATGCTTGCGCATTAGCCGGTAAATGGCGCCCAGAAAATATTGCATGGCGCTGTTTAAATCATTGCGACTGTCTGTCAGCGCCAGCCGACCTTCCAGCATGGCCCTGGCCTCTGCCACCATGTCCTGCACTAACCGCGCCACAATGGCATCCTTGCCGGGAAAGTACTCATACACCGACCCGATGCTGACACCCGCCACTTCCGCAATGGCATTGGTGCTAAGCCCGGCGTATCCCCGGGTCTCCAAAATCCGAGCACATGCCTGCACCATCGCCTGAACCGAGGCTTTCGAACGGGCCTGCCTGGGCTCTTTTTTGACAGTAAAATCAGAGACTTTCCAGCGAACCTGCCCCATACAACGCCACTCCTTGCCAACGGAGAAACCCGAGTATTTCCGAGTATATGCTCAGGTTACACTGGATGCATTCGCTCATTCCATGGATCCACTCGAGAGCCCATCATGTCCAATGCCGTGAAATTCAGAACCCCCAAAGTCCTGCCTTACGTAAACAGGCTCCGGGATCACTGGGCCTGGCATCTCAAGCGTGCCGTGGCGCCGGGCAAAGCATTGCAACAGCGGGTCAACGGCAAAGTGATTCTGCTCACCGGCGCCAGCTCGGGCATCGGCGCCCTGGTGGCAGACAAGCTTGCCGATGCCGGCGCCACTGTGCTGCTGGTGGCCCGCAATCAGGAGAAACTGGAAGCGATTGCCCACGCCATCCATCAACGGGGCGGCCAGGCGTCCGTGTACCCCGGCGACCTGTCCAAAATGGAAGAGTGCGATCGCCTTTGCGAACAGGCCCTGCAGGATCATGGCCGGGTGGACGTGCTGATCAACAATGCCGGACGCTCCATTCGCCGTTCCATCAAGTTCACCGTGGGCCGCTTCCACGATTACGAACGGACCATGCAGCTGAACTATCTGGCCTCCATCCGGCTGGCCACGAACTTGCTGCCGGGCATGGAAGCGCGCAACGAAGGCCACATCATCAACGTGTCCACCGTGGGCGTGCAGGCTAACCCGGCGCGCTTCTCTGCCTACCTGGCGTCCAAGTGGGCACTGGAAGGCTGGACCTGGGTGGCCGCCAATGAGTACGCCCACACCAAGGTGCGCTTTTCCTCACTGAATTATCCGCTGGTGCGCACCCCCATGATTGCCCCCACCAAGATTTACCAATACATGCCCGTCATGTCACCGGAAACCGCCGTGAACTGGATGCTGGACATGATCATCACCCAGGACAAGCGCAAGCTGGGCGTGTTCGGCAAAGGCGCACTGGCCATGTATTACCTGTTACCGAAAACGTCAGAATCCATCGTTAATTTCAGTTACCAGAGCCTTTACGAAGAGCCACCCGCCAATTACGTTTCCAGCAAGGTGCGCGCGGGCACCGTGGCCAACACCGGCGACAGCACAAAAAAACGCCGCGCATAAGCACGGCGTTTTTTATTCCATCCAGGACAGGCATCGCATTGATACTGACAGCTTATTATTCAGTTCCTAACGACCCTGCAAGCTTTCCAGCAATTGGTCGATTTCTGCCTTGAGCTCTTTATCTTCAATTTTTTTGGCGCTGACCTTTGCGTCCGCCAGGTTGCTAATGGCTAATCCGGGACACGCATAAATTTAATCAAAAGAGAGCTTGATCAATCAGCATGCGGTCAGGCTTTGTCCCGACACCCATTTACGACCTGTCGAGGCCGCATAGGCTTTCAGTCTTTCCAGGCTGCCGACCGCGACAGGCAGTCTCTGCTTGTGCGGCTGCATATGCAGCAACCATGCCCTTTCATCAATACCAAGCCGATCCAGAATCCCTGCGGCCCGCTCCGAGATTGCGCCACGTTTACCTGCACGCACCGCCCTTCCCGTACTGTCCACGAGCTCCAGATAGTCCATCAGCCGAAAGCGGCAAACCGTATCATCGTGTTCAACTTCCACTGTCTCACTATCCACCATCGGGAGTAGGTGAGGCATTTTCTTCGTTGTCTGGCGACCCTTGATCTCGCTGGCTCGTTGTTGAACCGAGGTATAATCCGAAGCTTCAGGAGTACTGGCCATATCTGCCCGAACAGGATTGAGATCCACATAAGCCATACACTGCAATACGGCCTTTTCATCCAGTAGCGCCTGACACTTGTAACGGCCTTCCCAGAAGCGTCCCTTACAGCAATCCTCCTCGTTCGCTCGCCGGGCGAGGTATTCATTCAGGCATTTCATGAACCAGCCAAGATCATAAAGCCGCTCACGCCATTGGCCGACGATCTCAAGCGCTTTCAATGCCTCACCACCCTCTGACTGCCCGCTCAGCCAGCGCTTCACAATCAGTGGCCCACTGAATAACCGCATCCATCGCTCAGCGACTTCAGTATCTGACCAGGCCTGCGCCTTCTTCTGATTGAGCCGAACAACAACGTGATAGTGATTGGACATTACCGCATAGGCACAGAGATCAATGGCAAACATCTCACCCAGCACCGCAAGGCGATCCACCACCCATTGCCGGCGATGTTCGTAATCCTGGCCGGAATAGTGGTCCTGACCACACAGGAAGGCTCGCCGCACACAACGGCAGATACAGTGATAGTAGGGAGTGGAGTCCAGAGAAACCTGGGCATAGCGAGCACGAGTCATGGAGCGCCTCCTTGCTTATCCATGACCCCAAAGATACTGACCATACAAACAGACCAATATCAGACATCGTGCATTTTCAGCGTAGGAGATCTTCCAATTTATGGGTGTCCCCTATTTCCCTCTATTTCACGTCCACGATTATCTTCTCCTTCCCTAACGATTTTTCCTTTCGGTATATTACCTGCCAACCTTGGAAAGCCAACGTGTTCGCTTGCTAACCACCCGGAAGAACAAGAACATCCCTCCATTGATTGCCGCAATTATTAGCCAGCGACTATCCAGAATAATTTCCCCCTGGATCATTGTATCTTCGCCGACCTCCATAACAAACAGCAGCAACACTGTCATGGCTACAGTTATATATTCACGACGTAACACCGTTCTCCAACAAAAAGGCAATTCATCAGGCTGGTACTTTCGTAATATTAAAGGGAAGAAAGCCGGCGTTTTTTCTGCCCATTGGCGATATGAATCACCAAATTTTCTCAACAGAAATCTCTCCTCAACAAGAATTACACGTTCGAAGTAAAGCGCGAACGCCAGCACATAGTAAAGGGTTAGCCATAAGGAGTGGAGCAATAGAATCACCCCCAAGCCTCCGACAAAATTCCCCAGGTAGAGAGGATTACGAACAATAGAATAAATACCGCGAGTGTTTAGTGAATCCGCCACCTGACCTTTGGTATTACGACCAGAGGTTCTTCGCGGGGTATGTCCAGTAGTCCAGACACGAATCCCAAGGCCCGCCACCACAAACGATATCGCGAACAAGTCCCACCACTGATCATAGGTGTGACTATCCAAAAAATATTGCACATCTATTAAGGCAACTATTACCGCGGGAATCATAAGCACCGCCGGAGCGATACTACGCCATCGAAAAGCCCAGTCACCTTGATTGCACAATGTAGAGTAAAGCATTTTTTCCTCCTCAACCCCCCGGCTGATAACCGCCGGGGGAAGATTAGATTATCGTTGTAACTCGACAGCTTTTTTGCTCGAGAAAAACGCATAAAGACTTGGCAGTACCAGCAACGTTAACCCCGTCGCCGACACTAGCCCCCCGACAATTACCACTGCCAGCGGCCTTTGCACCTCACTGCCCACCCCCGTGGCCAGTAACATGGGAATCAGACCCAGCATGGAAGTGAGCGCAGTCATCAGCACCGGGCGCAGGCGAGACACCGCCCCTTCGAAGATCGCCGTCTCCAGCGCCTCCCCATCACGCAGCCGATGATTGATGGCTTCCACCATTACCACCCCATTGAGCACCGCCACGCCGAACAGGGTGATAAAGCCCACGGAGCTGGGCACGGACAGGTACTGGCCGCTGAGAGCCAGGGCAAGGATGCCGCCAATTAGCGCCAGGGGGACGTTCACCAGGATGAGGGCTGCCTGGGCCACGGAGCCAAAGGCGAAGTAGAGCAACAGGGCGATAAGACCGACAGCCACGGGTACCACCATGGCCAGGCGTTGTTGGGCGCGCTGCTGGTTTTCGTATTGGCCGCCGATGTCCACGCTGTAGCCGGCGGGCAGGTCGACTTCGCTGTCGATGGCCTGCTGGATATCGGCGACTACGGAGCCCATGTCGCGCCCGGCCACGTTGGCCTGGATGACCACGCGGCGTTGCACGTCGTCGCGGCTGATCTGGGGCGGGCCGGAGACCAGGGATACGTCTGCCACATCCATGAGTCGCACCCAGGCGCCGTCGGCGGCTTTGAGGCGAAGGTTGCGGATGGCTTCGGCGTCCTTGCGGGCGTTTTGTTCCAGGCGCACGTAGATGTCGTAGCGTTCGTTGCCGTTGATCACCTGACCGGCGCTGCCGCCGCCCAGGCCGTTGCTGACCAGGTCCATGACCTGATCCACGCTCAGGCCGTAGCGACTGAGGGCGTTGCGATCCGGGGTGACGACAAGCTGGGCTTCACCGGCGATCTGTTCCAGTTGCACGTCGGTGGCGCCGTTCACTTCTCTTACTGCCTGGGTGATGGCTTCGCCTTTTTCCTGCAGCACATTGAGATCAGGGCCGAACAGTTTGATGGCGAGCTGGGCCTTTACACCAGAGAGCAGTTCGTCCACGCGCATGGCGATGGGCTGGGAAAAGTTAAGCAGCAGGCCGGGATGCTTTTCCAGTTTCTGCTGAATTTTTTCCTGTAGCTCAAGGCGGTTGCTGGCGCTTTCCCATTCATCCACCGGCTTGAGGCCGATATAGATTTCCACGTTGCTGACAGGTTCCGGGTCGCCGCCGATTTCGGCGCGCCCTACCCGACTGAGCGCGTAGGTGACTTCCGGGAAGGCCATGATTTCCTTTTCCAGTTTCTGACCCACATCCAGAGCGGTGTCGAGACTGGAGGACGGTGCCAGGGTCACGCGCAGGGCCAGGGTGCCTTCTTCCAGTACCGGCACGAATTCCGTGCCGATAAAGGGCGTGGTGGCCAGCGCCAAAGCGAACAGACCTACCGCGCCGCCGATGACCACCTTGCGGGCCTGCATGGCGTTGGCCAGAAGCTTCCGATAGTGGGCCTCCAGCCACTGCATCAGTTTGTTGGGCTTTTCTTCCACGCCGTGACGGAACAGAAAGCCCGCCAGTGCCGGCACCACGATCAACGCCACCAGTACGGCGGCGGTCATGGCTAGCATAATGCTGATGGCCATGGGAACGAACATCTTGGCTTCTACCCCTTCGAAGGCGAACAGGGGCAGGAACACCACCAGGATAATGCTGGCGGCGAAGAACACCGGGCGCGCCACTTCCTGGGCGGCGTCTTTTACCCTCAGGGCGATGCCGCCCTGTGAATCGTGACTGCCCTCTTTGCGGCTCAGGTGTTTGAAAATGTTTTCCACCATCACCACGGAGCCATCCACCAGCATGCCGATGGCCACGGCCAGGCCGCCCAGTGACATCAGGTTGGCGGACATGCCCAGGCTTGCCATCACCAGCAAGGCCAGACCAATGGAAAGCGGAATGGACAACAGCACCAGCGCGGTGGCGCGCAGGTTCATCAGGAACAGGGCCAGCACGATGACGATAAACACGAAGGCCAGCAGCAAGGCGGTGACCACAGTGCTGACGGCTTTTTCCACCAGATCCGCCTGATCGTAGAAAACCTGGAATTCCACGCCGTCGGGCAGGGCCTGCTGGATGCGCGCTTCGCGTTCCTTGATGCCATCAATGGTGGCCTTGGTGTTGGCGCCCATGCGTTTGAGCACGATGCCGGCCACCACTTCGCCCAACGCTTCCGGTTCACCGTTGGCATCGCGGCGGGTCATGGTGAGCGCGCCCTGGCGAATCTCGCCGCCGAACTCGACTTTCGCCACATCGCTGACGCGCACCTGGGTGCCGTCCACTTCCTTGAGGGGAATGGCGGCAATGTCGCCGAGCCCTTGCTCGCCACTGCCGACCCAGCCCATGCCGCGAATCACCAGTTGCTCGGCGCCGCGATCCAGATACCAGCCACCTGCGTTGCGGTTGTTGGCGGCAATGGCATCCATAACCTGTTGCAGGCTCAGGTCGTAGGCCAGCAAGCGGGTGGGGTTCACGTTGACCTGATACTGGCGCACTTCACCGCCGTAGCTGAGCACATCGGTGACGCCGCCCACGGGCATGAGCAGCAGTTTCACCACCCAGTCGTTAAGACTGCGCAGTTGCATGGCATCCACGCCGGAGCCCGGCTCGGCGGTAAGCAGGTATTGATAGACCTGACCCAGGCCGGAGGTGTTGGGTCCCATTTCCGGGGTGCCGACGCCGTCGGGAATATCTTCCCGCGCCGCCTGCAACCGTTCGAACACCAACTGGCGGGCGAAGTAGATATCGGTGCCTTCGTCGAACACCACGGTGACGATGGACAGGCCGGTCTTGGAGATGGAACGCACCTCGGCCACCTGGGGCAGCGCGTACATCACCGCCTCGATGGGATAGGTAATCAACTGCTCCACTTCTTCGGCAGCGAGGCCTTCGGCTTCGGTATTCACCTGCACCTGGACGTTGGTTACGTCCGGGAAGGCATCCAGTTTCAGGCTGGGCAATTGCCAACCGATGATGCCGATGGTGATGACCAGCAACAGCAAGACAATGAGGCGGTTATTCACCGCCCAATCGACAAGTCGATTAAACATGACGGTGTTCCTCAGTGGTTGTGGACGTCGAAGCCTGACTTGGCCATTTCGCTGGCCAGGAAAAAGGCACCGCGAGTGACCACGCGAGTGCCCGGTTCGATGCCAGTGACAATGCGGCGGTTTTCCAGTTGGCCATTGAGTTCGATTTCCACGGGTTTGTAGTGGCCCGGCTCTTCTTCCACAAACAACTGCCAGTCGCCATCGGCACTGCGGGTGAGCGCCTCTTCCGGCACAGTGAGTGCGTTCTCGGGAGCCGCTAAAGAGAGCGCCACATCGGCAAACATGCCCGGGTGCAGCAGGTGGCCAGCATTGGGGACCGCTACGCGCACGGACAAGGTGCGGGTGATCGGGTTGAGGCGATGACCGGATTGAATCACTTGGCCATTCACCGAGGTTTCGCCCACGATCACCTGCGCCGGGGTACCGGTGGCGATCTGTAGGCCGGGGCTCGGTGGCAGTGCCGCTTCTGCCCACAATTCGGATTCATCCACCAGCGTCACCAGGGCACTGCCGGCGGTAAGCCATTGGCCTTGCTGAAAGGCATCTTCCAGCACCAGGCCTTCGTCGGGCGCGGTGAGGGTATAAATGCCTTTCTCGCTTTTCCCGGCTTCAATATCGGTAATGGCGTCATCACTCAGACCGTAACCCTTGGCGCGGGCACGCAGTGACTGATACTGGCTCTGGGCGTCCAGGTAGCGCTGGTTGCCCACCGCTCGGCGGCCCAGATTGCGGACCCGCCGCCAGCCATCTGCCGCCACTTGCAGTTCGCTTTGCAGTTGCGCCATGGCCGGGCTGAACAAGGTGGCGATGGCATCCCCTTTTTCCATGTGCTGACCCAGCGTGGCACTGCGTGATTGCACCTGGGAATCGATACGGACCGGCACTACCCAGGTGCGGTACTGGTTACTGGTGATCTCCGCAGGCACGGTAAGAGTCAGGCTGGCGTTGGCGTCGGGCTGCAGGGTAATGACTTGCAGGTCGAGCATTTTTTGCTGCTCACCCGTCAGCTCCAGTGTGGTTTCTTCATCGTCGTGTTCGCCGTGTTCGGCTTCATGATTGTGCGCGGTTTTTTCTTCGTCTTCATGGGCATCGTGTGCGTCATGATCATCATGGGATTCTTGCCCATGGGATTCGCTCTTCGCTGGCGCAGCTTCATGGTCATGATCGTTTTCGTCTTCTGCCCAGACGGGAAAAGACAGGGTGGCCAGCAGCGCAATGGCCAGTGGCGTTTTTTGAAATGTCATTTTCGTTTTCATAAAAAATTTTCCATTTTTTGTAGGAGCGCCGTTCAGGGCGCGAAGAAGTTGGCACCGCGTGTTGCAGAAACCATTCGCGCCTCAAGTGGCACTCCTACAGTAATTTTTCGCTTAATTTCTCGTTTCGAGAGGTGGTATTCGCTTCGCTCACCCTTCGGGCCAGCCTGCGGCTGTTACCTCGCAAGCTCGGTTCCTGCAGAGCCGTTATTCGTTGGCCAACTGGTTCAGCCAGTCGTTAAGTTGGGCGCTTTCATAGAGCCACTGCACCCAGGCTTTCTGCATGGCATCGCGCAGGGCGATACCGGCCAGCCGGGTATCGAGCCGCTGGTTCAAGGCTTGCAGATAGTTCTGGGTGGTCAGCTCGCCCTGCTGCCAGACGCGCTGGAGTAATGCAGCGCCGCCGGCCAGGCTATCGCCGGTGAGCTGTTGCCAGGTTTCCCATCGCTGGCGGCGCTGCTGGTAATCGCTCAACGCACCATCAAGGCTGGCCTGAATATCGTTGCGGGTTTTCTCCAGCAGTGCGCGGCGCGCCTCACTGTCTGCCAGGGCCGCCTGATAATCGGGTTTACCGGTATTGAAGAATTTCAGCGGCAGGCTGAAATCCACCCCCCACAGATTTTCGCCATCTTCCTGACCCACCCGCAGGCCCAGGGTCGGGTCGGTGTTGCGCTGTTTATCCGCCACCGACACGCCGCGCTCGGCCAACGCCAGCTGCTGCTCCGCCAGTTGCAGATCGAAGTTGGCGGGCAGCCGCTGTGAAGCGGTATCGGTGAGCGCCGACGCCTGCCAGCGATCGGCCGCCGGCAAGGCTACCGCCGGTTGCTGGCTGGCCAGCTGCTGGCGTAGCGCCGTGGCTGCACGGGTGGCGGCGCTTTCTGCATCGGCCAGCGCCTGCTGGGCCTGGCCCAGCGACAGGTAGGCCAGCTGTGCGTCCACCTGGCCCACATCCCCGGCTTGTTCGCGGCGGCGAATCAGGTCGGTGAGGTCACTGAGCTGCTGCGCCTGCTCACGGGCCGCCGCCAGTTGCTCGCGGGCAGCGGCATGGGCCACCAGCGCGTTGAGGCTGTCCGCCAACAGGCGGGCGCGGGCCTTGTCGCCACGCAGCTGCGCCAGTTGATCACGCACCGCCACGGCATCGCGGCTGGCGCGGGCCTTGCCCGACCAGTCCAGGGTCTGGCTGAGGCCCACGGTCTGGGTGATATCGAGGCTGTCTTCGTAGTCGATATTCAATGAGGGGTTATAAAGCGGCTGCGATAAAGCCCGGCTTTGCGCCAGCAACCGTTCCTGCTCAGCAGTAATCGCTCGGCTGGCGGGCAGCTGACTCACTTGCCGCTGCACCCATTGCGCCCATTGCGAGGGCGAGGAAGAAGTATCGGCCGACGCACTGGCATACGCGCACACGGCCAGTAACAGTGCGGCCACGCGCACTGCGGTCTGGATTCCCATAGGGAGACTCCTGATGTTTCAAAACGTCACGTCAAGAACAATGCCGGGCCACGCTTACGGCGCACATTCACCGGTGGACGGGGCAGCAAAGTCGGAAAAACGAAGAAACGATCAGGCTATCGGAGGACGGAAAGGATTATCGGCCGGGGCATCCGGCAAGAAGGGGCGTAACGCCATTTGACCCGCAGAGGGAGGGGCCAGGCGCAACGGTTCGCTATCGGTGGAGGCCATAAAGCCATGACATTGGCAGCAATGGTCGCCACCCTTGTCCAGTACATCGGCACTGGCCAGGTCCTGTTGGACCTGCTCCATGGACACCCGGTCATCATGCTCATGGTGCACAGCATCCAGCACCAGTACATGAGTACTGATGATAAGCAGCAATGTGTAGACCAGTGCTTTCATGGGATGCCCGCTAATCAGGGAAGACGCAACCTTGCGATACCCATGGACCGCCGTCAAGGCTGACAGTTCCCCGGAACCGGGCGGAACAGCCTGCCATCCCGTTTTTCCGGTAGACGCCGTATAGTGACGGCGCCATAAAAACGATTATGACAGGAGGAACCATGAGCCACATCGATCAGGTCAAAGACGACGTGCTCGCCCACCCGCTACATCGGGCCTGTGAGCTGGAACTGATCAGCGCTGAGGATGGCCGCAGCGAAGTCCGCTTTCCGGTGAACGACTTCACCACCAACCCCGAGGGCGCGCTGCACGGCGGTATCGTTTATGCCTTGATGGATGTGGCCTGCTTTTTTGCGGCCATCTCCAAACTGCCATCGGACCAGCACGCGGTGACCATCGAAACCCACAGCAGCGTGCTGCGCGCCGCCAGCCAGGGAGAGCAGATCATTATTCGTGCCCATGTGGATCGGCTGGGCCGCACGCTCGCGGCCATGCGGGCGGAAGCCTATGCGCTAAACGCACAACAACAGGAGCGACTGATCGCCACCGGGTCGGTCACCAAGGCCATTATTCAGACCGTAGTCACCTGATGCTTGATGCCCGAGGCCAGACGCTGAAAACCGAACACCTGCCGTGCCACAGGCGTGCGTGAACCCGTGGAAATAATGCCGCACGGAAGACGGCTTTCAGATCGATTATCTTTGTTCCCGCAGCACTGGAGCACCACTCACGGGGTTATCATTGGCCAGTCGACCCACCTGGCATTTTTCCCCGCGACCTCGTGAAGACGCTTTTTCCCGATTATTTCCCCCTCACAGACAAACGGCAAAACGGGCTGCATGACCGGCCCCCTCTGGCCTGCGGCGTCAATTGTCAGCCCCTAGAGCGGGGCGTATTGTAAAACCGGGTACCCCCCTGGCCCGTCAGGGGGAGCGCAACGTTGTTGAACGCATGCAGTCGCCGGCAGGACGCCAGCGTAGTAGCACGCCGTGAGTGAGGGATTCAGCATGTATCAGATCATGGTCGTGGACGACGAGGAATACATCCTCAAAGCCTTGAAACGCACCATCAACACCTACACCGACTGGGAGGTGGAAACCTACCAGAACCCCCACGAAGCCCTGCGCCGGGCACGCACCACCGTGTTCGATGCAGTGATCACCGACTATATGATGCCGGAGATGAATGGCCTGGAGCTACTGCAGGAATTGCGCGATCTGCAGCCCGATACCATTCGCATTGTACTGACCGGGGTGATCGACATCGAAACGGTCATGTCCGCCATTAACAAAGCCGGCGCCTTCCGCTTTATCCCCAAACCCTGGGACGACGAACAGCTGCTGGACAATATCCGCGAAGGCCTGAAGTTCCGCGATATTCTGCTGGAAAACCGTATTCTGGCGGAAACCGTGCGGGAACAACGCGAGACCCTGCGCAGCATGGGTTACGAGGGCTAGCCCTTTCAGCCCGACAAACAACAACTAACGGCGCGGCGCATGAATAGCTTGCTGGACAAAACGGAGATCGGCTTTGGCATGGAGGCCCAGGGGTTATTCCTGGTGTGTTCCACCGTGATTCTGCTGATCATTATTTTCTTTCTGTACAAAACCTATCGCACGTCCATCAATGTTGAAGCCAAGCTGGCGGAATTCTCGTCACTGACGGATAACCGGTTTGGCCGCAAGATGCACCTTATTGAAGTGAATGCGGACGAATACAAACTCAACAAGGCCCTGCTCGGCCCGCTGGCGCGCATCATCGACGAGTACTGCGTACTCACCACCGACCGCCACGGCACCATTACCTTTGCCAACGGCAAATTTCTCGCCCTCAGCGGTCACTCCTTTTCCCGCCTGATTGGCCAGAACGAAAGTTTCAATCACCCCGACGATGACTCACTGCCGGTGATGCAGTGCGACCAGGCGCTATCCGGGGTGTGGAACGGGGAGGTTTGCAACCGCCATGCGGACGGCAGCCGTTACTGGATGAACATGTTCCTGTTCCCGCTTTCCTACATTTCCGATGAAGACGATGGCTATATTTATTTCGGCACGGACATCACCAGCATCAAGACCGAAAACAACCAGCTGATGCAGGAAGTCAAAGACAAGAACCAGAAGCTCGACCAGGTGGAGTCACTACTGCTGCACTCTGAAAAAATGGCATCACTGGGCACCATTTCTGCGGGCATCGCCCACGAGATCAATAACCCGATTGCCTTTGTGTCATCCAACCTGAACCGCAGCCGGGACTATCTTGGCACCATGGCGGGGATTATTCAGGGGCTACAAAAACGCATTAGCGAAGAAAAATTTCAGCAATTTCTTGACGCAGAAACCAACCTGAATGTGGATGCCCGCAAGCTGACCTTCATGATGGCGGACTACCCCGCCTTGATGGACGAAACCGACGAAGGCATCGAACGGATCAAGAAAATCATTCGCGACCTGAAACACTTTTCCCACAATCAGCCGGAAGCCTTTTCGCCAACGGATATCGCCACCTGTATGGCAATGTCTTTGAACCTGGCAAAGCATGAACTGAAAAACCGCATTACCGTGAGCCACTCACTGCCGGATTCCATGCCGTTGATTAACGGCTCGGAAAGCCAGCTGTCGCAGGTTTTCATGAATGTGTTCGTCAACGCCGCTCAGGCCATCGAAGGGAAAGGCAATATCACTATTGCCGGCCACTGCGATGAACAATGGTGCACCCTGACTATTACCGACGACGGCCCCGGCATTGCTGAAGATACTCTCAAACAGATTTTCGAACCCTTCTATACAACCAAACCGATCGGCCAGGGCACCGGACTTGGGCTGTCTATTTCCCACGACATCATCCAGCACCACGGCGGCACCATGACCGTGGAAAGCCAACTTGGCGCCGGCACCACCTTTACCATCCGGCTGCCGCTGAAGCAGACCGACCGGGCCGATGCAGCCTGATTTCGTTTACACCCTCACCACACCCGCCGGGGCGCAGCAACGCATCCCGATTACGCTGGTTGAGCAACACGGCACCATCGCTATCCCCGATACCTTTACCCCACCGGACTGGGCAGAACTGAGCTACCACCAGTGCAGCCACTGCCCACTGGACCCACGCGAGCACCGCTACTGCCCCGTCGCCCGCAACCTGGCCTATCTGTTACCCGATTGCGCCCTGGGGGATTCATTTCAGCCGGTGACGCTGGACGTACAAACATGGCAACGCAACTACCATCAGGACACCACCCTGCAGCGGGCTCTCAGCTCCCTGTTCGGCCTGATCTGCGCACTGAGTGACTGCCCGCATACGCGCTTCCTGCGCCCCATGGCCAGCTTTCACCTGCCGCTGAGCAGCGACACCGAAACCCTGGTGCGCACCGCCAGCCTGTACCTGTTGCAACGCTATATCCGCAACCGCCAACAACCGGAACAGACCATTTCCCTGGACGGCCTGAATGCGCGCTACGATGCACTCAATGAACTGAACCGTTGTTTTACCGGGAGGCTGCGCCAGCGCGGTGAGTCCGATGCGCCGATCAATGCGTTAGTGCTTTTGCATGTGACCGCGCGGGAAATGCACTGGAATCTGGAAGAAGAACTGGAGAGCCTGGCGGCGTTGTTTGCCGGGAGCGACAGTTAGATAAACGCCCAGGCGCCAGGATGTCGGATTACGCCGCTACGCGGCTAATCCGACCTACACGAAGCACAGCGTTTACAATAAAGCGGCGTAACCCGACACCAGCGAACGCAATCTCCCATTCAATCAACCCCCCAACCAAAACCCACCGTTATTCTTCCGCGCCCAGATAGCGATTCAACACTGTGCGCCACTCCTGGGTCGGGAGAATTTCCAGCATGGCCTGATCCAGCCGCTCACGCAGCGGGCTACCATTAGCCATGGCAAAGGCATAACTTTCTTCGCGAACCAGCGATGGCAACACCAACGCATTGGTGGTGCCACGCTCGCGCAACATATAGCGCATCACAGGCGCATCGGAGACCAGGGCATCTACCTCGCCAATCATCACCGCGCGCAGTGCCTGCTGGTTATTCGGGTAAGGCACAAAGTTTGTACCCTGACCCGCCAGCCAATGGGCACCGCTGGTGCCGTCCACCGCCGCCACTTTTACCCGGGGCAAATCGGCCGCGCCATTGATACGCGACTGCAGCTCATTCAGCGTCACACTGGAGGCAATGGCGGCAGTGAAACCGGAAATGGTGATGATGCTGACAAACATCCAGATCAAGCCCACAACCCGGCCGCCGGCACTCACCGGCGCCTTGTCGCCGTACCCCACCGTGGTCATGGTCACCGCCGACCACCAAAAGCCGCTACCGATACCCTGGCTGGCAGAGCCGCCGAACTGCTCTGGATTCTTGCGCCGCTCCAGCAACCAGATCAGCAACCCCACCAGCAACAGCACCAACACCAGCGCCAGCACGGCTGACATAAACTTCCAGCTGAACAGGTTGCGCAGTGTCGCCACCCAACCACCCGCTTCATTGCGGGTGGCAATCCCCAGGCCCGCCCGAAACATGGGCTGGGTGAAATCCAGTCGCCGCTCACGGTCGGCGGTCACACTCACAGCGCCGATGGCCACATCCGCCTGGCCCTGCTCCACCGCCGCCAGCATTTCCATCACTGACCCATAAGGCCGCAGGCGATACTCAAAGCCGGCCTTTTCCGCCACCTTCTCCCACAGTTCCACGCTGATGCCGTCCCAGCGATCTCCTTGCTGATAACTGAAAGGCGGCGACGCTTTCACCGCCACCGTTAACGGTGCGGCCTGCGCCGTTGAAACCAGCCCCCATAGGCAAACCAGTACCAGTGCGAGTATTCTGCCGTTCAATGTGTTGCTCCTTTTTCTTCCACTACCAACGCGGTAACCCATGCCCCAACGTCCGCGAGCATTGAGCCTGTTGCTGCTCATCAACTTATTCGTGCTCTCACCGCCAGGCAACGCCCACGGCATCCTGCCGGATGAAATCCCCATGGCCGCTGGCACGGCACTGCGCGAGCCCGGCAATCTGGCACCACAAACGGCGGTGCTCACGGATCACTGGGCGCCGCACTCACTGAGCTTTACTCAGGGACAGGCCGTGTTACTGACCCTGGATAATGCCAGCCCGGAGTGGCATTTGCTTGCCCTGGTCGATGATACGGCCCTGCGCGACCAGAGCCTGATCCACCGGCTGATGCCGGACCTGCGCAAGGACTACCCCAACACCCGCCTGAGCGAACCCGGCACCCGTGTGCAACTGCCCTGGCGTTTCGACAAACCCGGCGAGTATACCCTGCGTTGTTTACGTGCCGAGCACCAGCAACACAGCCCCGCATTAACGATTACCGTCCGAGCCATTGCCCCCCGATAGTGCTTCACCGACCGAAGATCCATCGCCACACGCCGCAAACAATCAGGTCCGTTTTGTCGCAATTGCGTGATAAACCCAAAAAAAGCCCCGGCAAGTGCCAGGGCAAGGGGAAAACCGGAAACTGTCCGGCAACAGAGTCAGCGTTCGTTATGCTGTATCGGCATGCTCTTCTTTCACCCGGAACCAGGCCGCGTACAGCGCGGGCAGGAACAGCAGGGTCAGCGCGGTGGCCACAATCAGACCACCCATGATCGCCACTGCCATGGGGCCAAAAAAGACACTGCGCGATAACGGAATCATTGCCAGAACAGCGGTTAGCGCGGTCAACGCAATGGGCCGGAACCGGCGGACTGTGGATTCAATAATCGCATCCCAGGCAGTGAGCCCCTGATCCATGTCCTGACCAATCTGGTCAACCAGAATCACCGCGTTACGCATAATCATGCCGGCCAGTGCGATCGTGCCCAGCATGGCGACAAACCCGAATGGTTTCTGGAACAACAGCAGGAAGAAGGTCACCCCGATCAGCCCCAGCGGCGCCGTGATAAAGACCATCACCGACAACGGGAAACTGCGCAGTTGCAGCATCAGCAAGGTAATCACCACCAGAATGAACAGTGGCATCCCTGCGTTGACCGATTTCTGGCCCCGGGCCGATTCTTCCACCGTGCCACCCACCTGCAGCAGGTAACCCGGCGGCAGGTCCGCCTGCACCTGGGAGAGCGTCGGCATGATTTGCTGCATCAACGTGGCGGGCAGAGCGCCGTCTTTCACGTCCGCCAGCACCGTCACCGTTGGCAAACGATCACGATGCCAGATGATGCCCTCCTCGAAACCGGATTCCAGTGTCGCCACCTGATTCAGTGGCACGCTGCGTCCACTGTCCGTCTGCACGGCAAGGTTGCCCAGCAAGCCCAGAGCATGACGCTCGTGGCGATCGCCTCGCACTTCCACGTTGATCAGCTCATTGTCTTCGCGGTACTGGCTCACCGCGACCCCGGAAAGGGACGCCTGCAGCGCCGTGGACAAGTCCGACGTGGTAATCCCCATGGCGCGCGCCCGGTCCTGATCCACCACCAGACGCACCACCTTGCTGGGCTCTTCCCAATCGAGATGCACGTTGGCGGTGTGCTCGTTATCACGCACTTTCTCGGCCACCCGGCGAGCCAACTCCCGCACCTGGGAAATATGCTCACCGGACACACGCAGCTGAATCGGATAGCCCACAGGCGGACCATTCTCCAGTCGTGATACGCGGGTACGCACGGCCGGGAATTCCCGCTCCAGGATCTCCATCAACCAGCTACGCACCTGTTCGCGTTCTTCCACATTCCGGGTGAGCACCACAAACTGGGCGACACTGGCGGCCGGTAATTTCTGATCCAGCGACAGATAAAAACGGGGCGAGCCGCTGCCCATATAGCCCACGTAATTTTCGATCATGTCGTTTTCGCCAAGCATGGCTTCCAGGCGCAGAGCCTTTTCCTGGGTCGCCGTCAGCGATGCGCCTTCTTCCAGCTTCATATCCACCATCAACTCAAGCCGGCCGGACGCCGGGAAGAATTGCTGAGGCACAAAACGGAATAGAAAAAGCGAGAACACGAAGATGCCCACGGTCAGCCCGATGACCGTTTTCCGGTAGCGCACACACCACTCTACCCAGCCACGGAAACGACGATAGAACGGCTTCTGGTAAGGATCGTGCACATCCCCACTGGCATCACGGCGTGCCAGACTGGGCAGCAACTTTTCACCCAAATACGGAACGAACACCACCGCCGCCACCCAGGATGCCAACAAGGCAATGGTGACCACCTGAAAGATGGAGCGGGTATATTCCCCGGTGCTTGATTCTGCAGTGGCAATGGGCAGAAAGCCTGCAGCGGTAATCAAGGTGCCGGTGAGCATGGGGAAGGCCGTACTGGTCCAGGCAAAGCCGGCAGCCTTGATACGGCTGAAACCCTGCTCCATTTTTATCGCCATCATTTCCACGGCGATAATGGCATCGTCCACCATCAGGCCCAGTGCCAACACCAGCGCACCCAGCGAAATCTTGTGCAGGCCGATGTCGAAATATTTCATCGAGGCAAAGGTCATCGCCAACACCAGCGGAATGGAAAATGCCACCACCAGCCCCGTGCGCCAGCCCAGTGAGAAGAAACTCACCAGCAACACGATGGCCAGCGCCTCCATCAGCACCTGAACAAATTCTCCCACCCCGGCTTCCACCGCCGCCGGCTGATCCGATACCTTTCTCAGCTCCATACCAATGGGCAGGCTTTCCTGCAATTTGGCAAAGGTCTGGTCCAGGTTGTCACCCAGCTTGAGAATGTCGCCGCCGTCTTTCATGGACACCGCAATACCAATGGCATTTTCGCCCATGAAGCGCATGCGCGGCTGCGGCGGATCGCTGAAACCACGATAAACGTTGGCGATATCGCCCAGGCGCAGGGTGCGGTTTTCTACCTGAATGGGGAAGTTACGGATATCGTCCACGCTGGTGAATTCACCGGAGACCCTTAGACGTACGCGGCTGCTCGGCGTTTCAAAAAAACCGGCATCGGCCACGGCGTTCTGCGACTGCAATGCCTGCTGAACCGTCACCAACGGAATGCCCAGAGAGGCCAGTTTGGTATTGGCAATTTCTACCCAAATCTTTTCGTCCTGCAGACCGACCAGCTCCACCTTGCCCACGTCGTCCACCCGCTGCAGGGCCAACTGCAAACGGTCGGCGTAGTCTTTCATGATGGCGTAATCAAAACCCTCGCCGGTGAGCGCATAGATGTTGCCGAAGGTGGTGCCAAATTCGTCATTAAAGAAGGGGCCACGTACGTCCTGGGGCAGGGTGTGGCGAATGTCGCCAATCTTCTTGCGTACCTGGTACCAGAGATCCTTGATGTCCTTGGAGCGCATTTCATCCCGGGCCATGAACATGACCAATGACTGGCCGGGCCGGGAATAGGAGGTAATGCGTTCAAAGTCACCGGTCTCCATCAATTTCTTTTCCACCCGTTCGGTGATTTGCCGAGAGACTTCCTCGGCACTGGCACCGGGCCACAGGGTGTTGATGGTCATCAGTTTGAAGGTAAAGGGCGGGTCTTCACTCTGGCCCAGGTTGGCATAGGAAATTGCCCCCATGGCACCGAGCAGAATCATGGCGTAAAGCACCAGGGTGCGGTTCTTCAGCGCCCATTCGGAGAGGTTGAACGACATGGTCATACTCCCCTATTGATCCGCGTCTGGACTTGGCGCCGCATCGGCATCGCTGCCTGGCTCTGCACTTGCGGCGTCAGCCTCTGCGGGCTCGGGCTGTACCGCCGCGACAGTCTGTTGCAAATCGATCTGACGATTCTGACGATCCACCGGGATCACCGCCTGCCCTTCACGCAGCAGATGCGTGCCGGCGGTCACCACCCAATCCTGCGGCTGCAGACCGCTGAGCACCGGTACCACCTGCTCCTGGTACGGCCCCACTTCCACGGATGTTTTATGCAGGGTAAGCGCGTCCGGATTCACCACCCAGACGTAGGTTTCTCCCTCCTCGGCGGTGAGCGCAGACAGCGGGATACTGAGTACCCCGGCATTATCCCCACCGCTGACAAACACCCGGGCAGACTGACCCAGGTCCGCCCCGACATCCATATTCTCGAACGCCACACGGGCTTCAAATGTGCGCGAGCGAGGGTCCGCCGCAGGCGACAATTCCCGAATCTTGCCTTCGAATACCTGGCCGGGACGCGACCACAATTCAATGGCCACCGGCATGCCGATCTTGAAGCGCCCCACATCCTGCTCGGGCAGATCGATCCGCACTTCCCGGTCGCCATCGACCGCCAGCACAAACACTGCCTGCCCGGCAGCAACGACCTGGCCGGCCTCCGCCAGACGCTGGGCGATAACGCCGTCGCGGGGAGCCTTCAAGGAGGCATAGTCCGCCTGATTGCGAGCCACGTTCAGATTGGCCCGGGCCTGCCGCAATTGCGCCACGCTGGCGTCATAACGGCTTTCAAAGGAATCGAACTGGGAGCGGCTGATCACATTGCGCTCCATCAGCTCGCGGTATCGTTCCAGTTCGCTGCTGGCCAGCTTGTGGTCAGCCTGGGCAGAGGCCATTTGCGCCCGAGCCGCATCCAGGCGCAGGCTCACATCATCGGTATCCAGTTTGGCAAGTACCGTGCCTTCGCTGACCCGGTCCCCCACATCCACCAGCCGCTGACTGATTTTGCCGCCAATACGAAAACCCAGTTCCGGCTCATAACGGGCACGAATTTCCCCGGGAAACACATCTTGGCTGGCATCCGCCGACAAGGGCTGGGCCACCAGCGCCGGGCGGGCAGGTGCCTTGTCTTCCGGCTCAGAATCGGAACAACCCTGCAGGGCCAACGCCCCCGCCGCCATTCCCGTGACGATCAGCCCCGACAGCACTCTCGACAGCAATACAGAACGAAACATGACTGGCTCCCTCATTGACCCCACCTCTTTAGACGGATCCGCCCGGTAAGTTGGCGGATTGTGCCGGTCTTGGCTTGCCGGCATGCTATACTCGCCAGTATAGTAATTTTATTAAACTGAACCGTCCAGTATTGAAATATGACCGACTCTGCCTCTCCAGATCAGCCCAACCCACGCGGACGCCCCAAAGACCCGGCGAAACGCACCGCCATCCTTGAGGCAGCCAAAACGCTGTTCCTGTCACAGGGCTTTGTCGGCACCAGCATGGATGCCGTGGCGAAACAGGCTGGCGTTTCCAAACTCACGGTGTATAGCCATTTCAGTGACAAGGAAACGTTATTTTCGTCAGCCATTGAGGCGAAATGCCACAACCTGCTGCCCATGCCGATCTTCGAACTGGAGCCAGACCTGCCTATTCGCGCCACTCTGACCAAGATTGGCCTGGCGTTTCTCGAATTGATCCATACCGACGAAGTGATCGAGTTACAGCGACTGATGAGCAGCCTGGCTACACAGGACCCGGCCATGTCACGGCTGTTTTTTGAAGCAGGCCCCCAGCGTACCATCGCCGCCATGGAAAACCTGGTGCGCAACGGCAATAGCGCAGGGCGATTGCAGGCAGACAACCCCAAACAGGCGGCGGAGAATTTCTTCAGCCTGCTACAAGGCTGTGAGCATATGCGTGTCATTATTGGCTGTAACAAGCCAATGACGAGCCGTGAAGCGCAGCCCCATGCCGAACAAGTGGTAGATATGTTTTTGCGGGCTTACGGGAAGGGTGAGAAGTAACCGGATTTAGCGGCAGGACAAAATTGAAAGCAGCGGGGCCCTCGGCCCCGCCCTGAAAAGATCAAAAGGATTTTCTGACGCCCCTTCCTCTCCAACGCTAATTCAATACACGCTACGCCTGACTTTCACTTCTGCCGCATAAAGCAGTGCCCTGCCCCGACGCCGCTCACCCAGTTGCCACCAGATCACCCCAAGCCAGCGAATCGCCCGGCGATTCTCTGCATTGCAGGCCAGTGCTTGCTGGGCGATGCGTAACGCTCGCCCAAGCAAGCGCTGTCGATAGCTGGGGAACCGCTTGGCGGCCCGCACCAGGGTCGCAATATGGCCCAGCCCGTCGGCACTCACGGTGCGTTGCCGCGCTGGGCACTGTCGGCATTCGCCTGCACCTTGGCGGCGGCCTTGCCCGGCACCGCGAAGGCATACCAGTCCAGCTTGCGAGTCACCACCATCACTGCAGCCAGGGCAGCGAACAGCAGCAGGGCGCCCAGCAACAGGGCATAGTCTTCAGCCATGAGAATGCCGTAGATCAACCCCTGCACCAGTAGCAAGCTCAAGGCAAAGGTCCAGCCGGCTTTGAGCGAGCGCATGGCGGCCATCAGGTAGATGCCTATCAATGCACAGCACGATAACGCGGCCACCAGGTAGGCCAGCAAAAAGTCGATATGCTCACTGAGTGCCACCAGCAACAGGTAGAACATGGCCAGCGCCAGCCCCACCAACAGGTATTGCATGGCGTGCAACGGATACCGGCGCAGCACTTCAAAAAGGAAAAACGCCGCAAAGGTGAGCCCCACAATCAGGTAGCTGTATTTCAGCGCCCGCTCACTGGAGAGCAACCCTGTTACCGGCTGCACCAAGCGCACCCGCAATGCCTGACCGCTATCACCGCATGCCGCATCGCCGCGGGCACAATGGATCACACTGGCCGCCGCCAGGCTGTTGGTGCGCCACTGGCTGGTAAAGCCGTCATGGGTAATCTCACGTTCCACCGGCAACACCAGCCCTTCGAAGCTGGGGTGCGGCCAATCGGCGCGCAGCGCCATGCGGGTTTCCTTCGCCAACGGCAAGGCGCCGAGTGATTCTGTGCCGTTCAGATTCAATCGCACCTTTACCGTAAAGGCGCCGCTCAAATCGTCGGGCAGCGCCACCGCCACGGCATTGCCTCCCACGCCATCGGGTAACTGCTCGGTTTCCACCAGGGGCAGCGGCACATCGTTGACCAAAATTTGCGGACGCTCAACCAACCCGCGCAGGTCCTGAATCTGCATTAGCAGCAACGGTTTCTGTGAAGACACCACCTGTTCCGGCTGGCTCACTTGCTGCCAGTTGGCAGGAAACACGGCTTCGATGTGCAACAGGCTTCGGTATACCGGCACGCCGTAAATACCGCGATAGCGCATTTCACTTTGCAGCTCGCCATCAATGCTCAGGGTGTCCGGAATCTGGCTATCCAGTACCTGCCGCCGCTCAATGACCGTACAGGTTTCGCCGCTACGGCAATCGTGTTTTTCTACCAGCTGTTTGCGGGTTCGTGGCACCACAATCAGTGGCCCACCGATCTGCTGCTCGCCGCTCACCTGTCGGGTAATCTGGTGTTTGACGTGCATCGCTTCATTACTGCGGTCGGATATCTTTCCCTGGATCATTAACAGCGGCATGACCAGCACCAGCATCAGCCCGGCAATGGTGAACATTTTCAATAACAGGTTGGGTCGCATGGCTTCTCTCCCACAAATGACGCCCTCAGTGTGAGAAAACAGTGTGCGAAACCGGTTTGAGGGTTTTGTGGGGATTGTGTGGGGGAAAGTGGTGACGAGTTGCGAGAAGCGAGTTTCGAAAACCCGGGCCATTTTTTTCTTCTCGCTTTTCGCTCTATCGCGCCGCCAACAATGCTCCTGCGGGAAGAGGTCTATTCGGGGAGGATTAGCCTGGCCTGAACGCCTTCCGGGGTGTTTCCCACCTGCAGGCTGCCGCCGTGCAGACTGGCGATTTCGCTTACCATGGCCAGCCCCAGGCCTGAACTTCTTTCCTGACCCGGCGCCGGCAGGGAATAGAAACGCTCGGTGATGCGTTCAAGCGCATAGTCAGGAATCATGGGGCCAGTGTTGGTTACTATGAGACAGGCTGCTTCAACATGCACCTCGATCGTGGTTTTCTCTTTGGCAAAACGCAGGGCGTTATCCAGCAGATTGAACAGCGCCAGCTTAAGGGTCTCCGCTTCCGCCAGCAGGGCACCTTCATTCACGGCCACCTCCAGCCGCTTTTCAGCCAGCAGCGAATAGCGGCTGTGTTGCCATTCCTGCACCAGAGCGGAAATTGCCACGGCACTTTTTCGATGCGGCAGGCTTTCCAGTTTTTCCAGCCTCGCCATGGCCAGCAACCTGTCCAGCAGATCACTCAACCTGATGCTTTCGTGTATCACATTATCCGTGAAACGGTGCAGGGCCGGATCGCGCACTTCCTCTGCCAGAATTTCACCAGCGCCACGAATCGCCGCCAACGGGCTTTTCATTTCATGGGTCAGCAGTGTCACGTTATCTTCCAGCTGTGCCCGTGCCTCCAGGCGTCGACGCATGGCGGTGACGGCATCCGCCAGGTCGCGAATTTCATCACCGCCACGGAACACCGGTGGCGCCGGTCGCTGGTCGTTGGCGACGGCCTCCGCATAGCGACGCAGGCGGTTCACCCGGCGGCCAAGCCACCAGGACAACAGCCCACCCAGCAACAGGCACACCAGTAACGCCAGGCCGCCGTAGACCATGAGATAGCGCTCCGCCCGCTGCACAAACGGCTCGATGGCACGCCCGGGTTTACCCAGGCTGATAACACCGATAAGGCTGCCGTCATGGCGAATGGGGGCAGCCACGTACATCACCGAGGTGGATGGATCCTGTGGATCGCTGCGGGTGGTCCGCGCGCCGTAGCGGCCCTGCAAGGTCAGGTGTACATCGTTCCAGCGAGAAAAATCCTTGCCCTCATCCCGGCCACGGGAATCGAATAGCACCGTGCCGGTGGGGCCGGTGATATACACATGAGTGTGGATGCGCGTTTTCTTCAAGCCCCAGATATCCGCATCCGGGGTGCGCCCGGCGTAACGGTTAAGCGCATCCCGCAGTGCCGGCGTGATCACGATTTCCCCGTTAGCCGCATCGCTGGCGACAATTTCCGCCAGCAGATTGGCGGCATCCACCAGGGTTTCTTCCGCCGATTGGCGCACCAGCGGTTTGGCCTGGCCAAATACCAGATCAAGCACGAACCAGCCCACCAGACCCAAGATAAGAAAATAAAAGATCAGCAAGCGTTGACCGAGCTTCATGGCATTTCCAGCACGTAACCGATACCTCGCCGGGTGGCGATAAGCTGATCGCCGCCCAGCGGACGCAATTTCGCCCGCAGGGTCTTGATATGAGTATCCACGCTGCGCTCGAAGCTGTCTTCATCGCTATCGCAGATATCCAGCAGGTGGCTACGGCTGAACACCTGCCCGGGGCGCTGCACCATGGCCGCCAGAATGCGGTATTCCGAACGCGTCAGTGTCAGCGGTTTGCAACGAAAAGAAATACGAAACCCGGCTTCATCCACCTGCCAGGGCGATTCGTCAACGGCGTGAGCGGGCGCCGGTGACGTGGGCACGATGCGTTTGAGAATGGCACGAATACGAGCCACCACTTCGCGGGGGCTGAACGGCTTGGTGACATAATCGTCACCACCCAGCTCCAGCCCCAGAATGCGATCCACTTCATCCTGACGAGCGGTGAGAAAAAGCACCGGTAATTCGCTGCGCTGGCGCAGCTGCTTGAGCACCTCAAAGCCATTGATATCCGGCAGCCCCACATCCAGCACAACAACGTCGAAAGGCTGGCCATTCACGGCATTCAGCGCATCCTGCCCCAGCGTCACATGGGTCACGGCGAAATGCTCACGCTCCAGCGCAAACACCAGCGGTTCAGCAATACGCGGTTCATCTTCTACGATCAGTACAGCGGGCACTTGAAATCTTCCTGGCCAGTAACCATGGCATGATAACCAGACCACGAGAGCGTTCCCATGCCAGGAGGCGTTTATGTTGGAACTGATCGACAATCTGCCCGGAGACACCGTGGGGGTCAGCGCCCACGGCGAACTCACCGCCGAGGACTACCGCAAGGTGCTGGTGCCTGCCATCGAAGGGGCACTAAGCCAGCACGAGCACATTAATGTGCTCTACGAAATCGGCCCGACTTTCGACGCATTTTCTGCCGGCGCCATGTTGCAGGACGCCTTGGTCGGCTTGCGCCACCCACTGAGCTGGAAGCGCATTGCGGTGGTCACCAGCCACGACTGGATCAGCAACACCGTCCAGCAGGCCAGCGCGCTGATTCCCGGCGAGGTCAAAGTCTTCGAATGGGCCGAACAGAAAGATGCGCTAAGCTGGTTGGCGAGCTGAGAAAATCAGCTACGAGCTGCCAGCAATGAGAAAAAACCGGGCAACCTTAATATTCAGGATTTTGACTTTCTCGCAGCTCATAGCTCGAAGCCCGTAGCGGCCTTTACCCCGCCTGCCGCAAACTCAATTTCAACGCATCCAGCAAATCCCGGCCGGCGCTGTGCAGCTCTCTGATGTCCTTCAGGAAGAAGGTTTTCTTTACCCGGGTCTGCACCACCAACACTCCGTAGAGCACGCCGTCGTATTCCAGCGGAATGCCCAGATAACTGCGAAAATGCTCTTCATCGGAACCGGGCACATAGAAGTAATCCATATGCGCCTGGATATCCCGGGCCGCCACGGCGCTGCGGCTGCGCGCCACCTTGCCGGAAGAACCTGCTCATGATCTATACGCAGCCGCGCCGGAGTTCATTTTGTTGTCAGCCCGTGATTACGAGTGTGCCGTGTAGCCATTCTACATAAACAAGAGTAATCACGGACTGACGGCAAAAGGTGCCCGGCCCTTCGGGTTGCCGCTAAAAATGGCGCCATTCTGCGTTGCGAACCTTGAACTTGACCCATCAGGCCCTGCGGTCCGCGCCTTGCCTGGCACCATTTTTAGCGGCAACACGGTTGCGTATAGACCATGAACAGGTTCTCACCCCCTGGCTGTACGTCAGGGTGGCTCCCAACACTTGCTGATTAAGGCCACTGGTAGCGACGATCTCCAGGCACTGCTGCTGACCATCAGCCTGATACAGGCTGCAGACCTGCACGTTGAGCTTGTTTCTCACTGCATCCACGCGGGCATGCATGAAATTCGGGGGCAAGGGCACGCAATTACCTCTCTATAGGCCCGCGTTAATGGGGGCCTTCCCTCCCTTTCAATATCCGTGCCTGTTTGACACGCCTCAGGCAGATCACCACCACATGCTTTACACTGTACGCGTTACCTTTGTCGTGGAGCCCTGCGTTGGCCAAAAAAGCAAAAACCGAGGCCGAGATCGCGCACTTTCGTGAATCCGTGTGCGAGGCGGCTACTCGTCTGTTCATCGAACGTGGCCCCCAGAATGTGACCATGCGGCAGATCGCCAGCGAAGTGGGGGTGAGCCCGATGACGCCCTACCGCTATTTCCGCGACAAGGATGACATTCTGGCCACCGTCCGCGCCGCCGCCTTCAACCGCTTCGCCAGCGCACTGGAAACCGCCGTGGCCAGCGCCCCGGACGCCCGCAGTAAAGGCCGCGCCGTGGGTGATGCCTACGTGGGGTTTGCCAAGTCGCACCCCGCTGCCTACCAGCTGATTTTCTCCTTTTCCCAGCCCGACGAAGACCGTTACCCGGAACTGCAGGCCGCCAATGGCCGTGCCCAGGAAACCATGGTGGGCTATGTGCGCGAGATGATTGAGGCTGGCCTGCTCAAGGGCGATGCCCAGCTGATCGGCTATATGTTCTGGGCCACCCTCCATGGCATCGTGGTGCTGGAACTGGCCAGCGGCCTGCGCGGCATGGACGGCGACACCCTGCGCGAGAAGATCATGCGCACCCTCTACGCCGGCATGCAGGTCACCCCGCCCACTCTGGATTCCTGACCAATCCGCTCAATCCCCACATCGGCAGACTTGACTCTATAAATATACGGTGTAAATTTTACTTCGTATATTTATTCCGCCGGGTCGTGTTTCCGGTGGCCCGGACCCTGCCCCGCGTTAATACCGGGGCCCAGCATGAGGACACCGCCATGTCTTTGCCCACTGAAATTCGCTCCCGCCTGCGCCTGCCGGTGATGTGCTCACCGCTGTTCATCATTTCCAACCCGGACCTGGTGATCGCCCAATGCCAGGCCGGCGCCATCGGCTCGTTCCCGTCCCTGAACGCCCGCCCGCTGTCGCAGCTGGATGAATGGCTGCACCGCATTACCGAAGAGCTGGCCGCCTGGGACCGGGACCACCCGGACCAACCCTCCGCCCCGTTCGCAGTCAACCAGATTGTTCACCGCTCCAATGATCGCCTCGAGAAAGACCTGGAACTGTGTGAAAAGTACAAGGTACCCATGGTGATCACTTCCCTGGGCGCCCGCGAAGACGTGAACCAGGCAGTACACGGCTGGGGCGGCATGGTGATGCATGACGTGATCAACAATCGCTTTGCCCACAAGGCCATCGAAAAAGGCGCCGATGGCCTGATCGCTGTCGCCGCCGGCGCCGGTGGCCACGCCGGGCAGCTGTCACCATTCGCCCTGATGCAGGAAATTCGCAGCTGGTTCGACGGCCCGCTGGCCCTGTCCGGCTCCATCGCCAGCGGCGCCTCTGTGCTGGCCGCTGAAGCCATGGGCGCGGACCTGGCCTACATCGGCTCGCTGTTCATCGCCACCCAGGAAGCCAACGCTGACGCTGCCTACAAGCAGATGATCGTGGACAGCAACGCCTCCGATATCGTCTACAGCAACCTGTTCACTGGCGTACACGGCAACTACCTGGCGCCCTCCATCGTCAACGCCGGCATGGACCCGGCCAACCTGCCGGAAAGCGACCCTTCGGCCATGAACTTCGGGTCCGGCGGCAATTCCGATAAGAAAGCCTGGAAAGATATCTGGGGCTGCGGCCAGGGCATCGGCGCAGTGGACGCCATCCAGAGCGCCGGCGATGCCATCGCCCGACTGGCGGACGAATACGACCAAGCACGCCGCGCACTGACGGCGGCCTGAAGGAGATACCCCATGGCGAATATCGATGCCTGGCATGAGATCGTAAAAACCCGCGACCCGCAGGCGCTCAGCAACCTGATTGCCAATCAGGCGGTGTTCCATTCACCGCTAGTGCATACCCCGCAAACCGGCAAGGCACTGACCACGGCCTACCTGACGGCGGCACTGCACGTGCTACTCAACGACAGCTTTCGTTATGTGCGCGAAGTGCATGACGGCGAGCATTCGGTGCTGGAATTTGTCGTCGAACTGGACGGCATCGCCGTCAACGGCGTGGACATGATCCAGTGGGATAGGGACGGAAAGATCGTCGACTTCAAAGTGATGATTCGCCCCTACAAGGCCATTGAAGTGGTACGTACCCGCATGGCAGCCATGCTGGAAAAACTGAAATAACGGCCTCTTTCGCGCTAGAACGGCCACTCCCACAAACGCCCGATCCAATCACCGTGGGAGCGGCCGTTCGGCCGCGATTGTCCGGTTTCGCAGTGGCTGGTCCGCCCATTGACGATTCACCGGAAACCCGGCACGTTCACGTCCTACCGCATGGAGCGCCGCACCCGTGACTCTCTTTATCGTCGTTCTGCTAGCCAGCCTTGCCGTGGCGTACTACCTGAAAACGGCGGCTCGCAAGCCGCAACTGGTGTACCGGGATACCGGCTTTAACCGGGACATGCTGGCCCGGCTGCCGCAGTTGTCACAACGGTTTTTCCCCACGCCCTGGCTGTTCAACACCCACCTGCAATTAATCCTGCTGGGATTGAAAAAGACCTTTTCCCCGGCGCTGGATTATTCCCACACCGATATCCTCACCATGCGTGACGGCGGCACCACCTCGCTGGACTGGGTCGGCCTGGATACCCCCGCTGACACCCCTACCCTGCTGGTGCTGCATACCATTACCGGCTCCCCGAAAAGCATGCGCGGGCTGGTGCGGGATCTGTATCAGCAAACCGGCTGGCGGGTGGCTGTCTGCACCCGGCGTGGCCACGGCGACCTGCCCTTGACCGCACCGCGCATCAACACCATGGGTGACACCGATGACTTGCGCGAACAGCTCGCCATCATTCAGCAACGCTATCCGCAGTCACCCCTGTATGCTGTAGGCATCTCGGCGGGTTCCGGACTACTGGTTCGCTATCTGGGCGAGGAAGGAGAAAACGCCCCGTTTCGTGGCGCCATGGCTTATTGCCCGGGCTACAACATCGAAGTGGCCTTCCGCCGTGCCCGGCAACCCTACAACCGCATGATGGCCCGCAAACTGGCGCGCACCTTTGTCACCGCCAATGCCGAGACGTTCAGCAAACTGCAAAGCTACAACGCCTGCGCCACCGCCCCGGACCTGCACGCCTTCCATGCCAACCTCCATGAAATGGCCGGCTATCCCAGCCACGCCGATTTCCTGCAAGCCAGCAATCCCATGGTGGTCATGAAGCAGATCAGCATTCCCCTGCTGGTGCTGAACGCAGAAGATGATCCGGTGTGTGTGATCGGCAATGTGCGCGAATACGAATCGCTGGTGCGCGAGTTACCGCGCACCCTACTGGTGATTACCCGGCGAGGCAGCCACTGCGCCTATTATGAAGGCTGGCGGCCACGAAGCTGGGCCAACCGGTTGATCGCGGATTTTTTGATGAATCTGGAGAAGAGTTCCGAGCAGAATCGGTGATGGCGAGGAGTCAGGCCGGAGCTTTTTAGGGTCGTAAACACTCGCCGCATTCCAAAACGTAGGGGGCACTGAGCCGAAGGCGAACTGCACCGATCCGACGTTTGATGGTGCAGTTCGCCTTCGGCTCAGTGCACCCTACGCAATCTGTAGCGGCGGTCAGGGATTCAGATCTAGGTTCGGTCATTCGGAAGGATGCCCCGGGGCAAGCCGCCTGACGCCTTACCCAAGAGCCGGTCGCTTCCTTTCACGCTAATCCGCGATGACCTTTTCTCAGACTACAGGGGAAAATTGATCCGGCAGAACCAGCTTTTCAGGTAAGAGGTTTCGGCAATGGCCGGATGCACCGGGTGATCCGGCCCCTGCCCTTCATAGCCCACCACCTGAATACTGCGGTCGATGTGTCGGGCACTGCTGTGCACCACATCCAGCAGACGCTCTGCCGGCATGTGCATGGAGCAGGAAGCCGATACCAGATAACCACCGGGTTTTACCAGCCGCATGGCCAGCTCGTTGATGGCGTGATAACCGGCCAGGCCGTTCTTGAAATCTTTTTTGCGCTTGATGAACGCCGGCGGGTCCAGCACCACCAGATCATACTTTTCGCCGTCGGCAATCAATTGCTTCATGGCCGCAAACGCATCGCCCTGAATGCTGCCCACCGTGTCAGCGACACCATTCAGTTCTGCGTTGCGATGCACATAATCCGTGGCGATTTCAGAGCCATCCACACAGGTTACTGACTCCGCACCCGCCAGTGCCGCCTGCACACCCCAACCGCCACAGTAACTGAACACATCCAGTACGCGAGCGCCTTTGGCCAACGCCTGCATCTTCTGACGAGCGGCCCGGTGATCGTAGAACCACCCGGTCTTTTGCCCCTCTGCCAACGGCGCCACAAATTTTGCGCCGTTTTCCGTGAGGCTGACCTCGTTCAGCAGCTCGCCTTTCAATGCCTTGGTGTAACGCTCCAGCCCTTCGATCTCACGGGCGGCCGCTTCGTTCTTGGCAATGATATGCGTCGGTGCCAGCACCGCATCCAGGGCACTGACAATCACATCCAGGTGGGCTTCCATAGCGCCGGAACCGGTTTGCACCACCAGCACATCGTGGAAACGATCCACCACCAGGCCAGGCAGGCCATCGGCTTCGCCAAAGATCAGTCGGTAACAGGGAACATCGAACAACTGCTCGCGCAGGCTCAGCGCCTGCTCAATACGCTTTTTGAAAAAACTGCGCGACAATTCCTGCTTCACATCGCGGCTGTACAGGCGCGCGGCAATCAGCGAATGGGGGCTGAGCAAAGCACGCCCCAGCGGCTTGCCGCGGCTGTCTTCCACCACGCAAGCCCCGGCGGACAAATCCTTGAGCGGAGTATGACGGGTATCAATTTCGTTGGCGTATACCCACAAATGGCCCGCCTTCAAACGCCGCTCTTCGTTCTTGCGAAGCCGGATTACGCACTGCTCGGTCATGTTGCTGCCACTCGCCAGTAAAAGGCGCATGGTAACACGGCGCTTCGCGCCAGAGTGAACGCAGGCAGAATCAGAATGGCCACACCATGTCGTCACTTATCGCGATTTTCTGCACCTGGGACCAGTCATTACTGTCCGGCCCCACCCAGATCACCGGTGCTTGCGCAGGCAGGGCCAGGGCATCCAGCTGGGCAGACGTGGCCGCGCCATAGTCCACGCCCCACACATCCCACAGTGGCCGCAGGTCGCGCTGACTCAGGTAGCTACCGAGAATCAGCATGAACTCGTTGCCGTTCAGATCCGGCTTGCTGGCAAAGGTTCCCATGGCGAAATGGTCCCGTTGTGCCATCCACTCATCTGCGCTCAGGTCACTGAACTGGCGTTCGGCCAGATACAGCAGCGTGATGATATCCCAGCCTTCACTGTCCGTGCCGGTTACCTCTCGCCACAGGTGCGGCAGCTGGGCAAAGAATGTCATGCGCAGCCCGTTATTGGCCGCGTAACGGTCATCCGCCCAGATCGCATCGTAGGCAACCGAGTAGGGGTCTGCACCGGCCGCACCGGCCTTCAAAACATCGAACGCTCCTTTATAGGCCAGCCGGGCAGGGCTCATGTTCACGTCACGCTCTTGCAGCAGGCGCCAGTTTTTATGCAATGGGAACAGGTTATTGGACACTTCACCGCTGCGCCCGCCATGAATTTTCAGCAAACCGCGCTGCAGGTTATGCCCCAGCTCATGGCTCTCCCCCCAACCATAAGGGTCCAGTGGCCAGGCCTGGTCATAGGGGTTACCACTACAGCCGGAGCCGCAATGTGCAAACCAGTCCACGTTGATGTGCAGCACGTTGGGCAGCCCATGAATCTGCGCACTGGTGCAATCCCAAGCCAGTGCGTTACACCGCTGAGCGACCGCCTGATTCAAGGCAATACCCTCACCCTGAAAACCGGCCAGCGCATAGGCATCACGCAACACATAATCAAACAGATCATCCAGAAATGCCTGGCTGTTTCCGGCATAGCGCGATTCATTGATGGATGCATTCATGCGGTCGCGCCGCGAGTGCACTTCGGCAAAGGGGCTGCGGATCTCCGCCCAGGTCAACGCGCTATTCTGCAACGCCGTGGCGAACGCCTCCTGGGCCATATCCGGGCCGTATTGCAGAAACGGTTGCTGCGCCACATTTTCCAGTCGTAGCGAGACCGTGCTCGCCACAGGCGCATTGCGATGCAGCAGCTGCAGGGTGCCGCCGTAAGGCGTCGTCAACTCCAGGGTTTCACCGGGCGCGATGGACATGGTCGGGCTGGCCAGAAAGCGCGGGCGGGAATACTCGCTCCATAACCGGGTGGAACCGGTACGCTGGGTGTTGATGCGAATAGCGGTGCTTACGCTGTCGTTATCGTCGGTGCGGGTAATCCTGACGCGCTGCCCCGGAAGCACGTAGGCCCCCAGCGCAGTGAAATGGTCGCCTTTAACGGTGACGCTGGGGCGCTGTGTTGAGGTAGCTGGCGCCGCCGCCATGGGCTCACTGAAGCTACCCAGATCCGGCTGGGCGGGCTGGACTCCACGCAAGTATTGCACGCTGTAATCCGCATAGAGTGCCCGCATGAAATCCCCTACCGGAGCCACGTTTTTGTTCATGGGATAAGCAATCTGTTCACGCCATACATCACCCAGTAACACCAACAGCTTTAACAGGGTATGTCCGCGCTCGGCAAACAACGGGCGCCCTTGGCGATCCAGGTTACCGAGCATGCCGCGCAGCTGGTTGGCACCATCCAGCAAGGCCGTTTTCAAGGCCGCATAGTTATCGCAATTGCCATCGGCAAGGCTATCGCAATAATCAAAATTCACCGGGAAGTCCTGGTGATAGAAATGTTCCAGAGCGGTCTTGATCGGGTTATCCACCTGAATGGCAGAAAGCATCTGTTGCGCAGAAGACCAATCCAGGGTGTCTTCCACAAAGTAGTTCCCTGGGTAACTGCCCAGTGCCATGCCCAACTCGCCGAGCATCGCCTCACCCAACGGGGAACTGTTCCACACCCGGGTATGAATATAGACAACCCCCAGGCCCTGTTGACGGGCCTCAACCAGTAACGCCTGCAGGGCCTGCTCATCGCCTGCAGCAGGACGGTCACTGACCAACAGCACCTGACTTCCCGCAAGACAACTGGCCGGTAACCCGGTGGGGCAGGAAATCTGATCGGCTTTCGGCAATTGCACCGACAGCCACTCACTCAGGCCACTGGCATTGATCCCTGCCAGGGAAACCTGTCCGGGTGACGCCCCTCCCCCCAGCCACGTCAGCAGGCTGCGCGCAAATGCGTCCATGCCAGCGGCGTCAGCTCGGGGCTGATAGAACTCGAACCCGATCCCGGCGGCTCTTTGCCCGGCAATCTCCACCGCACTGGCAAAAGAGTGCCCCGAATCACTGCCACGCAGCAGCACCGCGCCGTTACCAAAGCCGGCATTGATGAAATGACTGTTGCGGGACACCGGGTATCGCAACGGGCCGCTGACCCCCAGCCCGGCGACCAGCTCTTGCTGCAGGGTTTCCAGTCTGGCCACTTCTTCCAGCGCCTGTTCAAGCAACGTCTGCTCATCCAGGCCTGCGCTGTTGCCGCTACTGAGCGCTTTGTCCAATGGGCTCGCAGCAGACTCACCGCCGCCGCCATCAGAACCGCCGCCACCCCCGCAACCGCTTAAAAGCGCCAACAGCAACAGAACCCCGACCACGTTACGCATCCCGACCACCTACGAAGTTTTTATTAGTTGGGCGGCATCTTACGGAACTGGCTCGTCCCGGTCGGGAACCTGCGCACAAAAAAAGCCCCGGCCAACTGGCCGGGGCTTTTCGTGTTGCGTGACGCGTGTTGCTTGTTGCGTCTCTTATTACCCCTTCACAAACTCAGGGTAGGCTTCCATACCGCAGTCTGCGATATCCATGCCTTCGTACTCTTCTTCTTCGCTGACACGGATGCCCATGACCGCTTTCAGGATGCCCCACACTACCAGGCTGGCTACGAATACCCAGATGAAGATAGTCAGCGCACCGATCAGCTGGCCAGAGAAGCTGGCGCCACCGTCATCGGTCAGCGGGTTGGTGATCGGCACCAGCATCAGGCCCAGGAAGCCAACCACACCGTGTACGGAGATCGCACCTACCGGATCATCGATCTTCAGCTTGTCCAGAGTCAGGATGCTGAATACCACCAGCACACCACCCAGAGCACCGAACAGGGTCGCCTGCAGGGCAGTCGGCGTAGAAGGCTCAGCGGTGATCGCTACCAGGCCAGCCAGGGCGCCGTTAAGCAGCATGGTCAGGTCGGCTTTGCCAAACAGGATGCGGCCAACGATCAGCGCAGCAATGGCACCACCGGCAGCAGCAGCGTTAGTGTTCATGAACACAACCGCAACCGCGTTGGAGTCACCGACACTGGAGGTTGCCAGCACAGAGCCACCGTTAAAGCCGAACCAGCCCAACCACAGGATGAAGGTACCCAGTGCGGCCAGCGGCAGGTTTGAACCCGGAATAGCGTGTACTTCACCGTTCGGGCCGTACTTGCCTTTACGTGCACCCAGCAGCAGAACACCGGCCAGGGCAGCAGCAGCACCCGCCATGTGAACGATGCCGGAACCCGCAAAGTCAGAGAAGCCCAGATCGCCCAGGTTATACAGGCCGAACACATCAGCGCCGCCCCAGGTCCAGGACCCTTCCAGCGGGTAGATAACGCCGGTCATAACCACTGCAAAGACCAGGAATGCCCACAACTTCATCCGCTCAGCCACTGCACCGGATACGATGGACATGGCGGTTGCCACAAACACAACCTGGAAGAAGAAGTCCGCAGAAGGCGCATAGGTTGCCGCTTCTTCTGCACCGGCAACCCCGTCACCCACAATCCCGGACAGGAAGATGGCGCCGTCATACATGATCGCGTAACCGCAAACCATGTACATGGTGCTGGCAATGGCAAACAAGGCCACGTTCTTGGTGAGAATTTCGGTGGTGTTCTTGGCACGCACCAGGCCAGCTTCCAGCATGGCAAAGCCTGCCGCCATCCACATGACCAACGCGCCACAGATCAGGAAATAAAACGTATCCAGCGCGTATTTCAATTCAAAAATTTGGTTTTCCACAATGCAACCCTCCGAAAATGGAAGCGTGTTTTCCTAAAGCCCTGGCATGGGTCAATTCAAAACACGGTAAAACTTAAATCGCGTCCTCGCCGGTTTCACCGGTACGGATACGAATCGCTTGCTCAAGGGAGGTAACGAAGATCTTGCCGTCACCAATTTTGCCGGTATTCGCGGCTTTCGCGATGGCTTCAATCACTTGGTCCAGGCTGGACTCGGCGATGGCCACTTCGATTTTTACCTTGGGCAGGAAATCCACCACGTACTCGGCACCCCGGTACAGCTCGGTGTGACCTTTCTGGCGTCCAAAGCCTTTCACTTCGGTAACAGTGATGCCCTGCACGCCAATCTCGGAGAGTGCTTCACGCACGTCATCCAATTTGAACGGCTTAATTACGGCAGTAACCAGTTTCATTTCTTTCTCCTCAGCTTTCACCGCGTCCGGTGACGTCCGTTTCTCTTCGAGCCCCGTTATGGTTCCCGATCCACAGCTTGCGCGAACGCTCTGACCCAATTAGTGCACGACCCATGCCAGTTTTAGAAAATCATGCATTTTCAGGGATTTACATCACGGTCTGGATTCATCATCCAGGCCCGGCGCGCCATTATAGCGCACCACAATGGGGCGGGATCCAAGTTGGTGCAGAATGTCTGCCCGCGCCAGCCGGTGCCTCGCCCCCGCACACCGTGCTACCATCCGCGTATCATTACAAGGACGCCGTTGTCATGCCCGATCAGCCCTTTATCGACCGCCTCATGGCCGACATCAGCCGCCGCCTGCCCACCGACCTGGGCGGCCTGCGCAGCGAAGTAGAGCGAAACGTGCGCAGCGTACTGGCGGAAACCGTCAGCCGCCTGGATCTGATCACCCGGGAAGAGTTCGATATCCAGCAACAAGTACTACTCCGTACCCGTGAAAAACTGGAAGCACTGGAAAAACAGGTGGCCGAGCTGGAGAAGTCAGCAGACGCTTGATCAGCGTTTGCGCCTACCGAACCCTCACTGCCAAAAAGCGAGTGACGAAAAACAAACCCACCCCAGGTTTTCGCTTCTCGTCACTCGTCACTCGTCACTAACCAAGCCTGATCGTCGTAACGCCCCTACAGACAATCCGATTTCCTACGTCTGCCGCCACCAACCTCGCACAGGCAGGCAAGCCCTTCCCTCGTACACTGCCTCACAAACCATTGAATTTGTGAGGAATCGTGACGCATGCGCTGCTATACAGTCGGGCACCGGTAGGCATTGAAGCCCGCACCGTGCGGGTAGAAACCCATCTGGCACCGGGCCTGCCGGCATTCACCATCGTCGGATTGGGAGATACCGCCGTGCGCGAGAGCCGCGACCGGGTCCGCTCCGCACTGGTCAACAGCGGCTTCGACTTTCCCCAGCGGCGCATCACCGTAAGCCTGGCCCCGGCGGATCTTCCAAAAGACGGCGGGCGTTTTGATCTGGCCATTGCGCTGGGCATCCTGATCGCCAGCGGGCAACTGGGTAACATCACCACCGACCACTACGAGTTTATTGGCGAATTGTCGCTGAACGGCCGACTCAATCCCGTTTCCGGCATGCTGCCCTCCTCCCTTGCTTGTCTGGCGGAAGACCGCACCCTCATCGTCGCCGCCGATAACGCCGAAGAAGCCGGCCTGCCCGGCACCCCAACCCTGGCCGCCAACCAGCTGGCCCGGGTTGCCGCCCATCTCACCGGCCAGCAACCCCTGGAACCCCATCAGTGCCAACCACCCTCCAAGCAGCATTTTCAGGGCGGCTGTTTGTCGGAAATCCGGGGCCAGCAAACCGCCAAGCGGGTGCTGGAGATTGCCGCGGCAGGAGGCCACTCCCTGCTTTTATGTGGGCCTCCCGGGGCAGGGAAGAGCATGCTCGCCTCGCGGTTGCCCGGATTGATGCCGCCCATGCGCACGGCCCAGGCTCTGGAAGTGGCAGCCATTCATTCACTCAAACAGCCCCGCAACAGCCGGCTTTTTTATCAACGCCCTTACCGGGCACCGCACCATACTTCCTCGGCAACGGCCCTGGTCGGCGGTGGCAGTTACCCGCGGCCCGGGGAAATTTCCCTGGCCCATCACGGCATTCTGTTCCTGGATGAATTACCGGAGTTCGACCGCAAAGTGCTGGAAGTCATGCGTGAACCGCTGGAAACCGGTGAAGTCAGCATTGCCCGCGCCGCCCAGCAGCTCACCTTCCCCGCCCGCTTTCAGTTGGTGGCGGCCATGAACCCTTGCCCCTGCGGGTATCTGGGCGATCCGGAAAAGAGCTGCGGTTATCGCTGTGAAAAAGCCAAACGCTATCAGGGCAAGCTGTCCGGCCCGTTACTGGATCGCATTGATTTGCATCTGGATGTGCCCGCCGTAGAAGCAAAGGAGCTGCTGGGCGACAAGGAAGGGGAAACCAGCGAGGCCATCGCCCAACGGGTTCGCCATGCGTGGAAACAACAATGGCACCGGCAACAGCGCCTGAACCGAGAGTTGGGCAGCGACAAACTGGAACCCATGCTGCGCCGGCACCGGGACTGGCTGGCGGGGGTCATGAGCCGGCTGGGGTTATCCGCCCGCTCCTTGCACCGTAGCGCACGGGTCGCCCGCACCATTGCCGACCTGGATAACAGCCCGGAGGTGGAACGGGACCACCTTCGTGAAGCGCTGAGTTATCGACAGAATGTGCAGCAGGGCTGACGGTTTATCGCGCCCGATGCGCAATCGCTACCCTTGTGCGTGCGCTAAACGCAAACGCCCCGCGTGTGCGGGGCTTTTTTGCGTGGTTCCTGTTGCGTGAAGCGTGTTGCGTCTCACGTGTTACCTCTGCGAAGCAGACCTACACGCCCCACTTGAAGAAATCACGCTTCTCTTTCAGATAAAAGCGGGACAGCACCATCTTGTGCACCTCGCTGGCACCGTCCACCAGGCGCGCCTGGCGGGCGTAGCGGTAGATCCACTCCAGCAGGGTGTCCTTGGAGTAACCGCGAGCACCGCACAGCTGGATGGCGGTATCCGCCGCCTTGTGCAAGGTATCGGCCACGTGGATTTTTGCCATGGAAATTTCTTTCTTGGCAAAGTCCCCCTGATCCAGCATCCAGGCAGCCTGCATGGTCAGCAGACGGCCCACTTCGATTTCCTTGGCCACGTCACCCAGCATCCATTGCACACCTTCATGCTCGGCCAGAGTCGTGCCAAAGCTCATGCGGTTCTCCACATAACCCGCCGCTTCTTCCATGCAACGTTTGGCCAGACCCAACCAGCGCATGCAGTGGGTCAGGCGCGCAGTGCCGAGACGAATCTGGGTGACTTTCAATCCGTCGCCAACTTCCAGCAAACGGTTTTCGTCAGGAATCACCAGGCCGTCAAACTTCAGCTCACAGTGACCGCCGTGTTCTTCCGGGCCCATGATCGGGATGCGGCGAACGATTTCCCAACCGGGCTGATCGGCGTCGAACAGGAAAGCAGTAAGGCCCTTGCGCGGATCGTCGCTGGTCTTGGCGATCAGAATAAAGGTTTGCGCACCTTCGGCGCCGGTGATGAACCACTTGCGCCCATTGATCACCCAGTTGTCACCCTCTTTGGTGGCAGTGGTATAGGTCAGGGACGGATCGGAACCACAGCCGCCATCGGGCTCGGTCATGGCAAACGCTGAACGCACCTTGCCGTCGATCATCGGCTGCAGCCAGCGCGCTTTCTGCTCATCGTTGAGAATCTTGTTGAGCAGGATCATGGTGCCGTCATCCGGCGGCGCACAGTTGAACACCACCGGGCCAAAGGGGCTGCGGGCAGCTTCTTCGTAGAGCACCGCCATACCCGCCACACCCACATCCAGACCACCACGTTCTTTCGGCAGCTGGAAGCCCCACAGGCCCTGGGCCTTGGCTTTTTCACGCAGCGCATCGACCACGCTTTCCTTGAAGTTTTCGTGCTCGTCGTAGTTGGCCTTGTCGCTTTCCATCGGCATGATTTCGGCTTCAACAAACGCCGCGACTTTCTGACGCAAACTTTCAATTTCCGGGCTCAGGGAAAAATCCATGATCTGTCCTCGGTGAATTCAGTTAACAGGCAATTAAAGCGTGTTGCACAGGTGACCGCCGTCAACGGCGATGATGGCCCCGCTCATGTAAGACGAGGCATCCGAGGCCAGCAGAAGCAGCGGGCCCACCAGTTCGTCGATCTGACCGAGACGACGGTAAGGGATGCGCTTGAGCATCTTTTCCGCCTGCGGGCTGTTGAAGAAATCCGCGTTGATGTCGGTTTCCACATAGCCGGGACAGATGGCGTTGCAGCGGATGTTGTAACGGGCGCAGTCTAGCGCCAGGGATTTGGTGAACTGTACGACAGCAGCCTTGGACGCGGTGTACGGGGCCACCCGGCCACCCACTCGCAGGCCGAGGATGGAGGCGATATTGACGATGCTGCCGGGGCGGCCATCGCGCTTCCATTGCTGGATAGCGAATTTGGAGACGGCCCAGACGCCTTTCAGGTTGGTATCCACCACCCGGTCCCATTCCTCTTCAGGGATGTTTTCGGTGGGGCCTTCCTGGGAAATACCCGCGTTGTTCACCACCACGTCCAGCGGTGGCATGTCGGCAAAGGCCGCTTCCACGCTGGCGTGATCGCTCACATCCATGGGCACCACGATGGCTTCCCGGCCCAGGTCGCGCACGGCCTTGGCGGTGTCTTCCAGTTTTTCCACGCGGCGGGCGGCCAGCACCACATCCGCGCCTTCTTCGGCCAGCGCAGTGGCAAAGTGGGCACCAAAGCCGCTGGAGGCACCGGTGATCAGAATACGCTTACCGGCAACACTGAATCGCTGAGTCATAAGGCTCTCCTTCTAGATGGGGAGAACCTACCCAGCAGGGGGCCTGTAAACAAGGACGAAAACGCTCAGCGTGCTGATGCCAGCAGCAAGGACAGGGCGTGGCGGCTATCCGGGGTGGCGCCGGGCAACGCCAGGGCCTGTGCTGCGGGCAGCCAGTCGATGGCCACCACCTCATCGCTCAGGGACACCGCATCCGGACAGGCCCGCACCGAGGCCAGGGCGCCCCACACCCGGTGATGAGGATTGGCAAACCAGAACCATTGCCAGCGGGAGAACTGACGGCTCAACCCCAGCTCTTCATACAGCTCCCGACTCAGCCCCTGAGCCACCGTCTCATCCGGGCGCATGACCCCACCGGCGGCCAGGTCCCAACCCCCCGGGTAGAAATGCTTGTGGTCTGCCCGCTTCTGCACGCACACCCGCCCGGCCAGATCCTGCACCACCACATAGGAGGCACGGTGGATCAACCGCTGGCGCTGCATACGCCCACGCTGGCAACTGCCGCGAGGGTGATTATGCCGGGAGACCAGCAGAACGGGTTCGTGGTTACTCATAGGGGGTTGTTTTTGTTGAAACAGACGAGGAACACTAGCGTTATGGGGAGGCGATTGCCAGATGGAGCGAGTGACGAGGGCCCGGCTGTAGGAGCATGGGTTGGGATTACGGCTGGAAATGACTGGGCGGGTGGCCGGTCCATTTGCGGAAGGCGCGGGCGAAGTTGCTGGGGTCGGCATACCCCAGGCGGTTAGCCACCTGTTGCACGGTGATGTTGGCCTGCAGGTAGGCCATGGCCTTGGTCATGCGCACTTCTTCCAGCAAGGAGCGATAACTCACACCCAACGCATTAAGGTAACGACGCAAGGTCCGCGAGGTCACATGAAAGTTGCCGGCCAGCTGTTCCAGGCTGGGCAGCATGCCTTCCGCCTGCATCAGGCGCGCGCGCACCCGGCTGGCCCAATCCTGATCCGCCTCGAGGCGCTGTAATTCTTCCTCGCATTTCTGCGCGGCCATGTGCCGGGAAGCTGGATCAGACAAGGTGAAGGGTTCGCTGAGCAAGGAATGCGGCAAGCGCAGGGCCGCCACCTCAGCGCCAAACTCAACCGGCATTTGCAGCAGCTCGCGGTAGCGCTCGGCATGCGCTGGCGGCGCGTAGGGCAGCTCCAGCACGGCGCCACGGAAACGCTCGCCCAGCAAGTAGCGAATGCCACCCACCACTGCGGCGACCACCACTTCCAGGTAGGTTTCGCGAATATCACCCAGCGGCACACTTTCCAGCAGGCAGAAACGCACCCCTTCCGTGGACGGCTCAATACGCGGTACGCACAGCCGGGTACGGGTGCGGAAATAACGCTCCAGCAAGCGCAGGGCATCGCCGAGATCCGCACTGCTGATCGCCGCATAGCCCAACAGACCGTGGGCGGTCAGCGTCAATTGCTGCCCCAGTGCCAGGCCCAGCGCCGGGTTGCCGGTCATCTCCCGGGCCCCGACCATCACCCGGCGGAACTGCTCGAAACGCAGCGCGGGCTCCGGGTTATAGACTGCCTCTTCCGTTAGCCCCACCTGGCGCAGCAAACGCCGGGTGTCCACGCCCACTTCACTGATCAATTCGACCAGATTGCGGACGTAGTTCACCGGCACCGGCGAACGGCCGGTGCCCGGATCAAGCTGGATAAAGCGGTCACGGTTCATGAGTCCATCATACGCTACTTTTTCACCTGTCCGAAAATGACCGAAAAGTGTCCAGCCCTGCACTTCGCCGTTTGCTCACTCTCTTCGACAATGCCTGCCTCGGAATTTCCCGGCTGCATTCAGCCCGCACAACCCAAGGACAGCCCCATGACGACGGACTCACCCGCTTACAGCCGCCAGTTTGGCGCTGACGACGCTCGCGCCATTCGCGATGCGGTGAAAAAGGATCTTGGCCCCGCGGCATTCAAATCCCGCCCCCTGCGCGCGCTGTGGTTTATCCCCATGACCGCCATCATCGTCGGCAGCATCACCAGCATTCTGGCCTTTGACCTGCCCTGGTGGGGTAACCTGCTGCTCAGCCTGCTGGCGGGCCACACCCTCGCCTGCCAGGCCCTGCTGGCCCACGAAGTGCTGCACGGCGCCCTGGGCATGAGCCGCCGCATGCAGGATGTACTGGGCTGGATGGGCTTTGGCCCGGCGCTGGTGCCACCGGAGTTCTGGCGCCGCTGGCACAATGTGGCTCACCACGCCCATACCAATCTGGGCGACAAGGACCCGGACTCTTTCGGCACCATGCACCGCTACGAGAAACATCCGAAGACGGCCAACTTCACCAAGCTGGCCCCCGGTGGCGGCACCTGGTACAGCTACCTGTTCCTGTTCTATTCCTTCATGTTTCATGCCCAGCTGGTACTGCGCCTGCAGACCCGCAAGCGTGAAGAGTTCAAGGGCTTCGACCGTAAAAAGGCCATCCGCCAGTCCTACCTGTGCATGGCCGCCTGGATCACCCTGGCCATCGTGTCCGGCCCGCTGGCCATCTTCACCGTGTTGATTCCGATGATGATGATCAACTTCATCGGCCAGGGTTATATCCTCACCAACCACATGCTGCGCCCACAGATGGACAACAATCACCCGGTGGACAATTCCATGAGCGTGCGCGCCTGGCGCTGGATTGATCCGCTGCATTTCCACTTCAGCCACCATGTGGAGCACCACCTGTTCCCGAAAATGGGTTCGGATCAGGCCCCGAAAGTGCGCGCCTGGCTGGAACAGGAAATGCCGGAACGCTATGTGGCGCCCAGCCATGTGAAAGCGGTGGCCATGCTGTACAAGACGCCGCGGGTGTACAAAGACGCGAACACGCTGATTGATCCGCTAAACCCGGAAAGAACCGTGGATGTGATGGAACTGCAGGGACAGCTTGGGTAACGGACTGAAGAAAATGGGAGAATCGTGGGCGGAAATTTTCGGCAGGAAATTTCCGCCTTTTAGCTTTCTGAGAGAGCGTCGCTGTTAGCGTAGGCACGCAGAATTTTTACCACCTCTACCTTGTAGTGCTTGTACCAGCCAGTCTTTTCTAGTTGCTGTGCTACCTTATGCTCCGCCTGCTGCTTCCAGGCTTTAATGTCCGCCTCATCCTGCCAATACGACACAGCAATTTCCTGATCACCTTGCGTCGCACTGATGAAATCAGTGCAACCAAATCCTGCCATGGCCAGATCACGTAATTTTTCAGCCATGTCACCGTAACGTTCGTCCTGATCACCAACCGTGGCGGTGAAGATCACAGCGTACATACTCCATCCCTGTGTTTTCTTTTTCCTTATTTTGTAGGTCGCATTAGGCCGAAGGCCGTAATTCGACACTCACGCCGCCCTGCCCCCGCCGAAGGTCACAGGGCAAACGATCAGATACCCGCGATTTCGTCCTCTGTCAGTACCCGATATTCTCCCGGCGACAGATCCGCATCCAGTACGATTTCGCCGATCTGCTCCCGATGCAACCCCTCCACCTTATTACCACGGGCAGCCAGCATCCGCTTGACCTGATGGTAGCGCCCTTCCGTGATGGTCAGCCGCAAGGTGTTCGCGTCCACCCGCTCAGCCAAGGCAGGCAAGGTCGGGCTGTCCTCGCCGCGTAGCAGGATTCCCTCACGCAAGGCCTGCAAATCCTCGTCACTGACCGGGTCTGCGCAGGTCACCCGATAGCACTTGCCACAGGCATGGTTCGGGGACGTGAGGCGGTGAGACCACTGCCCGTCGGAAGTGAGCAGCACCAGCCCGGTGGTATCCCGGTCCAGCCGGCCGGCCGGGTGCACCTGGGTGCGCAACTCAGGCGGCAACAGGTCCAATACCGTGCGGTGCTCAGGATCATCCGTGGAGCAGACCACATCAACGGGTTTGTACAGCATCAGGTAACGATGGCCGGGAAGCTGCACGACTTCACCATGCAACATCACCACCTGATCCGGGCGCAACTGCAGGTTGGCTTTGGGTTTTGCTTCATCAGCGACCGTTACCGCCCCCCCGCTGATCAGCTTTTTCGCCTCCTTGCGGGTAAGGCCGGCACTGTGGGCAAGAAAATAGTCCAGACGCATAGGCAAAACCGTTACCAGAGAAACCGTCATGATAACCGACATAAGGTGTCTGGAGTGCACACCCATCACTGGTATCATAGCGACCCGATTTCACCCCCAGCGTTACCGGAGCCCCATGAGCAAACTCAATCCCCGCCAGCAGGAAGCCGTGAACTACGCCGACGGCCCCCTGCTGGTACTGGCCGGTGCGGGCTCCGGCAAAACCAGCGTGATCACCCGCAAGATCGCCTGGCTAATTCAGGAGCGGGGTATTCCGGCCCGCCATATCGCGGCGGTAACCTTTACCAACAAGGCCTCCCGGGAAATGAAGGAGCGGGTGCAACAGCTGGTCAGCCGCGACCTGACCCGGGGGCTGATTGTCTCCACCTTCCATAACCTGGGCCTGCGCATCCTCAAATCCGAATTGAAAGCCTGCGGCCTGCGCAACGGCTTCTCGATTCTGGACGGCGCCGACAGCAAGGAAATCCTCAAGGAGATCCTGCGCCAGGGCGAATCGGAACGGGACCTGGACGCGGTGGATGTCATCCACAAACGCATCTCCGACTGGAAGAACGCGCTGGTGCTGCCCGAGGAAGCGGTAAGCACCGCTGAAACCGACGACGACCTGCGCGCGGCCATGGCCTACGGCGGTTATGATCGCATGCTGCGGGTGTGTAATGCGGTGGATTTCGATGATCTTATTTTGATGCCCGCGCGCATGTTCCGCGAGCAGCCGCGCATTCTGGAAAAATGGCGCAACCGTATTCAGTACCTGCTGGTAGATGAATACCAGGATACCAACGGCGCCCAGTACGAAATGGTGAAAATGCTCACCCTGCCGGAGGGCAAGTTCACCGTGGTAGGCGATGACGACCAGTCCATCTATGCCTGGCGCGGCGCCCGACCGGAAAACCTGGCGCAGTTACAGGAAGACTGGCCCACCCTGAAAGTGGTGAAGCTGGAGCAGAACTATCGCTCCACCGGGCGCATCCTGAAAGCCGCCAATACAGTCATCGCCAACAACCCCCACGAGTTCGAAAAAAGCCTGTGGTCCGATTACGGCTACGGCGAACCGATTCGTTTTTCAGCCTTGCGTGATGAAGAGGCAGAAACCGAATGGATCGCCAGCGATATCTTTCACCGCCGCCTGCAGAAAGGCCTGCAGTGGAAAGACTTTGCGGTGCTTTATCGTGGCAATTTTCAGTCGCGCATTCTGGAGATGAAACTGCAAAGCCTGTCGATTCCCTACAAGGTCTCCGGTGGCAAAAGTTTCTTCTCGCGCAGCGAGATCAAGGACTTGATGTGCTACCTGCGCCTGCTGGTGAACCCGGATGATGACAACGCCTTCCTGCGTATCATCAACACTCCCCGCCGGGAAATCGGCCCGGCCACCCTGGAAAAACTGGCCACCTGGGCGCTCAAGCGTGAGCAAGGTCTGTATCACGTGTGTGATGACTTTGCGCTTAGTGAAGTGATGAACCCCAAAGCCGCCGAAAAGCTGCAAAAGTTCAAGGCCTGGCTGGATGCCAAACGCCAGTTCTGTTTCGGCCAGAACAGCTTGCAGGCGGTGCAGGAACTGATCACCGATATGGATTACGAAGGCTGGCTGATGCAGAACGCCTCCAGCCCGCGCATCGGTGAAAAGAACATCGAAAATATCTGGCAACTGGTGCGCAGCATCGAGCGTATGCTGGAAAAACAGGAAGACGAAGAAGAAGGCGCCAGCGATCTGGAATCAGTGATCAAGAAGCTGGTACTGCTGGACATGCTCGAACAACAACAGGAAGAAGACGATTCCGACCGGGTGCAGTTAATGACGCTGCACGCATCAAAGGGTCTGGAATTTCCCCACGTCTACATGATGGGCGTGGAAGAAGAATTCCTGCCCCACCGTACCAGCATCGAAGAAGACAACATCGTTGAAGAGCGCCGCCTCATGTACGTGGGCATCACCCGCGCCCGGGAAACCCTGGCCATGACCCAGGCTCTGACCCGCAAACAGTACGGCGAAAAAATCGACACCACCGCCAGCCGCTTCGTGGACGAAATGCCCCAGGAGGATATCGACTATCTGGGCATCGGCATTCAGAAGGATGAAGCAAAAGAAGCGGAAGTCGCCGAGGCCAGCATTGCCAATCTTCGGGCGTTGCTGGATTGAGGTAACGCAGCACGCCACACGCTTCACGCAACAACACGGGAACGCTCTACAGGCTCCCAACGCAAAGAGGCCGCGATCCCGTTTGGGGCGCGGCCTCTTTGCGTTACAAGACAGAAGAATTATTTCGCGTTGTGGCGTGAAGCGTGTGGCGTGCTGCGTCTCTTATTCTTACTTCGCCCCACTTTTTTGCAGCATATAAATCACCGTGCTGCGAATTTCCTCGTCACTGCAATCGAAACAGCCACCGCGAGGAGGCATCGAGTTGATGCCATTGATCGCTTCCTTCACCAGGGTATCGAAACCTTCTTCTTCAACCTCGTGTGACCAGTAAAGGCGATGCTCCTTGCCGACACCAGGCGCGCCCAGCGCACCGGAGCCGTGACAGGTCACACAGTACTGCTTATACAACTGCGCCCCGTCACGCGCCGCTGCCTTGTCGGTAGCCGTCGTGTCCGGGGCGCTGTCGTCGGAGCAGGCTGCCAGCAGCAGTGCTGACAGCAAGAGTCCGGGTAAAAACCAACAGGGTCGCGACAAGATTATTGGCTCTTGCTGACCATGTACTCGATGGCGGCCTTGAGTTCGTCATCAGAGCAGTTCATGCACATGCCTTTAGGGGGCATGGCGTTGATGCCGTTGATAGCGTTCTTCAGCATGGTCGCTTCGCCTTTGGCGATGTGCGGTGCCCAGGAGGCGGCATCACCCACTTTCGGGGCGCCGGCAGCGCCAGTGCCATGACAGGCCGCACAGGAGGCGTTGTAGACCTGCTCACCGGAACGGGGACCACTGGCCACTTCTTCGGCCGGGGCGGCAGCGCTACCACATTCGTCGCCTTCCACACACACAGAACCCACCGGCTTGATACGCTCTTCGATGGCGCGATCACTGAATACAGAACGCTCGCCCAACGGGTAGGGAGAGATTTCCTTGGTGCTCTTGGCAGCCACGCTCCCGGCGGCAAACAGGGTAGCGACCAGTACCAGGCTGGCAGTCAGCATCTTTTTCACGATTACACCTCTAATTCTCTGTGATTCGCCGCGGGAAGCCCTTAACGGCCTCTTGTGGGCGCTGCGGCTGGCGATTATACCCGCTCAGGCCGTAGGGACAAAACGCTTGATGTTACGCCGAAGGCTTAACCGCGCATGCCGGGCGCTGAATCCACCCATTCCAGAGCACCTAAAGCCGGAAGCCCCCGCACGGCGGGCCCGTTTTCACCCAGTGTCAAGCCAGCTCAATACGCGGCAGCAACAGGGTAAAACGGCTCCCCTCGTTCACCACACTGTGAACCCGAACCTCCCCGCCATGGCGCTCGGTGACCACCTTGACGAAACGCAGCCCCATGCCCGCCCCACGGGTACGGGCGCCACCGCTGGTACTGGCCCGGCTGAAACGATCGAATAGTCGCTCCTGGAATTCCGGCGGAATCCCGACCCCGCGATCTCGTACCTCACAGCCCACCTGGTTGCCCTGCGCATACAGGCTGACATCAACGGAGCTGCCTTCATGGCTGTATTTCACCGCATTGGTCAGCAGGTTCACGACCAGCCGTTCCAGCAGCTCATTGTTACCCAGCACCCAAACCTCCTGGTCCGGGTCGTACTCAAACCGCAGGGTGATATCGCGCTGCTGGGCCTGAATATGTACCTGATCGATGGCACTTTCGACCACGTCGAGCATGTCCTGCTCGTTCATTTCCACGGATTCCACCGCTTCCACCCGGGCCAGCTGCAGGAATTGCTCAGCAATATTCAGGTTGCGCTGGGCATAGTGCTCCACATTATCGAGGAACACCGGCAAGCCCTCCTGGTCGCCGCTCTGACGCATTTTTTCAGTGAGCGCCAGCACCGACACCATGGGCGAGCGCAGGTCGTGGGAGAGAAAATCCAGCATTTCGGAACGGGCCCGCATGGCCTGCTTCACATCGCTGATATCCTTGAAGGAAATGATCATCATCCGCCCCGGGTTGTCCCCGGCATGCACCAGCAGCATGTCCAGATACAGGTCCGTGCCCTGGCGGTTACGGCACTCCACCTGGGTACGGCCCTCGCCGAGGGTCCGGCAAAGCAGGGCATCCCAGCTGTGTTCACGCAGTTCCAGCTCCCGGTCCAGTTCTGTCACCATGGGCTGCCCCGTATCCAGCGCCCCCATTTCCAGGCCCAACAGGAACGAGGCCTGGGGGTTGGCGTAGACAATCACCCCGCAGGCATCGGCGATCACCACCCCTTCGCGAATTTGCGCCAGTGTTACCTGGAAGAAACGGGTCAGTGCTTCCTGGCGCTCCTCTTCCCGGCGCAGCCGTTCGATGTGTTTTTCCAGCACCTCATAGCGCGGCCCCACGTTGGGCGCCCGGGTACGGATACGGACCAACATGGCCCGCACCCAGTAATCGTAGGTATCTGCATGCAGAGCCTGATCCCAGACCAGATCCAGCTCATAGCGACGACCATCCTGACGGAACCGGTACTGGCGGGCCAACGCCCCTTTCCACGTCGCCGCCGGCAGGCTGTCACCGCCACGCAGGGGCTTCTCTCCCCCCAGCAGGCGCCAGGAACGCACCGGCAACACCTGATCCAGCATGCGCCCCATTTGTGCCAGCGAGGACGGCTGCGTCAGGCGCTGGTTCAGGTCGCTGTATTCCGACAACCGCTCCAGCGCATTACGCATATAGGACAGGGAGTATTCCAGGCGCCGCCAGGTCCATAGTGGATAGGCCATGATCGCGGACGCCATGGCGGCGGACGGCGGGAACCACAAACGCAGGGAAATCAGCGTGGCCATGCTCACCAGCATGCACAGCAACAGCACGGCAAACACCAGCGGCATGCTCCAGCGCGGCAGCACATAGGGCAACAGCAAGGGCGCCAGCAACGCCAGCACCACCCCCAGCACCAGCGCGCTGGGCATGGACAGGTCACGCACCAGCCGGTCCGCACGCAGGGCATCCAGCAGGTTCGCATTGATTTCCACCCCGGCCATCAACTCACCCTTGCTGGCCATGGGGGTGGGCAACATATCGCCCAGGCCGGCGGCGGTGGCACCAATCAATACGATTTTGTCGCGTATCAGTTGTTCGGGAATCAGGTTTTCCAGCAGCTCGACGGCGGAGACTTGCGGGTAACTATTGGGGCCGCTGACAAAGGGAATATAACGGTGGTAGCGGCGCACATTAGCCAGCCCGGAAAACTCCTCTCCCTTGTCCGCCGGGAAGATCTGTTCGGACAGGATGCCCTCCTGCACCAGCAACGTCTGGGTAATGTGCGGCCACCAGGCCTGACCAATCCCCGAGCGCATATACACCGAGCGGGCCACGCCGTCGGTATCCAGCTCCAGATCCACATGGCCCAGCCCCGCGGCAGCACGGGCAAAGGGAGAATAAGGCAACACTTCGATCAACTGCCCGCCAGCACGCAATTGCTCCACATGCACGGGCAGGTAAACATGCCCGTTGGCCGCCATGGCCTGTACCAGAGCCAGGTCGGAATCCGGGTTATTGCGGTCTGGTTCGGACAGAATCAGGTCCATGAGCACCGCGCGGGCGCCCATATCAGTGAGCCGATCAATCAGCTGGGCATGCACTTTGCGGTCCCAGGGCCAACGGCCGATTTCGCGCAGGCTGTATTCATCAATGCCGACAATGACCACATCCTGGGAGGGATCATCCGGCAGCGTTTGCAGCAGGTTGTCGTAGATATAGCGGTCGACAAAGGAGAGCGCACCACTGATTGTCAGCAGCGCACACAGCCCCACCACCAGGCACAGCACCGATACATGCTCTGCCAGATAACGACGCTGATCCGGGCTCAGACGGTTGCGCATGGATTATAGTGCCAGCAGCAAAGCCGCCGCGCCCACGAAGGCCCACAGATCCCAGTGCGATTCCTTTTCCGGGGCGGGCTCCGGTACAGGTTCAGGCGGCGGAGCGGGCGTCACACTGAATGCCTGCCAGTGCTCGTCACCACGCAGACCATTTTTATCCACCGCCCGCACCAGCAACCGGTAGTCACCGACAGGCAGGTCTTTTTGCCAGTGGCCGGTGCTCAGATGGTCCTGATCGAGCAGGCGGCCGGCGGGTTGGCGATAGAGCTCCAGCAGGTAAGAGCGGGCTTTGGCCTGGGTGGGCCATACGGCCACCACCCCGGTGTGCGACGGGCTGACCTCCACGGCCGGCGCCGGCAGCAACGCCACCGGCTCAATGGGCGGTTCATCCAGGCGGGCCAGCGTGGCGTAGCCACCGTTGATCTGGCGGTCGGTGCCGCGGGCACCCACATCCACACGCCCTTCAATCACTTCGTTTCGAGTGGTCTCGGCGCCATCCACACCCAGGTAATACTCCGTGCCACGGACCGCCGCCACCGCGCCCGGCGTATAGACTTCGAAAGAGGCTTCATCGCTTTGCCGGGGGCTGACGCTGTTACGGATATTGCCGCGCTGCAAACGCAGCTCGGTGCGTTCGTTCTGCTGATCCAGGAAGCGACGATAGCGAGTCACCACCAGCAGGCTGGCGGGCTTGATGTAGACTTCCGACTGGTCAGCAAAACGCAGCCGGGCGCTGCTTTTTGCGGCTGTTTCCAGGGCGTCGCCAAACGCCACCGCATCACCGTTTTGCAGCTGACGGGGCTCCCCTCCCCTGGCCGGATACAGCATTACCTCACCGGTAATCGCATCCACAGTGGCCGGAATGGGTTTTTCTTTAAGCCAGCTAATCGGCACCTTCAGGGTATTACCGGGACGCAGGGAGTGAGGGTTGTCGAGCCCGTTATGGCGAGCCAGTTCGCCCCAGCAGGTTTGCGGCGACTGGGCAAACTGTTGACAGACTTTCCAGAGAGAATCGCCAGGGCGCAAGGTGTAATGCCAGTCATCCCCGGCCCAGGCCGTTGATAGCAGGCACAGCATCATGGCCGTGCTCAACCAGACCCTCATAGATGTGTCCTCAGAACCTGTTCATGATTTTATTCTTCGATCGGCTCCAGACGATAACCGTGCTGGTACACCGTTTTGATTCGGTAACCCCGTTCAGGGCGAATATGAAGGCTACGTCGAATCCGGCTGATATGCACGTCAACCGTGCGCGATTCGATCGGCGTCATGATACCCCAAACCTTCTCCAACAGGTGCGCTCGGCTCATCAGCTTGCCCACGTTCTGGAACAGATAGCAGGCCAGCTCGTAATCCTTGTCTGTCAGTTTAATCGCGTCTTCATCCAGCAGGATCTGACGTCGGGACCGATCCACGGTCCAGGGGCCCACACTCAGGGCTGTTTCTTCATCCATTTCCGATACCCCTGCCCGGCGCCCGAGAGCGCTGATACGGGCCAGCAATTCCGCTTGCTTGGTCGGTTTCACCATGTAGTCATCCGCCCCCTGGGAGAGCGCGCCAACAATCGATGATTCATCATCACGCTGGGTCGCAAACAACACCGGGGTGCGGTTACCACTGGCACGTACTTCTTCCAGCACGGCGTAGCCATTCATGTCCGGCACTTCCCAGTCGAGCACCAGAATATCGAAGGTGTCGCGCCGTAACAGGGACATGAATTCACGTCCGCTGGCCATGTGGATACAATTATGGCCAGCCTCCTTTAGCCAGTGAGTGACCAGCTCTGCCTGAGCCATGTCATCTTCGAGATAAGCAATGCGCACGGTTAAACTCCATCTGTTGCAGGCCGACATCTGCCCGCAAAGGGTACCGATCTACCAACGGATTAGCGGGAAAAGATTGTAAAATGCCCAAACGAACGATTCGACACCAAAACCGGGGTCACGTCCAATGCTTCATCGCCTGCCATGCCGCTGGCGCAACGCTCAGGCTGGCCCGCTGGTCAGCTTCAGACCAATGACACCCACCACAATCAGCGCCATAAAGGCCAGTCGCGAGGCATTGGCCGGATCCTTGAAAAAAACGATCCCCAGCAGCGTGATGCCCACTGCGCCAAGGCCTGTCCAGATCGCATAGGCCGTACCCACGGGAATGCCGCGCATGGCATAAGACAGCATCAACATGTTCAAACCGGTAAGCACCAACGAGGAGCCGATTGACAGCACCCCGGGGTTAATCTGGATCCACTTGAGACTCATGGCCCAGGCGATCTCCACGATGACCGCCAGCAGCAATACCACCCAGTACAGATTCATGCTGTTTCTCCAACACACTTGCCCGCCACGGCACAGTTACCGAAAGCAGGCACGGGCTCGTCAGGAAAACAGCGCTGTCGGAAACCCGCAAAGAGACAGTCTGCTTATACTCGGATACCGGAAGGCGCTCCCGGCGCGCCGATTATAACGATCCCGACACGGGATGCACCCAATCCATGGACGAGACCGCCGCAACCCGCTATCATTCGCGCCCGTTGAACCCCAAGTTCTTCAAGTTTTGCGCCCGTAGCTCAGCTGGATAGAGCGTTGCCCTCCGGAGGCAAAGGTCAGAGGTTCGAATCCTCTCGGGCGTGCCATCTAAAAAGGGCCTTCCAAATGTGGGAGGCCCTTTTTTATGGGTCACAAAAAATCCGCGGGACATCCTACGCCTTCTCTCGATACGCGCTGGGCGAACATCCCTCCCAACGACGGAAGGCACGCACGAAACTTCCGGCATCGGTGTATCCCAAATGGGCCGCCAATTCCTCGATCTTCATGGTAGTGGTGTTCAGTAATTGCAGGGCCAGTTGGCGACGCTCTTCTTCGACCAGATCCCGGTAACTGGCGCCCTCCTGTTCCAGTTTGCGGCGCAGGCTGCGAGTGGAGAGGGCCAGCTCGCTGGCCATGTCATTGAGAGTGGCCCCCAGGCCCAGTTCACCGAGCAGTTTCTGCCGAACCTTGCCGGCAAGGCCGCTGTTTTCCACGGTATCCATACGCTTCTGGCATTGCTGTTCGAGCATGCGGGTAAGTACCGGATCGTAACCGGGGAACGGCTGACCGGCGCCAGCGCGGTTGACCAGAATGCGGTTGGCACTGGCATGAAAGGCAGGAGCGATGCCACACAGGCTTTCAATGGCAGAGGCACTGACATCCGGTTCACCGGTGAACTCGACCCCCTTGAATTCCACCCCTTGAAAAGTGATTTCCCTGACCAGGTTGAGAGCGGTAGCCATGTCGCGCTCAAGAAGAAACTGGCGCAGGTGCGGGGGAATCGGGTCCGGGTCAAAAACCACACCAAAAGCCTCACCATCCTCACAAACACTAATACAGCAGTAGGCGGTGCTTAGCGGCAAGTAACGCAGACCCAACGCAACGGCCTCACGCAGGGTTTTACAGGTACGCAGGGCAAACCCCCACACGCCGAAGGTGGCCAGGTTGTATTGCAGGCCCAGCTCAAAGCCGCCCACTCCCGCTTCCGGCAGCGCCAGCATCAGGTTTTCGATCAGGCGCATTTCCTGGGTCCGCGTCACCAGCCCCTCACCACTGGACAACTCGGTTTCCGAAATGCCCGTGCCGAGCAGGCAGGTCTGCTGATCGATGCCATTGCGCTGGGCAAAGTTGAGCATGACCTGGCTGATGGCCACTGGATGGAGTGTGTCGTCTGAATGCTGCATTGCCTGTTCCGTCGGCCCGCCCCGTCCACCCTGGCCACTTCTGCAGGGCGATTGGCCACGGTAGCTATTCTGGTTTCAGTGCCGTCAACGTAGTGTTTACCCTGATGATACCAACAAAAGGCAACACCATGGACGCCGCCACATTGAACAAGCAGGCCATTGCCTGCGCCAAGCACTATATGGGGAAAACCGCCTGGCCAACAATCGTGCTGACGGCGGCTGTGGTGGCCGCCTTTATTGCCACTCTGGCACTGTTTGCCAATGGCACCCTGCCCGCCTGGAGCGCCTTTGTGTTGGTGGCAGCCCTAACCTACATGTCTTATACCCCATTGCACGAAGCCGCCCACGGCAATATTCACGGCCAGAATGACCGCCGCAAGTGGCTCAATGATCTGTGTGGCTATCTGGTGGCGCCCATTATTGCGATCCCCTACGCCTCGCACCGCATCGAGCATTTCACCCACCACCGCTATACCAACCAGCCGGACAAGGATCCTGACTTTATTATCAGCGGGATGCAGAAAGGACCACTGGGACTGCTGACCACCGGGCTGCGTTTCCAGTGGGTACAGAACACCTTTTTTGTGCAACACAGCTGGGGCAGTGCGTCGTTGACGGAAAAGCTGATTTATTGCGCTGAGCTGGTGGTATCACTGGGCTGGCGGGTTGCCTTTCTGGCGATGGTAGACCAGCCCGGCACCGTGGCCGTGCTCTTGCTGGGCTATTACACCGGCGGTCTATTCACCGCCTACTGGTTTGCCTATCGCCCCCATCACCCTTACAAGGTGAGCGAGCGTTATCGCAACACCAACAGCCTGATCATGCCGCGCTGGATGAAACCGCTCGAATGGTTCTGGCTGGGCCAGAACCTGCACTCCATCCATCACCTGTTTCCGCGGGTGCCGTTCTACCAATACCACGCCCTGCACCGTGACATCGAACCGGTACTAGAGGCACAAGGCACCCCCATTATTGGCATTTTTTCCCGCGAGCCGGTGGCCGCCACCACTTACAACTCGTCAAAGGAATCGTAATACTCTGCAAGACGATCAATCAGTGTACGCACCGCCGGCAACATGCCCCGGCGTGACGGGAACACCGCATGAATGATGTCTTTTGGCAGCTCCCAGTGGGGGAATAGACGCACCAACTCATCCCGCTCCAGCTGGCGTTGGACGGTGAGGATCGGCAGCTGCACTACCCCTACGCCTGCCACCGCCGCACGGCGCAAGGCAATCATGTCGGTGGTCACATAACGTGGCTGGTGAAGCACCTGAACCTGGCTGCCATCTTCCCCGCGCAGGGACCAGCGAAAATCCGGGCGCGGCGTTCCCAGCCCGAGGCTCGGCCAGCTGGACAGCTCTTGCGGGTGTTTCGGCATACCGTACTGCGCCACCAGTTCCGGGCTGGCCACCAGCGCCAGCCGCCGCTCAGACAACACCCGCACCACCAAATCACTGTCCTCCAGACCCGGCGGGCGAACACGAATCGCCACATCCACCCCTTCACTGATCACATCCACCCGCCGGTTGGTGGCTTCCAGATGCACGGTGATTTCCGGGTACTGTTTCATGAAGTCGGCCAAGAAAGAGCCGATATGCACATGCAGCAGCGTAATCGGGCAGACCAGACGAATAACCCCACGGGGTTCCGCCGTCACGGTATCAATGGCTTCCTGGGCCGACTCAGCCTCCACCAACATGGCCTTGCAGTGCTCATAGTATTGCTGCCCGACCTCGGTCACCGAGAACTGCCGGCTTGAGCGATTGATCAGCCGCACCCCCAGCCGCTCCTCCAGCCCGGCCACCCGTCGGCTCAATTTTGACTTGGGCACCACAATCGCCCGGCTGGCCGGGGCAAAGCCACCGAACTCCACCACCTTGGCAAAGTAGAACAGGTCATTTAGGTCCACCATCTATCGTCCCACCCATGCAACGCTGAGTTGTGATTTTGCCATCTACCCACCTATTCGTTCCATCCATAACATGCAGCCATGACCAATACGGAGGAACCCGCCATGAAAAAGATTCTCGGTATGTATTCCGCACCCGCCCCGCACTGGGTGGGAAACGGCTTTCCGGTTCGCTCCCTGTTTTCCTACGAAAACCACGGCAAACAGCTAAGCCCCTTCCTGTTACTGGATTACGCAGGGCCGGCACGCTTTCCCCCTGCCACCAAGCCTCGCGGTGTTGGTGAGCACCCACATCGGGGCTTTGAAACAGTGACCATCGTCTACCAGGGCGAGGTGGCTCACCGGGATTCCACCGGGCAAGGCGGCGTGATTGGACCGGGTGATGTGCAGTGGATGACCGCCAGTGCCGGCATCCTCCACGAGGAGTTTCACTCCCCCGCCTTCACCTACCAGGGCGGAGAGCTGGAAATGATCCAGCTGTGGGTGAACCTGCCCGCTGCGGACAAGATGACCGCCCCGTCCTATCAGGGCATCCGCAATGATGCGATCCCGGTGGTGCCACTGGCGGATAACGCCGGGGAAGTGCGCGTCATCGCCGGGGAGTTCCAGCAGCACGCAGGGGCGGCCAGCACCTATTCGCCCATGCAGGTCTGGGATATCCACCTGCGGGCGCATGCCACGGTGACGCTGGACCTGCCCGACGGCTGGAACACCGCGGTCATCACCCGCAAAGGCAATGTTCAGGTCAACGAACATACCCGGGCGGCGGCGGCACAGATGGTGGTGCTCGACGCAAAGGGCACGCAAGTACAGCTCCACGCCGAGGCGGACAGCGATCTGCTGCTGATTGCTGGTGAACCACTGAATGAACCCGTGGTGGGTCACGGTCCTTTCGTGATGAACACCCGGGAAGAGATTTATTGAGCTGTGATGATTTAAGCCAACCAAGCGTTGCAGTGTCAAACACTGCAATGCATGGCGGTACGCAAGTCTTTGCCTACAGCCCTTACTCAGGCGGTTTATTCTCTCGTTTAGTCAGTGTAATTGGTTCGAAAAAAGCGCAAATTCAACATGCACAAGTTTTGACTACAAAAGACGGCTACGTGCTATTTAGCTTTGTTATTTTAGAGGTCAATGGTGACCCTATTGCGAGTAATCGAGCACAAGGTATTAAACGTGCATTAGATCTTGCTATTAGCGACCCGAAAAAGAAAATTCGCTTTAAGAAGAATCGCTCACAGCGCTTCAAAGACTTTAATATCAAACCAAAAATTGTGCTTAGACCACATGCTCGTAAAGATCGCAGTTTAATTGAAATTCAAGCGGTGGATATTCCGGGTCTGTTGACGAAAATAGCTGAAGTTTTTCAAGCACACTTATTACATATTCATGCCGCACGGATCACCACTGTTGGTGAGCGTGCAGAAGATTTCTTCGTGGTATCAAATAACGAATACCAAGCATTAACAGACGAAGA
>NZ_NVWY01000050.1 GCF_002733835.1 Alcanivorax sp.
AGCATCCACTTCGAGGCCTTCGGGTCGGCGACGGTCAAGAAGCTCAAGCCCACCGAAGCCCCCGCGGCGGCGGCCACAAAACTGCTGGCAGTGGACACATTGAACAAGTTGGCGCCGTCACCACCGGTGCCGACAATATCGACCAGATACTGGCGGTTCTCCACGGTCACCCCGGTGACCAGCTCGCGCATTACCATGGCCGCCCCGGTAATCTCATCCAGGGATTCGCTTTTCATCCGCAGGCCCACCATCAACGCGCCAATCTGCGCATCGGTGGCGCCACCGGTCATCACCTGGCTCATCACATCGCGCATTTCCTCGATGCTCAGATCGATATGGTCGACCACCTTGGCCAGCGCTTGCTGAATATTCATGCTGCGTCCCCCCGCTCGTCGTGCTTCAAAAAATTCTCAAGCAGGGCATGACCGTGCTCACTCAATATGGATTCGGGATGATACTGAACCCCTTCAATGGGCAGGGTCTTGTGACGCATCCCCATGACCTCATCCACACTGCCATCATCATTTTGGGTCCAGGCGGTCATTTCCAGGCAGTCGGGCAGGCTGTCTTTTTCCACCACCAGCGAGTGGTAACGGGTCGCGGTGTAGGGCGACGGCAAATCACGAAACACCCCCTGGCCACTGTGGTAGATCGGCGAGGTTTTGCCATGCATCACCTGCCGGGCACGCACCACCTGCCCACCGAAGGCCTGGCCGATGCTCTGGTGTCCCAGACACACGCCCAAAATCGGCAGCTTGCCGGCAAAATGCTTGATGGCGGCAATGGAGATACCCGCCTCGTTGGGCGTACAGGGGCCAGGGGAAATCATCAGCCGGTCCGGATTGAGCGCTTCAATTTCTTCCAGGCTGATCTGGTCGTTGCGATGCACCAGCACCTCGGCACCCAGCTCCTGCAGATACTGCACCAGGTTGTAGGTGAAGCTGTCGTAATTATCGATCATCAGCACGCGCATTATCGCTGCCCTCCGTCTGCCAGGTTGAGACCACCCAATGCCATGTTCACCGCCCGGAATACCGCCCGGGCCTTGTTCATGGTCTCGTCCCATTCGGATTGCGGCACGGAATCGGCAACAATGCCGGCACCGGCCTGCACATACAGGCGCTGATCCTTGATCACGGCGGTGCGGATGGCAATGGCCGTGTCCATGTCGCCGTTAAAACCGATATACCCCACCGCGCCGCCGTAGACGCCACGCTTGGTGGGCTCCAGCTCATCGATAATCTCCATGGCGCGAATCTTCGGCGCCCCACTCAACGTGCCGGCCGGGAAGGTCGCACGCAGCACATCCAGCGGCCCCAGCTCTTCGCGCAGCTCGCCATCAACGTTAGACACGATGTGCATGACATGGGAATAACGCTCCACCACCATCTGGTCGGACACATCCACCTTGCCTGCCTTGGAGACCCGGCCGATGTCGTTGCGTCCCAGGTCGATCAGCATCAGGTGCTCGGCGATTTCCTTGGGGTCCGCCAGCAGTTCTTTTTCCAGTGACTGATCTTCCGCCTCATTGGCGCCGCGTTTGCGGGTACCGGCCAATGGCCGCACAGTAATTCTCCCCTGCTCGGCGCGGGCCAGGATTTCCGGTGACGACCCGGCGATATGGAAGTCGTCCAGGTCCAGATAGAACATATACGGGGACGGGTTCAGGTAGCGCAGGGCGCGGTACAGATCCAGCGCCGGCGCCTGGAACGGGCAGCTCATGCGCTGGGACGGCACCACCTGCATCACATCCCCCGCCAGAATGTACTCGCGGATGGCTTCCACACCGGCCTTGAAAGCCGCTTCCGGAAATTCATTATGGAAATCGTTCTCGTCCACCGGCTCGCCGTAAACCGTGTGCTCCGGTTCCGGCAGCGGAGAACGCAGCTGGGTCTCCAGCGCATCCAGGCGCTGCTCGGCGCGCATCAGCACCCCCTCTTCGGTCGGGTCCACGTGCACCACCAGGAACAGCGCCCCGCGCAGATTATCGAAGACCACCACTTCCTCGGACCGCATCAGCAGAATATCGGGCACGCCCAACACATCCTCACCGGGCGCCGGCCCCAGGCGCGGCTCGAAGTAGCGCACGCTGTCGTAACCGAAGTACCCCACCAGACCACCGTTGAAACGGGGCAAACCCGGAAGGTCCGGGCTACGGTAGGCCTGTCGGTACGTTTCCACCCAGGCGATGGGGTCAGCCACGTCTTCTTGCTGGTGCCCGTCCGGCCCGTCCACCTGGACCTGCTGCCCGGTGATGCGCACCACCTCGGTGGCGGGCAGGCCAATAATCGAATACCGGCCCCAGCGTTCACCGCCCTGTACCGATTCAAACAGGTAGGTGTAAGGGCCGGACGCCAACTTGCGATAGGCCGACAACGGGGTATCCAGGTCCGCCAGCACCTCGCGAACCACGGGCACCCGGGTATAGCCCTGCCGGGCCAATTGATCCAATTCTTGTGGTGACATGATTGTCCTTAGCATTTCGCTACGGCCCGACTCTCGGGCGGACCGCGATCAAGAGCAATAATTGTAGAGGAAAACGAGCAAAAAGACGTGTCAGTGCAGACACAGGGGGAGCATCACCATCGCCAGCTGGCGGGTGTGGGGAGGAAAAGCGGATTGTCGATCAGGGCACAGTCCAAGGGACGTCCTTTCTCAATCATTGTCGTTGCGGCAATTCTAGCTAATGAAAACGCCAGACGCCAGACGCTGAAAACCCGGAGGAAACTGCTAGACTGGCGTCTTCGCTGTGCTCGCACTTTGGTCTCAAGCATTTGCCATCAATCCGGGAGCTCCATGAAAATCCTCGCCCTTTACACCGCCAGCCAGTCTCGCGGCCCGGTGGAAAGCCAGCCAGCCGTGCAACTGCGCGCCGGCTGCGGCATCGTTGGCGACCGCCATTACCGGCGCAACGCCAAGCCGGAAGAGCAGATCACCCTGATTGAATCCGAGGCCATCGCCACCTATAACCGCGAGCATCAGCAGCAGGTCGAGTCGCATACCCTGCGCCGTAACGTGCTGACCGAAGGCGTCGATCTCAACGCCCTGGAAGGTCGGGAATTTCTGCTCGGCAACATTCGCCTGCGCGGTATCGAGCTGTGTGAGCCATGTTCTGTGGTAGGTCACCTGCTGGCCGGCGATCTGACCCCGCCGCAGGTCATCAAGGCCCTGCTGGGCCGGGGCGGCCTGCGCTGTGAAATCCTCTCCAGTGGCGTGATTCGCGTAGGCGATAGCATTGCCACCCATGTGACCGAAACCCTGTAGAGCGGAGACCGACTCACCCCGATGTCGCCCTGCACCACCTTACCCAGGAAACCTGGCTCGAATGAACGACATGGAAAAGACGGAAACGACGGACCCGATCAAGCAGACCCGCCAATGGCTCGAGGACGTGGTCATCGGCCTGAACCTGTGCCCGTTTGCCCGCAAACCCTTCAACGCCGGCCAGGTACGGCTCACCGTCAGCGACAGCCGTAATGTGGAAACCCTGCTGGGCGACCTGCACGAAGAACTCGACCGCATGGATCGCACCCCGGCAGACGACATCGACACCACCCTGCTGATCATCACTGAACAGCTGGAAGACTTTCTCGATTATAACGACGTACTGGATCTGGCCGATGGCCTGTTGGAACAACAGGGCTGGGAAGGCACCTACCAAATTGCCAGCTTCCACCCCGCGTACCAGTTCGCCGACACCGCCGTGGACGACCGGGAGAACTACACCAACCGGGCGCCCTACCCGATTCTGCATATCCTGCGCGAAGCCAGCCTGGACAAGGGCCTGGCCAGTTACCCGAACCCGGAGCAGATTCCCGAACGCAATATGGACACTCTCAACGGGCTGACAGAGGCACAGTGGTTAACCCTGTTTGGCGGCTTACCGGGAGCCCGGCGGTGAATCTGGATCTTTCCGATATCCTGCTGGTCACGTCACTGATCGTCATCGGCGCCCTGTTCTGGCGTTCCCACGGCATTCGCGAGCGGGCCCTCACGGCCACCCGGCGCTTCTGCGAGCGGCAACAGCTGGAGTTTCTGGATGAGAGTGTGGGGCTGGAAAAACTGACCCTGAGCAAAGACCACAACGGCAAACGCCGCATCACCCGCATTTACCGGTTTGAATTCACCGTCACCGGCGGGGAGCGTTACGAAGGGCGCACCGTGGTGCAGGGCGGCGTCACCCAACGGGTAGAATTGCCGCCCCACCGTTACACGCCGCCACCGGAAGAATTGCACTGACTGGCCAGGCCCGACCTCAGGTTTCGTAGGCGGCCTTGCTGCCATCAAAATTCACCATCCAGGGAATGCCGAAGCGATCGTTACACATCCCGAAGCGTTCCGCCCAGGGCGTTTCTTCCATGGGCATCTTTATCTCGCCCCCTTCCGCCAGCGCCGCAAACAGGGTTTCCGCCTGCGCCACATTGTCGGCCTGCACACTCAACACGGTCCCCTGGGCTTTTTCAAAAAATTCCGGCGGGCAATCCGACCCCATCAACACAATGCCATCACCTTGCAGACAAACATGGCAGATATGGTCATGAGACTCCGGCGGCACCTCATCCGCCATGGGCGACTCCCCCATGGTCAGCTGGAAAACGATATCCGCGTTCAGGCACTCGGCATAAAACGCGAACGCCTCACGGCAGGTGCCGGGGAAATTCAGATAGGGGTTAAGACGGATCGTGGACATGGCGTCTCTCCTTGAATGACATTAGGGAACCTCTGAATAACTCCTTGCATGCTCAGTCTTTCAGGCTGGTTCGCAATCTAGGCGCGATTTTGAAGGTGTATGTCCATCCATCGAAAAAACGCAACAACGAGTGCGGACCAGCCTGGAAGACCCGAAGGGCGCGGCCTGAAGCCCACATCTGCTGCGCCTTGTCTCTAAGAAAGGGAACCACCCTGTCTGTCGAGACAAGACACAACAGCTGTACGCTTCAGGTCACGCTGAGTACGCAAGGAGTTATTCAGAGGTTCCTTAGCTTTCCTCAGGGAGTCTCTGAATAACTCCCTCACTAATCGAACGAGACCACCGCTTTTCGACAGAAGAAGTGACGAGTTGCGAGAAGCGAGTTTCGAAGAACCAAACCCGGGCTCAAGCAGACGCTTTTCGCTTCTCGTAACTCGCTTCTCGCCACTTACCTACTTCACCCTTTGCTTTTCCAGCTTGCGGGCCAGGGTGCGTCGGTGCATGCCCAGGCGGCGGGCGGTTTCGGAGATATTAAACCCGGTTTCCGCCAGGGTTTCGTGGATGCGTTCCCATTCCAGGGTTTTCAGGTCAGTGGCGCGGGCCGTCAGGGCCACATCGGTAGAGCCTTCCGCCCGGTTGAAGGCATCTTCGATATCGTCGGTATTGGAAGGCTTGGCCAGGTAATGGCAGGCACCCAGCTTCACCGCTTCCACCGCCGTGGCGATACTGGCATAACCGGTCAGCACCACAATCAGCATGTCTTCATCATGCTCATGGAGCGTTTGCACACAGGCCAACCCGGACGATTCGCCCTTGAGCTTCAGGTCGACGACGGCATAACCCGGTTGATGGTTTTTCAGCAGCGCCTGCATGGATTCCAGGCTGTCCGCATGGACCACCTGATAACCCCGGCGCTCGAACGAACGAGTCAGGGTGCGGGCAAAGGCGTCATCGTCTTCCACAATCAATAGCAGCCTTTCATCATGCAGCATTTCAGACACCGTTGGTTCCTCCTGTTTCCTGCTCCAGAGTGACCACTGACAACGGCAGGGACAAGGTCACCAAGGCGCCACCCTGGGCCAAATTACTCGCTTTCAGATTACCGCCCAGGGTACGCAGTACATTCATCACCAGAAACAATCCTAAGCCACTGCCCGGCCGTCCCTTGCTGGACTGGTAAGGGCGCCCCAGATTATCGAGCATCGCCTGCGGGAAACCCGGCCCACGATCTGTCACCGACACCAACAGGGTTTCTTCTTCGCGGTGCACCTCCAGCCGCACCCAATGGGGAGAGGCTTCCAGGGCATTATCCAGAACGTTGTGGATACTCTGCCTGAGCGCAGAATCCGACACGATGCTCAGGTCCTCACCAAAATCATTGCGATAGGCAAAGTCCTTCACCGGGCGGGTTTCACGCCACTCGTCGACCAGATCATCGAGAAATTCGCGTACCGTGGTTTCCTCCGACGATTCTCCGCGCGCCTCCCCGGCCGATAACAAAATGCCGCTGACAATAGACTTGCAGCGCAATACCTGGGTCTGCATTTCAGCAATTTCCTGGGCCATATCCCCGTCGGACTTGAACGGCTCCATGTGTTTCCAGTCCCCCAAAATCACCGACAGGGTCGCCAGCGGCGTACCCAGCTCATGGGCCGCGCCGGAGGCCAGCAGCCCCATGCGCACAATGTGCTCCTCTTCCGCCGCCCGTTGTCGCAGTTCTGCCAGGTGCTCATCGCGCTGGCGCCGGTTACGGGTAATGCGGTTAATGAAGATCACCAGCAAACCGCCATTGAGCACAAAGCAGATCATCATCCCTTCGATGTAGAGACTGAACAGCCCCTCGGAGTGATCCAGCGGCATGGGTAGCGGATGGCCATACCAGGCTAGCCAGCCAAAACACAGGGTGGTGGTAATCAGGATGACCCAGGTAGACCACACCTCCAGCAGCACCGCCCCCAGAATCACCTGCAACAGGTACAGGAACACGAACGGGTTCGACGCCCCGCCACTGAGCGCCAGCAGCATGGTCAGCGTTGCCACATCGATCAGCAGGGACAGGAACAGCTCGGTATTACCAATCGGCTTCGGCAGTCTCAGGCGCAACACGCTGACCGCATTGAGCAACAACAGACCAAACAGCACCACCAGCATTTGTGACACGGGCAGCTTGATTCCGAAGCCGTAGTTAACCACCAGAATAGTGGCGAACTGGCCGACCATGGCAATCCAGCGAAGCTGAATCAGCAACTGCAGGTTCTTGCGGCCAGTCAGGTCATCGCTACTGCGGCGCAGCGCAGAAAACAGCGAACCCGACAGAGAAGTCTTGGAGGGTGAGGACGACGACATGGTTTCCATAACCCCAGTTTAGTGTAGGTCGCCACTAATAATGCAACTTATGACGGCGCCTTTTTCCGCCACTCAGTGTTGCTTTTCTTTGACGTAGACCCCCTCTATTCCTGTAGGTAGGTAGAAAGGGCCTGCAGAAAAGCGCCTTGATTGGTGAAAAAATGCACTCGACATAAGTCACACAATCAGCGGCGACCTACACTAACGCGTTCGGCGTGAATCCCGCAGCACCAGCCAGGCCGCCAGCAGCATGCCGAAGGCCAGGGCAAACCAGGTGATGGCGTAAACGCGATGATTATTGCGGAACTGAATGACGGTAAGCCCGCCCACCGGCAGTTCGCTGTCTGCGGCTTGCGCATCCACGAAATACGGCGCCACCGGCGACAACCCCTGGTGCTCTGCCATGGCCTGCACATCCCGTGAATACCAGCGATTCTCGGCGGGCACATTGTCCCGCAGCACACCGCCGCCGGGATGACTGAGACGCAGCAACCCGGTGACGGTGACCGGCTCAGCCGGCGTATATTCACCCGACTGGGCCGCCCCCCGTTTCTCCTGGGGCACAAACCCCTGGTTCACATAGACCCAGCTGCCGTCGGCCCGTTGCAACGGTGCCATCACCCAATAGCCCTGCCCCGCTTGCGTCGCCGCAGAAACCAGCGCAACGGCCCCGGGCCGATACTGGCCGCTCACACTGACATGGAGGTACTCATGGGTGTCTTCACTGACAGAGGGCCAATTATTTTGCGACGGAGCGATCACCGCTTCGGCATGCACCCGGGCATCCACCCGGGCAATCAGGTCTTCCTTCCAGGCCAGCCGCTTCACCTGCCAGACACCCAACGCCACAAAACCGACGAAAGCGACTGCGGTCAACAGCAGAAACAGGAAAGTGAAAATACGCCGACGAGCCATGGTCATGCCTCTTCAAACGTGGCGGGGAGGGAAAGGCGGAGACCGGCAACGCCGATCTCTGCCCTACGCATGAGTGTGTGCTATGTGTTGCGACCGGGGCGTTTCTGCATGCCCCCTTGCTTGCTCAGCGTGGTCGGAAGTGTGCAGCTGTTGTGTCTTGTCTCGACGGTCAGGGTGGTCCCCTTTCCTAGAGACAAGGCGCAGCAGATGCGCGCTTCAGGCCGCGCCCTCGGGTCAGCATGACTGAGCATGCAAGGGGGCATGCAGAGACGCCCCCTCCATCATCCCCGGCATCATGTTCACGTTCAGGTTATGCATTACCCACAGTGAACCGGCGAGGGTGATGAAGACCAGAATCAACGTGAAAATCAGCGCCAGCATGTTCCAGCCCCCTTCCGAATGGAAGTTCATGTGCAGGAAGAACACCATGTGCACCACAATCTGCACCAGCGCAAAGCCCAGAATCACCATCACAGTGGTGGTGGAGCTTTCCAGCACATCGCCCATCACCAGCCAGAACGGAATCACGGTAAGGATCACCGCCAACACAAATCCGGTGGCATATTCCTTCAGGGAAACATGGGGAATGTCCGCATCGTGATGATCATGATCGTGTGTATGCTCGCTCATGGCAGCACTCCCATCAGATAAACGTAAGTGAACACGCCAACCCAGACCACGTCCAGGAAGTGCCAGAACATGGACAGGCAGAACACCCGGCGCTTGTTTTCCGGAATCAGACCGTGTTTTTTCAGCTGGAACAGCAGGGTCACCAGCCACACGATGCCGAAGAACACGTGCAAACCGTGGGTGCCGACAAGCGCGAAGAAGGCCGTCCAGAAGCCACTGGTTTGCGGCCCGGCGCCCACGTGGATCAGGTGATGGAATTCATACAATTCCAGGCTCAAAAAGCCCAGGCCCAGCATGCCGGTAACGGCCAGCCAGAACATGGTGCCCTTCACCTTGTTGGCCTGCATCTGCAGCATGGCGAAGCCATAGGTGATGGACGACACCAGCAACAACGAGGTGTTGATGGCGATCAGGCTCAGATCGAACAGCTCCATACCGGTGGGGCCGCCTGCATAGCTGCGCCCGAGCACACCATAGGTGGCAAACAGGGCAGCGAAGATCAGGCAGTCGCTCATCAGGTAGATCCAGAAACCCAGCAGGGTGCCGTTCTGGGGGTGATGATCCCCCTTCACCAGAAACTCCAGCTGGCCGTCCTGCGTGCTGTTCACGTCAGCAGTCATAGTATTTTCAGACATTGGCAAGCACCCGTGTACGTTCTGCTTCAATCCGTTCTACTTCTTCCGCCGGGATGTAGTAATCACGGTCGTAGTTGAAGGTGTGGTAAATCGCCGTGCCGATCAGCGCCACGAAGGACACACCGGCCAGCAGCCACATGTGCCAGATCAGGGCAAAGCCGACCACCACACTGATGCCCGAGAGCACGATGCCCGCCCAGGTGCCCTTGGGCATGTGAATCGGGATAAAGCCGGATTCAGGGCGCTGGAAGCCGTGCTGCTTCATCTGCCACCAGGCATCCAGATCGTGCACACGCGGCGTAAACGCGAAATTGTACGGCGGCGGCGGCGACGAGGTAGACCACTCCAGGGTACGGCCATCCCACGGATCACCGGTTTCATCCTGCAGGCTCTCGCGACGCAGGAAGCTCACCACCAACTGGATGATAAAGGCGGCGATACCAATGGCGATCAGGAACGCCCCCAGGGCAGCGATCTGGAACCAGATCTGCAAAGACTGGTCCTCGAAGTGGCTGACACGACGGGTCACGCCCATCAGGCCAAGCACGTACAACGGCATGAAGGCGAAGTAGAAACCGATCAGCCAGAACCAGAAGGACATCTTGCCCCAGAACTCGTCCAGCTTGTAACCGGTGGCCTTCGGGAACCAGTAGGTAATACCGGCGAACAGACCAAACAACACACCACCGATGATCACGTTATGGAAGTGCGCGATCAGGAACAGGCTGTTATGCAGCACGAAGTCCACCGGCGGCACCGCCAGCAACACCCCGGTCATGCCGCCGATCACGAAGGTGACCATGAAGCCCACCGTCCACAGCATGGGCACATCGAACTTGATGCGGCCACGGAACATGGTGAACAGCCAGTTGAAGATCTTCGCCCCTGTCGGGATCGAGATAATCATGGTGGTGATCCCGAAGAACGAGTTCACGCTGGCCCCGGAGCCCATGGTGAAGAAGTGATGCAACCACACCAGGTATGACAGCACGGTAATCACCACGGTAGCGTAGACCATGGAGGTGTAACCAAACAGCGGCTTGCGGCTGTAGGTGGCCACGATCTCGGAGAAAATACCGAACACCGGCAGGATCAGGATGTACACCTCCGGGTGCCCCCAGATCCAGATCAGGTTCACGTACATCATGGCGTTGCCGCCCAGATCGTTGGTAAAGAAGGCGGTGTCCAGGTAACGGTCCATGGACAGCATGGCCAGTACCGCCGTCAACACCGGGAAGGCGGCTACGATCAGCACGTTGGTGCACAGGGAGGTCCAGGTGAACACCGGCATCTTCATCAGGCTCATGCCCGGCGCGCGCATCTTGACGATGGTCACCAGCAGGTTCACCCCGGACAGCAGCGTACCCACCCCGGCGATCTGCAACGCCCAGATGTAGTAATCCACCCCCACCCCGGGACTCTGCAATATCCCCGATAGCGGCGGGTAGGCCAGCCAGCCAGTCTTGGCGAACTCACCAATAAACAGGGACATCATCATCAAGACAGCACCACCGGTGGTCATCCAGAAGCTGAAGTTGTTCAGGAACGGGAAGGCCACATCGCGGGTACCGATCTGCAGCGGAATCAGGTAATTCATGATCCCGGTCACCAGCGGCATGGCCACGAAGAAGATCATGATCACGCCGTGGGCGGTGAAGATCTGGTCGTAGTGGTGCGGCGGCAGGTAGCCGGTGGAGTCGCCAAAGGCCATGGCCTGATGCAGACGCATCATGATGGCATCGGCAAAACCGCGCAGCAGCATCACCAGGCCAAGAATGATGTACATGATGCCGATTTTCTTGTGGTCGATGGTGGTAAACCACTCGTTCCACAGGTAACCCCACAGCTTGTAGCGTGTCAGGGCGGCGAGCAGCGCAATGCCGCCCAGCGCCACCACGGCAAAGGTGCCGAGAATGATCGGATCATGGAAGGGAATCGCGTCCCAGGTGAGGCGACCAAAGATCAGCTTGGTCAGGTCCAGGTTCTCAAACATGGGCGGCACCTACTGCATTTGCGATCAGGAGAGAATTATTCATGGTGGCCTCCATGGGACTGATGGCCGGCATGGTCCTGGTGATCCGCATGCTCAGCCTTGGCATCGCCATGGTGACCGGCGTGCTTGTCCATGCCACCGTGGTACATCATGTCTTCCATGCAGGTCTGGCCCGGTTCCACGCAGCGGTTGAAAATGGCCTTGTAGAGAGTCGGATCCACCTGGCCGTAATAACTCACCGGGTCATCGATACTCGGCTCTTCCAGCTGCAGGTATTGATCACGGCTCAGGTTTCCGTCACTGGCCTTCACCTTGGCGACCCAGCTGGCGAAGTCCTCTTCGCTCAGCCCGTGGAAATCAAACTTCATCTGCGAGTAACCGGCGCCACTGTAGTTGGCCGAAAAGCCCTGGTAGACGCCCGGCTCGTTGATCACCCCATGCAGCTTGGTTTCCATGCCCGCCATGGCATAGATCTGTCCGGCCATGGCCGGAATGAAGAAGGAATTCATCATGGTGGAGGCGGTGATCTTGAAACGGATCGGGTGATTCACCGGCGCCGCCAGTTCATTGACGGTGGCAATGCCCTGCTCCGGGTAGATAAACAGCCACTTCCAGTCCAGCGCCACCACTTCCACGGTGAGCGGCTCCAGGCCCACCGGCACCGGGGTCTGCGCATCAATGCGGTCCAGCGGGCGGTACGGGTCCAGTTTGTGGGTGCTTACCCAGGTCATGGCGCCCAGCGCGATGATGATCATCAGCGGCACAGACCAGATCACCAGTTCCAGCACGGTGGAATGGGTCCAGTCGGGCTTGTAGTTGGCCTTGGTGTTGCCTTCCCGGTAATGCCAGGCAAACCACAACGTCAGCACGATCACCGGCACAATGACCAGCAACATCAGCACGGTTGCCCAGACGAGCAAATCCCGCTGTTGCACGGCCACGTCACCAGAGGGGGACATCACGACTGCGTCACAGCCCGACAGCAAGGCGGCGACAAGCAACGTCAACGACGCTCCACGCAAGTATTTGAATAATTGCATTGGCGAATCTTCTGGTTAGCTTTTGAGTAAACGGGACTCTATCCAAGGGCATGAGTAGCCGGTATTGGACATTTTGTCCCATAGGCTTAAAGTCCTAACCATACTTGATGGAAATCAAGGCACAAACAACAACTCTGGTGAAGAGCGCACAACATGTCGCAGACCTATCCGGCTTCCATGCCAAGCCAAAAAAGCCACGCCTCCGTGGCCCCCAACGAAATCGCCGTGGGCGTGGTCATCGGCCGTACCTCCGAGTATTTCGACTTCTTTGTATACGGCATCGCCTCCGTACTGATCTTCCCACAGCTGTTTTTCCCCTTTACCGGCCAGCTGCAGGGCATGCTCTACTCCTTCATGCTGTTCGCCCTGGCCTTTGTGGCGCGCCCCTTCGGCACCGCCCTGTTCATGTGGATCCAGCGCCAGTGGGGCCGCAGCATCAAGCTAACCGCCGCGCTGTTCCTGCTGGGCACCGCCACTGCGGGCATCGCCTTCCTGCCCGGCTATGAAAAACTGGGCGGCTACGCCATCGCCCTGCTCGCCCTGTTCCGGGTCATGCAGGGTGTCGCGTTCGGCGGCTCCTGGGATGGCCTGCCCTCCCTGCTGGCCCTGAACGCCCCCAAAGAGAGCCGCAGCTGGTACACCATGATCGGCCAGTTGGGCGCACCGCTGGGCTTTGTGATCGCCAGCGCCCTGTTCCTGTACCTTTATAACAGCCTGAGCGCCGCGGACTTCCTGGGCTGGGGTTGGCGTTACCCGTTCTTCGTGGCGTTCGCGATCAACGTGGTCGCCCTGTTTGCCCGCCTGCGCCTGGTATTGGGCGAGGAATACACCGAAGCCATGCAGGAAAGTGAGCTGGAACCCATCCGCACCAGCGAGATGGTGCGCGAGGAAGGCCACAATATTTTCATTGGCTCCTTCGCCGCCCTGGCCAGCTATGCACTGTTCCATGTGGTGACCATCTTCCCGCTCTCCTGGATCGCCTTTCAGGGCAGCCAGACCACCGCCGAAGTGCTCACCGTGCAGGTGCTGGGGGGCTTCGTGGGCATCATGGCCACCATCGGCTCCGGCTGGATCGCCGCCCGTATCGGCAAGCGCACCACCGTGGGCGCCCTGGCCGCCATGATCGGCGTCTTCAGCCTGCTCACGCCGCTGTTGATGGGCGGCAGCCCAGTCATGCAGGACACCTTCATCCTGCTCGGCTTTGCCCTGCTGGGCGTCTCCTACGGCCAGGCCTCCGGCACCGTCACCGCCAACTTCGCCCCGCGTTTCCGCTACACCGGCGCCGCCCTCACCTCCGACTTCGCCTGGCTGTTCGGCGCCGCCTTCGCCCCCCTGGTGGCCCTGGGCCTGTCCGCCAAGTTCGGCCTCATGTCGGTGACGGTGTACCTGCTATCCGGCGTGATCTGCACCCTGCTGGCGCTGGCGATTAACCAGTCGCTGGAAGATCAGGGCGAAGAGAGCTGAAAGTGTAAAGTTCAAAGTTGAAACGCGGTTTGAGACCGTCACTCAACTGAAACCAAAGAGGCCGCGCCCGGATTCCGAGCGCGGCCTCTTAATGTTCGCCCCGCCATCTACAAAGCCGCTGTAGGAGTGCCTCTCGAGGCGCGAACCGCGTGCAAACGCGGGATCGTCCGAAGGACGATCAAGCCACCTCCGCATTCGATGATGGTGCCACAGATAGATAGTCGTGATGTACCTGATGGTCCCTTCCTCGCTGTCGCTCGGTTCGCGCCTCGAGAGGCACTCCTACAGTGGCTCCGTAGAAAACAAAGAGGCCGCACCCAATCTTCGGACGCGGCCTCTTTCATTTCCGGGCCAGACAACCTGACCCGCGTTCTTTTACTCGCAGCTAGTCGCTCGTAGCTGTCAGCTCAAACTCCCCAACGCCGCCTTGGTAAACGGCGCAATCTCGTCTTCCTTGCCGTCACGCATCTTCACCAGCCAGTTCGGGTCCTGCAGCAGGGCACGGCCCACGGCGATCATGTCGAACTCGTCGTTGTCCATGCGGCGCTCCAGTTCCTCCAGCCCTGCCGGGTTGGCGGTGCCGCCCATGCCGTCCGGGCTGTTGAGGAAGTCCCCGTCCAGGCCCACGCTGCCCACGGAAATCACCGGCTTGCCGGTAATTTTCTTGGTCCAGCCCGCCAGGTTCAAATCGGAGCCTTCAAATTCCGGCAGCCAGAAGCGACGGGTGGAGGCATGGAACACGTCCACACCTGCGTCCACGAACGGCATCAGGAAACGCTCCAGCTCTTCCGGGTTCTGGGCCAGCTTCGCTTCGTAATCCTGCTGCTTCCACTGCGAGAAGCGCAGCACGATGGCAAAGTCTTCACCCACAGCTTCGCGTACCGCCTTGACGATTTCGATGCCAATGCGGGCACGGTTCTCGATGGAACCACCGTATTCGTCATCACGCTGGTTGGTGCCTTCCCAGAAGAACTGATCGAGCAGGTAACCGTGGGCACCGTGGATTTCCACGCCATCAAAACCGACGGCTTTGGCCGCCTTGGCAGACTCGGCAAAGGCGCGCACCACGTCCTGGATATCGTCCTTGGTCATGGCATGGCCATTTTCCTTGCCTGGCTTGAACAGGCCAGACGGGGAATACCCGGGCACATCCTTGTCCGGGCCAATACCCGGCTTGCGTACCGAACCCACATGCCAAAGCTGCGGAATAATCTGGCCGCCAGCAGCGTGCACCGCATCCACCACCTTCTTCCAGCCCGCCATGGCCTCGTCACCATAAATGGCCGGCACCCGCTCGTAACCGTTGGCGGCCTTGTGGCCCACAAAGGTGCCTTCGGTGATGATCAGGCCCACCTCGCCCTCGGCGCGGCGCTGGTAATACCCCACCACCTGATCGTTAGGCACATACCCCGGAGAAAAGGTACGGGTCATGGGCGCCATGGCCACCCGGTTACGCATCTTCAGGGATTTGTATTCAAAAGGACGCAGCAGGCTATCCAGGGAACTACTCATGGGGCTCTCCTAATCAGTCTTATCTATTCACTCTCCAGGCCGAGCCAGATACAGGCTCGGCTTGAGCATTCGGGGTAACAAAAAAAGGGGCCAGCAATGGCAACCACCCTCGCAATGGCCCTTTCAGCAGCGCTCTCAGAAGCACTCGCTCAATAACCAACAGAATCAGCGCATCCGCCCTCACGGGCGGTCAATTCAATTTGGTTGCGTAATAAAACCTTATTTGGTTTCTTAATGCAACCATTCTGATCTATACTGCCGCCATGACACGTAAACGCTTCGACGACATGGGCTGCTCGGTGGCCTGCGCCCTCAATGAGGTCGGTGACTGGTGGTCCCTGCTGGTGGTCAAGCAGGCGATGCTGGGCACCCGCCGCTTTGTGGATTTCCAGCACAGCCTGGGCATAGCCAAGAACATCCTCTGCAACCGCCTGTCACGGCTGGTGGATAACGGCGTAATGGTGCGCGTGGACGTGGGCGAGCACGGCAAGCGCTACGAATACCGCCTCACCGACAAGGGCCGCGACCTGTTTACCGTGGTCACCGCACTGCGCCAGTGGAGCGAACGCTGGAACGGCGAAAAGGACACCATGCAACTGGTGGACCGCCAGACCGGCAAGCCGCTGGCACCGGTGGCAGTCCAGAACCAGCAGGGCCAAACCCTCACCGTGCGGGATGTGCGTTTTGTGGATGAAGACGGCAAGCCGTTAGAGGAAGCGGGATGACCACCGCGTCAGCCCTGCAACAACGATGGCACACCGTCGTCGCCCCGCTACTGCCTGACCCGGAGCCCACCTGGCAACAACTGGCCACCCACTACAACGAGCCCCGCCGCCACTATCACACCCTGGACCACATCGCCGCCTGCCTGGGATGGCTAGACCACTATCGCCATCTCGCCGCAGATCCCCTTTGCCTGGAACTGGCCCTGTGGGCCCACGATGTGATTTACGATCCCCGCGCCGCCGATAACGAAGCCCGCAGCGCAGACTGGTTTGCCCAGCACTTTGCCGACAGCATGCTTACCGACGCGCAACGTGCCCGAGTGCACGAACTCATCCTGGCCACCATCCATCCGCACCCTCCCACGGACCCGGACATGGCACTGCTGCAGGATATCGACCTGAGTATTCTTGGGGCTGATGTTGAGTTGTATGACCGGTATGAAGGGTGGATTCGAAAGGAATATGACTTTGTGCCGGAGGCGGCGTTTCGGAAAGGGCGGAGTGCGGTGTTGCGGAGTTTTCTGGATCAGGGGGTGATTTACCACACGGCTGAGCTGAGGGAGCGACTGGAAGTGTCGGCGCGGGACAATCTCAGCCGGGCGTTGATACAGCTATCGGAGAGCTGATCGCCACACGCTTTGGGATATGGGAGACCTGACCAGTGCCCCGATCAGGAAGGTTCGCAACATCATAAAATTGCCCCATAGCAGCATGTTGCCAGGCGACTCTGGGTGCTAGGCCGCCCACCTTTGGTGATTAATAGCCAGGTCGAGCGTTAGCTCGAAAACCATATCACGCTTCTGTATGAATAAGTCCTTGTCGTAGCCGTCCTCGGGAAGATAGTCATCCAACACGGCCCCCACCTCATCGCGCACGGCAAGCCTGGTTTGCATGTCCTTGTACCAGTCCTGCACCAGCACTTTGGGCTTTTCCTCGGTAAGGCGCTTAAGCAACGCTTTGGCTGCCAGGCGCACCTTCTTTTCCTCGGCCTGGGTCATATTGTCTTTACAGAGCAAGTCGTATATTTCCAGCTCATCTTCGGTTAGCCCTTTACGGATATGGCGATCTTCCTCTTCCTTCAAGGCCGCCATCTCTTCCAGAAGCTGGGCGTAGGACTCATCCGCCGAGCTACTGCCCGCGTTGTAGTTATCGATGATTTCCTGCAGGCGCTCGGCAAAATCGCGGCGGGTGCGATTTTGATTGAGCATGTCCTGCAGTTTCTTTTCCAAAAATGATCGCAAGTCGGCGATTTCGATGTTCTTGTACTGGGCCTGCTTGAAATCCGCTTTGAGCTTGTCAAAGTCCACTTTGCTCAGATCCCAGGTCTTGCCTTTTTGTGTAATTTGCCAATCGGCTGGATTCTCTTTGACCTCGACGAACTTCTTGTCATCGACAATCAGGCTTTCATCAAGCAATTCGTTGATTTTCCGGGTGGCGGAATCAATATCCTGCTGTTCGATAATGCTATCCAGAACACCACGCAGGTACTGAAACAGGGCCACTTTGCGAACAACAGGATCACCCAGAATCTCTGGCTTGCAGGCCTCATAAAGCGCCGTAATGGTGTTCTCGAATACGTTAAAGGATTTTCGCCATTCATCTTTAGCAAGCAGAGTGTCTGCCCACGCCTCAAACAGGCCCACTTTCTTGAATACATCGTCGGAAGCCAAGGCCTCGTCGATAACAATATCGCGCTCTGCACAAAAGACGCGTGCCTGCTCAATGGCGTCTGCCAACAAAGTAAACAGCTCATCCTTATCCTTGACCGGCGGCTCATCCCCTCCGTCGCCACCTTGCCCATAGTCCTTGATGGCCTTCCTCAAGCGACCGATCACGCCGTAATAGTCGACGATTTCGCCGTTCGTTTTTTCCACGCCATTGATGCGGTGCGAGCTCACCCGGTTGGCGCGGGCGATGGTCTGCATCAGGGTGTGGTCTTTCTGGGGCTTGTCGAGGTAAAGCGTGGATACGGTGGGCGCATCAAAGCCGGTCAGCCACATGGCGCAGACGAACACCAGTTGCAGGGGATGTTCCGGGTCCTTGTAGTTGTATTCCAGATCGTGGCCATGGGCATCCAGTTGATCCATGCGTTTGCGGTGCGGGCGGATGTCGAGATTGTGGGCGTCGAACTTTTCTTCTTCGCCGTTTTCGGCGCTGACGACCACCGCCATCTCCACCTTGCGCATCCACTCCAGTTGCTTTTGCAAACGCGCTTTATGCCGTTCGTTACTGGCCTTTTTGATTTCGCCGCGCAACGCTTTGATCTCGGCTTTCCACAAGCGCTGCACCTTGTCGTACATTTTCACCGCAGTGAACTTGTCTACCGCAATCACCATGCCTTTACCCAGATAGCCCCGGCGTGGGAAGTGGTAAACCAGGTCCCGGGCGATGGTCTCCAGCCGATCGTCGCGTTTAATGACTTGCAGTTCCGTGGCGAAGCGGCGCTCCAGCTTTTCCTGCTGTGCCTCGTCAAGGTTTTCATCTTCCAGAATCTCGTAGAACTCGTCGCTCAGGTCCTCGTTCTGGTTCAGCACCTCCGGTACGCGCTTTTTGTAGAACAGCGGCACGGTGGCGCCATCGTCCATGGACTGGCTGAAGTTGTATTCCGAGACATAATCACCAAACCAGTCATTGGTCTTGCGCTCGCGCCCCAGCAGCGGCGTGCCGGTAAAAGCCAGGTACTGGGCGTTGGGCAGGCCGGCACGCATGTTCTCCGCCAGCGTTTTGTACTGGGTGCGGTGGGCCTCATCGACAATCACGATGATGTCATCGCGATCCGACAACAGCGGGTAACGCTTGCCCTTGGGCCAGCGGAACTTCTGGATCAGGGTAAACACCAGTTTCTTGTTCTGGCCGAGAAAGGTACGCAGTTGTTCACTGTTTTTCGGCTGGGCGGCATCCGCCTTTTTGACGGTTTCGGTGTTGAGAAAGTTGCGGTAAATCTGCCGGTCCAGATCGTCCCGGTCAGTGACTACCACAAAACTGTAATTGCCCGGCACCTTGCGGATGATCTTGCGGGCATAGAAAATCATGGAAAAACTCTTGCCCGACCCTTGGGTGTGCCAGAACACCCCGAGCTTGCCACCGAACTCCTCCCGGCGCAGAAACTTGTCGAACCCTTTGTTTACGCCGATAAACTGGTGGTTCTGGGCAATGATTTTCTGCGTGTCCTTGTGGTAAATCACAAAGTTTTCCACATAGTCCAGCAGCTTTTCTTTGGCACACAGGCCCTGCAGAAAGCGCTCGGCACTGGTGCCCTGCTCGCGAATCTGGTCGCGGCGTATTTTTTCTTTCTCGTCTTCCGGGCGCAGCCAATGGAAAAAGTGTTCCCACTCGGCGCTCAGGCTGCCCAGGCGTGTTTCCAGGCCGTTGCTGAACACACAAAACACATTGGTGAGGAACAACTGGGGAATATCGGCCTTGTAATTGGTCAGATTGTCATCGTAGGCACTACGCAGCTTGACGTTGGAGTTCTTCAGCTCGATAAACACCAGCGGCAGGCCGTTGATATACAGCAGAACATCCGGCCGCCGATAGCCCGCCTTGGCCGCCGCGCCGGTGCTTTGAATCCACAACTGGGTCACCGCGAGAAAGTGGTTGTTCTCGGGCGCCTCAAAGTCAATCAGCTTGACCCGCTCTTTGCGGTTGCGCCCATCACTGTCTTTGAACTCCACCCGCACACCGTCCCGAATCAGGCTGTCCAGCTCGCGGTTGGCGACGATAGTTGCCATGGCCTGGCGTTGGTCGCAGACCTGGTCCAGCGCATCGTCGATGGCGCTCTCGGGAATCTCCGGGTTCAGGCGCACGGCCGCGGTCTTCAGGCGATCGCGCAAAATCACCTCGCGCTTGTCCGCGCGCCCGGAGCCGTCATTCAGGTGGGCCGCATCGGCGGTGTAGCAATCCAGCACATCGTAGCCATACAGGTGCTGCAAACGCTGCACCATGGCCTGTTCGATGTTGTCTTCAGACAGGAAGTTCGGCATAGGCTAGAGCGCTCCCTGATTCTTCAAAGGTGGCATATCCAGGGGCGGCAGATTGAACAACAGCTGCACCAGCTCACGATTGATGTAGTAGTTTTCGCGCCCCAGCCGATGTTTGTCGAGAATACCGCCTTTGGCCAGTTCATCCAGGTATCGGTTGGCGGTAGCGCGCGATACGCCCAGGTCGTATTCGACAAAGGCTACCTTGGTGTAAGGGTGGTAAAAAATATTGTTGATCAGGTCCTGGCTGTAAAAGCGGTAGTGAGCCCGAATATCGTGCTTTTGCTTTTGCAGCAAGCGGGCGATTTGCTCCACCAGCGCGGTGGTGTGGCGGGCCGTTACCGCCACGCCGCGCAGCATATAGAGCAGCCAGCCTTCCCAGTCGCCGCTGTCGCGCACCTTTTGCAGCTCGGCGTAGTAGTTCGCCTTGGTCTGGCTGATGTAGCGGCTCAGGTAGAGGATGGGCGAATCCAGCAGGCCGGCGCGCACTAGAAACAGGATATTGAGAATGCGCCCGGTGCGGCCATTGCCGTCATAGAAGGGGTGGATGGTCTCGAACTGGTGGTGCATCACGGCCATGCGCACCAGCGGGTCCAGACCCTCGCCCTCGTCGGCATGAATCCAGCTCACCAGCTCGTCCATCAGGGCGGGCAGATGCTCCGGCGAGGGCGGCTGATACACCACCTCGCCAGTGCGCTCGTTTTTTAGCACCGTGCCGGGCGTGCGGCGCAAGCCGGCGTCGTTGCCCTCCAGCGTGGCCTGCACCTCAAGGATGGTACTCAGGCGCAACAGCCCGGAGGCACGCACCGCCTGAAACCCCACCTCCAGGCTCTGGGCATACCAGGCCACCTCCTTGCTGGCCGGGTCCACCGAGCCGGGCTGCACCTGATAGCGGTACAGCGCGTCCTGGGTAGTAATGATGTTCTCGATTTCCGAGCTGCTTTGCGCCTCTTGCAGGGACAGGGTGGACACCAGCAGCCGTTCGTTGGGGATGCTGCGCGCCACCCCCTTCAGCTCCGCCAGATGCCGATGCGCCGCCACCAACGCCCGCAGCACCGCCGGGGTTTCCAGCGGCTGCCGGGGCGGAAAGTGTTCGCGGATAGTCAGCACCATGGCATGGATTCCTGCGGCTAGCGGCAAACCTGCTCAATATTTGGCTATTTTGAGCAGGTTGTAAGGCATCTTCTCAGATATCCGTTGTTTTGAACAGTCACCGGGGCCTGCCGGTGTTCCGGGCTGTTATCGGCTACGGCTTCAGGCACGGCGGGCCTCCAGCAGAGATTCCTGCTCAGCCGTAGTTTCCTGCATGCTGGGCGGGAACTGGATATCCAGGTCTTCCACAGAGAGCTTGCCGGAGATGAGGCGAGGGAGGAGGAGGTCGCGGGTTTTTGTGAGCACTCCATTCGCTTCTTCCAATGCATCTATTTCCTGATAGAAAGGCTCTACGAGGCTGGAAAATTGGTCCCGTAGCTCAGCGGGAGGGAAAAGTAATCTTTGTTTTCCTATTAGGTCGGGCTTCAAATGGAGTACATTTGCGCCATTAGCGTATTCCTTAATGTAGTTCGCAAACCCAGAATATCGCATATATGAGTAAAGAAATGTCGTTGACATGTTTTTAGGCATCAGCCGAATAACGTCGAGTGAAATAACTGATTTTTTTCCATGCAGCTTCGGTATGCGGGCAACTTCACCTACCACAGCCCGGTCTTGTGTCATATCAGTCACAGCCATAACCACATCACCCGCCTCTACACTCTGACCGTCTTTATAAGAACCGGAAAAATATTTAAGCCCTTCCTTTCGGTAGCCGCCTCGACGGTGAAAGGACTTTAGTGTAATGAAAAAGCAGGTTCCATCTTCATCCGAAATCTCATGTGAGGCATACGACTTTCCTTTTACATGATCGAAGAACGCTCTGCCCACATCGAAAGGCCACCCCTCCGGCACACCTTTTACAAAACGGGTTTTCTGATAACCGGGAAAGCGCAGGCGCACAAACCATTCGCGGTAAAGTTCCTCGGCCATTTTTTCCAGCAGCGCAATGCGGCGCTTGTTGACTTCAATCAGATCGTCGTAGGCCGTCAGAATGGCGGCGATTTTGCGTTGGATGGCGATGCCAGGAACTAAAACTTTTGTGCCGTAAATTCTCTCCGGAGATGTGTGACGAACTTTTGCACCCGATGAACTATTCCGAATCTGCTCGCGAACAACATTAGTATTAAAAAGGTAGTATAGAAACCGAAGATCGGCCCACCTCTCAATTGGTCGCACAAGGCCGAGCCGTTGATTATGCAGATAACGGTCGGACTCTGGCATTATTGCAGGGCTACCTAATAATCCCTCTGCTTGCTCTGTCATGGCGACGATCATCGAGCCTTTAGACAGAATGTATCGTTCCGGTATCTCGCCTAAATAGAATCTATCTTTTCCAGGCCTAAGCTTGAAACCACCCTCCTCATAAAAATTTCCCGGAGTCAAAACAACGTAGTGCCCGGAATCGGCAAAATACTCTCCCTTAAAGGCAAAACCGTGCTCAACCCTTAGAAGATCGCGCAAAATCATTGACTGCCAATGTTCCATCATTCACCAACCATGACTTTTGTATTTTTGGCAATGGTAGCGTCAAGTTCAGAAGCCAAATTTCCTAACGAAGCAAGCTCATTTTGTAATGAGATAAGGTCATCAAAAAACTCCTCTTCGGTTTTTCCATCCTCCTCAATCACCACCCCCACATAACGTCCCGGATTCAGCGAATAATCCTGCTCTTTCACTTCCTCCAGACCGGCCAGCTTGCACAGGCCAGTAACATCCTCGTATTCAGCCTCGGGGAAGCGTTCCTGCAACCAGTGGATATGGCCAAAGTAGCTTTCGGCGTTTTTGACTTCCTTGTGCAGTTCTTCCAGCGCGGTTTTCAGTTGCCGGGTGGCGCGATCACTGCTCTGGCGTTTGCCGGCCTGTTTGGCGGCTTCCGCCAGGGCTTTTTCGTGCCGGCGCACGGCCTTGTCGATCTGTTTAAGACTGTCGTGCAGGGCGGTGAAGAAGGGGTCGAAGGTGGCGCGCAGCTCGCGCTGGGCACGGTTCTTTTTGTCGGCGGTGGCCTTGGCTGTGTGTTTTTTCTGGTAGGCGACCCAGGCTTTTTGCAAGGGCGCCAGGCCCTTCCAGGTATCCACCAGACTGGCCACGGCTTGTTTGCCGGCCTTATCATCTAAAACCGCCAATAGCTGCTCGGCCACCGGCTCAACCTGTTTTTGGTTCTCCGCCAGGCGCGCCATGCCCTGTTCGAAATAGCGGTCGATGAGCGCGACGAACTCATCGCTACGGCCTTTGTGCAGGCGGCTGATGATGGCGATGTTCTGGATCTGCTCTTCCGAGAACTCGCGGTGGGCGCGGTCGATGGGGGTAAAGATATTGCGCGCGTCGATAAACAGGATGCGCTCGTCCGTCTTGCCCTTGTCGAAGAACCACAGGGTGGCAGGCAGGGTGACGGTGTAGAACATGTTCGACGGCAGGGTGAGCATGCCGTAGATGAGATTGTTTTCGATCAGCGTCTGACGGATCTCCGCCTCGGAGTGGCGCGCATCGGAGGCGGAGTTGGCCATGACCAACGCAGCTCTTCCACCGGGGTGTTTGTTGTCCGGCTCGCGCAGCGAGGTGGCGAACAGGTTGATCCACAGGTAGTTGGCGTTGGGCACTGTCTCCTTGCCCTGTTCGGATTTTTTCGCCTTGGTCTTTTTGCGCGGGATGCCGTAGGTGTTAAAGCGCGGGTCTTTTTCCACGCCGGAGAGCGACACTTCATCCACGTTGAACGGCGGGTTGGCCAGCACGTAATCAAAGTTGCCGAACGAGCCGAAGTGATCGTCGTAGTAGGAGATGCCCTGCAGAATCTGCCCGCGCAGGCCGTTGACGGCCAGGTTCATGCGCGCCAGCTTGACGGTTTCCGAGCTTTTCTCCTGCCCGGAGACAAACACGCTGGTGTCCTCGCCTTGAGCTTCGTACTCTTCTTTGTGCTTTTCAATAAACTGCGCCGATTGCACAAACATGCCGCCGGAGCCGCAGGCGGGGTCGAACACGGTGCCGCCGTGGGGCTCGATGATTTCCACCATCAGCCGCACCACCGAGCGCGGGGTAAAGAACTCCCCGCCGCCTTGGCCCTCGGACAGGGCAAACTTGCCCAGGAAGTATTCATAGATTTGCCCGAAGACATCGCCGGTGGCGTCGTCCGGGATATTGTCGAACTGACGCAGCAGATCGAAGGGCAGGAGTTTGGTTTCCTGGGTGCGGGTCAGCCGGTAATACTCGTCCTTGGGCAGGCTGCCCTGCAACTCGGGCTTGTACTCCTCGATGGCCTCCATCGCTTTTTCAATGGCCTTGGCAATATCCTGGTTTTCAGGCAGATTTAGCAGGTAGCTGTAGCGGGCGTGATCCGGCAGGTAAAAGCCGCACTTGGCTACCGCGATTTCATTCAGCGACTTTTCCCGGCGAGTGCCTTTGAGCTTCTGGTATTCCTTGAGAATGGCTTCCTCATGGCGCCGGTAATTGATGTCGGCAAACTTGAGGAAGATCAGCCCCAGTACCGGCGTGCTGTATTCAGAGGCCTTTAGGTCGGAGTTGGCACGCAGATTGTCGGCGGCTGACCATAGATCGTCTTCGAGTTGTTTCAGTTGTTCTCTATTCAATGATTGACCTGCTGTTCTGGTTTGGGTTGCTCTAACGCTCCGCGCGTGCGGGCCACCTGCGGTATCTAATGCCGTTAACTTAACAGATTCACCGCCCCTACTCTCCTGCCCTTTCACATTAAAGGCGCCGGCGCGACTGACTGGGACAGGAAAAAATCACCGCTCTACCAGCCGCCTGGCCTTCCAATAACGCTGACTCCAGTAGGGGTTGTTGAGCGACGACTGCATGACGCCACTACTCACCGACGCATGCATAAATTCATCCCCACCCATATAGATTCCCACGTGGCGATTGCCCGGTCCGGTTTTGAAGAACACCAGGTCGCCCACTTCCAGTTCGTTGCGGGCCACGGGCTCGCCTTCCTGCATCAGGGCGGAGGTGGTGCGGGGGACTTTCATGTTCAGCTGCGAGAGGAAGGTGAGATAGACGAAGCCAGAACAGTCCACGCCTTGCGTGCTGAGGCCACCGTATTGGTAAGGCACGCCCTGCCAGTCTTCTTTCTGGGCGAGCAGGCTGTCGAGGATCAGGGATTGCTGGGGCGGAAGTTCCAGCGGTGCTTCGGCAATGTCAGGTCGGGGGGATTGCCGCTCGGGGGGCACCAGGCTGCAGGCTGCCAGGCTGGTTAATACCAGAAGCAGAGAAGGAAGCCGGACAGGAATGGCGGTATAGCGGGGCATGGCGTGATAGTGATGGCTGACTTAAGGAGTCAGGCAGCCGGGCGGCGGGAAGGTTCCCTGCCTCGAGCGTTAGCTTTCTCGCCCCCTTGATCGCCCTGCGGGCGACTCCGTGCTTCGCACGGTTCGTCCCCTGGAAGGGAACTTGTATGTTTGAATGCTCTTCCTGCAACCATGCAGGACTTGCCGGGGTGGAGGGACCAAAGGAGCATCTGACCCAA
>NZ_NVWY01000051.1 GCF_002733835.1 Alcanivorax sp.
TCGGGCCTCACTGATCTTGGAAAATTTGTAGTAGCGGTTTTTACCTGTATTCATAGGCGCAAATGCATATTAGCATGCGATTTGCTTCCTAAGACCCTTGCTATTTCTTGTAGCGCCGAACTTCCAGCACGCCTTTAAGCTGGTCCATCTTGGCCAGTACCTTGCCCAGGTTCCCCAGGGTGGCGATTTCCAGGGTGAGCAGCATGGTGGCGGTGTTGTCATCCTGGTGGGACTGGGTGTGCACGGCGGTCACGTTGACCTTTTCATTGGCCAGCACGGCAATCACATCCTTGAGCAACCCCTGGCGATCCCAGGCGCGCAGGAACACATCCACCGGGTAGGTAATCCGGTCGGCTTCGCCCCAGGTCACTTCGATCACCCGGTTAGGATCATCGCCCTGCATGGCCAGCAGTTTTTCGCAGTCAGCGCGGTGAACGGTAACGCCCCGCCCCTGGGTAATAAAGCCCATGACTTGATCGCCCGGCACCGGCTGGCAACAGCCCGCCATATGGGTAAGCAAATTCCCTACCCCATGGATGGTGATATCACCACTGGTGGAGGCTTTCGGTTTGGCCGGGACAAACTCCATTTCCTGCTGGTTATTGTCCGGCTGCAGGGCCTGCACCTGATTGACCACATGCCCCGGACGCAGGTCGCCTGCACCCAGCGATGCCAATACGTCGTCACCGGTTTTCAGGTTGAGGTGCGGCGCCAGAGCATCCAGATCCACTTTTTCCAGCGCCAGCCGCGACATTTCCTTTTCCAGGATGGTGCGCCCCTGAACGATATGCACATCGCGGTCCTGACGCTTGAACCATTGCTGGATCCGCGCCCGGGCGGATGACGTCGCCACGTAGCCCAGTGAAGGGGTCAGCCAGTCACGGCTGGGGCCACCTTCCTTGGTAGTGAGAATGGTGACCTGCTCACCGGTATTCAGGCTGTAGTTCAACGGCACAATGTGACCGTTCACCTTGGCGCCCCGACAGCGGTGCCCCACTTCGGTATGGATGTGATAGGCGAAATCCACCGGCGTGGCCCCGGATTCCAGGTCCACCACATGGCCTTCCGGGGTGAAAACATACACCCGGTCGCTGACCAGACCATGGCGCAGCTCGTCCACCATGGCATCCGGGCTATCGTCACCCAGCTCTTCGTGCCATTCGAGCACCTGACGCAGCCAGGTAATACGCTGCTCGTAGTCGGTAACGCCGCTCTTGCCTTTCTTGGCGCCTTCTTTGTAGCGCCAATGGGCGCAAACACCCAGCTCCGCCTCTTCATGCATATCGAAGGTACGAATCTGGACTTCCAGCATCTTGCGTTCCGGGCCGACCACAGCCGTGTGCAGGCTCTGGTAACCATTGCCCTTGGGGCTGGCGATGTAATCGTCGAATTCCTTGGGCACGTGCTGCCACAGCGAATGCACAACCCCCAGGGCGGCGTAACAGTCACGCACTTCCGGCACCATTATACGTACCGCGCGCACGTCATAGACTTCGCCGAAGTCCAGATGTTTTTTCTGCATTTTCCGCCAGATGCTGTAAATGTGCTTGGCACGCCCATTCACTTCAGCGCCATCGATGCCGTTCTTTTCCAGGTAGCCGCGGAGTTGCTCCAGCACGTTTTCGATGTACTGCTCACGCGCCAGGCGCTTTTCATCCAGCAGTTTGGCAATTTTCTTGTAGGCACCCGGTTGCAGGTAACGGAAGGACAAGTCCTCCAGCTCCCACTTCAACTGACCAACACCCAGCCGGTGTGCCAGCGGCGCGTAAATATCGAAGATCTCCTGGGCCACCTTGCTCTGGCGCTCCGGGTCCGCCTCCTTGACCGCACGGATGATTACCGTCCGCTCGGCAAGCTTCACCAGGGCGACGCGCACGTCGTCGACCATGGCCACCAGCATCTTGCGCATGTTGTCGAGCTGGCCATCCTGCTGGCCCAGCACTGCCTTGCGGGTGGGGTTGAGCGAGGTACTGATCGCCGCCATGCGCAGCACGCCTTCGATCAGGTTGGCCACATCCGGGCCGAATTCCTTCTCCACGTCCAGCAGCGTGATCTGCCCTTCGCGCACCGCCCGGTAAAGAACAGCGGCAGGAAGAATGTCACTGTCAGCCCCCAGGTCCACCAGCACTTCGCCCATTTCCAGGCCGATATCCAGGCAGCCTTTGCCGTAAGGCCATACCCGGCCTGCGGCCTCACCAGCCAGCTGGCATTGCTCGGCGCGTTCGCAGGCCTGTTCCAGCAAGGCACGGTCGCGGACAGGCGCGCGGTTTTCCAACTGCGTGATCCAGTCACGCCAGTGAACGATGGAACCTTCTGAGGGCTGTCGCCGTACCGTTACCATGGCAGAACCTGCTACTTCTTCTTCGCTTTTTCGAATACAGCGATGGACTCAACGTGGGTGGTGTGAGGGAACATGTCCATCACTCCTGCCGCTTTAAGACGGTAGCCCAGCGCCATCAGTTCCCCGGCATCACGGGCCAATGTGGCGGGGTTGCATGACACATAAACAATCTTTGACGCACCAAGCCGGGGCATCAGCTTCACCATCTCCAGTGCGCCGGTGCGCGGCGGGTCAATCAGGATACGATCATACGCCTCTCTGGCCCACGCCTGGCCGCTAATGTCCTGACTGAGATCCCAGGCGTGAAACTCCAGGTTTTCCAAGCCATTGCGGCGGGCATTCTCGTAACCACGCTCCACCATGGCCTGGCTGACTTCCACCCCCACCACCTTGCCGGCACGTTTGGCGGCAGGAATGGTGAAATTCCCGAGGCCGCAGAACAGGTCCAGCACCGTGTGCTCCGGTGAGATGTCCAGCAAGTCCAGTGCCAACGGCACCATTTTGCGGTTAATTTCTGCGTTTACCTGGGTGAAATCCGTAGGATGGAAGGCCAGCTCAACCCCTGCAGACGGGTGTTTGTAGTACAGGCGCTGCTCACCACCTTCTGGCCAGATACGGTGCACGGTACTTTCGTTACCCGGTTGCAGGTAACAGTGCCACCCCAGATTCTGGCAGAAGCCCAGCAGGGCCTGTTGATCTGCCTCAGGCAAGGGATCCAGATGACGGATAATCAGGGCCACATCGTCATCGCCGGCGGCCAGTTCAATCTGCGGGATACGGCTGCGGCTTTCCAGACCATGCATCAGGGTACGCAGCTCAGAAAGGCGGTGCCCCACGTCCGGGATCAGCACTTCACAAGTGCGTAGCTGGGCAATGAAACTGTTGCGCTTTTCCCGGAAGCCCACCAGGGTTTCGCCTTTGGCTTCCACATACTTCACGCCCAGGCGGGCCTTGCTGCGGTACCCGGTCACCGGGCCGGTCAGCGGCGCCAGCCACTCCTCCGGTTCCAGGCCACCAAAATGCTGCAGCTGCTCGCGCAATACCGCTTCCTTGCGCGCTACCTGCACCTCCGGGCTCATATGCTGCAGGCTGCAGCCACCGCACAGGGCGCTGTGCTCGCACGGCGGGGTGACCCGGTCCGGGGAAGCGGTCACGATTTCCACGGCTTTGCCTTCATCGAACTTGCGGCGCATGTAGGTGAATTTGAACATCACCTCTTCACCGGGCAGTGCATTATCAATGAAGGTCGTCTTGCCATCGCGGCGGGCGATGCCCCGGCCATCGTGGCTCAGGGTTTCAATGCTGGCGGGCTCCGGGGTTTCCGGTAACTGCTTGCGACGTCGTGCCATGGAGGATCTCAATACTCTGGGGGTAAATCCGGGAATGGGCAGCCATGCGGCGCAGGCTGCCAACGTGGTGCGGATTGTAGCGTTTCAGGCCGCTGGCGTCAGATTTGTGACACTCTTGCGGGATCGGCTCAGCTTGCCGATGCTTTCTGCCAGGTCTCCAGGAACGCCAGGAAGTGCGGATGCCCTTCTCCTTTCAGGTAGTCCTGCAGCAAGGCCAGCTCCTGATCGTAACCGGTGGCATCCAGCTCACCACGCATCAGCTGAAAACGCAGATACACCAGCCAGGTGTTGAGCACGTCGGTTTCGCAGTAGTCACGAATCCCCTTGAGATCACCATCCTGGAAAGCGTCGAAGACCTTGCCGCCGCTCATTCCCATCTTGCCGGGAAAGCCCAGCAGCGTGGCGATCTGGTCCAGCGGCGCATTGGCGCGGCCGTTATACATGGCCAGCACGTCCATCAGGTCCAGGTGACGCTGATGGTAGCGACTCAGGTAGTTGTTCCATTTGAAGCTGGAGTCTTCATTGCCGGTTTCCCAATAACGGTGGGCAGGCACACCATGCTTTAGCGCGCGATAGTGCAGCACCGGCAAATCGAAACCGCCGCCGTTCCAGCTCACCAGGTTCGGGGTAAAGCGATCGATGCCATCGTAGAAGCGCTCGATCAGCTCTTTCTCTGTGCTGTTCTCATCGCCCAGGGACCACACTTTCACCCCTTGCGCAGAACGTAGCACCACGGAAATGGCGACAATACGATGCAGGTGCAGGCGCAGAAACTCGGTACCATTCTCCTGACGGCGCAGGTTGAGCAAGGCGCTGGCAGTGTCCTTGTCGCTAAGCCCATCCAGATCGTAGATACGGCGCCCGCCATCCAGATCGGGGATGGTTTCGATATCAAAGACCAATACGTTCACATGCTCTCCCTGTTTTCGCTGTCAATTGTCCACTATCAACTGTCAACGGCATTAAACACACCGGTAGACAGATAGCGGTCGCCCCGATCGCAGATAATCGCCACGATCACGGCATTTTCCAGCTCGTCACTCAACCGTAGCGCCCCAGCCACGGCCCCGCCGGATGATACACCGCAGCTGATGCCTTCTTCGCGGGCCAACCTGCGCATGGTGCGCTCGGCCAGGTCCTGATCCATATCCATGACACGGTCTACACGGGCATCATCATAGATGGAGGGCAGGTATTCCTTCGGCCAGCGACGAATGCCGGGAATGGAGGCACCGTCGGTGGGCTGCAGGCCGACAATCTGGATAGCCGGGTTCTGCTCCTTCAGATACATGCTGCACCCCATGATCGTGCCGGTGGTGCCCATGGAACTAACGAAATGGGTAACGCCCCCATCCGTATCGCGCCAGATTTCCGGGCCAGTACTTTCATAATGGGCCAGCGGGTTATCCGGGTTGGCGAACTGATCCAGCACCGTGCCCTCGCCACGGGCCTGCATGGCCTGGGCCAGGTCGCGGGCACCTTCCATGCCCTCTTCCTTGCTCACCGAAATCAGCTCGGCGCCATAGGCGGCCATGGCATCACGGCGTTCCTGGCTCTGGTTGGCGGGCATGATCAACTTCATGCGGTAACCGCGCATGGCAGCGGCCATGGCCAGCGCGATGCCCGTATTGCCACTGGTGGCTTCAATCAGGGTATCACCGGGCTGTATCTGCCCGCGCTGCTCGGCCTTGAGGATCATGTTCAATGCCGGGCGATCTTTTACCGAGCCGGCCGGGTTATTGCCCTCCAGCTTGACCAGAATGGTATTGCTGGTCTTGCCTGGCATGCGCTGCAGACGCACAAGGGGCGTATTACCCACGGTCTGTTCAATGGTTTTATGATTCATGGCGCGTATTGTACCTAAAAAATAGCAGCACGCTGCATGCCCCACGCAACAACGCGGTGGACGACGTAGCCACCCCAGGCCAAGGGCGCTGCGCCGCTTAAGAAGTCACAATCTACACCTGCGCTATGGCATGAAGTCTAAGGCCTGCTGCATGTTGCGGCTCTTCAGGCATAATGGGGAAAACAACAGCAATCGGGGATTCATGGTCAACCAAAGCCTTCGCTCACGCCTGATGTTCATGGCCGCCCTGCCCGCCCTGTTGGCGGCGCTGGTCATTGGTGGCTATTCCATGGTCAACCGGATTGTGGATGTCCGCGAGACCAATGCGCAACGTCAGCAACTGGTCACCGATAGTTATGCCGCGCAACTGGAAACCCTGCCTCATGACAGCCGGGGCAAACAGCAGAAACTGTTACGCCAGTTACTGGAGGAGCAGGACGTCCGCGCCGCCAGCCTGGTATTCAACGATGGCAGACCAACCCTGCACGCCGGGCCACGGCTACGCCCCGCCCCTGACGGCGCGCCACCCGATGCACAGGGCCGGGTCACCACCGATACCAGCTGGCAACTGGATCGGGATCTCAGCGGGGTGCTGCCCGCCCAACTCACCGTGGAGTTTTCCCAACAAGGGCAATACCTTTCCACACTGGAAAACCTGCTCACGCTGTTTCTGGTCATGCTGGCACTGATCATGATCGCCATGATTCCCGCCCTGCGCTTTTCGCGCCAGCTGACTCAACCCATCAGCGACATGGTCAGTGCGGTTCAGCGCATCCGCGATGGCGATCTCAGCATGGCCATTCACACCCAGGCCAAAGGTGAGCTATCAGAATTGGAAACCGCCCTGCGGCAAATGGTCGCGGCACTGGCCGACGCCCAGACCGAGCTGCAGCAGAACGTGGATCAGGCCACCCAGGATCTGCGCGAGACTCTGGAAACCATCGAGATCCAGAACATCGAACTGGACATGGCACGCAAGGAAGCCCTTAAAGCCAGCCACATCAAATCCGAGTTTCTGGCTAATATGAGCCATGAGATTCGCACCCCGCTCAATGGCATTCTCGGCTTCACCAAACTGTTGGACCGCTCTCCCCTGAGCCCGCGCCAGGAGGATTACCTCTCTACTATTCACAAGAGCGCAGAGTCCCTGCTGGCAATCATCAACGACGTGCTCGATTTCTCCAAAATCGAAGCAGGCAAACTGTCCCTGGATCACACCCCTCTCAACCTCCATGACCTGATCGAAGACGTGCAGACCCTGCTTGCCCCCATGGCGCAGGAGCGAAACCTGGAACAGGCAGCCATTATCTACTCCGATGTCCCGGTGGCGTTGTTGGGCGACCCACTGCGCATTCGCCAGGTGCTGACCAATTTGGTCAGCAATGCCATCAAATTTACCGACCAGGGCTCCGTGGTAGTGCGTGCCATGCTGGAGGAAGACCGGGGCGCAGAAGCGATCATCAAGATTACCGTCACCGATACCGGCCCGGGCTTGAATCCGGAAGCCCAGAAAGACCTGTTCAGTGCCTTCACCCAGGCCGACCAGAGTGCCCGCCGGCAGGAAGGCGGAACCGGGCTGGGGCTCGCCATCAGCAAGCGCCTGGTGGAAGGCATGGGCGGCGAGATTGGTATCGACAGCAGCGAGGGCCGTGGCTCCACCTTCTGGTTCACCCTGCGCACCGAGCGAAACCCTAAACAGCCGGCCCTGCAACAGCCCCATGCCCTGGTAGGCCGCACAGTCACCTTGATTGAAAGCGATGAATACGGCCGGCTGGGCCTGTACCACATGCTCAGCCATTTGCAGCTTCGCATCCATGAACAGCACAGCCTCAACGATCTCATGGAGGCACTGGATCAAGGGGGGCTGTCGCACAGTGATTTTCTGGTGATCGGCCTGCCCGGCCGGGCCCCGGGCATCGACCTGCAACAGCTTCTTGATGACCTTGCCGCCCTTGGCACTCCGCTGCTGGTGCTGTGCAACAACCCGGAAAATGTTTCCCGCTGGTTGGAGGACTACCCCCATTGCCAGGTTCAAGGCAAGCCCGCTACCCGCCAACGCTTGCATAGCGCCCTGCTGGCATTAAGCGGCCAGGACACAACCGCCCCCCGTCGCCAACCAGCCACACAGCCGTTCCCGCGCCCGGTTTCTGTTCTGCTTGTGGACGACCACCCAGGCAACCTGAAACTGGCCCGGGTCTTCCTGGAGGAACTCGGGGTCACTGTCACCGCCTGCGACAGCGGTCAACGCGCTCTTGACGCCTTCCGCAAACAGCCATTCGATCTGGTCTTCATGGACATCCAGATGCCCGGCATGGATGGCAAGGAAACCACCCAGCATATGCGCGACAGCGAACCGGATGGCACCCATACGCCCATTGTCGCGCTAACCGCCCACGCGCTGGAAAGCGAGCGGCGGGAACTGCTGGATCGCGGGCTGGACGACTACCTGAGTAAACCGATCACCGAAGGGCAACTGCGCCATACGCTGGAGAAATGGGTGCTGGAAAGCACCTCCGATGAGCTGCCGGATGGCCCTGACAGCAACGATAACAGTGACCAGGTCTTTGATCCTGCATTGGCCCGTCGCCGCGCCGGGGGGCGTGACCACCTTGCCGACGAAATGCTGAAAATGTTGCTTGATAGCCTGGAAATAGATCGCCCGGCTATCTCCGCCGCCTTCGACCGGAACGATAACGACGACTTGCTGGAGCGGGTGCACAAACTCCACGGTGCGACCCGCTACTGCGGCACTCCCCGCCTGGAACAAAGCGCCCGGCAACTCGAAGAAGCATTGAAGACCGGCAGCGACCGTACCCACCTTGGGCCACTGGTCTCTGCCCTGTGTGATGAGATCTGCGCTCTGGAACAGCTCTGGCAAGACCAGGGTGACGCCATGACACTGAGTTAGCCCATACTTGGCCGGGCACAGCCAGTCCGGCCTAAACCTTGTCGATCAAGGCCCGCATGCTGCGCACGGCTTCATCCAGCCCGGTAATCGCCGCCCGGGCGATAATGCTGTGGCCAATATTCAGCTCGTTGATACCCGGGATTTCCGCAATCGGCAAGGTGTTGTGATAGTGCAGGCCATGGCCAGCATTGACCACCAACCCCTGCTCCAGCGCAAACGCCACTCCGGAACGGATGCGCGCCAGCTCCTGCTGCTGTTCGTCCACCGTTTCTGCATCGGCGTATCCACCGGTATGAATTTCAATTGCCGGGGCGCCGCATTCCCGGGCCGCCGCAATCTGTTCTTCATCCGCATCAATAAACAAGGACACTTCAATGCCTGCCTGCCCCAGTCGCTGGCAGCACTGGGCAATCCAGGCCTTGTTACCTGCCACATCCAGTCCACCTTCGGTGGTCAGCTCTTCACGCTTTTCCGGTACCAGACAGCAATGCGGCGGTTTAATCCGGCAGGCAATGCCCACCATTTCTTCAGTGGCCGCCATTTCCAGATTCATACGGGTCTGTAGTGTTTGCGCCAGCAGCTCCACATCCCGGTCGTTGATATGCCGGCGGTCTTCACGCAGGTGCACAGTAATACCATCCGCCCCCGCCTGCTCCGCAACCAATGCAGCCTGCACCGGCTCGGGGTATCGGGTGCCACGGGCTTGGCGAAGAGTGGCGATATGATCGATGTTGACGCCAAGAAGTACTCTGGACATAAGACTCACCTTAAACGCATTTTACGGGCCAGCCGGAAGAGACGGGGCCCCTGAGCTTCTAGCTTCTAGCTTCTAGCTTCTAGCTCGTAGCTCGTAGCTCGTAGCTCGTAGCTCGTAGCTCGTAGCTGATATTTTGATTCTAGCTTTCATTTCTCCCGAAACAGCTCCCGGCTTTTCAATGGCCGGTTGCCCAGATGCGGAGCCAGCAACTGTCGACACAAACTTAATGCTGCCTTGCGCGCGGCAGGATGCCAATCCCCCTGAGCAATGGCCAGCAAGTCCACGCCAGCATAACCTGCCCCGGTTTCTGTCTTCGCCAGGCCCTGCTCAGGGTTTAACTGGTATAACGCCTCGGGATCCAGCCCGTGCCCGTGAACATCCTGATCCAGGGCAATGCCGTAACCAATTTGCTCCAGCGCCGCCAACTCGAATTGCCGCAGGGTAATATCGAAGGGCGTCTGCGTCAGCAAATCGGACAAGGCCTGCTCGTATAACGGCCAAACCGATGGATTGGGGTCGTCCCGATGCAATAATCGCGTCAATAGTTCGTTCAGGTAAAACCCGCAGTACAAAGCCTTGCCGGTGAGCATAAGTCGATTCCCCCGTGGCTCGCACGCCCGCAGGGAATACATCTCACCGGAGGGCTTCAGGGCTACCCACAAGGGAGTAAACGGTGCCAGTAACGGATCTTTGCGACCGCCACGCACCACCGCACCAACTCGGCCAAGTGCAGGAAGAAACAGGTCTACCGTCAGGCTGGTATTACGAAAAGGCCGCCGGTGAATTAGCCAGGCGGCTTGCAGTGACGTCTCAGCGAGGCTCATCGTAGCCGAGGGAGCGCAAAGCGCGGGCATCATCGGACCAGCCCGCCTTGATCTTCACCCACAGGTTGAGCATTACTTTGCGCTCGATCAAACGCTCGATATCTTCACGGGCCTGGATGCCGATCTGCTTGATACGCTCACCCTTGTCGCCAATAAGAATTTTTTTCTGGCCACGACGTTCCACCAGAATAGCAGCAGAAATTTCGGTGACGCGGGGGCCGTCTTCCCACATCTCCACTTCCACACTCACCTGATGGGGGACTTCCTGCCCGAGCTGGCGTACCACTTTTTCACGAATAATTTCCGCCACCATAAACCGCAGGCTGCGATCGGTAAGCTGGTCCTCCTCGTACCAGAACTCCCCTTCCGGCAAGCGCTGAACCAGTGCCTTTTCCAGCTCTACCAGGTTTTGTTCACGCAAAGCAGAAACCGGGATCACCGCGTCGAAGGGGTAGCGTTCACTCAAGGCCTGGATGTGCGGCAACAAGGCAGCCTTGTCATCCACGTTATCGACCTTGTTGATGATCAACAGCACCGGCACCTGATCCTTTTCCGGCAACAAGGACAACACATGCTCGTCCGCCGGCGTCCACTTCATGGCATCCACCATCATGCAGATTACATCTACACCGAACAGGGTGGATACCGCAGCTTCATTCATGGCGCGGTTCAGGGCTTTTTCCTGACCGGTGTGAATACCCGGGGTATCGGCAAACACAATCTGATAGTTATCACGGCTGAGGATACCGTGAATCCGATGGCGGGTGGTCTGCGGCTTGCGTGAAGTAATACTGACTTTCTGGCCAATCAGGTGGTTCATCAACGTGGATTTACCCACATTGGGGCGCCCGACGATGGACACCATGCCACAACGAGTGGCCTGGGAATCGTCAGTCTGGGAAGAGGGGGTATCAGTCATACTGCTGCTCCAGCCATTCAAGCGCCAGGCTTGCGGCCTCTTGCTCGGCCTTACGGCGGCTCGCGCCCTGGGCAATAAATATTTGCTGCACCTGATCCAGTGAGCACTGCACATCGAAAGTCTGTTTCGGCGCCAGGCCTTCCACCTGGGTCACTTCATAGGTAGGTAATTCAAATTTGCGTGCCTGCAGCCATTCCTGCAAACGGGTCTTGGCATCCTTCTGGGCACTTTGCGGTGAAACCGCTGCAAGGCGGGGCGCAAACCAGGACAACACCACATCCCGGCAACGGGGCTCACCACCATCCAGCAGCATGGCGCCAATTATCGACTCCAGCGCATCCGCAAGAATGGAATCGCGACGAAAACCACCGCTTTTCAGCTCGCCACCACCCAGTACCAGGTATTCCCCCAGGCCCAACTCCCGTGCGACCAGCGCCAACGTCTGACCACGCACCAGAGACGCCCTCATACGAGTCAGCTGGCCTTCGGCCGCTTCAGGAAACTGTTCAAACAGGGCAACGGAAATAATCTGCCCGAGCTGGGCATCACCGAGGAACTCCAGCCGCTCATAGTTACGGTAGCGGCTGACACTGCGATGGGTCAGTGCCAACTCAAGCAGGGATATATCCTGAAACTGATAGCCCAGGCGGGCCATCAATCGGTTAAGGTCTCCATTCACTGGCGAACGTCTTTCTTGAACTCGTCTTTGAAGGTCATCACGATGCTCACGTTGTAAAACATCGGTTCGCGCACTTCATAGTCCGTGGAAACGGTCAGTACCCCGCCTTCCTTGACAATCGCCAGGTCATCCACGCGAATCACATTGACCTGGTTGATGGTAAATCGCTTGCTCAGCCCATCGCGTATTTCACCCGGAGACATCAGAGCCGTTTTACTGTCCTGCAGTAATGAGCGGATGGTTGTCGCAATCGTGTTGTGCTCCATATAGGCCGGAACCATGCGGAATGCTGCCGTCCCCAGAATAGCCACAACGATCAGCACGACTGCCCAGCTGATCAGTGACATCCCACGTTGCCGTGAGGGCGTTGTTGTCATCATTTTAGTTTGCCTCCACCTTATCAATGGCGCCATTACGAGAAAAACTGGGCAGAGAGAAAACCGGTTTCCAGTGCATCCAGATCATGAACGCTTCCCCCACGACCAGCCCCTCAGGGACTATACCCCAGAATCGGCTGTCGTTACTGTTATCACGGTTGTCGCCCATCACAAAGTAGGCGTCTTCCGGCACGGTCCACTCTCCCTGGGTGCGAGCCTGGGGCAGCTGGCGCCCGGTATAGGGGTTGGTTTTGCCTTCCTGCCAGATCAGGTGAGTAGCGTTACCCAGCTGTTCAACGTATTGCTTGCGCCATACCCCCGGGCCAACCCATTCATTGACCAGATCCCGATCAATTATCTCCCCGTTCACCGTCAACACATTGTCCTTTACCTGCACAGTGTCACCGGGCAACCCCACCACACGCTTGATGAAGTTCTGCTGCCGGTTTTCCGGAAACTTGAATACCATTACATCGCCACGCTCGGGCTCGCTGGTTTCAATAATTTTGGTGTTGGTAACGGGCAAACGCAGGCCATAAGCAAACTTGTTGACCAGAATAAAGTCATTTATCTGCAGCGTCGGCAACATGGAGCCGGAGGGAATAGTGAACGGCTCGACAATAAACGAGCGGATCACCAGCACCACGAAGAATACCGAAATCAGCGAGTTGGACGTTTCCACCACACTGCCCACCGCGCCGCCTTTACTCTTCAGTTTCAGCACCTTGTCGATCAACCAGACAACGACAGTAATAGCCAGCGCCAGGGTCAACCAAAAACCGATATCAATATCCAACAGAAATCTCCTAAATAACGCTGGACGCCTGGCGCCTGACGCCGGATGACTGGAGGTTTTGCGTCCGGCCTTTGGCGTCTTGCATCCGGCGAGTATTCATTAATCATCCACCTTGAGCACGGCGAGGAAGGCCTCCTGGGGGATTTCCACATTCCCCACCTGTTTCATGCGCTTCTTGCCTTCTTTCTGCTTCTGCAGCAGCTTCTTTTTACGAGACACATCACCGCCATAACATTTCGCGGTCACGTTCTTGCGCAGGGCTTTCACGGTCTGGCGGGCAATGATCTTGCTGCCAATGGCCGCCTGAATGGCCACATCAAACATTTGTCGTGGCACCAGCTCTTTCATTTTTTCACACAGGGCACGGCCCCGGTAGGCTGATTGGTCCAGGTGGCAGATCATCGCCAGCGCATCCACTTTATCACCGTTAATCAGCACATCGACCCGCACCAGCTTGGTGGCTTCGAATCGCTCGAAGGCATAATCCATGGAGGCAAAGCCCCGGCTCACGGACTTGATGCGATCAAAGAAATCCAGCACCACTTCCGCCATGGGAATGTCGTAGGTCAGGGCAACCTGCTTGCCCAGGTACTGCATGTTGATCTGTGAGCCACGACGTTCCACGCAAAGGGTGATCACATTACCCACAAATTCCTGTGGCACCAGGATATTGACCCGCGCAATAGGCTCACGGAACTCCTCGATCTTGCCGCCTTCAGGCAACTTGGACGGATTATCCACGTGCAAGATGTCGCCAGAAACCAGCGCCAGCTCGTAGACCACGGTGGGGGCCGTGGTAATCAAATCCAGGTCGTATTCACGTTCCAGTCGCTCCTGGATGATTTCCATGTGCAGCATGCCCAGGAAGCCCACCCGGAAACCAAAGCCCAATGCGTCGGACGTCTCCGGTTCATAGAACAGGGAGGCATCATTCAGGGTCAGCTTGGCCAGCGCATCGCGGAAATCTTCATAGTCATCCGCACTTACCGGGAACATGCCCGCGTAGACCTGCGGCTTGACGTTCTTGAAGCCCGGCAAGGCCGGCACATTGGGGGTTTTCGCCAGGGTCAGGGTGTCGCCCACCGGAGCCCCGTGAATATCCTTGATGCTGCCGCTCACCCAGCCCACTTCGCCGGCTTCCAGCAATTTAGTCTCGGTGCGTTTGGGAGTGAAGATCCCCAGGCTGTCGACCACATGGGTCTGGCCGGTGGATTTCACCAGAATCTTGTCACCTTTTTTCAGGCAGCCTTCTTTGACCCGCACCAGCGAGATCACGCCCATGTAATTATCGAACCAGGAGTCGATAATCAGGGCCTGCAGGTCCGAGTCGCGCTCGCCTTCCGGGGGAGGAATGCGCTCAACCAATTGCTCCAGCAGATCATCCACGCCGACGCCAGTCTTGGCAGACACCCGGCAGGCATCATGGGCATCCAGGCCGATGATTTCCTCGATCTCGTTGATCACCATTTCCGGCTCGGCCTGGGGCAGGTCGATCTTGTTCAGAACCGGCAGCACTTCCAGATCCTGCTCAATGGCGGTGTAACAGTTTGCCACGGACTGAGCTTCCACGCCCTGGGCAGCGTCCACCACCAGCAGCGCCCCCTCACAGGCCGACAGGGAACGGGACACCTCGTAGGAAAAATCCACGTGACCCGGCGTATCAATAAAATTCAACTGGTAGGTTTCGCCATCACGGGCCGTGTAGTACAAGGTCACGCTCTGGGCCTTGATGGTAATGCCCCTTTCCCGCTCCAGCTCCATGGAATCCAGCACCTGAGACTTCAGCTCACGATCACTAAGGCCGCCGCAAACCTGGATAAAGCGGTCTGCCAACGTGGATTTGCCATGGTCAATATGGGCGATGATGGAAAAGTTGCGAATATTCTTGATGTCAGTCATAAGGCCTGTTGAACAAAAGGTCGTTGCCGCACCAGCCTTCCCCGCCCCGCATTCTCAAACCCGGGGGACAGAAAGGGCCGTCCTGCTGCCCGACCCTGCGCCGGACAACACACCGTGATACTCAAAACGACAAACAATGGGCCGCGATTCTAGCGGATATCGGGGGGGAGTTGCACGGCGCACCGTCCGGTGCGCCGAAAAACCACGCCGGGCACCCCAAAAACGGGGCTATGGCAGCTTCAGCGCCAGAAAGCGGGGGGTGCCATCACGGTTGACCAGCGCCGCCACGGTGCCTTCTTCCGGCAGATCCGCCGCCACATCGGCCAGATCCGCAGCGCTATTGATCGGTGAGCTGTGCAGAGTCACCAGAATATCGCCGACCTGGATCCCCGCCTGGCGGGCCGGACCATCCGTAACCTGAGTAACCACAACCCCCGCTTTCAGGTCCAGGCGGCTCAATTCTGATGCAGACGCTTCACGCACGGTCAGACCGAGCTTCACACCGGGGGCGGTCTCGTTATCCTGGGCGCCACCGCTCAAGGCCATTTCCGGATTATCCGGCAGCAGCCCGATGGTTACCGACAAGGTCTTTTCCTCACCATCGCGGACCACCACCATGTCCACATCCGATTCCGGCTTCACCAGGCCAACCCAGCGTGGCAGCTCCGACGAGCGATAGATGGTTTCATCGTTGAAACGGGTAATCACATCACCCGGCTCCACCCCGGCCGCCTCGGCCGGAGAGCCCGCCAGCACCTGGGAAACCAGGGCACCACGGGGCGAATCCAGCCCAAAGGATTCGGCCAGATCCCGGTCCACTTCCTGAATCAGCACACCCAGCCAGCCCCGGCTGACCTTGCCGCCATCCTTGAGCTGGCTGACCACATCCATGGCCATATCCACAGGAATGGCAAAGCTCACGCCCATATAACCGCCGGAACGGCTGAAAATCTGTGAGTTAATCCCGACCACTTCACCGCTAAGATTGAACAACGGGCCACCGCTGTTACCCGGATTGATCGCCACATCAGTCTGGATGAAAGGCACATAGCTGTCGCTGGGCAGACTGCGCCCTTTGGCGCTGACAATCCCGGCCGTCACACTGCTGTCAAACCCGAATGGCGCACCGATGGCCAGCACCCATTCACCCACTTTCAGGTCGGCAGAGGAGCCGATATCCACCACGGGCAGATCACCGGCATCCACTTTCAGCAACGCCAGATCACTCTGTTCATCAGCCCCCACCAACTCGGCGGGCAGCTCACGGCGATCCTGCAGGCGCACCATGATCTCGTCGGCTTCCGCCACCACATGGTTATTGGTCAGCACGTAACCATCTGCGGAAATGATAAAACCGGAGCCTAATGAGCGGGTATCTTCCTGCTCCGGCAACGACGGTATTTCACCTTCACCACCGAACTGTTCGAAAAAATGCTGGAAAAATTCAGGCAGCTGCTTGAGCTGATCTGCGGCAGAGGACTCATCCCGGTGCGTCACGGTGCTGATATTCACCACCGCCGGGCCTTCCTTCTCGACCAGGCGAGTGAAATCAGGCAGACCGGTCACCAAAGGCTCACCGCGCTGGGCTGAAGGTTCAGAAGAAGGGTCGGAGCATGCCGCCAGTACGGCACTCAGGATTACAAGCCACACTGCTGCGAAACGATATCCTCGTCGCATTGAAGTCTCCTTTTATCAGGCCTTTTCGCGGCCTTTTATTGCGATGCGGGCTTAATCACCACGGCCTGACAACTATCGTCCCCGGATGGCATCAGGCGTGGCTGATAAGCCAGAGTATGCCCCGCGCGGCGGCTCATGACACGATTGACCGCAAAACCGAGAAACAAACCCGCCATACCCAGCAAGGCAGATGCATCAACGGTTTCGATGGGAAGAGCCGAGCCCAGCAAGGCACCAGTAAACAACAATACCAGCGGTAGCCCATATACCCACAGCGCACCACGCATCAGCGCGCCCTCGGGCAACGCCACATTGACGGTATCGCCAACCTGGTGAGAATCTTGAGAAGGAACCCGCAGACGGGCGCGCTGCCCGGACTGCTGTTCATTGATGAGGTGATGCCCGCAGCCAGCTTTCGCCTTGCAGGCACCACAGGTGGACGCACGCACGGTTTCTACCCAGATAGCCCCGGGCTCTACCGCCACGACGACTCCCTGCTCCTGTAACATCAGGGCTGGCTGTCTCGCACGCTGATGCCTTCAATCACACGCTCTGCGGTGTTTTGCGGCACCTCACCCACCAGCGTCACCAGGTAGGCACCGCTAGGGGCGGTGAGTCTGCGGCTAACCGCTACCGTGGGGCCAACGCGGCTTACACCCTCTTCCACGGTGCTGTCTCCCACCGCTTCCACAAACACGGTAAACGCCGCCAACCCATCACTGTAACCCTGTGCGGCCACGGGCTCGCGGTCGGAACCGCCCTGTCGCCAATCCTGATCCACAGAGGTAAAACCCGCTGGCATCCATTGCGCTTCCACCGACAACTGGTGAGACGGGTGAGAATCCGCCAGTTGCGTCAGATCGCTTTCTTTCACGGTTTCAGGGATGGAAAAATCCTGCTCGGTAAGCGGCGCGGCCAAGGTCAAGGTAACAAATTCCACCCGCTCCAGAGCCACACCACTGCCATCAACCACTTCCGATTTAAGCAGCAGATTACTCTCATTATCCAGCCACAGGCGGTAGCCGTAGCGATGGGTATCCAGCGGCGCCACACGCATGCGCGTAGCCGCACGACCAGCAACACGGCCATCGCCATCCACCAGAATATTGTACTGTTCGGGCACATCGTGAGCGATACGCTCACCCAGCCCCAGCGGGCCGGCCTGCTTGCGATTAATCCGAGTCAGGGTGCCGTTTGGATGCAGGCACACCACCTCATCACCCCGGCGCAACACCTCTACCAGCCGGCCATCCAGGTGGGTCAACCGCTGGAACTCACGGCCACCAATCACCGCATGGCTCACTTCCATAGTGCTGACTTCAGCACCGAATTGATAAAGGAAACGGCCGGTGTAATTGAGGGAGCGATTGGCCTGCGCCATGGACTGGAGCTGGTCCTGCGCTGGCGAGGTATTCGCCAGCGCCACTTCAGACAGCGCCACCATCGGCGAGCAGAGAGTCAGAGAGAAGGCAAGAGCTCGAAGCATCATCCGTTAGCGGGCCCCGTGACGGGCGTCCATGCTGACCAGCCGGGCAAAGGGCATCATCCCCTGGCCGCTATGGCGCGCAGCGAAATCGCTATGACGCAGCAGCATGTTATTCACACGGGGCTGGGAGACCGGCACCGCAGTAGCAGGGGTCGCCGTCACATTGCTGGTTTTGAACGCCTGGGACACCAGGGACGTTTCAGCGAATGGACGGTTGATGCGGTTATCCGGCGCCGCAGCGGCCAGAGCCGGTGCTGCTGACCCATTCACCGCCTGGCTGCCTTCCCAGGTCTGCCAGCCAACCACCGTGGCCGCAGCCACAGACGCGGCTACCGCCAGGCGCGCCATACCGCCCAGCCATGCAGGGCGGCGAGCAGGCAAGGTTTCTTCTGCCAGCGCAGCAGACAGGCTGGCATTAAAGCCCGCCGGCACCGCCATAGAGGCATGGCTATGCATAACGTCACTGGCCAACTGCCAGCGAGCCAGCGTTTCCAGCTCGCTATCGTCGATATCACGCATTACCCGACGGGTTTCCAGCTCGCTGGTTTCACCGTCAAGGAACGCGGACAGCGTTTCCAAATCCCTGTTCATACTCTCACCCTTTATCGCCGCGCTGTGAGCCCAATAGCGGGCGAACAGCTGTGTCAATTGCTTCCCTGGCCCGGAAAATCCGGGACCGAACTGTGCCCACCGGGCATTCCATGACGACCGCAATGTCCTCGTAGCTGAGGCCCTCGAATTCACGCAGGGTCACGGCCGTCTTCAACTCCTGAGGCAGCTCATTAATCGCTGCATGAATGACCGCCTCCAGTTCCTCTGACAACACGAGGGACTCCGGGGTTCCAATCTCGTGCAGCATTTCTGCACCGGCGTACTGTTCGGCTTCTGCAGCGTCCAGGTCAGAGCCCGGCGGCCGGCGGCCGGCCGACACCAGGTGGTTCTTGGCGGTATTGACCGCGATACGGTAAAGCCAGGTATAAAAGGCGCTGTCTCCACGGAATCGGGGCAGCGCGCGCCAGGCCTTGATAAAGGCTTCCTGGGCAACATCCTGGACCTCGTCCTGGTCACGCACATAACGACTAATCAACGCGAAAAGGCGCTGCTGATACTTTCGCACCAACATCTCAAAGGCACGCTGATCGCCGGTTTTGGCTTTCTTGACCAACTCTTCGTCTGACACCGATCCCCCGGATCTATCGCGAAACGCGTGAAGTAACCATGGCCGCATGACGGCCCACTAAAACGCGCCATTGTAGCAGTTGCCCGGGCGGCGGCTACACCATGGGCACGATTTCGCCACCTTTTCACATTGCTTGAACATTTCTGTGGCGGCGAAGTCGAGGCGTTTCAACGTATTATAGGACAGAATCGGACACATAAATGCCCGAATGGTTCCCGAGAGAACATGGAAATCGGACGCATTCTCGATAGAACACAGAAGAAGAAAGGCGCTCACAGGAGCCAGAGGCGGCCCTGCGAGCGGTAGGTCATGAAGGCACTGAGAGCACTGAAAGCGCTGGGAACTAGAAAATTGAGCAGCCAGAACCGCCGAATTTCTTTTTCACCTGGGCCATACAGCCGCGCATCAGCAGGCCAAAGGGATCGCCGGGCAGGGTTTCGCAGACCTTCTTGGCCGCATAGGCCTTGGAACATTCCGTGGCCGTAGCTTCCAGGGTGTTGCCGGCCACCGGTTGCGCCCCGACCTGCCCGCCCGGGGCGGCGGCCGCCATCAAACCCGCAGATCCCCCCGGTGCCGCCTTCGGCTCACTGGCCTCGATCATCGCAGCCACCACATCGGCAGGCAGCCCCTCTTTGGTCAACCAGCTGGATTCTTCAGGCGTAAACAAGGCATAGGGCTGGCCCGCAGCCTTGATACTCGCTGCCATGGCCGGTGCCGAACGCTTGCGATAGGTTTCCTTGAGCACATCCATCACCCGTAAATCCGCCGGCCCGATAAATAAAAGCCGTTCATTACCGTGAATCTCATCCGCGAATTCAGGGTGCTTTCCGACAATCGCCGCATAAGCCTTGAGGCGCTCATTACGTTTTTTCCCCGCCAGCACCTCGGCCAAATGGGTGGACACCAGCGGGCGATAGAATTTCAGTTGCGGGTTATCCAGCGCGGCGGCCAGCTTATCCACATCCTTTGATTTCTTGAGCGAGTCATACAGCGGCTCTTCCGCAACGATGCTTCGCGTCAGCTTTTCTTCATGGGAGAAGAACGAGGCATACCAGGCCGCATCGGTGACTTTCTGGGTGCCACGTAATTTCCCTAGCGGAAACCAGCTCATGAACAATGTGCCGCGGTAGTGAGCGTTGGCGCTATACACCAGCTCCCCTTCCGAGCGCATTTCGATGGTCGTATCGAAGTGCTGCGGTGACACCACAGGAACCAGACAAAGACTGAATGTACAGCCCAGCGTCGTCACCAGCACCGTCGCAACCGTTCCCACGCTATTCTTCGGGCGATGGCGCGTTACCGTGATATCCAGCGGCGGCATATCACCATCATGCAACCAGTAATCCGCCGCCCGCGCCATTTCATCATTGGCACTGCTTCTTGGCTTCTCGTCAAAGGCTCTCTGGATTCTTTCACTGGCCCATGGGTAGGCATTATAAGTCGCCTTACCCTTGGCGTAGGGAATAATCGGATTATTCGGATTGGTGTTGAAAAGATCAATCGTGTCCTGCGTGATGGGTGTACCCTGCTCCGTGTAGTAATTCGCAGACATACAGCCACTTAACAAGCTCACACCCATCGCGCTGGCTGCCAGCCCTTTTAGTACCCTTCTCATAGTGTTCCCCGATACTGATTGTCCGTACGCCACTTCCCCCAATGAAAGCAGCGCTGTCCCAAGTCACAGGAAAATAACAACACTGTCACAAAACTGCATCCCCCATTTGGGGGATGGATCAGCATTGGTCATTTAGCCAGGACCGGATTCACCGCTATACTGGCCACCGCATATCCCACCCAACCGGGCTCTTCACAACAGGATTCTCCATGGCTACCTACCGACACGATGTACTCATTATCGGCTCCGGCGCTGCAGGCCTCACCGCTGCCTTGCGCCTGCCGGATGAGTGTCAGGTTGCCCTGCTCTCCAAGGGAGAGCTCACCAGTGCCAGCACCTACTACGCCCAGGGTGGCGTGGCCGCGGTGCTGGATCAGGAAGACTCACTGGAAAGCCACGTGGCCGACACCCATGTGGCCGGCGCCGGCCTGTGCCACGATGATGCCGTGCGCTTTACCGTGGAAAACGGTCCCGACGCTATCCGCTGGCTGATTGATCTGGGCGTGGACTTCACCCGCTTTGACAGTGGTGACGGCAGCAAGCTGCCCTACCACCTGACCCGCGAAGGCGGCCACAGCCACCGGCGTATCATTCATGCTGCCGACGCCACCGGCAAAGCCATTTCCGGCACATTGATTGAACAGGTCTGCCAGAAACACAACGTGACCCGTTTTGAACACCGGGTAGCCGTGGACCTGATCGTGCAGGAACACGACGCCCCCAACGGGGAACAAGGCAAAGAAAAACGCTGTTGCGGCGCCTACGTGCACAACATTCAGACCGGGGAAACCGACGTTATTCTGGCCCGCTCCGTGGTACTGGCCACCGGCGGCGCCTCCAAGGTGTACCTGTATACCTCCAACCCGGATGTGGCCACCGGCGATGGCATCGCCATGGCCTGGCGGGCCGGCTGCCGCGTGGCCAACATGGAATTCATGCAGTTCCACCCAACCTGCCTCTATCACCCCAAGGCAAAAAGCTTCCTGGTCACCGAAGCCATTCGCGGCGAAGGCGGACACCTGCTGCTGCCCAATGGCGAACGCTTCATGAACCGCTTTGATGAGCGCGGTGAGCTTGCTCCCCGGGATGTGGTGGCCCGGGCCATTGACCATGAGATGAAACGGCTGGGGGCAGACTGCCTGTACCTGGATATCAGCCACAAGCCGGCGGACTTCATCATCGAGCATTTCCCCACCGTATACGCCAAGTGCCTGCAGCTGGGGCTGGATATCACCCGCGACCCGATTCCCGTGGTCCCCGCCGCCCATTACACCTGTGGCGGCGTAATGATCAACGAACATGGGCAAACCGACCTACCCGGCCTCTACGCCATCGGTGAAACCAGCTTCACCGGCCTGCACGGCGCCAACCGCATGGCCAGCAACTCATTACTGGAATGTTTCGTCTACGGCAAAGCTGCCGCCGACCATATCGGCGCACACCTGGATGAAATCCCCACACCCCGGGACGACAATGAATGGGACGAGTCCCAGGTCACCGACTCAGACGAGGACGTGGTCATCAGCCACAACTGGGACGAGCTGCGCCGCTTCATGTGGGATTACGTGGGCATCGTGCGAACGGAAAAAAGACTGGAGCGAGCCCTGCACCGGGCCGAACTGCTGAAGAGCGAGATCGCCGAGTATTACAGCAACTACCACATCAGCAACGACCTGCTGGAGCTGCGCAACCTGGTGGTGATCGCCGAGCTGATCATCCGCTCCGCCATGCAACGCAAGGAAAGCCGCGGCCTGCACTTTATGCGCGATTTCCCCGGTGTGAATGAAGAAACCAGGGACACGATCCTGACGCCGCTAATCAGTTGACAGTTGATAGTGGACAGTTGACAGCGGCGCGATTGGAGTGCCCCCGATTTAGTAGACACCTAATGATTAAACGGTCGCAGCATAGGCACTGGGGGAAACTCCTCCCAGTGCCATGTGCCGACGCACATTGG
>NZ_NVWY01000052.1 GCF_002733835.1 Alcanivorax sp.
CAGGAGTAAAGGAACGTCGTTTTCTGGTCATCTGGCACCTCGATTAAGGTGGTAACTTTACCACCTATGTTGGTGTCCGGATTCATTAGACCACTACATTTTGTCTTGTCTTCTCTTGTTCAATTTAGCACTGATTCGGCTTTTGAATACCTTGATGGAATAGAGATTAAACGTGTTCTCAGGCTTGTCGGGGTCCCTGATGAGTTTTCTTTAAGAGTTTTGGAAGATTTGTGTAGGTTTCGTTTTATACATACGGCATCACACGATAAGCCAAGTTTTAAATCTAACTTCTATCCAAGTCGTCTTGGGGGCTACATTGTACGAGAGTTGATCGGCAATGTTACCTTTGTTGAAAATGTATTGATGGATACCTTTATATCTTGTGATGAAACTTGGGTGAAGCTTTCTGATCTTGGTAAAGAAGCGAGCAATGCTTCTGGTGATGTCGTCCATCGGCTTGAGTTGAGAATGGAGAAGGTTAGTGTTTTTTATGACTACATCGAAGCCCTGTATTCTGTTCTCCTTGGTGAGGCTCACAAACGAAGTGTGCCAAAAGAATGGAAAACAAATCCCTTTGAGAACGGCAGGCTAAAGTTATCTGAAAACTCCAGTAAGGCTATAGCCTCAGCTAAAAGAAACTATGGATGACCGTGAACACGAGGGTTAGGTCTTGCCCCGTGCTCTAATGCTCGCCTTTTGAAGCTAGGGTCAGGTGTACAGTGATGGTTATCACCTGACAGGAGGGTGTTCAAAACTCTGTGTCACAGCCAGCAGCCTCACAGGCTGATGTATTTGTCCAGGCGCTCGGGGAAGTGGATGGCCATCTGTGACAGCGTCAGATTCCAGTTCTGCACCGGGTGGGTCCAGCGCTCGGATGCCTTGAGTATACCGGCATAGAGCAGCTTCAGTAAGGCGTTCTCACTGGCGAAGCCACCCTTGGTCTTTGTCAGCTTGCGGAACTGGCGATGTACGGCCTCCACGGCATTGGTGGTGTAAATCGCAGTACGGACGTAATCAGGGTATTTGAAGTAGGCTGACAGGGTTGGCCACTTTTCCCGCCAGGACTTGATTACCATCGGGTATTTCTCGCCCCACTTGGCTTCCAGTTCATCGAGTGCGATTTCTGCGGCGTTCAGCGTTGCAGCCTTGTAGACGGGCTTCAGGTCGGCCATGAAGGCTTTCTGGTTTTTCGAGGCAACATACTTCAGTGAGTTACGGATCTGGTGAATCACGCAATGCTGGATTTCCGTTTTCGGGTAAATGCTCTCGATGGCTTCAGGGAAGCCTTTCAAGCCATCCACGCAGGCGATCAGGATATCCTTGACGCCACGGTTGTAGAGGTCTGTCAGCACGGTTAACCAGTGGTGGGCACCTTCCTGATCAGAGAGATAAAGACCAAGCAGCTCCTTCTTGCCCTCGATGTTCAGGGCAAGAATGGTGTAGATAGCCTTGCTGACGTAACGGCCGTTTTCTCTAATTTTGTAGTGAATGGCGTCAAGCCAGACAATCGGATAGATGGCTTCAAGATCACGCTCTCGCCACGCCTGTAGCTCTGGCAGGAGTTTGTCGGTGATGGCATTGATGGTGCCGTTGGACAGCTCGATATCATACATCTCGACAATGTGGGCGCGGATGTCCTGGTAGCTGTTGCCGAGGGCAAACAGGGCAATGATCTTGCGCTCCAACTCATCGGTCAGATGCGTCTGGTGTTTCTTGATAAGCTGGGGTTCGAAGGTACCGCTGCGGTCTCGGGGCGTTTTAAGTTCAAAGCTGCCGGCGGGGCCTTTCATGGTCTTACTGGTCGTGCCATTCTTGCGGTTCGGCGCGGTCTCTTCTGTAAGATGATTGTCCAGCTCGGCTTGCATCGCGGCTTCTGTGAGCTGCTTGATCAGCGGCGTGAGAATGCCGTCTTTGCCGGTCAGGTCTTTGCCTTCCTGTAGGGCCTTGAGAGCAGCATCAATGTCGAATGTGGGTTTGGTCATGTATCACCTCTTTGGTGTGTAGATTAAAGAAGTGACACAGAATTCTGAACACTACCCCTGACAGTCGCCCTCGACAGAGCCCTTATTTAAACAGCTTTTTCAGCAGCTTTCCTCTTGTCGTTTTTTGGGGTGTTGGGCAGCCCTTTTTTGAACACCGAGTAAGGCGTTTGCCCGTTCATATTGCGGCCCTGATGTGGCCGTTTTTCGTTGTAGTATTTGAGGTAGATGTCGAGGTCAGTCTGCATCTCCTCGACGCCTTCGTACCACTTGGTTCGCCCCTGGATACGGAAGTGCTCATCGAGCAAGGTGCGGTGCAAACGCTCCACGTAACCGTGAACAACAGAAGGACACCCACCAATTAGCAAATCTCTCACGCGCCTGATGGCCATTATCTGATGACTTGCTGTCCATAAGGACAGTATGGTTTAAGTCATGGATCAGCATGGAGGCGACCATGACTCGAGCGCGTTATCAGCAGATTTCCCTTGAGGAAACGCCGTATTACCACTGTATTTGCCGTTGTGTACGCAGGGCTTTCTTGTGTGGGCGGGATCATTACTCTGGTCAGGATTATGAGCATCGCAGGCAATGGGTGGTGGAACGCCTGGCGACGCTGGTTGAGGTGTTTGCGATAGATCTGTGCGCCTATGCGGTGATGTCGAACCATTACCATTTGGTGTTGCGAGTGGATCGGGGCAGGGCGGACGCCTGGTCATGTCGTGAGGTGGCGGCGCAGTGGATGCGGCTGTTTTCCGGGCCGCCGTTGGTTCAGCGATGGCTGCGCGACGAGACCTGTGAAGCGGAAACCCTGAAAGCCCTGGAGGTCGTTGAGCAATGGCGCTGCCGGTTATATGACCTGGGCTGGTTCATGCGCTGTCTGAACGAGCATCTGGCCCGGCGGGCCAACGAAGAGGACGGCTGCAAGGGCCGTTTCTGGGAAGGGCGCTACAAAAGCCAGGCGCTGCTGGACGAGAAGGCGGTGCTTGGCTGCATGGCGTATGTGGATCTTAACCCTGTTCGTGCCGGCATGGCCGCGACACCCGAAGCTTCTGACTTTACTTCTCTCCAGCAGCGAAGCCGCGCTGTCCAGAAACTGCCTTCCACTGACAAGCTCCCGGCGCTGTTGCCCATGGTGGATGCAGAGCATATCGAAACGGATGACGATGCCACCGTGTGCCGTATGCGGTTGATGGATTATCTGGTGTTGGTTGATGCCACTGGCAGGGCTGTGCGGGCAGATAAAAGGGGAGCCATTGATGGTGCTGCGGCGAATATTCTTGAGCGCATGGGTATTGATGAGCGCGCCTGGTTGAAACACATGGGGCCCCGGAAGCGGAGAGCCCCGTTGGCACTGGGGCCGATAGCGAAGGTGAAGGCCTTTGCGGAGGCGACGGGGCGGCGTTGGATTGCCGGGCAGAATACCCCCTGGGCCCTTGGATAAAGCTGGGAGCCTTCAGGGTTGCCGCGGATAAGCGGCGTTGTCTTCGTGTTGGGCGCAATTATACTACTAGGTAGGATAGTTGCGCTTGAGAGAGGTGTGAGATGGGGATGGTGAAGAAGAGTATTACGGTGACAGATCAGCAAGATAGCTGGATCAAGACCCAAATCGAGAGCGGGCATTACGGGAATGAGAGTGAAGTGGTTCGCGAGTTGATTCGTGAGCGCCAACTGCGAGAGCAGGAAACGGAGCGCGAGCTGGAAGTGATTCGTGCGAAATTACGGGAAGCTGAGCGCAGTGGGCTCACGGAGCCGAGCCCTGCGGAACTGCTGAAAGAGATCCAGGACGGATTGGGAAGGGATGAGGTATAGACTCAACGATGCGGCCAAAAGGGATGTGGCTCGAATTTATTGGCGTGGCGTCGAAGCATTTGGTGAAGAGCAGGCGGTCCGATATTTTAAAACGCTAATGGCGCGCTTTGATGTGATCGCGCAATCACCATACCGCTTCCCCGCCGTTGACCATGTTCAGAAAGGGTATCGGCGTAGTGTCTGTGGCGTGGACAGCATTTATTACCGTCTGAATGGAAGAACGGTTGAGATCATGCGGGTGCTTGGTCGCCAGGATGCCAAAGGCAACCTTTGAATTTCATTTAAAGAATTAAATTTATGGGTGTCCCTGCTTGAAGGACCCCTTTTTCAGTTGTGCAATATCGCTATGACGACTCCATCTAATTGTCTATATTCCTTTCGCCGTTGCCCCTATGCCATGCGCGCCCGCCTGGCCATTTTGTTCGCTGGTTTGCAGGTTGAGTTGCGGGAAGTGACCCTGAAAAACAAGCCTGCGCAGATGCTGGCGATAAGCCCTAAAGGCACCGTGCCGGTTTTGCTGCTGGCCGATGGTGCTGTGATTCAAGAAAGCCGGGACATCATGGTGTGGGCGCTGGAGCAGCAGGATCCACAGGGGCTGTTAGACGCAACGGTTCTGGATCAGGCCAATGCGCTGATTGAGCAAAACGATAATGAGTTCAAGTATTGGCTGGACCGCTATAAATACGCCGACCGCCATGTGGAGATGACTCAGACAGAGTATCGGCAACGGGGAGAGGGCTTTCTTCGGGTCCTGGAGGCGTTGCTGGAGAGCCGCGCTTACTTGCTTGGGGATGATCCGACCATCGCGGATATTGGTGTTATGCCGTTTGTCCGCCAATTCGCCCATGTCGATCGCGATGTATTTAGCCAGCTGCCTTACCCGAATCTGCAGCGGTGGTTACAGGGCTGGTTGGAGCACCCACTCTTTCTGCAAACCATGATCAAGCTGCCGGTATGGCAGGAAGGCGATGAGGTGGTGGTGTTTCCTGCTCGCCCCTGAGTGATGTCCGAGGCTGAGCCGGTCTCACCCCGTGCGTTAACCCGCTCGCAAAGGGCGCTAGAGCATCGATCGACCGGCCCGCTTGCCCGACCGTACGCTATCAATACCCATGGACAGATCAGGTATACTCGCGGCTTTTATCTCGTTGGGTGATGTTTCATGCAGGCCTCGTCTTCTTCCGTTCCCTCTTATGGCTGGCGCCAGCGTCTGACCGTTTGGCTTGAGTCCTCGTTATTCGCGAACAGCATTACCGCGCTGATTCTCCTGAACGCCATTATCCTCGGGGTGGAAACCTCCGCGGTGGCCCAGGAGCGGGCAGGGCAGTGGCTCACTCTGGTGAATCAGGTGATTCTGGTGGCGTTTACGGCAGAGATCGCGCTCAAGCTGGTGGCTTTTGGCCCGCGCTTTTTCCGCTCCGGCTGGAATGTGTTTGATTTCCTGATCGTCGCCATTTCCCTGGCGCCAGCCTCCGGGCCACTGGCTATCTTGCGAAGTCTGCGCATTCTGCGGGTGCTGCGCCTGCTGTCATCGGTGAAGCGGCTGCGCATGTTGGTGGAATCGCTGATGCAGGCGTTGCCCGGTATCGGCTGGACGGCGGCGCTGCTGCTGATGATGTTCTACATTTTTGCGGTGATGGGCACGGAGCTGTTCGGTGAGGCGTTTCCACAGTGGTTTGGCACGCTGGGCGCCAGCATTTATAGCCTGTTCCAGATCATGACCCTGGAAAGCTGGTCCATGGGGATCGCCCGGCCGGTGATGGAGGTGTACCCCATGGCCTGGATCTTCTTTGTGCCCTTTATTTTGATTTCCAGCTTTATGGTGCTGAACCTGTTTATTGCCATCATTGTGAGCGCGACTCAGGAAGTACACGAAAGCGAGCAGCGCGCCGAGCGGGAAGCCAACAATCTGGTTGCCCACGATGAGCGCCAGGAAATGCTGGACCTGATGCGCACCATGCACGCAAAAATCGTGGCACTGGAAGCGGCCCAACAGAACAAGGCCGATTCATAACTCCACCTGTGGCGGCGCCAGGGTCGCCACTGATGGTCAGGCAGGTCTGCACCGTATCGCTGCCTGGCCGAATCTCCCGCCCTTTGCTTCGTTGAGTGCGGCTTGGCCTGCTAGCTCGTCTGCGCTTCCTTTACCGCATTCCCGCCTCCTGAAAAGGCGATGACGACGTGATGTTTGAGGCGTTGAGCTGTTCCACAATCTTCTTGAGCTTGTGGCGCTGCCTCATGGAGGTGAGCTGTTTGGTGTCCCAGGAGGCGGGGCTGAGAGAGAATTCACTGGCGTTGTAGGCCAGATCGAAGCCGCGTTCGGCGCCGATGGGTTTGTTCTCGGGGCCGTAGATGCCGATGAGCCGCAGGGTCAGGTGGGTGAACTCCAGATCACCTTTGGGCATGTGCCCGTCCATCTTGATGCCCTCACAGCGGGCGATGCGCTCAACCAATTCCTTGAAGGTGCCGATATGGGAGAAGCCTCCCGGTTTAATGGGGCCCTGGCGCGTGTTCTCCGACACATTCACTGCGCCTGAAGCGGGATTGTGTCTCTCCGGGTTTTCGTCGCCCTTGTTGTACTCCTGCTCGAAATCCGTCACGTCCATGGTGATGGTGCCCTGGGAGGTATGAAGTTCGGCGATGATGTATTGCACGAAAACGGATTCGGCGCTCATGTTGCTGATCAGGCAGAGCGCATTGATGTCCTTGTTGCGCCCACGGTTAATGATCAGGCGCGGGCTGCGTTGCCGGCGAAAACCCAAATAGAGGAGTTGTGCGTAAACGATCCAGATAACCAGTGAGCTGAAACTGGCGACGACAGAAAGGATTTTTTGATGCTGTGCAATCCAGTCAAGCATGAAGGCTTCCTCCTTGATGCAGGCTGATCGCGCGTTGCCGTCTTGCCCTCTGGGTGGAGAAAGCAGCGCTCGCGCGAATACGCGACTTGAATGATGCTCTGTTGTCGGCGGCGCTTCAGCCTGTTCTGGTGACAGAACCGTTACTGTACCGAAGGCACGGTGGGGGAGACGAGGGGCAGAAAGGCCCGGTTATGCAGAACAGGCCAGTCTGGTGTTAAAAAAAGAAAAACCCCGGCGGGTAAGCCGGGGTTTTTTGTTTCCAGTCCTGCCCTTATTCGTGCGTCGGAAATCAGCATCCGGGCCTGAGCCGGGATTGCCTGGCCGGTGCCCCAGCACGATGGTGACGCTGTTCGGGCTAATTTTTTCTTCCACCTTTTTAGCAGCTTCAGACCCTTTGTCTCCGGGAGAAGGGGTTGCGAACGCTTCGCCCAGTTGCAAATACTGCTGGTCTTGATTAGTTACTATATGCTGATCATATTGACAGTGCCTCTACTGTTCTGGAGCTATCAGATATATGACGAAGCAACTCAGTAAAGAAGAGCTTGAACTTCAGGAGGAAGCGATAGCTTTTGCCAGAAAGCACAAGAAAAAAATTGGTCAGCGTCTTACTGATACGTCCCGGTTTGTGCCGGAGAAGGAACCGGTAACGGTGTTCATGGCTGGCTGCCCAGGCGCGGGCAAGACTGAAGCGTCGATAGAGCTAATTGATAGCGTCAAGGATGGTGGTGGTGAAATTCTTAGGATTGACCCGGATGAGCTTAGATCGGAGCTGCCGGGCTATACCGGGGATAATTCCTGGTTATTTCAGGGTGGAGTCTCAATTTTGGTAGAAAAGGTCCTCGATTTGGCGTTAAAGCAGCGTCAGACCTTTTTGTTGGACGGTACTTTGGCCCGGTTTGAAGTGGCGCGACGCAATATTGAGCGGTGTTTAAATAAAGGGAGGTTTGTGCAAATTCTCTATGTTTACCAGGAGCCTTTACAGGCATGGGAGTTTGTCCAAGCCCGTGAGACTAGCGAGGGGCGACGAATACTGCCAGAAGACTTTATAAATCAGTACTTTACTGCCAGAGATGCAGTGAACATGCTCAAAGAAGCGTATCCGGATATTCGGGTTGATTTGCTACTAAAGAACCGGGATGGCTCCCACCGATTTTACAAAGCGAATGTGGAGCGAATTGACAACTATATTCCTGAGAAATATAGTCGCGCGGACCTTGAGCGCATGCTTGGACTGGACTAGGGTGGAAACATGTTGAAGAAATCTCCCCCGGTCGTGGAATCGACCCCTTTTTCTGACTTCATCCGAAACGCCTCCTCAGCGGAGCGTAAGCGGGTGTACGGTCGTGTGCTGAAAAAGGCCTCAGAGCGTCAGAATCGCCTTGTTGAGGAAGCAGCCAAGGCTGACTAGTTCAAGTCTCTGTTCAACTTTCCTTATAAAGAAAAACCCCGGCGGGTAAGCCGGGGTTTTTTGTTTCCAGTCCTGCCCTTGTGAGGCGGGCCGGAAATAGGGTGCCGGGCCTGAGCGCCGGAGCACGTCCGGCGTCCGGCGTCAGGCTTCGGGCGTCAGGCGTTTATCAAACCCGCTCGATCACGGTAGCGATACCCTGACCCAGGCCGATACACATGGTGGCAAGACCGATTTGGCCGTCTTTCCATTCCATGACGTTCAGCAGGGTGCCGGTGATACGTGCACCGGAGCAGCCCAGCGGGTGACCCAGGGCGATGGCGCCGCCGTTCAGGTTCACTTTCTCTTCCATCTTGTCGATCAGCTTCAGGTCCTTGGCCACCGGCAGGGACTGTGCAGCGAACGCTTCGTTCAGTTCTACATAGTCGATGTCGTCGATGGTCAGGCCAGCACGCGCCAGGGCTTTCTGGGTGGCCGGTACCGGACCGTAACCCATGATGGCAGCGTCACAACCGGCAACGGCCATGGAGCGGATCTTGGCGCGGGGCTTCAGGCCCAGAGCCTGGGCACGCTCGGCGCTCATCACCAGCATGGCGGAGGCACCGTCAGACAGGGCAGAGGAGGTGCCGGCAGTGACGGTACCGTTGGCCGGATCGAAGACCGGACGCAGTTTCTGCATGTCTTCGATGCTGGCGCCAGGACGGATCACTTCGTCAATTTCGCACAGCACTTTGTGGCCGTTCTGGTCGTGGCCTTCGATCGGCACGATTTCGTTTTTCCAGCGACCTTCCTGGGTGGCTTCCCACGCCAGTTTGTGGGAGCGAACACCGAAGGCGTCCTGCTGCTCACGGGTGATGCCGTGCATTTTGCCCAGCATTTCCGCGGTCAGGCCCATCATGTTGGATGCCTTGGCAGCCACTTTGGACATTTCCGGGTTCAGGTCGATGCCGTGATCCATGGCCACGTGGCCCATGTGCTCTACACCACCGATCACAAATACATCGCCGTTGCCGGTCATGATGCTTTGTGAGGCGGAGTGCAGTGCCTGCATGGAAGAACCACACAGACGGTTCACGGTTTGTGCAGCGCTGGTGCGCGGCAGACCGGCCAGCATGGAGATGTTTCGGGCGATGTTCATGCCCTGTTCTTTGGTCTGGTTTACACAGCCCCAAATCACATCTTCAGTAAGCTGGGTGTCCCAGTTCGGGTTACGGGCCATCAGCGCCTGGATCAGCTGGGCTGACAGTTTTTCGGCACGCACGTGACGGAACTGGCCATTACGGCTCTTGCCCATGGGGGTACGGACCGCATCGACGATGACGACGTCTTTAGGATTCAAACTCATATCTCTTACTCCTGCTTGTCCGTGGCTTAGGCGAAGAAAGACTCGCCCTTGGCGGCCATGTCTTTGAGCATCTGCGGTGCTTCGTAGATGCCACCCAGGTGCGCGTACTTGTCACACAGCGCGACGAATTCTTTAACGCCAACACTGTCGATGTAACGCAGCGGACCGCCACGGAAGGGAGGGAAGCCGATGCCGTAGATCATGGCCATGTCGGCCTCGGCAGCGGAACCTACGATGTTGTCTTCCAGGCAGCGAACAGTTTCGGTGCACATGGGAATCATCATGCGGGCAATGATTTCGTCCGCATCGAATTCCTGGGTGTCCGCAACGTGCGGCTTGATCAGTTCGTAGGTGGACTCGTCGACAACCTTTTTGGTTTTGCCTTTCTTGTCCAGCTCGTACTTGTAAAAGCCGATGCCGTTCTTCTGGCCGTAACGCTCGTTTTCGAACATCACGGTAGACACATCTTTGAAGTCGTACTGCATGCGCTCGGGGAAGCCTTCCGCCATGACCTGGGCCGCGTGAACACCGGTGTCGATGCCAACCACGTCCATCAGGTACGCCGGGCCCATGGGCCAGCCGAATTTCTGCATCACTTTGTCCACGGCCTGGAAGTCGGCACCGTCGCGCATCAGCATGCCGAAGCCGCCGAAGTAGGGGAACAGTACACGGTTAACCAGGAAGCCGGGGCAGTCGTTAACCACGATGGGAGTTTTGCCCATTTTCTGGGCGTAGGCCACCAGGGTGCCAACGGTTTCGTCGGAGGTCTTCTCGCCACGGATCACTTCCACCAGCGGCATCATGTGCACCGGGTTGAAGAAGTGCATGCCGGCGAAGTCTTCCGGACGCTTCAGGGCTTCAGCCAGTTTGGTGATGGAAATGGTGGAGGTGTTGGAGGCCAGCACGGTGCCCTCGGTCACTTCGCCTTCCACTTCCGCCAATACGGACTGCTTGACCTTCTGGTTCTCAACAACCGCTTCAACCACCACGTTCACGTTGGCGAAGTCGCCGTAGTTCAGGGTCGGGCGGATGGAGGACAGCACTTCGGCCATTTTGGCCGGCTTCATTTTCTTGCGCTCAACACGCTTGGTCAGCAGTTTGCTGGCTTCGCTCATGCCCAGGTCCAGCGCCTTGTCGGCGATGTCCTTCATGATGATCGGAGTGCCTTTGGAGGCAGACTGGAAGGCGATGCCGCCACCCATGATGCCCGCGCCCAGTACTGCAGCCTGGTTGATTTCCTTGGAGGCCTTGGCAGTTTTGCCGTTGACCTTTTTCACTTGCTGGTCTGCCAGGAACAGGCCGACCAGGCAAGTTGCCTGTGAAGACTTGGCCACTTTGGCGAAGCCTTTGGCTTCCACTTCCAGTGCCTTGTCGCGGTTCATGCCACCGTGCTTCTGCATGGTGTTCACGGCCGCTACCGGTGCCGGGTAGTTCTTGCCAGCCTGGCCCATCACCATGGCGGTGCAGGTCTGGAAGGCCATCATGTTTTCCATGGGCGGTAGTTTCAGCGGCTCAAGCTTCTCGGCGCGCTTGGCGCGGAAGTCGATCTTGCCGGCCAGGCACTGCTTGACCAGATCGATGGCCGCGTTTTGCAGTTCGTCGGGGGCAACAACGGCGTCGGCTACGCCTACGCTCAGTGCTTTGTCAGCCTTGTGCTGGCCGCCTGCGGCGATCCACTCAACTGCGTTGTCCACACCGATCAGGCGGGGCAGACGCACGGTACCGCCGAAGCCCGGGTACAGGCCCAGCTTCACTTCTGGCAGACCGACCTGTGCTTTTTCGCTCAGCACGCGGAAATCTGCGGCCAGGCACATTTCCAGGCCGCCACCCAGGGCGATGCCGTTAACGGCTGCCACTTTGGGAATGTCGAGATCTTCAAAAGCGTTGAAGACTTCGTTGGATTTCAGACACCAGCCGGCGATTTCGTCTTCCGGCAGTTTGAACATGTCTGTGAATTCGGTGATGTCGGCGCCAACAATGAAAACCCCTTTGCCGGAAGTCACGATCAGGCCTTTGATGTCGCTGTTACCTTTAACAGCTTCCACAGCCTTACCGAGATCTTCCACGGTTTCCTGATTGAACTTGTTAACGGACTCGCCCTGAAGGTCAAACTTCAGTTCGGCGATGCCGTCGTCAAGCAGTTGTACGCTTACGGCGTTGCCTTGATAGATCATAGCTTCTGCTCTCCAGTCCCAAAGTACGCGGTTTAAATGACCGCTTTGGTGTGCCCCAGGCCCCGAAATTCGGGGTGGGCGCGTCGTTTACATGGCATTCATGTGAGTGTTTGCTTACATAAACGACGAAACTCGTAGGCCCGCAAGTATAGGGAAGCGGGATGACTTTTTTAGCCCTAATTTGTGACTATCTGGTCGTGGTGGTGATTGCGGGGTACCGTATGGCGAAAATTTCATCACTTGCTCCTTGTGTTCGTGCTGTTAGGGCGGCGCCGTGGCAGACTGCCGGTCTGGTGCCGCCCCGGCTCGCCGGGGGCATTCATGATGCAAGCATCATTTCCCACAAACTTCGCGCCCTCTCAGAAAGGCAGAGGTTTTGTGGGAAGTCATGCTTGCATGACGAATACCCGGCCTGGCCAGAACCCCTGACTCACCGAGCCCCATTCATGCCCATGGACAAACCCAGCTTGCCCAAGATCACCCGCCGGCCGCAGCACACGCCGGACTGGCCCGATGTGCCGCCCATGCTGGCGCGGATTCTGGCCGGGCGAGGGGTGACCGATCCGGCGCAACTGAACCTGGGCCTGAAACGTCTGCCGCATCCTGAGCAGTTCACTGGTTTGCGTGGGGCTGTGACGTTGCTTTTACAAGGGCGAACAGACCACTGGCGCATCTGCATTGTGGGCGACTACGACGCGGACGGTGCCACGGCCACCACGCTGATGGTGCGAGGCCTGGAGCGGCTGGGTTATCCGCGCCCGGATTTCCTGGTGCCGGACCGGTTTGAATACGGCTATGGATTGTCGCCGGCCATCGTGGACCTGGCCAAAGAGCTGTATGAGCCGGACCTGATCATCACCGTGGATAACGGCATTGCCAGTGTGGATGGGGTGGCTGCTGCACGCGCCCAGGGTATGCGAGTCCTGATTACCGACCACCATCTGCCCGGCGACACCCTGCCGGAGGCGGATGCGCTGGTGAACCCGCGTCTGCCCGGTTGTGAGGATTTCCCCGCCACGAATTTGGCGGGGGTCGGAGTGGCATTTTATCTGTTGATGGATCTGCAGCGGGCGTTGCGCGAGCAGGGCGTTACCGCCAGCGCGCCGATTACCGATCTGCTGGACCTGGTGGCGCTGGGCACGGTGGCCGATGTGGTGGTGCTGGACGATGCCAACCGGGTGTTGGTGGAGCAGGGCCTGAGGCGGATTCGTGCGGGTAAGGGGTGCCCAGGCATCCGCGCGTTGCTGCAAGTGGCCGGGCGCGATCCCAGCCGGGTCTTGGCGGCGGATATGGGTTTCGCAGTGGGGCCACGCCTGAACGCAGCGGGGCGGCTCACCGATATGACTCAGGGCATCGCCTGCCTGCTGGCGGAAACCGATGCCGAAGCCACCGAGATGGCTCAGGACCTGGACACCATCAACCGGGAGCGCCGCTCCATCGAGCACGGCATGCGCGATGCGGCCATGGAAGAGGTGGCCCGGCTGGATGCGGATAACCTGCCCGCGGGCCTGTGCCTGTATGGCAAGGAATGGCATGAAGGGGTGGTGGGCATTCTTGCTTCGCGGGTAAAGGAAGCGATTCACCGGCCGGTGATTGCCTTTGCCCCGGCCCAGCAGCGCGGCCAATTGAAGGGCTCGGGCCGTTCGATTCCCGGCTTGCACCTGCGCGATGCGCTGGATGCGGTGGCCACAGCTAATCCCGGGCTGCTGAGCAAATTCGGTGGTCACGCCATGGCGGCGGGCCTCTCGCTGGAGCTGGAAAAGCTGGACGCGTTCAAGGCGGCGTTCGAAAAAGCGGTGGGCGAGCTGTTGTCTCCAAAAGCGCTGGAGCGCATTGTGGAAACGGACGGCGAGCTGGAAGACCACGAGCTGTCGCTGACCAATGCCGAATTGCTCAGCCACCGTTTTCCCTGGGGGCAGGGGTTCCCGGCCCCCAGTTTTGATGGCGAATTCGAGGTGCTCAAGTACCGCATCGTCGGCGAACGCCACCTGAAACTGACCCTGGGCCTGCCCGGCGTCAGCGGGGTGATTGATGCCATTCATTTCAATGTGGCGGTGGACGCGCTGCCCAGTCGTATCAGCAAGGTGCGCGGGGTGTATCGCCTGGAGGTCAACGAATTCCGTGGCCAGCGCAATCCCCAGCTGCTGTTCGAGCATCTGATTCCGCTTTGATCGGTCTGATGCGGTGGGAATGTCGGATTACGGCTACGCCTAATCTGACCTACAAAACCAACCAGCTCCCCGTGACTATGTAGGTTGAATTAGCCTGAAAGGCGTAATCCAACATTGGGCCTGGAATCAAAACCGCTTTATGTTCCCCCCATCGACTCCTGCAAAATTGTCGACAATGCTGTCGGCGGCCCCGGTTTTTGCTAGCATTGCGCTTCGCGCTCGACACCGGGTGCCTGTTTTACCAGGGTGCGGCCCAAAAGGCCGTGCCGGCATTGACTGCGCGGGGTGGCTATCGTCCACCGCCGTGTTGTGTCCTTAACGGAGGGGACTCAAATGAAGACCATACACAAGCACCGCCTGAAGGTGGTCAACGAAGTGCAGGAGTTACGCCTGCCCGAAGAAGGCAAGGTACTGCGGGTGGATTACATCCCCCAGGAAGCGGTGATTTTCATGTGGGTGGAAGTGGACGCGGACACCGTGATCGACACTCCGAAAGAAGTGCGCACCTTCAAGGTGTTCACCACTGGCTCGGGCATTCCCAACAATGCCAGCTATATCGGCACCACCATCGATAACATGAAGGGCGAGGCTCACCACGTTTACGAGTTGAGAGACTGACGTAGGTGTGTCCGGGGCCTCGACAAAGCCGCTGTAGGAGTTCCTCTTGAGGGACGAATCCGAGCCTTGGCGAGGAAACAGGCGATGCGGGTGTCACCTGATCATTCTGTAGATCCCGGTTGCTCTGCTGCTCCGAACCGAATCCGGGGCAGACTCTGCGGAGGATTTCCACGCTGACGCGTGGTTCGTCCCTCAAGAGGAACTCCTACAGCGGCTTCGTTATAAACGTGCGGGTCGACGTTCCTGCGGAGCGGGGAGGCTCTGACCCTCGTCAGCCAACCCGCAAACCGTTAGACTGCGCTGTTTTCCGCATATCAATTTGCCAAGCACTTATTCTAGAGAGACGTAATGGAAGTCAATCCGCTGCGAACCCACCTTTCCAACCTGTCTGAGCGTGTCGAAGCGCTTAGGGGGTATCTTTGACTACGATCAGAAGAGTGAACGTCTGACCGAAGTCGAGCGCGAGCTTGAAAACCCGGATGTCTGGAGCGATCCGGACTATGCCCGGGCCCTGGGCAAGGAACGGGCCCAGCTGGAAATGGTTGTGAACACCATCAACGATGCCTCCCAGGGAGTGGAAGACACCTCCGCCCTGTTAGAGCTGGTGGTGGAAGAGGGGGATGAAGACACTCTCTCGGAAGTGGAAAGCGACCTGCGTGATCTGGAAAAAATGGTGGCGGATCTGGAATTTCGTCGCATGTTCTCCGGGCAGATGGATGCCTGTAACGCCTATCTGGATATCCAGGCCGGTTCCGGTGGCACCGAGGCCCAGGACTGGGGCGAGATGATGCTGCGCATGTACCTGCGCTGGGGCGAGGCCCACGGTTTCAAGACCGAGCTGGTGGAAGCGTCCGCCGGTGATGTGGCCGGCATCAAGTCTGCCACTATCCGTTTCGAAGGCGAGTACGCCTACGGCTGGCTGCGTACTGAAACCGGCGTGCACCGGCTGGTGCGCAAGAGCCCGTTCGATTCCGGCGGCCGCCGTCATACCTCGTTCAGCTCGGTGTTCGTGTCCCCGGAAGTGGACGACGATATTGATGTGGATATCGACGTGGGCAGCATGCGGGTGGATACCTACCGGGCCTCCGGCGCGGGTGGTCAGCACGTTAACCGGACCGATTCGGCGGTTCGCCTGACCTATGAATACACTGATGATGGTGGCGAGAAGCACACCCTGGTGACCCAGTGTCAGAGCGGGCGTAGCCAGCACCAGAACAAGGATCAGGCCCTGAAGATGATGCAGGCCAAGGTCTACGAACTGGAAATGCAGCGCCGCAACGCGGAAAAACAGGTACAGGAAAGCAACAAGTCGGATATTGGCTGGGGCAGCCAGATCCGCTCCTATGTACTGGATGATGGCCGTATCAAGGATCTGCGCACTGGCGTTGAGAGCCACAATACCCAGCAGGTATTGGACGGCGCGCTGGATCAGTTTATCGAAGCCTCCCTGAAAGCGGGATTGTGATTGCTACGCTGGACGCCTGATGCCTGGCGCCAGACGCTACCCACAACGCGTCTGGCGCCAGGCATCGGGTGGCTGGCGCTTTACCGGAAGCACTGAGTTATGAGCCAAGACAACACCACACAGAATGTCGACGCCTCGCAGCAAGCCGCTGCCGAAAACCGGCTGATCGCTGAGCGCCGTGCCAAGCTGACCGAACTGCGCGAACACGGCAATCCGTTCCCGAACCATTTCCGCCGGGATTCCCTGGCCGCCGACTTGCAGGCGCAGTATGGCGAGTTCACCAAGGAAGAGCTGGAAGAGAAGAATATTCAGGTGGCGGTGGCCGGTCGCATGATGCTGGACCGCAAAGCCTTCAAGGTGCTGCAGGACATGTCCGGCCGCATTCAGATTTTTGCACCCAAGGATGAAACCCGCGATGTGCGCAAAGAGACCAAGAGCTGGGATCTGGGCGATATCATCGGGGTGCGCGGTACGCTGTGCAAATCCGGCAAGGGCGATCTGTATGTGATGATGGATGAGTACCTGCTGCTCACCAAGTCACTGCGTCCGCTGCCCGAGAAACACAAGGGTTTGACTGACACCGAGGCTAAATACCGCCAGCGTTATGTGGACCTGATCGTCAACGAGGAGACGCGCAAGGCGTTCCAGATTCGCGCCAAGATCGTGGCCGGAATTCGTAACTTCCTGGTGCAAAAAGACTTTGTGGAAGCCGAAACCCCGATGCTGCAGGTGATTCCCGGCGGCGCTACCGCGCGCCCCTTTATCACCCATCACAACAGCCTGGATCTGGACATGTACCTGCGCATTGCGCCGGAACTGTACCTGAAGCGGCTGGTGGTAGGCGGCTTCGAGAAGGTATTCGAGATTAACCGTAACTTCCGTAATGAAGGCCTTTCCACCCGGCATAACCCGGAATTCACCATGCTGGAGTTCTATCAGGCCTACGGTGATTACCACGACCTGATGAACCTGACCGAGGAGATGCTGCGCACCCTGGCGGAGACGGTGCTGGGTACAACGGACGTGGCGTATCAGGGTGATGTGTACGATTTTGGTAAACCTTTTGCGCGGATGACGGTATTCGATTCCATTTTGCATTTTAATCCGGATATGGATGCCGCCAAGCTGGCGGATGAGCAAGGTGCCCGTGAAATTGCTACTGGCCTGGGTATTCCTCTCAAGGGCGGCTATGGCTTGGGCAAGGTGCAGATCGAGATCTTCGAAAAGACGGTGGAACACCGTTTGAAGGATCCGACCTTTATTACCGAATACCCCACCGAGGTGTCGCCCTTGGCGCGCCGCATGGACGATAACCCCTTTGTTACCGAGCGGTTTGAGTTCTTTGTGGGTGGCCGTGAAATTGCCAATGGTTTCTCCGAGTTGAATGACGCGGAAGACCAGGCCGAGCGTTTCCGCCAGCAGGTGGAAGAGAAAGCGGCCGGTGATGATGAGGCCATGTTCTACGACGAGGACTATGTGGTCGCGTTGGAGCACGGCTTGCCGCCGACGGCCGGGGAGGGCATCGGCATTGATCGTCTGGTAATGTTGTTTACAGATGCGCCGTCTATTCGAGACGTTATTCTGTTCCCGCATATGCGGCCTCAGGGCTGATAAAGGCGGTTTTTTCAGGCGCCATTTGCGCCTGCCGCCCTTGCGGGATTGAAGTCGGGAGAGCGACACAAATTTAGGGCTGACAACAAAGGCTGGCTGTGTCCATGACAAGTGCAATTCAGTACCAGGGAAGAAAAGCGCGCCGCACGGGTAGCGAGCAGCGTCGACAGGCAATTCTTGAGGCCTCGCTCAGTATTATTGTGCGCGAGGGTATTCGTGCCGTTCGCCACCGGGCGGTTGCCCGTGAAGCGGAAGTGCCCCTTTCGGCGACCACCTATTACTTCAAGGATATCTCCGATCTGATCGCGGATACCTTCACGTTGTTCGCCGAGCGGGCAATGAAGGAAGTGATCGAGCCGTTCAAGGAGCAGGCCTTTGGGCTCATGTCGCAGTTTTCCCGCGATAGCCTGGCAGACCCGCAAGAGCGGGACCGGCTGGTGAAGTTGCTGGCGCAAATGATGGCGGCCTTTATTGTGGATGAGCTGCAGAATCGCCGCGACCATGTGGTGGCCGAGCAGGCGTTTATTCAGGAAGCAATTCTGGATGCCCGGCTGCGTGAACTGGCGGACATGTACCTGCGCCAGCATGTGGAAACGCTGACCATGGCCTGCGAACTCTTTGGCTGCAAAGAACCAAAGCTGGACGCGGAGTTAATCTTCGCCACCTTCCTGACCATCGAACAGCGCTTGCTGGTACACCCGGAAAAAATCTCCCAGGATTTTGTCGAGAAGCGCATGTACAACATGCTGGATAAAGTCGTTCCCCACCATGGCTGATGTGGATCCCGCGAACACCTCGGGTGGCAAGGGCGTGCCGTTAGAGCCCGGCTGGCAACAGCATTTGGCGGGCGAATTCGAGCAGGATTACATGGCGCAACTGCGTGCCTTCCTGGCAGAGCAGAAGCGTGCGGGGAAAACGGTTTTCCCGCCGGGGCCGGATATTTTCAACGCCTTTAACCTGACGCCCTTTGAGCAGGTAAAGGTAGTAATCCTGGGGCAGGACCCTTATCACGGTCCAAACCAGGCCCATGGCCTGTGCTTTTCCGTTCAGCACGGCGTAAAGACGCCGCCGTCACTGGTGAATATCTACAAGGAAATTCACCGGGATCTGGGCTTCGAGATTCCTTCCCATGGCAACCTGACCCATTGGGCTGAGCAGGGTGTACTGTTGCTCAATGCGGTGCTTACTGTCGAGGCCGGGCAAGCTGCTTCGCACCAGAAGCAGGGGTGGGAGAGGTTTACCGATGAAGCCATCGAGCAGCTGAATCGTGATCGTGATGGCTTGGTGTTTTTGCTTTGGGGCAGCCATGCCCAGAAGAAAGGTCGCCTGATCGATCGCGACAAGCACTGCGTGCTCTCTGCCCCGCACCCTTCACCGTTATCTGCGTACCGTGGTTTCCTCGGTTGTGGCCATTTCTCCCGCGCGAATCAATACCTGCTTCAGCAGGGAAAAACGGCTATTGATTGGTCGGTGCCTGAAAATTAACAATTAATAATGAATAGTTAATAGCTGCGCGGTTGGTCACCTCGGTCTTTTCGAGTCCTGGGGCCGCGCCTATAGCATGAACGCGACTTCAGACGTGCTGAATAGATGGGGTGGCCCGCGCAAATGATTAACTGTTAATTATTAACTATTCACTGCTTTATGGAGTCGTTGTGTCTGACTGCGTGTTGTTTTCCGAAATCGAAACCCGTTGCGGCCGAGTGATCGCCCGCGCCACCCTGAATGCCCCCAAATCCCTGAACGCGCTAAGCCTGGAGATGATCCAGTTGCTGAGCGAGAAGCTGGATGCCTGGGAAAAGCGTTCTGATGTGGTGGCGATCTGGCTGGATGGTGCTGGTGGCAAGGCGCTCTGCGCGGGCGGTGATATCGTGCAAATGCACAAGTCCATGGTGAAACACGCGGGCGAAGGCCGTAATCCGTTCACCGAAGAATATTTCGCGGCGGAATATGTGCTGGATTATCGGCTGCACACCAGTGCCATCCCGGTCATCGTTTATGGCGATGGCATTGTCATGGGGGGCGGTATGGGCCTGTTACAGGGTGCCGACTTCCGCCTGGTCACGCCGCGTTCGCGCATGGCCATGCCGGAAATCACCATCGGCCTGTTCCCGGATGTGGGGGGCAGCTGGTTCCTGAATCGTCTGCCCGGTCGGGTAGGGCTGTTCCTGGGGCTCACCGGGGTACACATCAACGGTCGCGAAGCGGTAGAAATTGGCATGGCGGACCGCATGGTGGATGCTGATGCTGACAGTTTGCTGAATGCGCTGGCCGAGCAGGGTTTCGCTGATGATGAAGCTGAAAATCGCGCGGTGATGTACCGCTTGTTCAAGCAGCAGGCGGCGGACATGAGTGATCTGCCTCATCCGTTGATCGACCATTTGCCGTTGATCAACCGTCTGTGTGATGGCGAAAGCATTGTGGTGGTTACTGAGCAGCTGCTGAACGTGAAAGAGCGTGACCGCTGGCTGGACAAGGCGCTGGGTAACCTGGAGCGCGGTTGCCCGCAAACCGCCCACCTGGTGTGGGAGCAGCTGGATCGCTCTACCTATTACGATCTGGCTGAGGTGTTCCGCATGGAGTGGTGCCTGGCTGTGCAGTGTTCCTTGCACGGGGATTTTCGCGAAGGGGTGCGGGCCTTGTTGATCGACAAGGACGGCAAGCCCGGTTTCCGCCATCGTGATGTGGCGTCGGTGCCGAAAGATTACATCGATAGTTTTTTCCGTTGTCCGGCGCCGAAGCATCCACTGGCGGATCTGGGTAAGACCCGGTAATCCCGGAAACACACAACAAAAAAGGCGCTTCGGCGCCTTTTTTTTTTAGGAAGGGGGGCGGTTGGGGTAGGTCGAATTAGCCGAAGGCGTAATCCGACAGCCGACCTGGCAATCGAGCCTACCGATGTGCCGGATTACGCCTTTCAGGCTCTCTGTGCCCTTGGGTGAATTCGACCTACGAGAGCGTGTGCGCTCCGTGGGTCTTAATCTTTCCAGGGCAATGCATAGGGCAGGGTGCCGAGCTGGCTGTTTAGCGGTTGCTCGTCCTTGAACAGTACGCCGTCGGTATCGCGGCGCAGCACTACCAGCGCACTGCGCCCGGCATGATTGCGGGCGCTGCTGACCACTTCACCGGCAGCCTTGCCGTCGCTGTTGCGAAGCGTCTCACCGGGTGCCAGGTCCAGCTCGGCGGTGTAATCAATGCGCTGCATGCGCTGCTTGAGTTTGCCCTTGAAGTGCATGCGCGCGACCACTTCCTGGCCGGTGTAGCAGCCTTTCTTGAAATTCACCCCGGCGGTGACGTCGTAGTTGAGTACCTGGGGCAGAAACAGGTCTTCCGCGCCGGGGTAAATCATCCCTTCGCCTGCGTCGATGTCGGCTTGCCGCCAGCCGTTGGCATTGGTGGCGGTACGGTCCTGAACGAGCACGGTCCAGACGGATTCGGCCTGTTCGGTGTCGGTGATCAGCAGGGCGTGATCCGTATTGGGGTAGCGCAACCAGAGACCCTGGCCGTTACGTCCGCTCTGGCCGGGTTCGGGCGAGGTGGCTGGCAAGGCGCCGCTCAGCCCTATTATCACCGCCTGCTCGTCGACCTGAAATTCCACCTTGGCGCGCAGACGGTACTTCATCAGCGACTTGATCACCGCCTCGCTTTGCCCGGCGGGGCAGAGCATCAGGTAGTCATCACCGTCTCGCACGATGCGTACGCTGACCAGCCCGCGGCCTTTCAGGCTCAGGTGCATGCCGGTGAGGTGGCTGCCGTTATCCACTTCGTGCAGGTCGCAGGAAAGCTGGCCTTGCAGGTAATGGCCTGCCTCGTCACCGTGGGCGCGGATGACGGCCAGGTGGTCGCATTGACTCAATGTCGCTGCATTATCCGTCGCGGCGTGGTCGGCCAGGGATTGGGCGGCAATAAACTCGGACCAGCTCATGGGGCTCCTGTCATTGTAACGTGTGACTTGGTGTGCGACTCCGGGGGAGTCGAGAAATCATCAGGCATGATAGATAATGCGCGCACAGCCTGAAAGCCATAGGTGGTAATTGGCGCAAGACGCCGGAGTTTCTGATCAGGATAGTGCAGAAATGAGTAATGAAGACCTGAAACGTAAATATCGCTGGCAGTGCCGTCGGGGCGCGTCGGAAGTGGAGGTGGTGCTGTATGGCTACCTGGATAATCACTTCGATGCGGAACCGGCGGAGCGCCAGGCCCAGTTCGCTACCTTGCTGGCCTGTGAGGATGCGGACATGTTCGAGTGGTTTACCTACCGCAGTGAGCCTGCGGACCCGCAGTTAAACGAGTATGTGCGCCATGTCCTCGGCCTGGTCTCCGCGAAGAAAGGTTGAGCTCGCCGCTTCCCGCTATCCGGCGCGCCTGCGCTGGTTGGCGGCGTTGCTGGTGGTGCCGGCCATTGTGCTGTCGCAATTGCCGGGCTGGGCCATGTTGCTGTTGCTCGGGGCGCTGGTCGTGTTGGTGCGGGGCTGGCGCCTTCCCCAGCCGGTGGCATTGGAACTGCACGCGCAGACGTTGACGGTAACGGGCCAGCACACTCAGGTGATGGAGCGCCCTCTGCGGGTTATTCGCCATGGCCCCTGGCTGGCCATGCAAACGCCGAAGGGCTGGTTACATGTGTTCGAGGACCAGGCGCCGGTGGCAGAGTTGCAGCCGTTTTATCAGTGGTTATGGACCAATAGGGAACACAGTTGACAGTTGATAGTGGACAGTTAACAGCTAAAACCCTGGAATGCCCCGGAAAAAGTAGACACCTTCATTTGGAGAGAAGGTGTCATGAAATACAAAGCCAAGCGCTACTTCAGCGATGATTTCAAACGCGAGGC
>NZ_NVWY01000053.1 GCF_002733835.1 Alcanivorax sp.
GCATTAGCGAGCCGCAACAGCGTCAACGTCACGGTGACCTGGTGGATACGCTTGCCGAACTGGAAGAAGGCATGCGTTTGCTGGTGATCGGCAAGCAAGGCGAAGAGCACGAGGGTATTGGTGCTCAGGTGGGAGACAATGTGGAGCGTGTGATCCGCGCTCTGCATCGTCCAATCCTGGTGACGGTAGGGGAGTTTCAGGCACCGAAAACCATCATGCTCGCATTCGACGGCAGCGCTACCTCGCGCAAGGGCGTGAGCATGCTGGCTGACAGCCCGCTGTTTCAGGGGCTGGATTGTCATCTGGTGACGGTTGGCAATAACCATGAGGGGCTTGATGAGGCGGCTCGGCAGCTCGAACAATCCGGGCATAACGTGCAAACGGCTACGCTTGAGGGTGAGGTGGAGCCTGCCTTGCACCAGTACCAGCAGAGCCACAACGTGGACCTGGTGGTGATGGGTGCCTATGGCCACTCCCGCATCCGCGAATTCTTTGTGGGCAGCACCACTAACAAGATGATCCGGGAAGCGAAGGTGCCGCACCTGTTGCTGCGGTAAGTTTTACTGACTATCCAGGCGCAACACGCTGTTTGTTGGAGACCACAAAAAACGCGGGCCTGTCTTTGCCTGTTGGCGCTGACAGAGCCCGCGTTTTTATGTGGAATGCGTCCGTGCAGCGCTTTTATTCCACCGTGATGGTGATCTTCTCGGACATGACCGGTGGCTCATGGGGAACATGGCGGTAATCGCCCAGTAGTAGTTGCAGGGTATGGGTGCCCGGCTCCAGTTCCAGCTCGGTTTCAGTCTGACCCTTACCGAAATGCACTACCTGGTCGTTGGCGGGCAGGGGCATGCCCATGTCCGGCAGGGTTTCCAGGTCGATGAGCAGGTGGTGGTGGCCACTGTTTTCTTGCTCATTGCCGGCCGGAGCCACATCCATGCCTTCCAGGCCAAAGACAACCTTCACCGGACTGCTGACGGTGGCGCCATTGGCCGGGCTGACGATTTCAGCGGCGGCGCCTTCCGGGGCCGAGCTGCGGGTGATGCCGGTGGCAGCGGGTTTGTCAGCGCTGTCATCTGTGTTCATGTGATTGCTGTGATCGGCGGCGGCCGGGGCTTGTGCAGCTGGGGCGGCAGCCTCTTTGGCGGCGTCTTCGCTGTTGTCGGAACAGGCTTGCAGCAGGGTAGTGCTGGCAATCACAGCGACGAGCAGGGAACGTTGAAACGGAATACGCATGGTCTTTTCCTTGAGCAGTTGAATCCAATGAAGACCTGCTGCCAGACAAAACAAGGCAACAGAGTGAACCGGAATCACGAAGTTGTCATAACCATAGCAGAAACCCCGGGCTTCGTGTCTACATGGTGGCGGCTTTGACAGGTATAATCCGCGCCAGTTTGCATTATTGGAGTCAGCATGACTGTTCGTACTCGCGTCGCCCCGTCGCCCACCGGTGATCCCCACGTCGGCACGGCTTATATTGCCTTGTTCAATCGCTGCTTTGCGCAGCAGCATGGCGGCCAGTTTATTCTGCGTATCGAAGATACGGATCAGACCCGTTCCACGGATCAGTCCGAACAGATGATCCTGGATTCTCTGAAATGGCTGGGGCTGACCTGGGACGAAGGCCCGGACGTGGGCGGGCCGCATGGACCGTACCGGCAAAGTGAACGCAAGGGGATGTATCGCCAGTACGCGGACGAGTTGATCGAAAAGGGCCATGCGTTCAAGTGCTACCGCACCAGTGAAGAGCTGGATACGCTTCGTGCTGCGCTGAAAGAGAGCGGCGAGAACCGGGCGCTCAAGCCGTCGGATCTGGAGCTGCCGGCGGATGAGCAGGCGAAACGTGAAGCCGAAGGCGCACCCTACGTGATTCGCATGCGGGTCCCCATGGACGGTCGCTGTGAAATTCAGGACATGCTGCGCGGCACGGTCGAGCTGGACTGGGCGCTGGTCGATGCACAGATTCTGTTGAAATCCGACGGCATGCCAACCTACCACCTGGCGAATATCGTGGACGATCACCTGATGGAGATCACCCATGTCATTCGTGGCGAGGAATGGCTTAACTCTGCGCCCAAGCACAAATTGCTCTATGAATATTTTGGCTGGGAAATGCCGGCGCTGTGTCACATGCCGCTACTGCGTAACCCGGATAAATCCAAACTCAGCAAGCGCAAGAACCCCACCAGTATCCTGTTCTACCAACGCATGGGTTATTTGCCGGAAGCGTTGGTCAACTACCTGGGCCGCATGGGGTGGTCCATGCCGGATGAGAGCGAGAAATTTTCGCTGGCGCAGATGCAGGACGCGTTCGATATCCAGCGTGTGTCTCTGGGGGGGCCGGTGTTCGATGTGGAAAAGCTGAGCTGGCTGAACGGCCAATGGTTGCGCGATCAGAGCGATGAGCAATTCCTGGATTCGCTACTTGGCTGGGCCTACAACCGCGACTACGCAATGAAAATCATCCCGCACTTGCGCCAGCGGGTGGAGACCTTGTCGGAAGTGGCGGATAAGGCAGCGTTCTGCTTTAACGGTATGCCGGCGATCAACGAAGCCAGTTTCGAGCATAAGCAGTACGGCACCGATGATATCAAGGTGTGGTTGCAGTATCTGCTCTGGACCTATGAAGCGCGCAACGACTGGAACCGTGATGGCTTGTTCGCCGACGCCAAAGCCATCGCCGATGCCCTGGAAGTGAAGATCAAGGATTTCCTGTTCCCGGTCTTCATCGCCATTGCCGGCACCAGTGCCAGTTTCTCGGTGGTGGACTCCATGGAGATCATCGGTTCTGACATCAGCCGTGCCCGCATCCGCCACGCCATTGAGGTATTGGGTGGGGTATCCAAGAAGCAGATGAAGAAACTGGAGAAGGCGTACAGAGACATAGCTGCGAGCTTCTAGCGACTAGCTGTGAGGAAAACCGTAAGCCGGCTGGCAGGGTTGTGCTCAGTAACTAGCCCGGCACAATCCTGTAAGCTCGTAGCTCGTAGCTCGTAGCTCGTAGCTGATTTTCGCTTTTTTTTTCAGCAACTTGCTCAGGATGTAGTCAAATCGACTTCATTCTGAAAAAAACCGCTGGCTGGCGCTTGACAGGGTAGGGGTGGCCGGTAGAATACGCCGCACCTACCGGGATGCACCTGATCCCACTGGTATTTGGGGCTATAGCTCAGCTGGGAGAGCGCAACACTGGCAGTGTTGAGGTCAGCGGTTCGATCCCGCTTAGCTCCACCAAACACGTCCCCTTCGTCTAGTGGCCCAGGACACCGCCCTTTCACGGCGGTAACAGGGGTTCGACTCCCCTAGGGGACGCCAAATAGAAAAGCCTCACTCGAAAGAGTGGGGCTTTTTTATGGCCGCTTTACGGCCGTAACACGTTTTACGCAACATGCATCACGCTACAGGTCTGGCCTGATCTTGCGGTCCCAGGATAAGCCGCAAGTAGTGAATGCCTCTCTCCTATGCGTCGCTTACTGGAAACACTGCTTCCTGCGTTAACTCGGCCGGCGGATGGTAAGGGTGTGGGCGATTTTTTCGCCGTCCCAGATGTATTCGTAGTGAGCGCTGGGGGTAATGCTGGCGATAATTTGCGGGGTCAGCAGGGCGTAGCAATGGCTGCCGGGGGCTCGCACCGATTCGTAATGAATGCCGCTGTGCTGCTGGTCCCTTAGATGCTGGCCCAGCAGGTGAGCTGCGCTGTAATTATCGGGCGCATGCCAGTGTGGGTGGTCACTGGCAGGAGTGATATCGATGAGTGTCGCAGTGAAATTGACCTTCAGACCGCGCATCACGATGCGGTCATATTTGAGGCCATCCACCTGCTGGAAGTAGCGTTGCTGGTGATAGCGGGTTTCGGCAATGGCCGTTGCCATGCGGTCGGCGCAATAGAATACGCCGTAATGGCCCGCAGAGAAGCGCGAACCGGCCGGGTTCACATGCACGAAAGGGCCCAGGGCGTAGTTGCAACCGGGGATGCCCCAGGGGCGCTGATCGGGCGGTACCCGGTTCAGCTCGCCAACATCATTCTGCAGGCGTGGATTAGTGAGTGCCTGCACCGCAAACAGCGCATCGAAGTCAGCCTGGTCCGCCACATCATCGAAGATGGCGATGGGGGGGTATTTGCCATTGACCAGCCGGTAGGCGATTTGTCCGCGTAGCGTGGTACATGGCAAGGCATCGGTATTCGGTTCACTCAGCCCCATTGGCCGCCTCGCAGGCTGTCGAGCTGACGGTGCACCTCGTAAAGGCTGGCGACCCGGCCGCTGCCCATGATGCTCATGGGCGTGGCGCCATTAAAAAAGGCGTTATGGTTGGCCATGCGCACAAAGCCGTACACGTTCTCCTTGTTGCCAAACAGGGTGCGCAGTGCCTGGTGGATATTCAGCAGGTAGCTGAGGCGCTCGAGCAGGTCCTGGCTTACCCGTGCGCTGTCTGGCTGGCTCTGGTATTTGTGCAAGGTGGAGCGGCCGACACCGAGTAGCGCCATTTTCTCCTTTTCGCTGCACTGCCAGTGCTCCAGTAGTTTCAATACCGCACGCAAGGCGGCATGGCGGGCGCCATCGTCCAGAGCGTGTGGGGTATAGGCTGTTGCGGGTTCCATGTTTTGCCTCCTGTTGATGACAATAATGGTCTATATTTTGGTTTTTGTCTATATTGAGACATTCAGAGCAAGAAAATGTCATATCCATGAACAACCTGAGATGTCTGTAGTCACTGTATTGCGGTCATTGGATGGCCGGGCGCCGGGTTGGTGAACATTTGCTGGAGAGGCTGGATGGGAAACAGGGTTAATGTGTTGGGTAGCGTAGTGTTGCTGTTGGCTGCGCTGTCGGCAGGCTGTGCCAGTGCAGGAGATGTTGCGAGCCGGCAATGGACTGATGCGCACCTGCACTATGTGGATTTCATGCAGGACAGTGAGGGCGCCCAGGCGATGATCGCGGCCATGGATGAGGCGGGTGTGGAGCGAGCCTGGGTATTTGGTCTGCCGGTGATGAAAAAATGGCAGGCAGAGGCGCCACGCCGCCCCCGCTATTATCTGGGCGATGAGGCGCCGCTGTATTACTACAGCGCCACGGATGACATTGTGGCCCAGGCGGTGTTGTCGCTGCCGGAAGAGCAGCAGGCGCGATTGCAGCCGTTTATCAGTGGTTTCAACCCCACGGACATGCACGCAGCGGAGCAGGTGGAAAGCCTCATTGAGCGTTATCCGGGGCTGTGGCAGGGGATTGGAGAAATTCTCACCCGGCATGATCAGCTCACTGCGCTCACCGAAGGAGAGACTCCCCGGGCCAACCATCCGGCACTGATGAAGGTGTATGCAATGGCGGGGCGCTATGATCTTCCCGTGTTGCTGCACAGCAACCTGACCTCCCTCCGCGAAGAGACACCGATCTATCTGGGGGAGCTGGAAGAGGCGCTCAGTGAACACCCGGAAACCCGTTTTTTGCTGGCCCACGCTGGCACCAGTGGTGGTGTGGAAGAGCGACAGGCGCCACTGGGGACCTTACCGCCTATCCTGCGGGCATTACTGAGCCGCTATGAAAATTTGTATATTGATCTGTCGTGGAGCGTAAAGGACCACTACCTGATTGATGACGGCGTGCCCAGCAAGGAGTGGCTGGCCCTTATCCGTGAATTCCCGGACCGTTTTACCCTGGGAACCGACCTGGTGGGGCATTTCGACAGCATGGAGAAGGTGCTGGGCGAGTATGAACCGTTGCTGGAAGCATTGCCCAAAAAAGTGGCAGAGCAGCTTTCACACGGGAATGCGGACGCGCTAGTGCCCAGAAAAGGGGCAGTGAAGTTGCCTTGAATGAAGATTTGTCGTGGATTTAAGGGCAAGCCCCGGTTTCTGATGAGGGCTGTTTTTTCGCCTTGCGGGCTGCCTGACGCCTAAACCCGCAATCACATCGGTGGTGGTGTGGGTTTCAATTTTATTGCGTCAGGCATGCGGCTTCAGGTTTCAGGCTTTTTCTGCAATCGACGCAGCAGGGATGATGTATCCCAGCGGCCTCCGCCCATGGCCTGAATATCCCGGTAAAAGTCGTTTATTCGCTCAGTGATGGGCAGGGGCGTCCCGTTCCGGGCAGCTTCGTTCAGGCAGATATCCAGGTCCTTGCGCATCCAGTCCACCGCGAAGCCGTGCTCATACTGGTCGTCGATCATGGTCTGGTGCCGGTTTACCATTTGCCAGGAGCCGGCGGCCCCCTGACTGATGGTTTCGAAGACTTTGCTGGCATCCAGGCCGGCGTTCAAGGCAAAGGCGACGCCTTCTGCAAGCCCTTCCACCAGCCCGGCTACGCAGATCTGGTTGACCATTTTGGTCAGCTGGCCACTGCCCGCCGGCCCCATCAGGTTGGTGGCTTTGGCGTAATGCTGAAGGGTGGGGAGTACGCGCTGATAGATCGCCTCGTCACCCCCGCACATGATCGAGAGTTGGCCGTTTTCTGCCCCTTGCTGTCCGCCGGAGACCGGGGCATCGATAAAATGATTGCCCTGCTTCCGACAGGCGGTATCCAGCTCGCGGGCCATTTCTGCGCTGGCAGTGGTGTGATCGATCAGAATGGCGCCCTTGGCCAAGCCTTGCAGGGCGCCGTCATCACCGAGCGTTACCTGACGCAGGTCGTCGTCGTTACCGACACAGACAAAGACCAGATCCGCTCCCCGGGCGGCTTCGGCAGGTGTGGCTGCGTAGTTGCCTGGGTAATCCCGTGCCCATTGCTGCGCCCGGAGAGTTGTTCGGTTGTACACCGTCATGGAGATACCTGCTTCGGCCAGATGGCCGGCCATGGGGTAGCCCATGGTGCCTAGTCCGATAAAGGCGGCGTTCAGGGCGCTCATTTGTCGCTGCCTCCATCATTACTGTCAGTGACGGGGCTGTTATCGCCCAGGGGGTAAGCGGCAAAGCGAGGTTCGGTAAGGCTGCCCAGGTAGAGGGTGTTGCCATGCTGTTCGGCGCTGGTGATCGGGGCGAAGGCGCCGTCGCTGTTGTCTTGCAAATTGTGAGTGACCTGTCCTTGCTCGTCGAGGCCGAGCACAAAGCCGTGATGCACCGGTTGCGGCTGCAGGAAGCTGGGCATACGGAAGGCCACTTTGCGCAGCAGGGGTTTGTCGGAAAGACTGTCGAGCATGGCATTACGGGGACTGAAAAGGGCAAGCCAAAAAGTGCCGTCGCCGTTGGCCGAGATGCCATCCGGGATGCCGGGCAGGTTATCCATGAAGATATCGTGGCTGCCGGCTTTGTCGCCTTTGAGCCAGTAGCGAACGATGCGGTAATTACCGGTTTCGGTCACCAGTACGAAGTCTTCATTCTGCGACAGGGCGATACCATTGGCGAACTGCAGGCCATCCAGCAGGACTTCGGCTTGGCCGGTGGCCGGGTCGTAACGCAAAAGCCGCCCGTGGCCGCCGTGTTCCATGATGTCGTCGCGGGCATGCATGGCCGGGCCAAATTTGCTGGAGGCATCGGAGAAATAGGCGATGCCGTTGCTGTCCACATCCACGTCATCGGTGAAACCGTAGGCCAGTCCGTTAGCGCTGTCGCTCAGGGTTGTGATAGCGCCGGCCGCGTTGATGCTCAAAAGTCCTTTGTAGCCATCGGCAACGATCAGGTTGCCAGAGGGCGCAAAATCCAGACCCAATGGCCGGCCTCCGGTGTTGGCGATCAGATCCGGGTTCTTGCCGTCGGGATCAAAGCGAACAATGCGGCCATCTACATAGCCCACGTACAGGTGGCCTTCATCATCAATGGCCACATCTTCCGGGCCAACGCCTTCATTCTTGCCGAGTATGCGGGTGTCACTGAGTGCCGTGTTGGTGGCGTAGGGGCCTTCCAGGGCGGGGGCCGTAGGGGCTTGCCAGGCGAAGGGCTCGATACTGACCGGCCAGAATAGCAGGTAGGCGGCAATGGCGATGATGATGAGAAGCGCGAGAATTTTTTTCATTGTCATGTCTGCGTTGGCTAGCGAGACGATGATGCTTGCATGCACGGCGCAACCACGCAAATGCAGGGTGGTAATAGGCTCCAATCAGCGGGGCGAAACCGGTGTTGCCCGGTAGGCGAGCAGCGAGTTTTAAGGCGCCACGAGTTTAACTCGCGGTGGTTTTGCAGATACAAAAAAACCGCCCGAAGGCGGTTTTTTGTCAGGCGATAACGAGGCGCTTATTTGCGCTCGTTGACCGGCACGAAGGAGCGCTCGGCTTCGCCGGTGTACAGCTGGCGCGGACGGCCAATCTTGTACGGGTTGGAGATCATTTCGTTCCAGTGCGCAATCCAGCCCACGGTGCGTGACAGGGCAAAGATTACGGTGAACATGGAGGTCGGGATCCCGATGGCTTTCAGGATGATGCCGGAGTAGAAATCCACGTTCGGGAACAACTTCTTCTCTTTGAAGTAGGGGTCGTTCAGTGCGATTTCTTCCAGCTTCATGGCCAGTTCCAGCTGCGGATCGTTCACACCCAGTTCGGCCAGAACGTCGTGGCAGGACTCGCGCATCACGGTGGCACGTGGATCGTAGTTCTTGTAAACGCGGTGACCGAAGCCCATCAGCTTGAACGGGTCGTTCTTGTCCTTGGCCTTGGCGATGTAGGTGTCGATGTTATCGATGTGACCGATTTCATCGAGCATGTTCAGCACGGCTTCGTTGGCGCCACCGTGTGCCGGGCCCCACAGGGCTGAGATGCCGGCAGCAATACAGGCGAACGGGTTGGCACCGGAGGAGCCTGCCAGACGCACGGTAGAGGTGGAGGCGTTCTGCTCGTGATCAGCGTGCAGGATGAAGATGCGATCCATGGCCTTGGCCAGGGTCGGGCTGATCTTGGATTCTTCACAGGGGTTGCCGAACATCATGTGCAGGAAGTTTTCTGCGTAACCCAGGTCGTTGCGCGGGTACATGAACGGCTGGCCCAGCGCGTACTTGTAGCACATGGCCGCGATGGTGGGCATCTTCGCGATCAGGCGGTACGCGGTGATTTCACGGTGCTCGGGATTATTGATATCCAGAGAGTCGTGGTAGAAGGCGGACAGCGCGCCAACTACGCCACACATGATGGCCATCGGGTGGGCATCGCGGCGGAAACCGTTGAAGAAGTTGCGGATCTGCTCGTGCACCATGGTGTGATTCTTCACGGTGCTGATGAACTGATCACGTTGTTCTGCGGTGGGCAGTTCACCGTACAGCAGGGTGTAACACACTTCCAGATAATCGGACTGACCTGCCAGCTCTTCGATAGAGTAGCCGCGGTGCAGAAGTTTACCCACTTCACCATCGATAAAGGTGATCTTGGATTCACAGGAAGCGGTAGAGGTGAAACCCGGGTCGAAAGTAAAGACGCCGTTAGCTACCAGTTTGGACACGTCGATAACGTCGCGGCCCAGAGTCGGGGTGTAGATCGGCAGGTCCAGGTCCTGACCCTCTACCTTGAGAGTGGCTTTCTTCTCGGTCATGGGAATCTCTCCATTGGCGGACGAGGGAACGTTCCTCAAGGTAAGGAAGGTCCTCCAAAGCGCGGGGGAAGGTAAAGTTTTGACACACCTTTGTCAACGCGCAGGCGAGAACCGGCGAGTCAGACTTTTGTAGGGTAAACAGCTTGTTACGCCTGAATGGTCGTTTTGCCTCAGCATGGTGCAACACAAATTCACGGCGTTCACATCAGGTGCATCATTGTAAATCAACGCGTTAGCCGGTAAGTGAAGAATAATTGTCACCTGGAGCGTTTGTTTTGCGTAAGTCGCGGCGATATACTCCCGCCCGGCAGAAACCTCCTGCTGGGGGTTTCACACGGGCCCACCCCGGCCCGGGCAGATTATTAAGATCAGTCTTCACGTTCTGATCTCAATGACTCTGCCAAGTTCCCGACAACCGCCTCTAATACAGAGGCCCGGCTATAAGTAGGCTACCGTGAACGATAAGCGACCCGTTAACCTCGATCTGAGCACGATCAAGTTCCCGGTCACGGCTATAGCATCTATCACCCACCGTGTAACCGGCGTTGCCATCTTTTTGGCGTTGCCGATTCTGCTGTGGATGCTGGATCGCTCCCTGGCGTCTCCCGAGAGCTTTGCGGACCTGAAAGAACTGATGATGACCTCACTGCTGGTGAAGCTGGTGGTATGGGGCATCCTGTCTGTATTGCTATACCACCTGGTGGCGGGCATTCGTCACCTGATTATGGACACCGGTGTTGGTGAAAGCCTGGAAGGCGGCCGTCGTGGCGCCAAGTTGGCCTTCATCATCTCTGCGGTATTGATTCTGCTGACAGGAGTCTGGATATGGTAACCAGTGTAACGAGCCTGGGCCGTAACGGCCTGTATGACTGGCTCATTCAGCGAGTATCAGCTGTCATCATCGGTGTATACATGATCGGCATGCTGGGTTATTTGATCACCGCCGGTGATCTGGATTATGGCAGCTGGAAAGCCTTCATGGGATCTATCTGCATGCAGATAGCCAACACCCTGCTGGTAATTTCTGTCGCTGCACACACCTGGGTAGGCCTGTGGGGCGTAACCACGGACTACCTGACCAGCCTGACCTTTGGTAAAGCCGCCACCGGCGTTCGCCTGATTGCCCAGCTGGCAATTGCACTGGCGTTGGTTGTGTACCTGCTTTGGGGTCTGGTTCTGATCTGGGGAGGGGCGTAATCCATGTCCATTCGCACTATTACGTTTGACGCTATCGTCGTAGGTGGTGGTGGTGCCGGTATGCGCGCCTCACTGCAAATGGCCCAGTCCGGTTTCAAGACTGCGCTGATTTCCAAAGTCTTTCCGACCCGTTCGCACACCGTATCCGCCCAGGGCGGTATCACCTGTGCGATCGCGTCCGCCGATCCCAACGATGATTGGCGCTGGCACATGTACGATACCGTGAAAGGTTCCGATTACATCGGTGACCAGGACGCGATCGAATACATGTGTAATGTAGGCCCTGAAGCGGTCTACGAACTGGACCATATGGGGCTGCCGTTTTCCCGTACTGAAGAAGGTCGTATCTACCAACGTCCGTTTGGTGGCCAGTCCAAGAACTTCGGTGAAGGCGGCCAGGCGGCCCGTACCTGTGCGGCGGCTGACCGTACCGGCCACGCGCTGCTGCATACCCTGTACCAGCAGAACCTGAAGAACGGCACCCAGTTCTACAATGAGTGGTACGCGGCAGAACTGGTAAAAGATGCTGACGGCAATGTCTGTGGTGTCATCGCCATTGATATTGAATCCGGTGAAACCGTGTTCTTCAAGGCCAAGGCAACCGTCTTTGCCACCGGTGGTTCCGGCCGTATCTACGCCTCCACCACCAATGCCCTGATCAATACTGGTGACGGCGTGGGCATGGCCCTGCGTGCCGGCCTGCCGGTGCAGGATATTGAAATGTGGCAGTTCCACCCCACCGGTATCGCCGGTGCCGGCGTACTGGTAACCGAAGGGTGCCGGGGCGAGGGTGGCTATCTCATCAATAAAGACGGTGAGCGCTTCATGGAGCGTTACGCGCCGAACGCCAAAGATCTGGCGTCCCGTGACGTTGTTGCCCGTTCCATGATGATGGAAATTCTGGATGGCCGTGGTGCCGGTCCGGATGGCGATCACGTCTTCCTGAAGCTGGATCACCTGGGTGAAGAAGTGCTGCACAGCCGCCTGCCGGGCATCTGTGAACTGGCCATTACCTTCGCGCAGACCGATCCGGTGAAAGAGCCGATCCCGGTTGTGCCGACTTGTCACTACATGATGGGCGGTATCCCCACCAATGTTCACGGTCAGGCGCTCAAGCTGACCGGTGGCCATGAAGGCGAAGAGCAGTTCGTGAACGGTCTGTTTGCCGTGGGTGAAGTGGCCTGTGTATCCGTACACGGTGCCAACCGCCTGGGCGGTAACTCGCTGCTGGATCTGGTGGTATTCGGTCGTGCAGCCGGTTTGTACATTGAAGATGCCCTGCGTCAGGGTATGACTCAATACGAGCCGCGCGATGCCGACATTGAGGAAGCGCTCTCCCGGGTTCGCCGTTGGGACGACTCCAAGGGTGGCGAATCTGTCTCCGCGCTGCGCAAAGAGCTGCAGAGCGTGATGCAGAACCACTTCGGGGTGTTCCGCAAGGGCGACCTGATGGCGGAAGGCGTGGCCAAGCTGGCCGATCTGCGTGAGCGGATTTCCAAGGCGCACCTGGATGACAAGAGCAAGCCGTTCAACACCGCGCGTATTGAAGCGCTGGAGCTGGATAACCTGCTGGAAGTGGCGGAAGCCACCGCCATCGCGGCCGAAGGCCGTACCGAGAGTCGTGGCGCGCATTCCCGCTACGATTACCCGGATCGTGACGATGAGAACTGGCTGTGCCACTCCATCTTCGACCCCAAAGCCAAGAAGCTGGGCAAGCGTGACGTGAACTTCAAGCCGAAGACCGTTGACACCTTCCAGCCCAAGGCGCGGACCTACTAAGGGGAGCTAACGATGAAAGTCAGTATCTATCGCTACAATCCAGAAACGGATCGCGAGCCGAGCATGAAGGAGTATGAGGTCGATACCCAGGGTAAAGACCTCATGGTGCTGGACATTCTCGCGCTGGTGAAAGAACAGGACGAGTCCATGTCCTACCGTCGCTCCTGCCGTGAAGGTGTTTGCGGTTCCGACGGCATGAACATGAACGGCAAGAACGGCCTGGCCTGTATCACTCCGCTGTCCCAGGTGGCACCGGGTGTGCTGGAAGGCAAGAAGCCGCTGATCCTGCGCCCGCTGCCGGGCCTGCCGGTCATTCGTGATCTGGTGGTGGACATGGGTATGTTCTATAACCAGTACGAAAAAGTGCAGCCGTATCTGCAGAACACCTCGCCGGCTCCGGCCATCGAGCGCCTGCAGAGCCCGGAAGAGCGTGAAAAGCTGGATGGCCTGTACGAGTGTATTCTCTGTGCCTGCTGTTCAACCAGCTGCCCAAGTTTCTGGTGGAACCCGGACAAGTTCCTGGGGCCGGCGGCCCTGTTGCAGAGCTATCGCTTCCTGGCGGACAGCCGCGACACAGTAACTGAAGAGCGTCTGTCCAAACTGGATGACCCCTTCAGCCTGTTCCGTTGCCACGGCATCATGAACTGCGTCAGCGTTTGCCCGAAAGGGTTGAACCCGACCCGGGCCATTGGTCATATCCGTTCCATGCTGTTGGAGCGGGGCATCTGACCCGAAACGAGAAAGGCGGCCTGATGGCCGCCTTTTTTGTATGTAATAAAGTCGGAGATGACGTTTTTTGCTGTCTATTCGACGTTTTGCCAATGGCAGACACATTCGGAAAGAGTCATAAGTTACTTTATGAATTCGGTGCCTAACAAAACCGAATTAAAAGGGCTACACTAGATAGCAGTTCGAGGTAATCCCTCGACGAGAGGTAGCAGGCTTCTACCCAGACCCGACCCGGTATGGGCGAGATAGCAGGTTGCATCTCATGGGTGGAACAGGGCTTAAAAGGCGTTGTTCCGAAAAATACGAGCGTACGGGAACAGGGTCGCCCCCCTGTGGTCGCAGTTACTCATACCACAGAGTGTGACAACCTCCCGCCGAAGGAACGAGCTAACATGCAAGACAGTTCCATGCAGCGGCAATGGCAGTCCTCCCATATCGGGGGAGCCAACGCTGCCTATGTCGATGAACTGTACGAATCCTACCTGACTGATCCTAATTCCGTGCCGGAAGACTGGCGCGTTTATTTCGAAAAACTCCCCAGTGTTGATACCGCCGTCGAATCCGACGTGCCCCACGCCGCCGTGCGTGAATACTTTCTGTTGCAGGCGAAGAACCGTTCGCGGGTGCAGAAGTTTGGTGCCGGTGCGGTCAGCACGGAGCATGAGCGTCGTCAGGTCCGTGTGCTGCACTTGATTGCAGCCTACCGAAACCGTGGCCACCAGGTGGCCAAGCTGGATCCGCTGGGCATCATGGAGCGCGAAGCCGTTCCGGACCTGGAACTGGCGCATCACGGTCTCAGCACGGCTGATCTGGATACCGTATTCCAAACAGGCAACCTGTTTATTGGTAAGCCTGAAACCTCTCTCCGCGATATCGTTGACTGCCTGACCAGTACCTACTGCTCCAGCGTGGGTGCGGAATACATGCACATGGTCAACACGGCGGAAAAACGCTGGTTGCAGCAACGCATGGAAGGGGTGCGCTGTCACCCGGAATACGGTACAGACATCAAGAAGCATATTCTTGAGCGTCTGTCCGCCGCCGAGGGCCTGGAAAAATATCTGGGCAGTAAATACCCCGGCACCAAGCGTTTCGGCCTGGAAGGCGGCGAATCGCTGATTCCGTTGATGGACGAAATCATCCAGCGCGTGGGCAGTTATGGCGCCAAGGAGCTGGTGATCGGTATGGCCCACCGGGGCCGTCTGAACGTGTTGGTGAATACCCTGGGCAAGAGCCCGAAAGACCTGTTCGAAGAGTTCGATGGCAAGAGCTTCAATGAAAATGGCTCCGGTGATGTGAAGTATCACCAGGGCTTCTCGTCCAACGTACAAACGTCTGGCGGTGAAGTGCATCTGGCCATGGCCTTCAACCCCTCACACCTGGAGATCGTTTCTCCAGTGGTGGAAGGGTCAGTACGTGCCCGTCAGGATCGCCGTGATGACGAGGGTGGCGAGCAGGTTGTTCCGATTATATTGCACGGTGATGCTGCCTTTGCCGGGCAGGGTGTGGTCATGGAGACATTCCAGATGTCCCAGACCCGGGGTTTCCACACCGGTGGTACCCTGCATGTGATCATCAACAACCAGGTGGGCTTTACCACCAGCCGGCGTGATGACGCCCGCTCCACTGAGTACTGCACCGATGTGGCAAAAATGGTGCAGGCGCCGATCTTCCACGTGAATGCGGATGACCCGGAAGCGGTGTACTTTGTCACCCAGCTTGCGGTGGATTACCGCATGCAGTTCAAGAAAGACGTGGTGATTGATCTGATTTGTTATCGCCGTTCGGGCCATAACGAGGCGGACGAGCCGTCCTCGACCCAGCCGATGATGTACAAAAAGATCAAAAGCCACCCGACCACCCGAACCCTGTATGCCGAACAGCTGATCAACGAAAAAGTGATCAGTGAACAGGAAGCCCAGAAAACCGTGGATGATTACCGTGACATGCTTGACGCCGGTAACCATGTGGTGAAATCCCTGGTGCGTGAGCCAAACAAGGCACTGTTCGTGGACTGGTCTCCCTACATCGGTCATAAGGTGGAAGATGACTGGGATACGTCGTACCCGCTGAAGAAATTGCAGGATCTGGCTACCCGCCTGGAAACACCGCCGGAAGGGGTGGTCGTTCAGCGTCAGGTTAAGAAAATCCTGGAAGACCGCCGCAAAATGACCGCCGGTGCCTTGCCCCTGAACTGGGGTTATGGGGAAACCATGGCCTATGCGACGCTGCTTGATCAGGGGTTTGCCATTCGCTTGACCGGCCAGGACAGTGGTCGCGGCACGTTTTCGCACCGTCACGCGGTGCTGCACAACCAGAAAGACGGTGAGCAATATGTGCCGCTTCAGCACCTCTACGAGGGGCAGCCGCGCTTCGATATCTACGATTCATTGCTCTCTGAAGAAGCGGTGTTGGGGTATGAATATGGCTACGCGACTACCACTCCCAAATCTCTGGTGATCTGGGAAGCACAGTTTGGTGATTTCGCCAACGGTGCTCAGGTGGTGATTGACCAGTTCATCTCTTCCGGCGAGGCCAAGTGGGGCCGTTTGTGTGGCCTGACCATGCTGCTTCCCCATGGCTATGAAGGGCAGGGCCCGGAACATTCTTCCGCCCGACTGGAACGTTTTCTGCAACTGTGCGCGGAGCACAACATGCAGGTCTGTGTGCCAAGCACCCCCGGGCAGATTTATCACTTGTTGCGCCGTCAGGCTGTACGGCCACTGCGTAAACCGTTGGTGGTAATGAGCCCGAAGAGCCTGCTGCGCCATAAAAAGGCCACATCCGCACTGGAGGATCTGGCCCACGGCACTTTCCATTCAGTACTGGATGACCTGGCTGATCTGGATCGCAAGAAGGTCAACCGCGTGGTCATGTGTTCCGGCAAGGTCTACTACGACTTGCTGGAAAAGCGTGATGGCGATGATCTGAGTGACACGGCGCTGGTGCGGATCGAGCAGTTGTATCCGTTCCCTGAGCAGCGTTTGCAGGAAATTCTCGAGAGCTATCCTAACCTGGAGCATTTGGTCTGGTGTCAGGAAGAGCCCATGAACCAGGGTGCCTGGTATTGCTCTCAGCATCATATGTACCGTGTAGCACAACAAGCTGGCGTGGGGCCTGTGCATTACGCTGGCCGCGATATGGCGGCCGCCCCGGCAGCGGGTTCAATGTCTCTGCACGTGGAACAACAGCAGCGTCTGGTTCAGGACGCCTTCGAGATTAAGTAACAGTTAAGGATTAGGCATGGCGACTGATATCAAAGCCCCGCAGTTCCCGGAATCAGTAGCAGACGGCACCGTAGCCACCTGGCACAAGCAGGAAGGTGAAGCGGTGAAGCGTGACGAGCTGCTGGTGGATATTGAAACTGACAAGGTTGTGCTGGAAGTGGTGGCGCCAGCCGATGGCGTGATCAGCAAGATCATGGCGGCAGAGGGCGAAACCGTAGAAAGCCAACAGGTACTGGGCACCTTCGACGAAGGAGCCAGTGGCAGTGCCGGCAAGAGCGATGACAAGCCGGCAGAGAAAGCCAGTGATGAGGCTTCTGCGGAACAGAAAAATGATGCGAAGTCTGAAGCTGCAGACGACGATGATAGTGCAGGCGATCAGGCTGGCCCGGCGGCCCGCAAGCTGATGAGCGAGCATGGCATCGCAGCAGACCAGGTGAAGGGCTCGGGTCGCGGTGGCCGCATTACCAAGGGTGATGTGGAAAAGGTCATTACGGACAAGGCCGAGAAGCGTGCCAGTCAACCGGCTCCACAGCAGCCGGCGACTCTGGATGTGCCGGGTGCACCGGGTGAGCGTGAAGAGCGCCGGGTGCCGATGACTCGTTTGCGCAAGCGGATTGCCGAGCGCTTGGTGTCGGCCCAGCAGGATTCGGCCATGTTGACCACCTTCAACGAGGTCAACATGAAACCGATCATGGATATGCGCAAGCATTACCAGCCGGAATTCGAGAAAGCCCATAACGTGCGTCTCGGTTTCATGGGGTTCTTCACCCGTGCCTGTGTGGAAGCGCTGAAACGCTTCCCGGCAGTGAACGCTTCCATCGACGGCGAAGACATCGTCTATCACGGTTACTACGACGTGGGTGTGGCGGTATCTACCGAGCGAGGTCTGGTTGTACCTGTCCTGCGCGATGCGGACCAGAAAGGCCTGGCAGAAGTGGAATCGCAGATTATCGAGTATGGTCAGAAAGCCCAGAAGGGCAAGCTGTCCATTGAAGAGATGACCGGTGGCACCTTCACCATTTCCAATGGTGGGGTATTTGGATCACTGATTTCCACGCCGATTCTGAACCCGCCACAAACGGCGATTCTTGGCATGCACAAGATTCAGGAGCGCCCCATGGCAGTGGACGGCAAGGTGGAAATCCTGCCGATGATGTATCTGGCCCTGTCCTATGACCATCGCCTGATCGACGGCAAGGAAGCGGTGCAGTTCCTGGTTGCAGTAAAGAACTTTATCGAAGATCCGGCGCGCCTGTTGCTGGATATCTGAATGCACGCCCGCACGCTTCATGCTGGCACGCACACGCGATATGGCGTGCCAGCGTGCTGCGCGAAACGTGCCAGCGATAGAAGGAATAGAGCATGAGTGACAACTACGACGTCATCATCATTGGTGGTGGTCCCGGTGGTTATGTGGCCGCGATCCGGTGCGCGCAACTGGGGCTGAACACGGCTTGTATCGAAAAGCGGATCAACAAGCAGGATGAGCCGGCTCTGGGCGGCACCTGTCTGAATGTGGGCTGTATTCCGTCCAAGGCGCTGCTGGATTCTTCGTGGAAGTACCACGAGACGGAATCCGCTCTGGCAGACCATGGTATCAAGATCAAGGGCGCAGATCTGGACCTTGAGACCATGCTCAAGCGCAAGGACACCATCGTCAAGAATCTTACCGGTGGTATTGCCCAGCTGTTCAAGGCCAACAAGGTGACCTGGCTGCAGGGTACCGGCCAGCTGAAAAGCGGCAAGCAGGTGGAATTCCAGCCTTTGGATGGCGATACACAGACCTTGCAGGCCGAACACGTGATTCTGGCTGCGGGCTCAGTGCCGGTGGATATTCCCGTGGCATCTGTCGACCAGAAAGTGATTGTGGATTCCACCGGCGCTCTGGACTTTGACAAGGTGCCCAAGCGCCTTGGTGTGATTGGTGCGGGCGTGATCGGCCTGGAGCTGGGCAGTGTCTGGGGCCGTCTGGGCAGTGAGGTTGTCGTACTGGAGGCGGTGGATGACTTCCTGCCAGCGGTGGACAAGCAGATTGCCAAGGATGCCCAGAAGCAGTTCACCAAACAGGGGCTGGATATTCGCTTGGGCGCCCGCGTAACCGGTTCTGAAGTGAAGAAGGATCAGGTCGTGGTGAACTTCACCGACAAGGGTGGCGAACAGGAAGAAACCTTCGATCGCTTGATTGTGGCGGTGGGCCGTCGTCCTTATACCGAAGGCCTGCTTAGCCAGGATGCCGGCGTCAGCCTGGATGAGCGTAATTATATTTACGTGGACAGCCAGTGCCGAACCGATGTCCCCGGCGTTTACGCCATTGGTGACCTGGTGCGTGGCCCGGCGTTGGCCCACAAGGCCATCGAGGAAGGTGTCATGGTGGCGGAAGTGATCATGGGTGAAAGCACCCAGGTGAACTACGACGCCGTTCCCGGGGTGATTTATACCCACCCGGAAGTGGCTTGGGTCGGCAAGACCGAAGAGGAAGTAAAGGATTCCGGTGATGCTTACAAGACCGGAGCCGTGCCCTTCGCTGCCAACGGGCGTGCCATGGCGGCCGGTGAAACCGGTGGCATGGTGAAGTTTGTCGCCGACGAAAAGACCGACCGTATTTTGGGAATGCACGTAGTAGGCCCGCAGGCGTCCGAGCTGATTCAGCAAGGCGTTATCGCCATGGAATTTGGGGCTACCGTGGAAGATTTGCAGCTGATGGTGTTTGGTCACCCAAGCCTGTCAGAAACCGTTCATGAAGCAGCCTTGGCCACGGACTTTAAAGCAATCCATGTGGCGCAGCGTCGTCGCAAGAAATAGTGCGACATTTGAACGGCAGCGATAACGGCGCTTGAACAGGGCGCCACTAATTCATTGATGATGGAAGTATTGGCATGAATCTCCATGAGTATCAGTCAAAACAGCTTTTTGCTGATTATGGGTTGCCAGTCTCTACCGGCTTTGCCTGCGATACCCCGGAAGAGGTCGCAGCAAAGGCGAAAGAGATCGGTGGTGAAAAATGGGTCGTGAAGGCCCAGGTTCACGCGGGCGGCCGTGGTAAGGCCGGTGGTGTGAAGCTGGTGGATACCCCGGAAGATGCGGCGGCGTTTGCCAAGCAGTGGCTGGGCAAGAACCTGGTGACGTTCCAGACCGATGAACACGGCCAGCCGGTATCAAAAATTCTGGTGGAAACCTGCACTGACATTGCCAAAGAACTGTACCTGAGTGCGGTACTGGATCGTGCCAGCCGCCGTGTTGTCTTCATGGCCTCCACCGAAGGTGGCGTGGACATCGAAACGGTCGCAGAAGAAACCCCGGAGAAAATTCTCAAGGCGGAAATCGACCCGCTGGTGGGCGCACAGCCCTACCAGGCTCGTGAGATCGCGTTCCAGCTGGGTCTTGAAGGCAAGCAGGTCAATCAGTTTGCCAAGATCTTTGTGGGTCTGGCCAAGCTGTTTATCGACAAGGACTTGGCGCTGATCGAAGTGAACCCGCTGGTGATTACCGATGAGGGCGATCTGCACTGCCTGGACGCCAAGATCAACGTGGATGGCTCGGCGCTGTATCGTCATCCGGACATCAAGGCACTGGACGATCCCAGTCAGGAAGACGAGCGTGAGCGTCGTGCTGCCGAGTGGGACCTGAACTACGTGGCGCTGGACGGCAACATCGGTTGCATGGTGAACGGTGCGGGCCTGGCCATGGGCACAATGGATTTGGTGAAGCTGAAAGGCGGTGCGCCGGCCAACTTCCTCGACGTGGGCGGTGGTGCAACCAAAGAGCGCGTGACCGAAGCGTTCAAAATCATCCTGTCTGATGATCAGGTAAAAGGCGTTCTGGTGAACATCTTTGGCGGTATTGTCCGTTGTGACCTGATTGCTGAAGGTATTATCGGTGCCGTGGAAGAAGTGGGCGTGACGGTCCCGGTTGTGGTTCGTCTGGAAGGTAACAATGCGGAGCTGGGTTCCCAGAAGCTGGCAGAAAGCGGCATGAACATCATTGCCGCACAAAGTTTTGATGATGCTGCCGAACAGGTAGTGAAAGCAGTGGGAGGTGCCGCATGAGCGTATTGATCGACAAGAACACCAAGGTTATCTGCCAGGGCTTCACCGGCAGCCAGGGCACACTCCACTCTGAACAGGCCATTGAGTATGGCACTCAGATGGTGGGTGGTGTCACCCCGGGTAAAGGCGGCCAGACCCACCTGGGCCTGCCGGTATTCAACACCGTGGCAGAAGCCGTGGCTGAAACCGGCGCCACCGCCAGCGTGATTTACGTGCCTGCACCGTTCTGCAAGGACTCCATTCTGGAAGCTGCAGACGCCGGCATCGAACTGATCGTCTGCATTACGGAAGGGGTTCCTGCACTGGATATGCTTTTCGTCAAAGAGTATATCTCCCGCATGGACGGCGTTCGTCTGATCGGCCCGAACTGCCCTGGGGTAATTACGCCGGGTGAGTGCAAGATCGGGATCATGCCGGGCCATATCCACAAACCTGGCAAGGTAGGCATTGTCTCCCGTTCCGGTACCCTGACCTATGAAGCGGTTAACCAAACCACCAAGCTGGGTTTTGGTCAGTCTTCCTGTATTGGTATTGGTGGCGACCCGATTCCTGGCATGACATTCATTGATGCGCTGGAATTGTTCCAGAATGACCCGCAGACCGAAGCTATCGTGATGGTCGGTGAGATCGGCGGTACCGCAGAAGATGAAGCGGCTGCCTATATCAAGGAGAACGTCACCAAGCCGGTGGTCAGCTACATCGCTGGCGTAACGGCTCCTGCAGGCAAGCGCATGGGCCACGCTGGTGCCATTATTGCTGGTGGCAAGGGCACGGCTGACGAGAAGTTTGCTGTCCTGGAAGCGGCGGGTGTGAAAACCGTGCGCAACCCGGCAGAAATCGGTAAAGCTGTGAAAGAAGCGACCGGCTGGTAAACCCGCCGCTAGCGATACAAAAAAGGCCGGCATTTGCCCACTGCTGTCCCACAGTTTGGGGCGATCATAAATAGAGCCTCATTTGAGGCTCTATTTTTTTGTCTGGAGGGTCCGGATTCAGCAGCTCTTTCAGGGT
>NZ_NVWY01000054.1 GCF_002733835.1 Alcanivorax sp.
AGAAGTGGCGCGCCGGTTCCGGCAGCTCCAGGCCGGCCATCAGCACCATGTTGAAAATAAACAACACCAGCCCCGCAGCCATGATGCGCGTTTCCGGGAAACGGTCGGTCAGGTGGCCCGCTACCGGAAAGGTAAAGGCCATGGCCAGGCCCGCCGGCATCAACATCAGCCCCGCGCTGGCCGCGCTCTCGCCCAGCACCTGCTGAAAATACAATGGAGTGATGTAGGTGGAAGCGAACACCCCGGCACCAATTACCATCGACATCAGGAAACTGCCGGTGAAGCCCCGGTAACGAAACACCCGCAGATCCATCAACGGATGCCGCTGACAGGTTTGCCAGTATGTGAAAAAGCCCGTTAGGCCCAATCCGCCAAAAAACGCCAGTAACAGCGCCGGGTCTAACCAGTCTCGGCGGTGGCCGTTAGCCAGCGCCCACAACAAGGCAGTGATACCCAGTGCCAGCGACACCAGACCAATCCCGTCAAGCCTCACCGGTTCCGCTTCTGCTTCCCTTTTTGGCAGGTAACGGGCGGCCATCACCATGCCGACAACACAGGCCGGCAACACCACCAGGAACACGGCACGCCAGGACAACGTATCCACCAGCACCCCGCCAATAGCCGGCGCAATGGCCGGCCCCAGGACAACACCCAGCCCATAGATACCCATGGCCTGACCGCGACGATTGAGAGGGAACACCTGGAAGATGGTAATCATGGCCAGCGGCTGGATCAGCCCGGCCAGCAGGCCCTGCCCCACCCGGGCCGCCACCAGCAAGGGAAAATGTTCACTGGCAGCACCAATAATGGACACCACCACGAACAGGCCCATGGCCAGCAAATAAGCACCACGGGCCCCAAACCGTTGGGTACACCAGGCATTGAGCAGCATGCCCACTGTCATGGCCGCCAGAAAACCGGTGGCCAGCCAGTGCACTTGATCCTGCGCCAGCTGAAACTCGGTCATGATGGTGGGAATGGCCACATTGATAATGGTGGACGCCAGCACCACGGACATGGTGCCCAGCATCACCGTTATCGTTGCAAGCCAGCGGTAGCGCGGGCCATGCAGAGCAAAAAGCGCCTGGACCTGCGCTTCCACTGTTGCCATTACCGGGAGGTATCTTCGCTGACTTGTACCAGCAGCTTGCCCCGGTTGCGCCCTTGCAGCAGCCCCTGGAAGGCCTCCACGGTATTTTCCAGGCCTTCAACCACATCTTCCTGGTACTGGATTTTGCCGGCCTGCATCCAGGTGCTCATATCGCGGACGAAATCCTTCATCAGGTGGGCATAATCAAATTGGATAAAGCCCTTGATCAATACCCGCTTCACCAACAGCTTGGTCAAAAACCCCGGTAACTGATCCGGCCCCTGGGGCGCTTCGGTATCGTTGTAATGAGCAATGCGACCGCACAGGGGAATACGGGCAAAATCGTTCACCAACTTCATCACCGCATCGAATACCTTGCCACCCACGTTTTCGAAGTAAACATCAATGCCGTTCGGGCAGGCGGCTTTCAGTTGAGCCTCGAAGTCGTCGTCCTTGTAGTTCACGCAGGCATCAAAGCCATAGGTGTCCACCACGTGCTGGCACTTGTCCGGAGCACCGGCAACGCCGACCACGCGGCAGCCTTTGATCTTGGCGATCTGGCCAACGATCTGCCCCACCGCGCCGCTGGCCGCAGACACCACCACAGTTTCGCCTTCTTTGGGCTGGCCAATTTCCAGCAGACCCGCATAGGCGGTAAAGCCCGGCATACCCAGCACGCCCAGCGCCGTGCTGATCGGCACCTGTTTCGGGTCCAGCTTGCGCAGCATTTCTTTGCCCTGCACGGAGTATTCCTGCCAGCCGCCAAAGCCCAGTACATAGTCACCGGCTGCATAACCGTCCAGGCGAGATTCCACAATCTGGCCGACGGTACCGCCCTGCATCACATTCCCCAGTTCCACGCTGGCCGCGTAGGACTTGGCCGGGCTCATGCGCCCGCGCATATACGGGTCCAGGGACAGGTAGATGGTCTTGATCAGGACCTGGCCGTCTTTCGGCGAGGGCATGGCGCCTTCTTTCAAAGGCAGATGCTCAGGCTGGGGCATGCCCTTGGGGTACTCGGATAAAATAATCTGGCGATTGATCGTCATGGTGCTCTCCCGGATATTGGCACTGTAGGAGCGGCGCTTGAGCCGCGAATCACCCAGCGTCAAGTTGCGAGAAGCGAGTTTTGAAAGGCAAAACCGTGAACACTGGTCTAGATTTTCGCGACTCGTTTCTCGTGACTCGTTACTGGCTTGGTTTTTCGCAAGCATATTCCCTAGCGCCGCTCCTACAGCAAAAATATTTTTTTGTCGTCAAAAAAGGCGGCCGAAGCCGCCTTGGTGTTTCCGTTACGCTGCATCGTCATCCACATCCAGCAAGCGTTCCAGCTGCTGCATGTGATAACCCAGATCACCCAGCTGGTGATCGATAAGCACAATCCGCTTGGCGTAATGAGCCACGGCGGTTTCTTCCATCATGCCCATACCACCATGCAACTGGATGGCTTCTTCCGCCACCTTGCGGCCGGACTTGCCGATAATGGCCTTGGCAGCCGCCAACCGTTTGGCGCAGACCTGGGCCGGTGCGTCCAGAGAGCAGGCCGCAAAAATGGTCATGGAACGCGCCTTTTCCAGCTCCATGCGCATTTCCACCATGCGATGTTGCAGCGCCTGGAACTTGCCAATAGCCACACCAAACTGCTGGCGTTCCTTGATGTAAGCCAGAGTCTGATCGCAGGCCACTTCCATGGCACCGGTGGCTTCTGCGCACAGGGCAACAATGCCCAGTGCCAGCGACGCTTCCAGCGCATCAATGGCCTTGCCTTCTTCACCCAGCAATTCCGCCGCTGCGTTGTTGAAGGTAATTTCTGCCGCACGCAGCCCGTCGATGGTTTCGTAACCGCGACGGCTGACACCGTCGGCGTTGGCATCCACGATAAACGCGGACAGACCATCACGGTCCGTGCCCTTGCCGCCAGTACGCGCAATCACCACCAGCTGGTCGGCGCTGTCACCGTGGAGCACCACGGCTTTATTGCCCGTCAGGCTGTAGCCATCACCGCTTTTCTCTGCGGTGGCTGTCACGTGGGTGTGGTCATAACGACCTTCCGGCTCGTACGCCGCCAGTGCCAGACGCAACTCACCACCAACAATGGCGCTGATCAGTTTTTCTTTCTGCGCATCGCTGCCCAGTGAATTGATCAGCGTGCCGCTCAGCACCACTGTGGCCAGGTAAGGTTCCAGCACCAGGCCGCGGCCAAAGCCTTCAGCCACCACCATCAGCTCCGGGCCGCCGCCGTTGAAGCCACCGAAGTCTTCGGAAAACGGCACGCCCAACAGGCCAAGCTCGGCAAACTGCTGCCACATTTCGGCGGAATACCCCAATTCACTGGTGCGGGCTTTTTCGCGTACGTCGAAGGGATAGCCATCGCGAACCAGACGGCCCACGGTTTCTTCGAGCATGCGCTGTTCGTCGCTCAGTTTAAAATCCATGCTCAATACTCCTTACAGACCGAGAATCATCTTGGCGATGATGTTCTTCTGAATTTCATTGGAACCGCCGAAAATCGACAGCTTGCGCATATTGAAGTACTTGGTGGACACCGTGTTGGCGAATTCCGGGCCAACCGGTTCACCGTCATAATCCGCCTCGAAACTTTCCGGCAGGAACGGCTGGGCGTAAGGGCCTGCGGCACGGCGGAACAGGTCGGTAATTTCCTGGCGCAGCTCGGTGCCCATGATTTTCAGGAACGAGCTTTCTGCGCCGGGCACACCGCCGGCCTGGGCGGCAGCCACGGTACGCAGGTTGGTCATTTCCAGCGCCATCAGTTCCATTTCCACGTCCGCCAGGCGGTTGCGGAACAGGGGATCCTCAATCAGCGGCTTGCCGTTCTGCTGGACCTTGCGAGCCACTTCCTTGAGGTGCTTGAGGGCCGCCTTGGACTGGCCCACACCAGCAATACCGGTACGCTCGAATGTCAGCAGGTACTTGGCACAGGTCCAGCCCTTGTTTTCTTCGCCGACCAGATTTTCCACCGGCACTTTCACTTCGTCGAAGAACACTTCATTCACTTCGTGCTCGCCGTCCAGGGTGATCAACGGACGAACCGTGATGCCCGGCGTTTTCATGTCGATCAGCAGGAAAGAAATGCCTTCCTGCTTTTTGGCACTGGGGTCGGTACGCACCAGACAGAAAATCCAGTCTGCATGTTGTCCCAGGGTGGTCCAGGTTTTCTGGCCCGTCACAACGTAATGATCCCCTTCGCGTACCGCTTTGGTTTTCAGGCCCGCCAGATCAGAACCAGCGCCCGGCTCTGAGTAGCCCTGACACCACCACACATCGCTGTTGAGAATGGAAGGCAGGTACTTCTGTTTTTGCTCTTCGGTGCCGAACTTGATGATTACCGGCGCCACCATGTTCACACCAAACGGCAACACGCCCGGCGCGCCGTATTCAGCACACTCTTCTTCAAAAATATGTTTCTCGATCGGCGACCAGCCAGTGCCGCCATGTTCTTTCGGCCAGTGCAGGGCCATCCAGCCTTGTTCATTGAGAATTTTCTGCCAGCGTACCGAGTCCTCTTTGCTCAGGTGCTGACCGTTTTTCACTTTGCTGGCGATGTCTTTCGGCAGCTTGGCATCCAGGAAGCTGCGCACTTCATCACGAAACGCCAGTTCTTCCGGGGTAAAATTAATGTCCATGTTCTGAACCTCTTGAAAGGTTGTTGAGCGTTTTCACCGCCGTGGTTATCCAGTTGAAAGTGTAAAGTTCAAAGTTTAAAAGCGCGGTCAAGGTCAACAGCAATTGAGAAACTCGGTGGCCGCGGCCCAGACTTTATTCGCTACGAATTAAAGTCTGGCGGCGCGGCTCAGTTCCTATTCAGTTGGTAACCACACAAATTCGCGTTTTAACTTTCAACTTTGAACTTTCAACTGACTCCCTCTGCAGCCGTTCGTTATTCAGATTACTTGTAAAAACCCTTGCCCTGCTCTGCCAGATCGCCAAGCAGCTTGGCAGGCTTCCAGACATCCGAGCCGGTTTGTTGGTAAATCTCGTTCACTTTTTCGAAGATGGCTTTTACGCCCACCTGATCGGCCCAAAACAGCACGCCACCCCGGTACACCGGGAAGCCGTAGCCGTAGATCCAGATCACATCCACATCCAGCGGACGGGCAGCAATGCCTTCTTCCAGGATCTTTGCCCCTTCATTGACCATCACGTACATGCAGCGCTCCAGAATTTCCTGGTCGCTGATCTCACGCGGCGCGATACCGTTATCGCTGCGGTATTGCTCAATGATGCCGTCCACTGTAGCCGACGGTACAGGGGTACGATCGCCGTCTTTATAGTCAAAGACGCCGGCCTGGGTTTTCTGGCCAAGGCGCCCCGCTTCCACCAGCTCGTCAGTCCAGTTGCGAGCCGGGCCGTTGGCCGGGTCTTCCTTGCGCAGCTCTTCACGGATGCGGTACCCCACATCCATACCCGCCAGGTCGGACATGGCAAACGGCCCCATGGGGAAGCCCAGATCGAACAGCACCTTGTCCACCTGCTGGGGGCTGGCACCTTCGTTGACCAATTGCACCGCTTCCGCCTGACGGCGATGCAACATGCGGTTGCCCACAAAACCGTGACACACCCCCACCAGCACACCGACCTTGCCAATGCGGCGGCTCAGGTCCATCACCGTGGCGATCACCTCATCAGAGGTTTTCTCACCACGGACATTTTCCAGCAGTTTCATTACATTGGCAGGGCTGAAGAAATGCATGCCCATGACATCTTCCGGGCGACCGGTGAAGCTGGCGATACGATCCACGTCCAGCGTGGAGGTATTGGTGGCGAGAATGGCTCCGGGCTTACACACCCGGTCCAGTTCGCTGAACACGGCTTCTTTCACGTCCATGTTCTCGAACACCGCCTCAATCACCAGATCCACATCACCAAGATCATCGTAGCTGAGCGTCGGCTGGATCAACGCCATGCGCTGCTCCACCTGCTCGGCGGTGATACGGCCTTTTTTGGCGGTGTTTTCGTAATTCTTGCGAATTACCGCCACACCACGCTCCAGCGCGTCTTCCTTTACTTCCAGAAGACGCACGGGAATCCCGGCATTGGCAAAGTTCATGGCGATGCCGCCACCCATGGTGCCGGCACCGATCACCGCCACCTGATTGATCTCGCGCTTGGGGGTGTTCTTGTCCAGACCGGGCACCTTGGCCACTTCGCGCTCGGCAAAGAACACATGACGCTGCGCCGCCGACTCCGGGGACACCAGCAACTTGAAAAACAACTCCCGCTCACGCTCCACGCCCTTATCAAACGGCAGCTCCACGGCTGCTTTCACCGCCTTGATGCAGGAAAACGGGGCCTTGAAGCCGCGCTGTTTGCGGGCAATGGATTGCTCGAACTGCTCGAACAAACCGTCCTGTGCATCTGGCACCGCCAGGTCACAGAGTTTTCTCAAGGGAGCGTTATCGGCCAGCAATTGACGGGTATACGCCAGCGCCCCCTCCAACAGATCACCGCTGACCATCTCATCAACCAACCCCAGCGACAGGGCCTCTTTGGCTTTCACCGGGCTCCCCCCTACGATCATTTCCAGGGCTTTTTGCGCACCCACCAAGCGAGGTAAACGCTGAGTGCCGCCAGCGCCGGGGAGCAACCCCAGCTTCACTTCCGGCAGGCCCAGGCGGGCGCTGTCCAGCGCCACGCGATAGTCACAGCCCAGTGCGACCTCCAGACCACCGCCCAGGGCGGTGCCATGAATGGCGGCCACCACCAGCTTGTCGCTGGCTTCATATTCGTCAATGACGGCCGGCAACGCCGGCTGTTGCGGGGGCTTGCCGAATTCACGGATATCGGCACCGGCCGGGAAGGTTTTGCCTTCACCAATCACTACCACTGCGCGAATCTGTTCATCTGCCAGCGCCTCGCGCAGGCACTGCAGCAGGCCTTCACGCACGCCATGGCCGAGCGCGTTAACCGGGGGATAATTGATGCGGATAACGCCAATGTCGCTTTCACGACTGAGGCTGACCGGGTTACTCATTACGACTCTCCTCAGGACGTTCCTTTCCAGTCTGCATCGCCGGTACGGCGTAAAAGGCAGCGCCAGCCTCTCTCACGGGCCGCACTCTGAAAGGATGAAACAGATACCAGTATAAGCAATGGCAATCAGGATTCAATTATTTCGGAACATAATTTCATTATTTAAAAAAGACCGAAAAACGGGGCGCCAGGCGCCCCGTTTTCGTGATCACGGCTTATTCAGCCAGGACTTCAGACATACGCTGCAATACCACCTCACCGTTCTTCACGGTGGCGATATTGGGGTCAGCCATCATGCCGCCCTTGTCATCAATTTCCGTCACGCCGTAGGGATTATTCTGCGGCTCCAGGTTTTTCAGTGCATCGCGAAACGCCGCCCGGATTGCCTTGGCATCGTCCACTGTTCCGGCTTCCTGCATGGCCTGCACCACCGTGTACAGCGCGAAGTAGTTATAGGCCACTTCCGTGGTGGGATCCTTGTCCGCATTCTGTTTGTGGTACTTGGCCACAAACGCCTTGGCACCCGGTTCTTCATAGAGGGTCAGCGGCACCACGCCAACGGAGCCTTCCAGCATTTTGTAACCACCGATGATCTTGGCCATTTCACCCATCTTGGCCTGATCCATGATCACAAAACCGCCTTTGAAGCCCAGTTCACGGGCTTGCTTGGCTACCAATGCGGTGGGTTCAGACGCCCCACCGATGAACATCACGTCCGGCTTCTCCGCCAGCACCTTGCTCACGCCGGTGTAGAAATCCGCAGACTTGTTGTAGTCCATCGGATTATCCGCCACCACGGTGCCGCCCATGGCTTCCCAGGTGGGAACAAATGCCTTGGTCCAGTACTTGGCGTAATCATGGGTGGCGTTGGCCACCGCCACTTTCTTGCCGTTTTCCTGCATGGCAATTTTGCTGAATGGCTTCATGTAGCCGGTAAAGGTAGGCGGAATCCGCACCGTTAGCTCGTTGCCCTTCTCGGTAACCGTGGGAACCGAGGTGTAGGACATAACCACAAAGCCATCACGTTCGTTAAAGGCCTGCAGGGCAAAAGTGCCACCGGAATGCGGGGTGAAGATGACCGGCGCGTTGTACTGCTGAACCAACCGCTTGCCATTAACAGCTGCCTGGCTGGGTGAGTACTTGTCATCCAGCGACACCAGGTTGATTTCGTAGGTCTCGCCACCCACTTTGAAACCACCGGCCTCGTTGATTTCTTCTGCAGCCATCTGCAGGCCTTCCAGCGTGTTTTGCCCATAGAGCGCGGCACCGCCACTCAAGGGACCGGTAAAGCCGATGGTGACTTCCTCTGCGGCCTGCGCGCCCGTGGCCGCCAGAGCGATGGCGCTGGCACACGCCAAGCGGCGAAAGGTCTTGCCCAGTGTCTGTTTTGCGTTACGCATAAAACTCTCCCGTTGTTGTTTTACTCAAACCGTGAGTCTTGTGTTGCCGCCATTTTTTATGGCGTTGTGTTGTAGCCTTGTGTTGTAGCAATAAGATGTAGCGCACACCCTGCGGGCAACACATCACGCGCCGATATAGGCTTTGCGAATGGCTTCGTTACCCAGCATTGCGTCTTTATCACCCTCCATGACCAGGCGACCGTTTTCGATCACATAGGCACGGTGGGCAATCTTGAGTGCGGCGAAGGCATTCTGCTCCGCCAGCAAAACCGTGGTGCCCTGCTCGTTAATTCCCTTGATGGTTTCGAACATCTGCTTAACCACCAACGGAGCGAGACCCAGTGAAGGCTCATCCAGCAACAGCAATTTGGGCCGCCCCATCATCGCGCGCCCAATGGCAACCATTTGCTGCTGACCGCCACTGAGCGACCCGGCGGCCTGATCCTTCTTTTCATCCAGAATCGGAAACAGGGTCAGCACGTCTTCCAATGTCTTTTTAATGGCCGCCTTGTCGCGGCGGTGCACATAGGCGCCCAGCATCAGATTTTTCAGCACCGACATTTCCGGGAACAGCTTGCGCCCTTCCGGGCACTGCACCACACCGCTCTGCACCAGGCCTGACGGTTTCAGCCCGGTAACATCCGTGCCGTCCAGGCTGATAGTGCCGGCAGACGGCTTGATCAAACCGCTGATGGTGTTGAACAACGTGCTTTTGCCTGCGCCGTTAGCGCCTAACAGCACCACCAGTTCGCCCTGCTCCACGGACATGGAGACCTGCTCCAGCGCCTTGAAGCTGCCGTAACGGGCTTCCACGTTATTAAGCTGCAGCATCTTCATCACTCCCCAGATAGGCTTCGATCACCAACGGATTGTTTTTCACTTCATCCGGCGTGCCTTCGGCAATTTTTTCACCGTGGTCGATCACCATGATCTTGTCCGCCAGGCTCATGATCATGTCCATCTTGTGCTCAATCAGGCAGACCGTGACACCGTGATCCACCATCTTGCGAATCAAGGCCGCCAGGTTTTCCGTTTCTTCCGGGTTGATCCCGCCTGCCGGCTCATCCAGCAACACCAGCTCCGGATCCGTTGCCAGTGCCAGCGCAAATGCCACGCGCTTTTTCTCTTCCTGGCTGATATCCGCGGTAATGCGATGACCGATGTGAGACAGGCCGACAAAATCCAGCACTTCCTGGGCCCGGGCACGACACTTTTTCTCTTCGTCGCGCAGGCGTTTGGAATTGATGATCACATCCCAAAGGCGTGACTGGGTGCGCAGACGATGGCCCACAATCAGGTTGTCCAGCACCGTGGACTGATCGAACAGCATGGTGGTCTGGAAAGTGCGCGCAATGCCCAGCCGGGCAATGCGATCACAGGCCATGCCGGTAATGTCCATGCCCTGGTATTCGATACGCCCTTCGGTGGGCGCCATGGCACCGGCCACCAGATTGAAGAAGGTGCTCTTGCCGGCCCCGTTGGGGCCGATGATGGCGTTGATCTTGTTGGCTTCGAATTCGATGCTGACGTTATTGACCGCCGCCAGCCCGCCGAAACGTTTGGTGAGGTTATGAATCTTAAGCATGGTTACCGGCCTCCTGCGTGGATGCTGCCGAGGACTTGCTGGACGACGTATTGCTGGCCGCCTTCTCTTTTGCCTGGCTGGCATCGTGCGCCGCCGCAAGGCGACGACCGCGCCAGGACAGGAAGGAACCCACGACCCCTTTCGGGAAGAAGATCACCAGCACCACCAGCATCGGCCCGAACACGATCATCCGGTACTCTTCCAGGAACTGCAGTGACTGGGTCAGCCAGGTAATTACCAGGGTACCCAGCAGCGGGCCCATCAGGGTGCCAATGCCGCCGACCAACAGGTAGGTAATCATGTCGAAGGTGTGTGTCACCTCGGCTTCCGCCGGGCCGATGAAACGCACCATGCCGGCATACAGCGCACCCGCCACACTGGCGTAGGTGGTAGACAGCACAAACGCCAACACCTTGTTGCGCATCAGGTTGATCCCCAGCGACGCCGCCAGGTCATCACTGATACGAATGGCAAGGAAGGTCCGCCCCAACAGGGAATGCGCGATCCGTGATGCCAGCCAGATGGACAGCACCATGAATGCCAACGCCAGGTAGTAGAACGGAGTGGTCTCGGTGAAGTCCACCAGCCCGAAGCCGCTCGGCGCAGGAATATTGATAATCCCCAGGGCACCGTGGGTCAGCTCTTCCCACTTATCCAGCAACAGATAAATAATGAAGCCCACGCACAGGGTGAAGATGGCGAAGTAGTGTTCTTTCAGGCGCAGGGAAATCACCCCCACCAGAAAACCGAGGATAGCGCCCACGGCCCCTGCCGCGATAAACGCCGGCCAGAAGGCCCAGCCATGATCCACAGTAAGAATCGCCAGAGCGTACGCCCCCATGGCAAAGAAACCGCCGTGGGCAAGATTCAACTGACCACACAGGCCAGTGATGATGTTCATGCCGTACACAGCAATGGCCCAGACAAACGCCAGTGCCATCACATAGATCTGGTACTCGTTGCCCGCCACAAAGGGGAATAGCAACGCCGCCACGATCATTGCGATCTTCATGGCCGGGGTCATAAAAAAATTGGAAATCTTGGTCAGGGCACTCATTAGTGAACCCCCTTGCTGAACAGGCCAGTCGGCTTGATGGAGAGAATCACCACGAGCAGGGCAAACGCGATGATGTCCTTGTAATCGGTGGAGATATAAAAGCCGCCGAACGCTTCGGCAAAGCCGATGATCAGGCCACCCACAATGGCGCCGGGAATGGAGCCCATGCCACCAAGGATGATGATCACAAAGGCTTTCATGATCAGCAGATGCCCCATGGCCGGGTAGACCAGGTTGATCGGCGCGAACAGGGTGGCGCCCACCGCCGCCAGTGCCCCGGAAATAGCGAATGTCATCATCGCCACCCGGTTGGCATCAATGCCGACCAGAAAGGCGCCTTCACGGTTCTGGGCCATGGCCACGATGGTGGAACCTGTCATGGTTTTCTTCAGGAACAGATGCAGCACGGCCATTAACGAAAACGCACCCGCGATGATCAATACCCGCTGAGCCGGAATGGTCATCCCGGCAATATCGAGAATGTCGGTATAGGGCGTGGGCATGCGACGGAACTCGGCGCCCCACTGCATTTGCACCAGCGCTTCGAGAAACAACATGATGCCGATGGCGGCAATCTTGTCGTGAATCGGGGGCGCATGGCGCAGCGGATTGAACACCAACCGTTCACACAGTACCGCCAGCAGCGCCACTGCCACGGCAGCCAGCAACATGGCCACCCAGTAGTTCACACCGAAGTCGACCATGGTGATATACGAGACATAGGCGCCGACCATATACAGCGCCCCGTGAGCAAAATTCGGTACGTGCAGAATGCCGTACACCAGCGTCAGCCCCAGGGCCACCAGCCCGTAGATGCTGCCCAGCGTCAGGCCATTGAGCACTTGTTGAAAGAACAGTTCCAAGGCAAAGCCTCCTGTTTTGGGAGAAACCCGCTAGCGGCCATTTGCCGCCCTTCCCTGATCACCGATCACGGGAAGCGATTTCTCGTTTTTGCGTTGTTATTCAGCTCCGCGGAGTAGCGCATCCGCTTATCTTTTATGTTGGAGCTGACTCGGCCCACCCACCATTAGGCAGGCCGCAAGGGAGCCCCTGAATCCAGACGCTCCCGGGTGCAGTCATCTACGATGCCTGCTGTTCCTCATGGCCGGCCCACTCCTGCTCCTGCAGGGCTCGCCACATCACCTTGCCGGTGGGCGAACGGGGCAGTTCATCGCGGAACTCCACCACATGCGGCACCTTGTAGGCCGCCATTTCCTCTTTGCACCAATCAATGATGGCCTGCTCGGTGAGCGTGCCTTTCATGTCATCGCGCAGCACCACACAGGCTTTCACCGTTTCACCACGGCGTTCGTGCGGGGCGGAAATCACGCAGCTTTCCTGGATCGCCGGGTGGCGGTACATCAGGCTTTCCACTTCCGCCGGCCACACCTTGAAGCCAGACGCATTGATCATGCGTTTGACCCGGTCGACGATGAAGAAGTAGCCCTCTTCGTCGATGTAGCCCAAATCACCGGTGCGGAAGAAGCGCTTGCCATCCAGCTCCAGAAAAACCTTTTGTGTCTCCTGGGGGCGTTTCCAGTAACCCTGAAATACCTGCGGGCCATGGGTAATGATTTCCCCCACTTCGCCCTGCGCCAGCTCTTTGCCGGTTTCCACATCAATAATGCGCGAATCGATATCAAACACCGGAATACCCAGACACTGGGACTTGGGACGGTCGGTGGGATTAATGTGGGTGCCGGCAATGGTTTCGGACAGGCCGTAACCTTCCATGTAACGCAGGCCGGTCAGCTTGAAGAGTTTGTCGGACACCGCTGCCGGCATGGCCGCCCCGCCGCCACCGATATTTTCCAGCGACGACAGATCGTAGTTTTCCACCTCGGGATCGGACAACAGATCGATGGCCATGGTGACAATGTTCACCCAGCGGCTCACCTTGTAGCGCTCGATCAGTTTGGCCGCCACCCGGCGGTCCCAACGGGTCATCAACACAATCAGCGAACCGCCATAGATGGGCGAATTCATGGAGCCCTGCATGCCGGTCACATGAAAATACGGCAGCGTGGCCAGGGTGACAGACTCGGTGGTGCCATGGCTCCAGACGGCCCCCTGCACACAGGTGGCCATCACCGACGCATGGGTATGCATACAACCTTTAGGCGCACCGGTGGTGCCCGAGCTGTACGGAAACACGGCAAGATCATCCGGCCCCACCAGCAATTCACTGGGCTGTTTGGCGGCCGCGATAACGTCCTTCCAGGCCAGGTGTGCCGGATCGGCCAACGCAGCAGCAGGCGCCTCCACTTCCGGTGGCAGGGGCAAGTCCGTGTCACGGACGATGTAATCGCTGTAAGCCGCCACAATCAGGTGGCGCAGATTCACCTTGCCCACCACCGGCGCAATCGCCGCCAGCAACTCCTGACCGCAAATCGCCACAGACGCTTCGGTATCTTCCAGGTAGTGCTCCAACTCCGCCGCCCGGTTCATTGGGTTCACCGGCACCACAATGGCGTTGGCACGAAGGATTGCGTAGTAGCTGATAATGAACTGGGGGGCGTTCTGCATGAACAGCAGCACCCGGTCGCCCTTTTCCACCCCCAGTGATTGCAGGTAGCCCGCCAGGGCATCCACCTGCTGCTTCAACTGGGCAAACGTGAGGGGGCTGTCGTAATAGTTGATCGCGTCCCGTTGCGGGTAACGCAATGCAGACACCTCCAGATTGGTATAGAGGCTGGTCTGCGGCAGGCTCAGATGCTTGGGCATATTCTCTGGCCAGACCGCATGATGCCGATCAGACATGTTTTACTCTCCCGAACTGCAGCCCTCGCAGAGCTGCTTTTATTGTTGATACCCGGAAACCGCCGGATAAAACCGATAAGACCGGGCTAGCGCAGCCTGCTCATCGGTGAATACAAAGTGTTGACTCGCCGGTCAATCTGACACGCCCCAAAGGGGGCGTCAATACTATTTTGGAACTACGTTTTGTTTTTTGAAAACAAATATCACAGGGAGGGAAAATCAGGAAAGGCAAGCCGGGGACCAAGAACATACCACTGAGTATGCCGCATGCACACACCGGCCATCAGAAATTCGGACAGGTATTTTATTGCAGGAAACGGGCGCCAGCCCGCTAGGCTTGGGCCGTCAGCAAAGAGGGAGAGTGCTGCAGGCTATACAAAAAGGTATCCACATAATCCGGTGCAGACTCCGCCAGCTCAAACACCGACGGGTCCAGCAACCAATGCATGATCAGTCCGGTCAGCAGGCTGTGCAGTAATGTCACCGCGCGACCAACGTCTAACCCGGCAGGCAGCTGCCCCTTGTTAATGGCATTCCTGAAGGTGGTTTCCAGCCCTCCGGAGGCCGCTTTACAGGCATCCTGCTGCCGCTGCATCAAATCCAGGTTCTCTCCACTGAATTCGCACTTCTGGAACATGATCTCGAAAACTCGCCGCTGGGAGGGGTCCCGTGCGACTTGCTGTAACAAATAGACCATAAACTCGCGCAGGCGACCCAACGGATCCGCCTCATCGCCCGCCTCCGCCCGCTGGGCCAGGGCCTCAAAGGGCAAGCGCCGACGATCCGCCATGGCAATGAACACATCGTGTTTATTTTTGAAATGCCAGTAAATCGCCCCTCGTGTCACGCCTGCCTCACTGGCAATATCGTGTAATGAAGCAGACAACACGCCCTTGCGATGGAACACTTGTTCGGCCGCATCCAGAATCCGGGTGCGGGTTTCCATCGCTTCTGCCTTAGTGCGCCGAACCATAGGAGGCTCCCAAATGGAATTGAGATTTTTTCGTGCAAGTTGGCCAAAAAGCCTATACATACATTGCTGAATGTATATACTGAACCTGATTCATTTTTCATGCAAGCGCCACCGGTCCGTCTGCAGTCGGCCCGCCGGTGGCGTGCTATAGCGTGTTTCAAAGCACTGAGGTGATTATGCGCAGCGGTTTCATTCTCCCCCTGATGGCAGGCGTGCTCGCCCTGCAGCTAAGCGGCTGCGGCGATGCCGGCCAGCCTGGTCAACAACAACAGCAAGCCCCCGAAGTGGGTTTTGTCACGGTAAAGGCCAAGACCATTACCCTGAACCGGGAACTGCCCGGGCGGACCACTGCACACCAGATTGCCGAAGTGCGGCCCCAGGTCAGCGGTGTGATTGAAAAGCGCCTGTTTGACGAAGGTCAGCAAGTGGAAGCCGGCCAACCGCTGTATAAAATCGACTCGCGCACCTATCAGGCTGCGGTGGCCACCGCCAGAGCGGAACTGTCCCGCGCCCAGGCCACGCTGAAGTCCAACGACCTGCGCGCCAAGCGCTTCAAGAAATTGCTGGATTACAAAGCGGTAAGCCAGCAGGAGTACGACGAAGCCCAGGCCCAGCTGGATGAGAACAAGGCCGCTGTGGCAGCAGCCCGCGCCAACCTGCAAAGTGCCCAGATCAACCTGGACTACGCCACCATCGAAGCGCCCATCAGTGGCCGCATTGGTCGCTCCAGTGTCACCGCCGGTGCCCTGGTCACGGCCAACCAGGCCAACACGCTGGCCACCATTCGTCAGCTGGATCCGATCTACGTGGACCTGACCCAGTCCAGCAATGAGCTGCGTCAGCTTCGTCAGGCCATGCAGGCCGGTGAACTGCAGCAAGTGAGCGACGATGAAGCTCGCATCACCCTGATTCTGGAAGACGGCTCCCACTACAAGGAACCCGGCGTGCTGCAATTTTCCGAATTTGCGGTAGATGAAAGCACCGGCTCTGTGACCCTGCGCGCCCTGTTCCCGAACCCGGAAAGCGAGCTGCTCCCCGGCATGTTTGTCCGTGGCCGCCTGCCCGAGGGCCAGCGCGAGCACGCCATTCTGGTGCCCCAGAAAGGCATCACCCGCGACCCCACAGGCCAGGCCTATGCCATGCTGATCGACAGCAATGATCAGGCCAAGAAGGTGAAGGTCAGCACCGAGCGGGCAGTGAAAAGCCAGTGGCTGATCGCCGACGGCCTGAAAGACGGCGACCGCCTGATTGTAGATGGCCTGCAGCGGATTCAGCCCGGCGCCCCGGTCACCCCGGTAGACACCGAGAAAGCCGAGGCCAAGGCCGCACCAGCCCAGCAAGAACAGCCCCAGTCCCCCGCCGGTGAAGCCGGCGAGGCACAAAGCGCAGCGCAATAACGCGCAACGACGAGGAACGGGATTCCCATGGCCAGATTTTTTATTGACCGTCCAATTTTCGCCTGGGTGATCGCCATCATCATGATGATGGCCGGTGCCCTGGCCATTTACAGCCTGCCCATTGAGCAGTACCCCACCGTTGCGCCGCCGCAGGTCTCCATTGCCGGTAACTACCCCGGCGCCTCGGCGAAAACCGTGGAAGACTCGGTCACCCAGGTGATCGAGCAGCAAATGAACGGGATCGACAACCTGCTGTACATGAGCTCCAGCAGTGACTCCTTCGGTAATGCCTCGGTGAACCTGACCTTCGCCCCCGGCACCGACCCGGACATCGCCCAGGTACAGGTGCAGAACAAACTGCAGCTGGCGACCCCGCTGCTGCCCCAGGAAGTGCAGCAACAGGGGATGCAGGTCACCAAGTCATCCGACTCCTTCCTGATGGTTGCCGCCTTCACCTCCGAGGACGGCAGCCTGTCACGAGCAGACCTGGCCGACTATATTGCCTCCAACGTCCAGGACCCGGTCAGCCGCGTGCCTGGCGTGGGCCAGATCCAGCTGTTCGGTTCCCCCTACGCCATGCGCATCTGGCTGGATCCGAACAAACTGAACAAGTTTGATCTCACCCCCCAGGACATCACCCAAACCATCCAGGTCCAGAACAATCAGGTGGCCAGTGGCCAACTGGGCGGCGCACCAGCCGTGGAAGGCCAGCAACTGAACGCCACCATCATTGCCCAGACCCGTCTGGAAGACGTGGACCAGTTCAAGAACATCCTGCTGAAAGTGAACCCGGATGGCTCTCAAGTCTTCCTGAAAGACGTGGCCCGGGTGGAACTGGCGGCCCAGAACTACGATGTGCAGGGCCGCTATAACGGCCAGCCCGCCGCCGGCCTGGCCATCAACCTGGCCACCGGCGCCAATGCCCTGGACACCGCCGAGGCACTGCGTGCGCGTCTGGCAGAGCTGGAACCCTACTTCCCCGACAAGATGGAAATGGTGTTCCCCTACGACACCACCCCCTTCGTCAGCATCTCCATCGAGGAGGTGGTGCACACCTTGTTTGAGGCCATCATCCTGGTCTTCCTGGTGATGTACCTGTTCCTGCAGAACTTCCGCGCCACCCTGATTCCCACCCTGGCGGTGCCGGTGGTATTGCTGGGCACCTTTGCCGTGCTGGCCGCCTTCGGCTTCTCCATCAACACCCTGACCATGTTCGGCATGGTGCTGGCCATCGGCCTGCTGGTAGATGACGCCATTGTGGTGGTGGAAAACGTGGAACGGGTGATGCACGAGGAAGGCCTTCCCCCCAAGGAGGCCACCCGCAAATCCATGGGCCAGATCACCGGCGCCCTGGTGGGTATTGCCCTGGTGCTCTCCGCCGTCTTCGTGCCCATGGCATTCTTCCCCGGCTCAACCGGTGCCATTTACCGCCAGTTCTCCATCACCATTGTTTCTGCCATGGTGCTGTCCGTACTGGTGGCCATGATCCTGACGCCGGCCCTGTGTGCCACCATGCTCAAGGCCAAGGACAGCGAGCACCAGACCGACCACGGCTTCTTTGGCTGGTTTAACCGCACCTTCGACAAGAGCAGCCGTCGCTACCAGGGCAGCGTGGAAAAAATCCTCGGGCGCCGTGGTCGTTACCTGTTTATCTATGTGGTCATCGTCGGCGTACTGGGTTTCAGTTTCATGCGGTTGCCGTCCAGCTTCCTGCCGGAAGAAGACCAGGGCATTTTGTTCACCCTGGTGACCCTGCCTGCCGGTTCCACCCAGGAACAGACCGTAGACGTGCTGAAAAAGATGGAGGACTACTATCTCAACGAAGAGTCCTCTGCTGTGGATGGCCTGTTCACCGTGGCCGGCTTCAGTTTCACCGGCCAGGGCCAGAACGCCGGCATGGCGTTCGTAAACCTGAAAGACTGGTCGGAGCGGGACCTGTCCGTGGACGGCGCCAACAATGTGGTTGGACGTGCCATGGGTTACTTCTCGACTATCCGGGAAGCCATGATGTTCGCCCTGAACCCGCCCTCAATTCCTGAGCTGGGCAATGCCAGCGGCTTTGATTTCCAGCTGCTGGACCAGTCTGGCCAGGGCCATGAGGCATTGATTCAGGCGCGTAACCAGATGCTCGGCATGGCCGCCCAGGATCCGCGACTGGCCGGTGTGCGTCCCAATGGTCTGGAAGACAGCCCGCAGTACCAGATCGACATCGACCAGCAAAAAGCCAAGGCGCTGGGCCTGTCCATCAGTGATATCAACAGCACCCTGCAGATTGCCTGGGGCTCCAGCTACGTGAACAACTTCGTGGACCGGGGCCGGGTGAAACGGGTGTATGTGCAGGCCGATGCGCCCTACCGGATGCTGCCCGAAAACGTCAATGACTGGTTTGTTCGCAATAACCAGGGCGAAATGGTGCCCTTCTCGACCTTCGCCACCGGCCACTGGACCTATGGCTCGCCCAAGCTGGAACGTTACAACGGGGTATCCTCAGTCAACATCCAGGGCAACGCGGCTCCCGGCTACAGTACCGGTGACGCCATGGACGCCATGGAAGAGCTGTCCGCCAAACTCCCTGCCGGGTTCGGCTTCGAATGGACCGGCATGTCATACCAGGAACGCCAGTCCGGTGACCAGGCTCCGGCCTTGTACATCATCTCCCTGCTGGTGGTATTCCTGTGCCTGGCGGCCCTGTACGAAAGCTGGTCGATCCCGTTCGCAGTCATGCTGGTAGTGCCGCTGGGTATCCTCGGTGCGGTACTGGCTGCCACCTTCCGTGACCTGAACAACGACGTCTTCTTCCAGGTGGGGCTGCTGACCACCATCGGCCTCTCGGCGAAGAACGCGATTCTGATTGCGGAATTTGCCCTGGAGCTGGAACAGAAAGGCGAGCATCTGCTCAAGGCCACACTGGAAGCGGTGCGCATGCGGCTTCGCCCGATCCTGATGACGTCGCTGGCCTTCATGCTCGGGGTGACCCCGCTGATGCTCAGCACCGGTGCCGGCGCCGGCGCCCGTAACGCCATCGGCACCGGGGTATTCGGCGGCATGCTCACCGCCACCGTCCTCGCTATCTTCTTTATCCCGTTGTTCTACGTGGCAGTGCGCAAACTGTCCGGCGTCCCCCTCGACGGCAAGAAGAAAGCCAAAGAGTAAGTCCAAGCGGAGTAACCCTGATGACCCGTAACCCACTGACGCTCGCCCTTCTGGGCGGGCTGATGCTGGGTGGCTGCACCCTGGCCCCCAGCTACCAACAACCGGCCTCTCCTGTTCCCGCCCAACTGGGCGAAACCGCCATTGACGGTGCCAGCGAGCTGACCCTGCCCGGCTGGTCCAGCCTGTATCAGAGTGCCGAGCTGCAACAGCTCATCCAGAGCGCGCTGGACAACAACCGGGACCTGCGCCTGGCGGTTCTGGATGTAGCCGCCCTGCGTGCCCAGTACCAGATCCAGCGCGCCGATCTGTACCCGAACCTGTCCGTGGATGGCAGCGGCAGCCGCCAGCGCCTGCCCGGCGACCTGTCCGGCACCGGCCGCTCCACGCTGTCTGACCAATACGGTGTTCAGGTCGGCGTTACCGCCTGGGAGCTGGATCTTTTCGGCCGGGTACGCAGCCTGAAGGATGCGTCCCTGGAGAATTATCTGGCCAGCGAAGAGGCCCAGCGCAGCACCCGGCTGGCACTGGTGGCCCAGGTGGCGCAAAGCTACCTGACCCTGGTCAGCGACCGCCAGAATCTGGCCATCAGCCATGAAACCGTGGCCGCACAAGAGGATTCACTGGCACTGATACAACGGCGCTTCGAAAGCGGGCTGGGCACAGAGCTGGACGTGCGTCAGGCGCAAATTGCCCTGCAAGGGGCCCGTGCCAACCAGGCCAGCTTCGAACGCCAGGTCAGCCAGGATTACAACGCCCTGGCCGTCCTGGTCGGAGGCCCATTACCGGACCTGGAGTCGGTGGATCTGGACAGCGACACCCTTGCCCTGGTGGCACCGGTGCCTGAGGGTCTGTCATCCACGCTGCTGACCCAACGACCGGACGTGCAACAGGCCGAACACCAACTGCGCGCCGCCAATGCCAGCATCGGTGCCGCCCGTGCCGCCTTCTTCCCCAGCATTCAGCTTACCGGCGCCTATGGCAGCATGAGCAGCGAATTGTCCGGCCTGTTCGACAGCGGCTCCAAAGCCTGGTCGTTCAGCCCCAGTATTTCCCTGCCGATTTTCTCTGGCGGCCGTAACAAGGCCAATCTGGAGCTGGCCGAAGTGCGCCAGGACCAGGCAGTGGCCACCTACGAGAAAGCCATTCAGACCGCGTTCCAGGAAGTGGCCAACGCCCTGCAGGCCCGCGACACCCTGGCCCGCCAGCAAAAGGCCCAACAGGCACTGGTCACCGCCACCGAGCAATCGCTGACGTTGTCGCAGCAGCGCTACGAACAAGGCGCGGATGATTACCTGGCCGTACTGGACGC
>NZ_NVWY01000055.1 GCF_002733835.1 Alcanivorax sp.
TCGTTCGTATCGCCTTCGCGCTCATGAAAAATGGCACCGACTATCAGCCGGCCCCTGCCTCATGAAGACTGGGGTGGACAACATAGAATCTCCTACATCGCCAGTGCCAGCGGCGAGGAGCATTTCGTTTCCCATCCAGGAGAGCGCTGGGTGTCGCTTACGCCTGGGCCAGCTCTTCGCGCATTTGTTGGATGACGGTGGCGTAGTCGTCTTTGCCGAAGATGGCGGAGCCGGCCACGAAGGTGTCGGCGCCGGCGGCGGCGACTTCACGGATATTCTTTTCGGAGACGCCGCCATCCACTTCCAGGCGGATATCATAGCCGCTGGCGTCGATCAGCTGGCGCACGGCACGGGTCTTGTCCAGGGTGGAAGGAATGAATTTCTGGCCGCCGTAGCCCGGGTTCACGCTCATCAGCAGGATCATGTCCAGCTTGTCCATCACGTATTCCAGGCAGTCGGGGCGAGTGGCCGGGTTGAGCACCAGGCCGGCCTTGCAGCCGTAGCTCTTGATCAGCTGCAGGGAGCGGTCCACGTGCTGGCTGGCTTCCGGGTGGAAGGTGATATAGCTGGCGCCGGCTTCGGCGAACATGCTGATCAGTTCATCCACCGGGCTGACCATCAAGTGCACGTCGATGGGGGCGGTGATGCCATGGTCGCGCAGGGCCTTGCAGACCATGGGGCCGATGGTCAGGTTGGGCACGTAATGGTTGTCCATCACGTCGAAATGGATCACGTCCGCCCCGGCGGCCAGTACGTTGTCGCACTCTTCGCCAAGACGGGCAAAGTTGGCGGCAAGGATGGAGGGGGCGATCAGATAGTCCTGCTTGGGCATGGGGCATCCTCATAAAAACAGTTGCGAGTGGCGAGTTTCGAGTTGCGAAAAGCAAGATCCAAGGCTGTGGTTTGTCCTTTCGATACTCGCTTCTCGAAACTCGTCACTCTCCCGGAATGGCTTCTGTCATTCCGGCGCTATTCAACAATCGATCCAGTTCGTCCAGGCGTTCCGGGGTGCCGATGTCCCACCATTGGCCACGGTGGTGTTCACCGCTGGCGGCATCTTCCGCCATGGCCGCCCGCAATAGCGGCGCCAGTTTCGCTTCGCCGTCGGGCAGGCTGGCAAACACGGCGGGATCAAAGCGGCCAATCCCTGCGTAGGTGAGCCTGGGCTCGGCATTATCGCGCAACCGACCGGCGTCTGTCAGATGAAAATCCCCTTGCGGGTGGTGTGCCGGGTTATCCACCAGCACCAGATGCACCGGGTCCGGGTGGTCCTCCACCAGCCGGGACAGGTCAAAATCGGTCCAGATATCGCCGTTGACCAGCGCAAAGGGCTGATCACCCAGCAACGGCAGCGCGCGCTTGATGCCCCCGGCGGTTTCCAGCGGCGTGCCTTCGTGGGAGTAAACGATGGGAATGCCGTAGCGAGCGCCGTCGCCCAGTGTGGCGGCCAGGGTTTCCCCCAACCAGCCGGTGTTGATCACCAGGGACTCGATGCCGGCATCACGCAGGGCCTCGATGTGGTATTCGATGAGAGCCTTACCACCGGCCTGCAATAACGGTTTGGGGGTGTGGTCGGTGAGTGGCCGCATGCGCTTGCCGTAGCCGGCGGCCAGAATCATCGCCTTCACTCGTTATCCTCGATCTGGTCCAACACCCATTGCAGGTCCACCAGCTCCGGGCGACGGGCGATGACCGTGCGCAGGTAGGCAAAGAAACGGGGCACATCGCCCAGGTACTTGGGCTTGCCATCGCGATGACAGATACGCGCAAAAATACCGATCACCTTGAGATGGCGCTGGGCGCCCATCAAATCGCAATCGCGCAGGAAGTCCTCAAAGGACGCCGGTACCGGCAAGCCTGCCGCCCTGGCCTTGTCGAAATATTCGCGCAGCCAGCTAAGCACCCGCTCTTCCGGCCAGCTCAGGAAGGCATCCTTGAACAGACTGATCACGTCATAGCTGATCGGCCCGGCCACCGCATCCTGGAAGTCGATCACCCCGGGATTCGGCTCAGACACCATCAAATTGCGCGGCATATAGTCGCGGTGCACAAACACCTGGGGCTGCGCCAGGGCAGAGCGAATCAGCACGTCGAACACCCGGTCCAGCCGCTGGCGCAGTTCCCCGGTCACCACCTTTTCGCGGTGGCGGAACAGGTACCACTGCGGAAACAGTTCCAGCTCCCGCTGCAACAACGCTTCGTCGTACTGCGGCAAGCCGGTGGTATCGGTATGCAATTGCTGGGTAATCAGGGCATCGATGGCAGCGCTGTACCAGTCGTTGGCATTGGCTTCGGTCAGGGCGGTCAGCCAGGTCTGCGTGCCCATATCACTGAGCAGCAAAAAGCCCTGCAGCAAATCCTGATGAACAATGGCCGGCACGTGCAGGCCGGCCTGTTTCAGGCGCTCGGCAATATCCACGAAGGGGCGACAATCTTCCTGTTCCGGCGGGGCATCCATGGCTACCAGGCTAGTATCGCCGTGAAAATAACGGAAATAGCGGCGGAAGCTGGCGTCCGCTGACGCAGGTTCACCGGCCACAGGCTCACCAAGGTAAGCGCTTACCCACTGGTCAAGAGCGTGCTTTCTCGGGTCCGGGCTTGCTTCAGATTTACTTTTATCAGGCTGCATTGCCTTCCTTGTTCGATTACACTGCCGCTTTTGGTGGACGGAAAGCCCGCCCGCCATAAAGCGGCCTTTTTACCTGTTCTGAGCAGCTGATGCCACTGCCCATACCACGATTATTGATTCCTGCCCTGCTGCTTGCCTCAGGGGCCAGCCTTGCGGAAAACGACCTGAACTGGGTTGACCGCGAAGAGATGGCCACGTTCCCTGCCGTGCAGCAGCGCCCGATACCCGAGTGGTGCGGTGGCATCTACTATAACCCCAGTATCGGCACCCCCGTAGCGGGCAGCGATACCGTGGTGACCGCCGATCACTCCACGCTTACCCAGGACGGCTTGATTAAACTGGATGGCGATGTGTTGATTGAACAGCCCGGCCGTCGTATTACCACCGACATTGCCGAGCTCGATCAAGCCACCGGCAAGTTCGAGCTGGAAAGTGGCATGCGCCTGGAAAGTGACCGCGCCACCTTTATTGCCGACAACATGAGCGGCCAGACCCGCCGCAAGGAAGGTAGCCTGCAAGGCGTGCGTTACTCCATGTTCGACAATGGCGCCCGCGGCAACGCCGATTATATCTTCCTGAACCAGAACACCACCACCATCACCAACGGCACCTATACCACCTGCGCCCCCGGTTCCAACGGCTGGGTGATGCAGGGCGACCGTATTTTTCTGGACCGGGACAAGGGCTGGGGTGAAGCCAACAACGTGGTGCTGAAGGTCAAGAGCATGCCGATTTTCTGGCTGCCCTGGATGACCTTCCCCATTGATGACCGGCGCAAGAGCGGCCTGCTGTTCCCGACCCTGTCCGTGGGTGACAGTGGCGGGCTGGATATCTCCCAGCCCATTTACCTGAACCTGCACCCGCAGTTCGACGCCACCATCGCCCCCCGCTATATCGACGGCCGGGGCAGCGGCGTGGACAGCGAATTCCGCTACCTGTCCCGCTGGGGCGAAGGCAGCCTCAGCTATGGCGTGCTGTTCAACGACCGCAAGTTCGACAACGAAAATCGCCAGGTGGGCCGCTGGACGCATAACGGCAACATCAACCGCTGGAGCCTGGAGACCGATTTCACCTATGTCTCCGATGACTTCTACTTCAAGGATCTGGATACCGGGCTGGAAATCAGCTCCCAGACCCACCTGCCCCGGCTGGCAGAAGCCCGCTACTACGGGCGCACCTGGCAGGTACTGGGCCGGCTGCAATCCTGGCAGACCATCGACCCGACCCTGGACGACGCCGACCTGCCCTACCGGCGCCTGCCCCAGCTGCAACTCACCGGCGACCCGACACTCTACGGCCCGGTAAAAGGGCTGTGGTTGTCCGACGTTACCGCCTTCGACCGCAGTGACTCCGACGACAGCGGCAAAGCCACCGGCCTGCGTGGCCACATGGCCCCGGCCCTGACCATGCGCCTGCAAAAACCCTGGGGGTATATAGAACCCCGCACCCGGCTGTACCACACCCAATACCAGCTCGATAACGTGGACGCCAATGCTGAAGACAGCCCGGACATGACCACCTGGGGCGCCAGCCTGGACTCCGGCCTGTTCTTCGAGCGCCCCGGCAACTGGTTCGGCTCTACCTATACCCAAACGCTGGAACCGCGCCTGTTCCTCAACAAGGTGGCCTACGAAGACCAGAGCGAACTCCCCAACTTCGATTCCGGCGAGCTGACCTTCTCCTACAATTCCCTATTCCGGGAAAACCGCTTCATCGGTTACGACCGTATTGGCGACGAAGAAAAATTGGCGGTAGGCCTGACCAGCCGCTTCCTGCATGATGGCACCGGCCGCGAGCAGCTACGCCTGCGCGTGGCCCAGGGCTTCTATTTTGAAGACCGCAAAGTGATTACCGACCGGGCCGTGGAAGACCCCACCGACGACCAGACCCCGGTTATCGGCGACGCCCGCTGGAACTTTGCACGCGATTGGTACCTCTACTCAGAAGCCCAGTGGGATACCGAAGAGAACAAGCGCGAACGGTCCAACTTCCAGATCGGCTATAACGACCGGGAGCGCCGCGTCGTCAACCTGGGCTATCACGACCGCCCGGCAGACGACATCCGCGAATCGGAAGTCAGCGCTATTTTGCCGGTTCACCGACACTGGCGGCTGGTTGGCCGCTGGATGTACGACCTGGACAACCAGCGCACACTGGAAACCATGGCCGGTGCCGAATACCGTAATTGCTGCTGGAAGCTGCGACTGCTCAGCCAGCGCGAGCTGGTGGATGACAACGGCGACGGCAACCTCGAGGCGGACAGCACCATCTGGTTCCAGATCCAGATGATCGGCCTGGGCGGCTTTGGCGGCCAGGTGGATTCCCTGCTGGAGCGCAGCATTCCGGGATACAGGAGACAGTATGATTGATAGAACGCAGCACGCTGCACGCCGCACGCTGCATGCCAGACACACCCTGCTTGGCCTACTGGCCATGGCCGTGCTGATGGTGCCGGCCTGGAGCCAGGCCAAGGTGCAGATGCTCGACCGCATTGTCGCCGTGGTTAACGACGGCGCCATCATGGCCAGCGAGCTGGATGAGCGGATCAACACCATCGCCCTGCAGTTTCAGGAAAAAGGCCAGCAGCTGCCGCCCCCGGCGGTGATGCGCGAGCAGGTGCTCGACCGCATGGTGCTGGAGCGCCTGCAGCTGCAACTGGCCGAACGGGCCGGCATCAAGGTCGACGACGCCAGCCTCAACCAGGCCCTGGCCGGCATCGCCCGCCAGAATGGCATGAGCCTGGAAGACTTTGCCACCGCCCTGCGCGAAGACGGCTACGACTGGCCCCAGTTCCGCGAACAGATTCGCGAAGACATGGTGATCTCCCGCCTGCAACAACGCAGCGTCGCCTCTCGCATTCAGGTAACCGACCGGGAAGTGGATCGCTTCCTGAACTCGGAAATGGGCAAACAGATGTTCCAGGAAGACTTCCACCTGGGCCACATCCTGGTCCGCGTACCGGCTGAAGCCAGCCCGGAGGACATCACCCAGGCCCGCAGCAAAGCCGAAAGCATCGTCAAAAAACTCAATGACGGTGGTAACTTCCAGCAACTGGCGGTGGCCGAATCCGATGGCCCCAAAGCGTTGGAAGGCGGCGATCTGGGCATGCGCCCGGCGGCCCAATGGCCCACCCTGTTTGCGGAAAATGCCATCGACCTGAATAAAGGCGAGATTTCCGAGCCACTGCGTTCCGGTGCGGGTTTCCATATTCTGAAGATGATCGACCGCAAGGGCGGCGCCGAAAAAGTGGTGACGCAATATCAGGTTCGCCATGTACTGATCAAAACCGACGCCCTGACCAGCGCCGAGCAAGCCCACAAGCAGGCGATACGGCTCCACGACGAAATCGCCGCTGGCAGCCGCCAGTTCAGCGAGACCGCCGCTGAATTCTCCGACGACCCGGGCAGCGCCCGCAATGGCGGTGAACTGGGCTGGGTCAACAAAGGCGAAATGGTCCCCGAATTCGAAGACATGATGCTCAACACCCCCGTGGGTGAGCTGTCCCCGGTGTTCGAAAGCCAGTTCGGCTGGCACTTCCTGCGCGTGGATGACGTGCGCGATGCGGACATGAGCGCCGAATTCCGCCGCATGCAGGCCACTCAAGCCCTGCAGAAACGCCGCTTTGAAGAAGAGTTGGAAACCTGGGTGCAGGAAAAACGCAGCGAATCCTATGTGGATATCCGGCTATGACGGAACGCCTGACGCCTAGCGCCGGATGCCTGACAACGCTTGGCAGTGCCAAAGCGCAACGCCATTCCTTCCAGCACAAGCTAGAGAGTCTAAAGGGTGAGGGTGCCCTCTACCGTTTGCGGGAGAGGGACAGGGAGAGGGCATTGGCGTCCGGGGCCCGGCCTCAGGCATTCTGCTAACCCATGTCTCTCGCGCCGCCATCACCTATCGCCATCACCTATGGTGATCCCGCAGGCATCGGGCCGGATCTGGTTCTCACCCTGCCTGACGCCTTTGCCGACGCCCCGCTGGTGGTTATCGGCGATCGCCAGGTGCTGAGCGATCGGGCGCAACAACTGGGCATAACCGTGCCACTGGGCGACTGGCAACCCGGCCAGCCACTCCCCGGGGGCTGCCTGCCGGTCTGGCATACGCCCGCCGGCGCCAGCGTCACCGCTGGCCAGCCGAACCCGGCCACCGCCAGCGGCACACTCACCATGCTCACCCGCGCCGCCCAGGGCTGCCTGGACGGCACCTTCTCGGCCATGGTCACCGCCCCGGTGGCCAAGAATGTGATTTGTGAGGGCGCCGACCCCACCTTCACCGGGCACACCGAGTTTCTCGCTGAACAGGCGGGGGTGGCGCAGGTGGTGATGATGCTCATCGCCCCGGCCCAAAAGCAGGATTTGCGGGTGGCCCTGGCCACCACTCACCTGCCCCTGAGTCAGGTACCGGCGGCGATTACCCCGGCGAGCCTGATACGCACCCTGACCATTGTCCGTGACGATCTGATCGGCAAATACCGGATTGCCGAGCCTCGCATCATGGTACTGGGGCTCAACCCCCATGCCGGCGAAGGCGGGCATCTGGGGCGCGAAGAACTGGATGTGATCATCCCCACGCTGGAACAGCTGCGCGCCCAGGGCATGGCCCTCACCGGCCCGCTACCCGCCGACACCGCCTTCCAGCCACATCTACTGGAACAGCACGATGCGGTACTGGCCATGTATCATGACCAGGGCTTGCCGGTGCTCAAATACGCCGGTTTTGGCGAAGCCATCAATATCACCCTGGGGTTGCCGTTCATACGCACCTCGGTGGACCATGGCACCGCCTTCGACCTGGCAGGCAGTGGCACCGCCAGCGCCGGCAGCCTGATCGCCGCCACGCGCCAGGCATTGGCGCTGGCCTCAGCGCAATCTGATGCCTGAGGCTGCGCTGATTGCGCATTGATAAAACACGGACAAGACACACCACCCGGCCCCGACCTGAGACCCGCTATGACAGAACACCGCACCCGCAAACGCTTTGGCCAGCACTTCCTGCACGACCGCAACCTGGTCGACCGCATGATCCGCACCCTGGGCCTGCAGGCGGGCGACACCCTGGTGGAAATCGGGCCGGGCCGGGGCGCCCTGACTTACCCCTTGCTGGAAGAGATCCCGCATTTGCATGTGGTCGAGCTGGACCGGGACCTGATCGCCCTGCTGCGCCAGGAAAACACCCCCGACCGGCTGACCATTCACGAAAGCGACGCCCTGCGATTTGATTTCCGCACCCTGAAACCGGCGGACAAGCCCCTGCGGGTGATCGGCAACCTGCCTTACAACATCTCCACCCCGCTGATCTTTCACCTGCTGGCCCAGGCCGACGCCATCAGCGATATGACCTTCATGCTGCAAAAGGAAGTTGTCGAACGGCTCACCGCCAGCCCCGGCACCCGCGACTGGGGGCGGCTGTCGATCATGGTCCAGTATCACTGTCAGGCGGATTACCTGTTCTTTGTCCCCCCGGAGGCATTCAGCCCTCCTCCCCGGGTGGACTCCGCCGTGGTCCGGCTGATCCCCCACGCCAGCCCGCCGCATCCGGCGGATGACGAAGACCACCTGCGCAAACTGGTGGCCCAGGCCTTCACACAGCGGCGCAAGGCTATCCGTAATGGGTTAAAATCCTGGGTTAGCGCCGAGCAATTCGAAGCGCTTGGCATTGATGCCGGCCTGCGACCGGACCAGCTGTCCGTGGCCGATTATGTGGCACTGGCGAACATCAGCCGCCCGAACGCCGACGAAGACAAGGGAGAAAGCACGCCATGAGCGTCACCGAACAAGGCAACAGCGATACCGCCAACGGCGACTCCCGCCACGACATCCGCGTATCCGTGGAAACCGAATTCCTGCCAGACCAGAGCGACGCAGAAAGCGATCGCTGGGTCTTTGCCTACCACATCAGCATCCACAATCAGGGCGCCGTCAGCGCCCGCCTGCTCACCCGCCACTGGGTGATCACCGATGGTGACGAGCGCGTACAGGAAGTCCACGGCGAAGGCGTCATCGGCGAGCAGCCCCATATCGCCCCCGGCCAGACCTTCCGCTACACCAGCGGCGCCATCCTGGAAACCGAAGTGGGCAGCATGCGTGGCAGTTACCAGATGATTGGCGAAGATGGCATCCACTTTGACGCACAAATCCCCGCCTTCACCCTTGCGGTACCGCATGCGTTGCATTGATTACGCAGGATGCCCAAGGCCTGACGCCCGACGCATGGCCGTTCCGGCCATCATTTTTCAAACCCGCCACAGCGGGAGCGTCAGGCATCAGGCATCCTGCGTCCGGCTTATCACCGGAGGCGCCTTGTGAGCGACTACGCCATTGGTGACCTGCAGGGCTGTCTGGGCGCGTTTGACTGTCTGCTGGGGAAAATCGGCTTCAACGCCGACCGTGACCGCCTGTTTCTGGCCGGGGATCTGGTCAATCGGGGGCCGGACTCGCTGGGCACCCTGCGCCGCGTCCACGCCCTGCGTGACAACGTGCATACCGTGCTGGGCAACCACGACCTGCATCTGCTGGCGGTGGCCAACGGCACCACCCACAGCAAACGCAAGGACACCCTCAGCGAGATCCTCGACGCACCGGATCGCGCCGAACTGCTGGGTTGGCTGCAACAGCAAGCGCTGTTGATTCCCCTGCCGGAACACAATGCGGTGATGACCCACGCCGGCATCCCGCCATTGTGGTCACTGGAGCAGGCCAGCCAGCGGGCGGCGGAGGTGGAAACGGTGCTCCGCAGCGACGCCGCCGACGCCTTCTTCACCCATATGTACGGCAACACCCCCGCCGGCTGGGACGAACAACTCAGCGGCACGGACCGCTGGCGGGTGATCACCAACCACTTCACCCGCATGCGCTTCGTGGATCAGGCCGGCAAGCTGGACCTGACCAGCAAAGGCGAGCCCGACCAGCCCCCCGCCGGGTTCATGCCCTGGTTCCTGCACCCCCGCCGGGTGCTCACCGACACCCGCATCCTGTTCGGTCACTGGGCTGCCCTGGAAGGCCACAGCGGAGTCGACAAGGTCGACGCACTGGATACCGGCTGCGTCTGGGGTGGCACTTTGACAGCATTGCGCCTGGACGATCAGGTACGCATCCAGTGCGACTGCTAATCCGTCGTTAAGCACCACGAGTCGTTTCTCTCTACCATCTGTCTGCCATCTGCGGGCGACCTTATACCTGCGGGAAAACCTGCCCCTGCGACCCGGCAATACGCCTGGTCAACGTTACCGACACCTCGTCATTTTTTTAAAAAAAGTTGCCCGCTTTTCTTTGACTTGTTCCGCCGTTTGGTTCCATGCTAAAGCCAAGACATGCGTTCAGGCGGCAATGACGCGCAGCCCGTTTCACCCTTTCTTAACGCCATAGCCGACTGACTTTTATCGATAAAGGAAAAACCCTTCATGTAGTTTTGTTGTGACAATGTGCGTTCCGCCAGGAGGAAGCAGGCATGAGTATAATCAGCCACTACCAGGCCCGGTTTGATGCGACCCAGCAAGAAGAAATGTCGCTGGAAGAGTACCTGGAACTGTGCAAGAACGACCCCAGCGCTTACGCCACTGCCGCTGAGCGCATGCTGATGGCCATCGGCGAACCGGAAATGGTCGATACCGCCCAGGACCCGCGCCTGTCACGCATCTTCTCCAACAAGATTATCCGCCGCTACCCCGCCTTCGACGAGTTCTACGGACTCGAAGACGTCATCGAAAACATCGTCAGCTACTACCGGCACGCCGCCCAGGGGCTGGAAGAAAAGAAACAAATTCTTTATCTGCTTGGGCCGGTGGGTGGCGGCAAATCCTCCCTGGCCGAAAAGCTCAAGGCGCTGATGCAGAAAGTGCCCTTCTATGCCCTCAAAGGCTCCCCGGTAAACGACTCGCCACTGACATTATTCAACCCGGAAGAAGATGGCCCCATCCTCGAAGAGGAATACGGTATTCCCCGCCGTTATATCCGCACCATCATGTCCCCCTGGGCGGTCAAGCGTTTGCATGAATTCGGCGGCGACCTGAGCCAGTTTCGCGTGGTAAAACGCTACCCCTCCATTCTCGACCAGATCGCGGTGGCCAAAACCGAACCCGGTGATGAAAACAACCAGGACATTTCCGCCCTGGTGGGCAAGGTGGATATTCGCAAGCTGGAAGACTTCTCCCAGGATGATCCGGACGCCTACGCTTTTTCCGGGGGGCTGTGCCGGGCCAACCAGGGCCTGCTTGAGTTCGTGGAAATGTTCAAGGCACCGATCAAGGTGTTGCACCCACTACTGACGGCCACCCAGGAAGGAAACTACAACGGCACCGAGCACATGGGCGCCATCCCTTTCGATGGCATGGTGTTGGCGCATTCCAACGAAGCCGAGTGGCATAGCTTCCGCAACAACAAGAACAACGAAGCCTTTATCGACCGGGTCTATATCGTCAAGGTGCCCTATTGCCTGCGCGTCACCGAAGAGATGCAGATCTACGACAAACTGCTGCGCAATTCCAGCCTGCGCGATGCCCATTGCGCCCCGGATACCCTGCACATGCTTGCACAATTCTCCACACTTACCCGGCTGAAAGAACCGGAGAACTCCAGCATTTATTCAAAGATGCGCGTTTATGACGGCGAGAACCTGAAAGACGTGGACCCCCACGCCAAATCCATGCAGGAGTACCGCGACATGGCCGGCGTGGATGAGGGCATGGCCGGGCTCTCCACCCGTTTTGCTTTCAAGATTCTCTCCAAGGTATTCAACTACGACCACTCGGAGGTAGCGGCCAACCCGGTGCACCTGATTCATGTGCTCGAGCAGCGCATTGAGCAGGAACAGTTCCCGCAGGAAAAATCAGAACAATACCGTCGCTTTATCAAGGAATACCTGGTGCCGCGCTACGTAGAGTTCATCGGCAAGGAAATCCAGACTGCTTATCTCGAATCTTATTCCGAGTATGGCCAGAACATTTTCGACCGCTACGTCATCTATGCAGACTTCTGGATTCAGGATCAGGAGTTCCGCGACCCGGATACCGGTGAAATATTCGACCGCCAGGCGCTCAATGAAGACCTGGAAAAAATCGAAAAACCGGCCGGCATCTCCAACCCCAAGGACTTCCGCAACGAAGTGGTCAACTTCGTCCTTCGTGCCCGCGCCAACAACCACGGCAAGAACCCCAGCTGGCTCAGCTACCAGAAACTGCGCGATGTGATCGAGAAGAAAATGTTCTCCAACACCGAAGACCTGCTGCCCGTCATTTCCTTTAACGCCAAAGGCAGCGAGGACGACCAGCGTAAACACAATAACTTCGTGCAACGCATGGTCTCCCGCGGCTACACAGAGAAACAGGTTCGCCTGCTTTCCGAGTGGTACCTGCGGGTGCGTAAGGCGCAATAGCAACAGGAGACGCAGCATGCTTCACGTAACACGCAACAACACGACATAACGGTTTTAGCGTTACGCATTGCTCTCTCTACGCCTTGGCGCGATCGCGGAGACAACGTCAAAAAACGCCCAAGTCCCACCCACGTTGTTGCGTCAAGCGTGTCGCCTGAAGCTGCTTCTGGAGGAAGCCCATGAGCTACATCATTGATCGCCGCCTGAACGACAAACGCAAAAGCACCGTTAACCGGCAGCGCTTCCTGCGCCGCTATCGTTCGCACATTCGCGATGCCGTCAACGATGCGGTCAGCCGCCGTTCCATCAAGGACATGGAGCAAGGCGAGCGGATAAGCATTCCCCGCAAGGACCTGTCCGAACCCATTTTCCATCACGGCCCCGGCGGGCAACGCAGCATCGTCCACCCGGGCAACCAGGAATTTCATCAGGGAGACCGCATTCGCCGCCCGGACGGTGGCGGCGGAGGCGGGCCCGGCGAGGGCCAGGCCAGTGATCAGGGCGAGGGCAACGACGAATTCGCCTTCGAAATCGACAAACAGGAGTTCCTGAATTTCCTGTTTGAAGACCTGGAGCTGCCCAATTTGCTCAAGCGTCATCTGGAAGGTGCACAGATCTTTCAACATCGTCACGGCGGCATCGTCAGCCAGGGCATGCCCGCCAAGATCAATATTGTCCGCTCCATGCGCCAGGCCTCCATGCGCCGCCGCGCCCTCACCGCCGCCACGCGCAAAAAAATACGCACCCTGAAAGCCGAGCGGGATGCACTGCTGGAACAGGATCAGTCGCCACAACGGCAAGCACGCTTGCAGGAGCTGGATGAACAGATCGCCCGGCTGGAACGCCGGGTAGAACGCATTCCCTTTCTGGACACGGTGGACCTGCGCTACAACCATCATGTCAAAGTCCCGGTGCCGGTCAGCCGGGCGGTCATGTTCTGCATCATGGATGTGTCCGGCTCCATGAATCAGGACATGAAAGACCTGGCCAAACGCTTCTTTCTGCTTCTCTACCTGTTTCTTGAGCGAAACTACGAGCACATCGAGGTGGTCTTTATTCGCCACCACACCAGTGCCAAGGAAGTGAACGAGGAGGAGTTTTTCTACTCCCGGGAAACCGGCGGCACCATCGTATCCAGCGCCTTGAAACTGACCCGCGATATCATTAATGAACGCTATCCGGTTGACCAATGGAACCTGTATGCCGCCCAGGCCTCCGACGGTGATAACTGGAACGATGACTCTCCCGCCTGCGCCAAACTGATCGAAGACGAGCTGCTTCCCAAGCTGCAGTACTTTTCCTACGTCGAGGTCATGCCACGGGCCCACCAGGCGCTCTGGGACCACTACCAGAACATTATGCAGCGGCACCCGTCTGCCTTTTCCATGGCCCAGATTGATGAGCCCGGGGAGATTTACCCGGTATTTCGCGAGCTGTTCAAAAAACGCATGGAGACCTGAACATGTTTCTTTCAGAGGGCTCTGACTGGGATTTTGAATTACTGGCCCGCTACGACGAAGCCATTGCGGACCTGGCCCATAACAAATACGGCCTAGACACCTACCCCAACCAGATCGAGGTCATTTCCTCTGAACAAATGATGGATGCCTATTCTTCCGTGGGCATGCCGGTAGGCTACAACCACTGGTCATTCGGCAAACAGTTCGTGGAAGTCGAGGGCCGTTACCGGCGCGGGCATATGGGCCTGGCCTATGAAATCGTAATCAACTCCGACCCCTGCATTGCCTACCTGATGGAAGAAAACAACATCACCATGCAGGCGCTGGTCATCGCCCATGCCAGCTATGGGCATAATTCATTCTTCAAGAACAACTATCTTTTCAAAACCTGGACGGATGCCTCGTCCATCATTGATTACCTGGTGTTCGCCCGAAACTATATTGCGGACTGCGAGCAACGCCATGGCGTCAAGGCCGTGGAGGAAACCCTGGATTCCTGCCATGCACTGATGAACTACGGGGTGGACCGCTACAAGCGCCCTTCGCCCATTTCCGCCGTGGAGGAAAAACGCCGGCAACGGGAACGGGAAGCGTCACTACAGAAACAGATCTCAGAACTCTGGCGCACTTTTCCGCAGTTACAGCCTGCCGTTCAATTACGCGAGGAGCCCCCGCACTTTCCAGCGGAGCCCCAGGAAAACCTGCTCTACTTTCTTGAAAAAAACGCACCCTTACTGGCGCCCTGGCAGCGGGAAATTATCCGTATCGTGCGAAAGATGGCCCAATACTTTTACCCCCAGCGCCAGACCAAGGTAATGAACGAAGGCTGGGCCTGTCTGTGGCACTACACTTTGCTCAATGATCTGTACGACCAGGGAAAAGTCACTGACGGCTTCATGCTCGAATTTCTCCAGAACCATAGCCAGGTCATTTACCAACCGCCATTCACTGCGCCCTTCTACAGCGGCATGAACCCCTACGCCCTGGGCTTCAACATGTTCCAGGACATCCGCCGCATCTGCGAAACCCCGGACGATGAAGACCGGGAATGGTTCCCGGAAATTGCCGGCTCCGACTGGCTGAGCACGGTGAAATTCGCCATGGAAAGTTTCAAGGACGAGAGCTTTATTCAGCAGTTCCTGTCGCCACGCCTGATTCGCCACTTCAAGTTTTTCCAGATCGCCGACGATGACCGTAACGACTACGTGGAAGTGGGCGCCATTCATAACGAACAGGGTTACCGCAAGGTCCGTGATGCGCTGGCCGAGCAATACAACCTGAGCATTCAGGAACCCAACATCCAGGTGGTCAACGCCAATGTGCACGGCGACCGCACACTGACCTTACGCCACCAACGCAGCAGCGGCCGCCCCCTGGATGAGAACAGTGCCCAGGAGGTGCTACGCCATCTGCACCGTTTGTGGCAGTTCGAGGTCCGCCTGGAGAGTGTTGAGCACGGCAGCGTACTGAACGAATTCAGCATGCCACCGCCCACCGTTATTTCCTGATCCGGGCCAGGCAGACATCACGGCACCGGATCCGGGGTAGCGGCTGCCTCTGACTCTGCCATTTGCTTCAGCTGGCGGCGCACCTTGTGATCCCCCAGCAAGAAAAGCGACAACGCGAGCACAATCAATGCAGCGCCTGCCAGCACCAAAGCACCAAGGCTTTCGCCGTTGAACAGGCTACCCAGCGACAGCGCCAACACCGGTGTTATCAGCGTCACCAGCGCCACGGTGGCCGCAGGCAAGCGCGCCAGCACCTGGTAGTAGCAGTAAAAACCCAACAGCGAGCCAAACACCGCCAGATACAGGATGGCGGACAGGCCCCGATAGTCACCGCTAAAACTCAACGTCTGCCCGGTAATCAACATGCCGACGGCGTAGCAGGGTAACGACAACAGCAAGCCACCCACGGTTTGCTGCATGGGCTGCAGCCCGGCGGCCACACGTTGCACGGCGATGCCACTGCCGGCAAACAGGGTCACCGCGCTGAGCATCCACAGCAAACCGACGCCCCGGTCCCCCATGCCTTGCCCGGCAACCAGCACATGCAGGCTGTCATCAAATACCAATGCCAATCCGGCCAGGCCGATCAGGCAGGCACTCCAATGCCAGCGATTGAGCCGTACCCCACCCGGCAAGCCTTGCAGCATCAGCCCGGAAAGTAACGGCGCCAGGCCAAAAATCACCGAGATCAGCCCGGAAGGCAGGTGCGCCGCCGCCATATAACTACAGCCCATGGCTCCAAAAATACCCGGCAGGGACGCCAGATAGCTGAGCTGCGCCCGGCGATGCAGCGGCAACGGCTGGCGTTTCATCCACAACCAGCCCAGTCCCAGCAGCGCAGCGATGCCCATACGCACACCGGCTGCCGCCAGTGGCGCCATGGCCTCACCACTCCATTTAATCCCCAACGGCGTGGTTGCCCACACCGCCACCACGATCAAATACGCTGCCAGGGTTGGCATGTCGTTCTCCTAGGTTTGAGAGGAGCGAGTTGAAAGTTCAAAGTTGAAAGGCGCGATCAAGACAGGAGCCAACCGAACACCTCATTCACCGCGCCGCAAGCAAACGGCGAGTATTTCGCTCTATTAATCATGCAGCGCGGCGATAACGATCAATGAGTGACAAGGCCCTATTTCGCGCTTTTCAACTTTGAACTTTCAACTCGCAACTAAAACCGACCTGCAAACCCCCAAAACGAAAAAAGGCCGCGGGTCGGGGACGCTGCGGCCTTTTTTGATAACTGAAACTTTCAGTCACACAGCCGTCGTCCCTGCGCACGCCATTTGCGTGCACAGCGGTCGACGACCAGCATCAAAGAGTAAGGGGCTGAAGTCGGTGCATCCTCGCCTCTGTTGTGCCTGAAAGAGCGGCAATCTAGGCGCGAGGAGCGATGTTTGGCTTGCCCAAATGAGCGACGAGCAACAACGAGTGCCGCTCTTTCAGGCGCAACCCGAAGGGCTGGGCCCCTTTTTCCGTCTGACTGCGCTGGATGAGACTCACATAGCGAACTATGCCGCGCCTCATCCAGCGCAGTCAGACAAAAAAATGAACTCCAGCAGAGACGAGGATGCACCGTCTTCAGCCCCTTAGTTTCAGTACGATAGAAAGCATGCGACCATTCTGCTCAAGAACTCACAGGTAAACAAGATGAAAGTGTATCTGGTGGGCGGTGCGGTGCGGGATTCCCTGCTCGGCCTCCCCGTGACGGAAAAGGACTGGGTCGTGGTTGGTGCCACTCCGGAAGAAATGGAAGCCAACGGGTTTCGCCCCGTGGGCAAGGATTTCCCGGTATTCCTGCACCCCGACACCCAGGAAGAATACGCCCTGGCCCGCACCGAGCGAAAATCCGGCCATGGCTACGGTGGCTTCACCTTCCATGCCGCCAGCGACGTCTCCCTGGAAGAGGACCTGATTCGCCGCGACCTGACCATCAATGCCATGGCGCGCTCAGAAGGTGGCGAGGTGGTCGACCCTTTTCACGGCAAGGTCGATCTAAAAGCCCGCTTGCTACGGCATGTTTCCCCCGCTTTTGCCGAAGACCCGCTGCGGGTATTGCGCGTGGCACGATTCGCTGCCCGTTATTACTGGCTCGGATTCCGCGTCGCTGACGACACCCTGACACTGATGCGCCAGCTCAGTGACAGCGGCGAACTGGATTATCTGGTGGCGGAACGAGTCTGGAAAGAAACCAGCCGGGCCCTCATGGAACGCGATCCCCAGGTCTTTTTCCAGGTGCTGCATGCCTGTGGCGCGCTGGAAAAACTGTTCCCCGAATTGGCCGCATTGGATGGCGTTCCCCAACCGGAAGCCCACCACCCGGAAGTGGACACCCTGATGCACCAATGGCTGTGCCTGGAACAGGCCAGCCGACTGAACCTGCCGTTGACGGCCCGTTACGCTGTGCTTTGTCATGATCTGGGTAAGGGCAAAACGCCCGAGGAAGAATGGCCCCGGCATATCGCCCATGAAATTCGTAGCGCCCGGCTGGCGAAAACCGTATCAAAGCGCTGGCGCGTCCCCAAGGACGCCGCCACCCTGGCGGCCTTGGTGGCGGAATACCATACCCACTGCCACCGGGCCCTGGAGCTGAAACCCGCCACAGTCTGGAAGCTGCTGAAAACGCTGGACGTAATACGCCGACCGGAACGGGTGGAGGATTTTCTTCTCTCCTGCGAAGCCGATGCTCGCGGTCGTACCGGCTTGCAAGATCGCCCCTACCCCCAGGTGGATTACCTGCGTGGCGCGGCGCAGGCAGCCAGCAATATTGATGTTGCCGCACTGCGCCAGAGCGGTATCGAAGGACCGGCACTGGGCGAGGCCATTGAAAAAGCCCGCATTCATGCACTTTCCCACTATAAGAGCGAGTTTAAAAAAACATGGCAGACCCCGTCGCCCTGATTACCGGTAGCGCCCGGCGCATCGGCGCAAAAATCGTTCGCACCCTGCACGCCAATGGCATGCGGGTAATCATTCATTACCGCAACAGCGCACAAGAGGCTCACGCTCTGGCGGACAGCCTGAATAGCTCGCGCCCGGATAGCGCGGCGATTATTCAGGCTGATCTGGATAAGCCCGACCAGGTTAGGCAACTGGCCCATGATGCCCTGGCCTGCTTCGGTCGCATGGATCTGCTGGTCAACAATGCCTCCAGCTTCTACCCCACCCCCATTGATCAGGCCGACGACGCCGACTGGGACAAATTAATTCACAGCAACCTGCGCGCCCCCTTTATTCTCAGCCAGCAGCTGACGCCGGCCCTGCGCCAACAGCACGGCTGCATTATCAACATTGTCGATGTCTACGCAGAAAAACCGCTGCAAACCCACACCCTGTATTGCATGGCCAAGGCAGGACTTGCGATGATGACAAAAAGCCTGGCGCGGGAGCTAGGCCCGGAAATTCGCGTCAACGGCGTGTCACCGGGGCCAATCCTGTGGCCGGAGGCGGGGCAAATGAACCAGCAGGCCATTCAGGATGCCACCGCGCTCAAGCGCAGCGGCGAACCGGATGACATCGCCAACACGGTTTACTGGCTGGCCACAGCCGCGCCATTTATAACAGGTCAGATACTGGCCGTGGACGGGGGACGTTCACTGGCCTTGCAGGGAAGCTAAACCACACAACACGAGACGGATACTCGGGGGAATAATGAGATTAATCGGGGGAATAATTCTGTCGCTGACGGCCATGTCTGCCAGTGCAGAAATCTATCGCTGGAAAGACGCCAACGGAAATTGGCAATTCGGGGACAAGGCGCCAAAAGAGCAACATGACACTCTCGACGTGAAAGCTCCCCCCAAAATTGGTCAGGAGGATGCACGCGATATTCATGCCCGCACCCAGCGCCTGCTGGAAAGCCAGCGTACCCAGGCCCGGGAAAAAGCCCAGGCCGAAGAAGCCGCTCGAAGACAACACCAGGAACGTTTTGCCAAACCCTGCGCGGAAGCACAAGATCGCCTGAAAATGCTCAAAGGCCCTTTCGAATATATTGAAGAAGACGGCTCACGGCGCGGCGCAACGGCAGACGAAGTTGCCGCGGATGAGAAAAAAACCCGCAAATGGATTGATGAACATTGCGATTTCTAGCGCTTGCACTCACCCTCAGCCTCCTGCTCGGCGGAGCCGCCCGGGCAGAAATTTTCCAATGGCGTGACGCCAACGGCAAATTGCATTTTGGCGACCGCCCGCCGGAAGATGCCCAAACCCAGACCGTCACCCCGGATATCAGCCCGCAACTCAAAGAACTCGAAATCAACGTCAAACGTCAGGACTTCACCCTGTCCGGAGACTTGCAGCAACAAACGCTGGATAACATTAACCATATTTACCAGCGCTACCGCCGGGACTTCGGCCTGGACCTGCACGGCACTGCGGAAGTAAACCTCTACCTGATTGAAAAACAGGACGACTTTCAACAATGGATGGTTGACCGGATTGGCACCAGCAGCCGCCATTATGCCGGTGTCTTTATTCCTGCCACCAACGAAGTGGCGGTCTGGCAGTGGGCCGATAACGAACAGCAAGTTGCCCAGACAATTTTGCATGAATCCAGTCATGTGCTGCTTTACCAGTTATCCCCCCTGGCCCCGGTCTGGTTGCAAGAAGGCCTGGCACAGTATTTCCAGACCCTGGAAACGCAACCGGACGGCCGCCTGAAAATCAGCGCACTGGACGATGCCCAGCAGCGGGTACAAACCTGGATTGAACAGGAACGGCTGATCACCCTGCGCCAGTACCTTTCCATGGACGATGCGCAATGGCGAAAAATGGCCCACCAGCTAAACGCCATTCCCTATACGGTTGCCTGGGCCACTACCGCTTTTCTCATGTCCAAACCCGTGGGCCGCGCCACCCTGCGACAAATGCTTCAGGACCTGGAGAAAACCCACCAGCGCCCAACACTTCAGCGTATCGAGCACCTCTATCCGGGTGGTATTTCACGGCTGGAATACGACTTCTTTCGTTGGGCGCAAAGCGACATGGCACCGCATTGGTATTAAGGAACCTCTGAAAAACTCCTTGCGTACTCAGTCTTTCAGGCTGGTTCGCAATCTAGGCGTGCTTTTGAAGGTGTATGTCCATCCATCGAAAAAGCGCAACAACGAGTGCGGGCCAGCCTGAATGACCCGAAGGGCGTGGCCTGAAGCGCACATCTGCTG
>NZ_NVWY01000056.1 GCF_002733835.1 Alcanivorax sp.
AACTGATCTTCCCAACGGAATTCAAAACGCGCCTTAGACTAAGCATTGTCACGGATCTGCGCACCCGTGCGTCGGCACATGGCACTGGGAGGAGTTTCCCCCAGTGCCTATGCTGCGACCGTTTAATCATTAGGTGTCTACTAAATCGGGGGCACTCCAGGTCAGCGGTTGTTGATTGCTGGAAACGAGGAGGCCGCGTCCATTATCTGGACGCGGCCTCTTGCGTTTCAGTTGGTTGGTGAAGGAAAAACGTTATTTTCGTAGGGTTTTTACTTGGATGCTTTTGCCTTGCCCTTTCTGGATCTGGAACCACTTGGGGTAGGCGCGGATCATGTCGCTGAGTTTCTTGTGGCCGAACAGGCGAGTGTCGAAGTCGGGTTTGCGCTTGCTCAGGTGCTGGCCCACCGTACCCAGGTTGGCCCAGTCGTCCTCATCGGAAATATCATCGATCACGTTGGCGATCAGTTGCAGCGGCGGCGGCTCCTTGCTGACAGGCGCTTCTGTCTGGGCGGGGGTATCGGGCTTGTCTGAGGTGCTCTCGGGGGCATGGTCGGAGCGCAGTACTTCGGTGTAGATAAACTTGTCGCAGGCGGCCACGAAGGGCCCCGGCATCTTGCGTTCCCCGAAACCATACACGGTCAGGCCTTCTTCCCTTAACCTCGCCGCCAGGCGGGTGAAATCACTGTCACTGGACACCAGACAGAAGCCCGAGAGCTGTTTGGTATAGAGCAGATCCATGGCGTCGATGATCATGCTGCAATCGGTGGCGTTCTTGCCCTGGGTGTAGGCAAATTGCTGGATCGGTTGCACGGAATGTTTCAGCAGCACGCTTTTCCAGCCACCCAGATTGGGTTTGGTCCAGTCGCCGTAGATTCGCTTGACGCTGGCGGTGCCAAATTTGGCGATCTCCTCGAACAGCCCGTCGACGATTTTTGGGGGTGTATTGTCCGCATCGATCAATACGGCCAATGATGTGTTGCTGAGCGGTGGGGAGTCCGTGCCCATGTTGCTGTCCGCCATGATGCATTCCTTTTGCGTTGGATACCGCCAACATAACGGATTCGGCGGGGAGTGGACAGGCGCGGATGGGGGCTGTAGGAGCGGCGCTTGAGCCGCGAACCTCGCGTAGCGAGGCTGTAGAGATATCTGCGTCTCGTGACCTTTCTGGATAGACGGGACTTGAACTGAAGCGCCTGATCGCCCGCTGGGCGATTCCTCCCCCTGAAGGGGAGGTTCGCGGCTCAAGCGCCGCTTCTACAGCGGCTTCGTCTATCAGCCTTCCATTTCTTTTACCGATTTCTTGTAAACGAAACTGGCCATGGCGCGCAAAGGCATCATGCGGATCCAGATACTTTGCAGGGTGACAGACAGGCCGGGCAGGGCGTAGCGCTTGCCTTTGTTCAAGGCGGCGTAGCCGGCGTTGGCTACGTCTTCCGGGGTGGCAATGTGTGCCGAGACAAACTCCCTGATGCCGCTGGAGGATTTGTGTTGGCTTTCGGCGGTATCCAGAAACGCCGTTTTGGTGGTGCTGGGACAAAAGCAGGTTACTTGAACACCGTAGGGTTTGAGTTCTTCCTGAAGCGATGCACTCAGGTTGATGACAAAGGCCTTGCTGGCGCTGTAGGCGGCAAAGAACGGCATGGGGCAGAACCCGGCGAGAGAGCCGATGTTCATGATCTTGCCTTCGCCGCGGGCCTTCATTTTTGCGCCCACCAGCATGCATAGCTTGCTGAGCAGGATGTTGTTGAGAGTCAGCATGCGTTCAAGCGTCTGGCTGTCCTGTTCCACATGTTCACCCATCATGCCGAAGCCCACGTTGTTGATCAGCACGTCCAGCTCAATCCCTTGCTGCTCCAGCCACTGCACAATTTCCTCGGCGGCACCGGGTTGCGACAGATCCATCTGTACCGGGCGGTAATCCACATCTGCCCGTTGCTGTTTCAGCTGTTGGCCCAGTGCATCCAGCTCCTCCTGAAGCAGACTGAACACCACGATGCGGTAACCGTCAGCATTGAACAGTTTGCAGAATTCCCGGCCAATACCGCCGGCACCGCCGGTGATCAAAACGGTTTTTGTCATTGTTGTTCTCCTGTCAGGCGGCGCGCCGATCAGTATCCGGGCCGAGTTGAAATGGTTTAATGATCATGCTGCCGGAATGTTCCCGGTGGTATTGCTCACGGGCTTTCCACACCTTGCCGTAGCGGTAGAACGGCACGGTGGGGTAAAGGTGATGGACCAGATGATAGTTCTGGTACATGAGAATCGGCGTGAGCAGCCATTCCTTGCCCATGCGCATTAGCGCGGTGGTGTTGGGGTTCTCATCCTGGCGGCCGGTATGCGGGTAGTGCGGCAGCACCATGAACACCAGGCACATCAGGTAGAAAGAAATGTAGGAAGGGATCAGCCACAGCATCAGCGCTTCGTAGGGCTTCCAGAGAAACAGGGCGGTGAGCGCCACGCCGGCCACGGCCAGTTCACGCCACACTTCAGCCGGTTTCACGTTGGGCAGCACGTCCGGTTTGCGCAGGAAGTTGACCAGGTAAAGGAAAGGCCAGAATCCCCACAGCGGCATGGTCCACAGGCTGCTGGCCATCCAGTGATCCGGGTCTTTTTCCGGGTCGTTGGCGAAGCGGTGGTGGCGCATGTGCAGCAGGCGGAACATTTTTCCCTTGCCGAACGGCACCGCCACAAAGGTGGCAATGGACAGGATCAAATCGTTGGTTTGCGACTTCTGTGCCGCACAGCGGTGGATGGCTTCATGGGCCGGGGTGAACATGATGTAGCCACCAATGCCGTTAATGATCAGGCCAACCCAGGCAGGCCACAGATCATTGAGCACCATAACCCAGCTGAGGATATTGGCACTGTGCGCAAGGATCATCAGGGTGACCGTGGGCCAGGCGATTCTGGGCGAGACCTTTAGTCTGGCCAGTGCTTTCAGGCTTTCGCTATCGGTTGTTGTACTTGTCATGGGCAGTCTCCCGCTTAGTCTGAAAACACAGTGTTTACTGTTCGCAGGGGAAGGGTAAGAACCGGAATTGCCATCAGGGGGATAAAAAGTGACAAAGAATGAGTTGAAAGTTAAAAGTCTAAAGTTGAAAGGCGCGGTAGAGGATGGCGGCGGAGGCCGTGTCCGCGCCAGGCCTGAATTCGCGAGCACAGTGTTGCTGGTGCGAGGGCCTGTTCCGTGTGGCAGCTTGTAGCTTGAGGCTTGTCGCGTTGTTTTATTCTCGCCGGAAGCTGCCGGGCGTGGTGCCAAACCAGCGCTGGAAGGCGCGGCGGAAGCTGGCTACATCGGTGTAGCCCAGATCTTCAGCCACGGCGGCCACTGTGTAGTGTGGCAGGCCGAGCAGCTGGGCGGCCCGGCGGCTGAGGGTCTGGTCACGGAGCTGCTGGAAGCGGGTGCTTTCCTGTTTGAGCTTGCGGATCAGGGTGCGTGGGCTCATGTGCAGCCGGTCGGCCACGGTATCCAGGCTGGCCTTGCCGTGGTGCTGATGCAGCAGGGCCAGCACCTGGTCGCTGACGGTGCCGCGGTTACGCAGCGCTTCCTGGCGGGCTTCGCATTGCTCGATGGCGATCCACAGCAGGTCCTGATCGTGGCTTGGCAGGGTTTCATCGCCGTAGCTGGACGGTAATTTGATGGCCGTGCAAGCGGCGTCAAACACCAGCCGGGTGCCGGGGAAGGTCTGGGCGTAACACTCCGCGTAGTCAGGGGCCGGGTAATTGAAATGGACTTCTCCCCCGTCAATCGGTTTGCCGCGCAATACCACATGGCAGGCAAAGGCGGAGGCCATGACGGATTCGACCAGGAACTGCACATTGTCGTCCAGTGGGTAGGCGAACTCCTGTCGCAATGTAATGGTGCCCTGCTGTTCTTCAAATACGGTGGTGAAGACTTGTGTGCGGGTGTTGATGAAGCGGGCAAACAGCTGCATGGCATCGCGCAGGGTGGGGCTGGCCATGGCCGCCATGCCCATGGGGCCATGCATGGCGGGGAGGGCTCGCAGGCCGGTTTGCAGGGCGATATCCGGACGGTCGCTGAGCTGTCGGGCATTGCTGATTAACTGGCAGGCGCCGGGCCAGTCGATGAAGCCATCGCTGTGCTGCAGGGTGTCCACGTCCACCCCGGTATCGGCCACCAGCTTTTCCAGGCCAGCCTGATCCAGGCCCAGGGTTTGGGCAATCATGCGGCAGTAGGTCATGGCCAGATCGGGGCTCATGCGGGTGCGTCCTGGCTGTCAGGTGGTGTCGTCATGTAACCGGCGACCATGCGGGTCAGCTCGTTGGCCAGGTCGTCCTCGCGAATCAGCCCGTTGTGCTGGCTGATATGGCGAACCATGGTGAACAGCACACTGTTGGTGACGATAAACACCCGCACCTCCAGATTGCGAATCGGGTAGTCCTGATAGTGGCGCAGGAAGTAGAGCCTGGCCAGATCCATGAAATGCTGCTGCAAGGTATTCACGACCCTGTCGGTGGGTAGCCGGTGCCAGTTACGTACCAGCTCCAGGTAGAGCCCGTCGCGGGAGTTGAGCACGGCGAAACCAAACTGGATGGCGCTGCTGATCATCGCGTTCATATCCACATTATCCAGCAACGGCAGGCGCTTCAGGCCTGCGCCGATATCGTCTGCCAGGCTTTCCATCAGCGCTTCGATGAGGCCGTCCTTGTCGCCGAAATACTGATACAGCGAGCCCACGCTGACCCCGGCCACTTCGGCGATGCGGGCGGTGGTGGTGTTGTCCAGGCCCTGTTGCTGGATGACTTTCGCGGTGGCGTCGATCAGTGCTTTCACCAGTTCCCGGGAACGCTGCTGTTGGGGGCGTTTGCGCATGGAGCCTCTAATGCGAATTGAATGCGAATACATATTCGCATTATGTTTCCGGCCAACGCAAGCACACCGTGGAGGCCGAGATGACGGCACAGGCTCATATCGATGCGATTCCCAGCCGGGCGCGCCCGTTCGAGAAAACCCAGCAACCCACGCCGGCGTTGCTTCGTAAGCTGCTGGGCCGCGATCTGGCCCCCAGCCGGGGCGAATTCAGAGCCGTGCTGGAGGCGCTCAGTGTGGGGGATCCGGCCATGGATTCATTGGTGGACTGGATGATGGATCATGGCCCCCGTGAGGCGCGGGCGCTGTTTGAAACCGCCATTACCGAGGGGTTGGCTGCCATCCCGGATTGCCCGGAACCGCTGCGGCTGTTTATCAAAAGTGTGGAAAGGCGCCCGGCCTGGGTGGATTTCGACCTGATTGATGAGGGCGCCCGCTTTATTCATTCCACCGGGATGACCGCGCCCTATGTGTTGCGTGATCTGGCATTGATGGGGGGCTACCTGCTGTCCGGTTTCAATCAGTCGCTGGTGTTGACCGGGGCATTGAATCAGGGCGCGTCGCGACGCATTGCCGAGACCGGGAAGTGGTGGGTCGACTGTACCGAGGAAGGGGGGCTGAAACGTTTCAGTGCCGGTTTCCGGGGCACCTTGCACGTGCGCCTGGTGCATTCGCTGGTGCGCCGCAACCTGGCCAGCCGTGAGGAGTGGGATGTGGCGCAGTGGGGCTTACCCCTGAGTCAGGTGGATATGGTGGCCACTTATCTGGGGTTCTGCGTGGTGATGCTGGGCGGCCTGCGCAAGATGGGGGTGCCGGTGACGCCGCGGGAATCCCGTGCGGTGATGCACCTGTGGAAATACGCCTGCTGGCTGATGGGCGTGGACGAAAAGTGGCTGGTGGATCGCGAGCAGGACGGCATTGTGTTGCTGCACCACACCTTGATGACCCAGAGCCAGCCGGACTGGACCAGCCAGGAGCTGGGCAAGGCCCTGGCTCAAGAACCGCTGGAGCGTCATTTCCGCCGATTTGAATCCCTGCAGCGCAAGCTTGCCTACCAGAAACATCTGAGTGTCAGCCGTTACTTTCTGAGCCGCGACAAGATGGCCCAGCTGGGGTTGCCGGAATCGGTATCGGCCTGGTACCCGCTGGCCACGCTGTTGCCGCGGTTGCTCTCGTTCAGTGGCCAGCACTATGTTCCGGGGCTGCGCCAATGGCAGCAACAAAGAGGACGTAACGCCCAACGCAAGGTGCTGGGGCAAATGTTCGGCGACGCGAAACAGGATCTTATCCGGCCGGGCGTCAATCACCCTGGCCATGCCTGAGAACGGCGGCTCAACCGATCAGCAATAAAGGAAAACAGAATGACTGAAGTGAACACGAAAACCGTTTTTATCACCGGTGCGTCCTCCGGCATTGGCTATGCCACGGCACGGTTGTTTCAGGACAAGGGCTGGAATGTGGTCGCAACCCTGCGCAAGCCGGAACAGGCCGAAGCACTGGCTGCCTTGCCTCGGGTGTTGTGCCTGCCACTGGATGTTAATGATCGGGCCAGCATTCATGCGGCGGTTGAAAAGGCCATTGCGCATTTTGGCGCTATCGATGTGCTGGTGAACAATGCGGGGTATGGCCTGATGGGCGCGTTTGAAACCCTGGACGAAGCCCAGATCATTCGTCAGTTCGATACCAATGTGTTCGGCCTGATGGAAACGTGCCGGGCCGTGTTGCCGCATTTTCGCGAACGAAAAAGCGGCGCGCTGGTGAATGTGGCCAGCATGGTTGGGCGCGTACCGTTGCCGCTTTACAGTGTTTACAACGCCAGTAAATGGGCGGTGGAAGGGTTCACCGAGGGGCTGGTGTATGAGCTGTGTCCGTTGGGTATCGGGGTGAAAATCATTGAGCCGGGGGCGGTGAATACGGCGTTCTTCGGTCGCTCGGCGGACCGGGATAACCGCACGGGCGTAAAGACCTACGATGAGTATTCCAAGGCTCAGTTCGGGGTTATGGACAAGACCGGGCCGGGTGGCTCTACCCCGGAAGATGCCGCGAAGGTGATCTACAAGGCGGCTAACGATCCCGGTAAACGTCTGCGTTATAGCGTGGGCGCGGATGCACGCATGTTGTTGCTGGCACGTTGGCTGCTGCCCGAAACATGGTTCCGCACCATGATTCGCATGAGCCTGTCGGAAAAGGCGTTCAACAGTGTCGGGAAATTGCTGTACAAGTCCTGAATCGCATATACGCTCTGGTGGCGTGTCGTGTTGCATGCAGCGTGAAGCGTGTGGCGGCCGCAGAGCGGCAAAAAAAAATGGCCGTCGGGGGGACGGCCTTAAGGGGGGAATCAACGGGCTTTTTGAGCCCGGGGGTATAACCACAGAGTGAGCGCAATGTGATTGGGTGGCTGAAGCGATTTTCTCTTCAGCGATGGAACAAGTGTAGGGGGAGTCTGCCGACCAACCCACGGGAATGGCTCGACCGGTTTGATCAGATTAATTGATCAATGGGCGAAGCAGGGAGGTTCCGGGCACGCTCCGGTAATTCGTGTTACCCAGAACGCATGGAGCCCGGGCTTTCAGATTTTGAATGAAAGCGTCAGTGGTCGGGCTCCCGGCGCGCAGCGGTTGCCCGTGTTGCGCTCTGGGTGAGGCGTGTTGTGGTTCTTGATTCAGACCAGTGACTTGCGCATGTGGTGCCGGGGCAGGCGCACGCCATCGCGTTCGGCTTCTTCCTGACCTTCACTGGTAAACCCCATGAAATGGAAAAAGTCGTGGGCCGTGAGGCTGGCGTGGGCGTTGAGTTCGGTGATGCCTTCCACCCGCGCGCCGTCTTCCAGGTGTTGGTAGAGCAGGGTGGCAATGCCCACGCGGCTGGCATCCGGGTGTACGAAGACCATGTTGATATAACCATTGACGCGATGGGCAAAACCCACCAGCGCGTCGTCCCATTCGGCGACCACGGCTTCCCCTTCACTGAGGGCGGAAATCAGGCTTTCGTGGCTTTGTGCGCGGCTCCAGGCATCCCGTTGTTGCTGGTCGTATTGGTCGGCGGTGCTGATCTGGATGGCCTCGCGGAATACGCCCAGCAGCTCACCCAGGTCCGTGCTTTCCAGTGGACGAATCTGGAAAGGCAGAAACAGAGCGAGAGGATCGTCAACCGTGTCGGGGGGATCCTGGGCGGCGTCGGCTGGAGTGGACGGTTCCGGTGTGGCCGCTGCGGCGGGCGCAGTGGGCCGGTGGGTGCGACGGAACAAGCGTTGTAGCCATTGCCCAATCATGGCTGCGTGCCTGCCGGGCTGGTGGGGGCGGATGCTTTCTCCGAGGCTTTCATCGCCTTGATCTGGGCGCGCAGGGCGTCCAGATACTGCTCTTGTTGTTCCAGCAGTTCGCGGGTGGTTTGCTGTTGAGCTTCCAGCTCGCTGGCTCGCGCTTCCAGCTCCTGTTGTTCACGCAGGCGGGCATCGCGTTGTTCTGCGCTGAGCAGATCCGCGTCACTGGTTTGCGATTGGGCCATGGCAGGGTTGGCCAGGCTGCCCAGTACGCAGAGACTAAGAGTGAAAACGATACGCACGGAGTTCCCCGAAACCCGGTGTGGAAGATAACCAGCATAGCAAAAACCGGGCGAGGGGTGCTACGAGCTACGAGCTACGAAAAATAGATAGAGGAAGTTGGGAAAGTTCCCGCTCTATTGAGGTCTGTTACGTTGCGTATGTCGACAACTGGGGGGGAGGGGCACGCCAGATGTCGGATTACGCCTTAGGCTAATGCGACCTACGATGGGTGACAAAAATACAGAAGGCCGCGTCCGTTTCCGGGCGCGGCCTCTTGGGTTAGGGCAGGCAACACGGTTTGCCCGCGTTATTGCCTGTTAGCGGGCTGCGTGTTGCATGAAGCGTGCAGCGTCTCTCGTCTACTGCATCATCTGCCGCAGCACATAATGGAGGATGCCGCCGTTTTTGTAGTACTCCACTTCCGCTGCAGTATCCAGGCGGGAAATGGCATCGACTTTTTGTTCCTTGCCATCGCGGCGGAACACCACGGTGACGGTGTCGCCCGGTTTCAGATTGTTGTCCAGATCCGGGATGTCCACCTCTTCACTACCGTCCAGGTTCAGCGTCTTGCGGTCGGTGCCTTCCGGGAATTGCAGCGGCAGCACGCCCATGCCGATCAGGTTGGAACGGTGAATCCGTTCGTAGCTCTCGGCGATCACTGCCTTGGCGCCCAGCAGGTTGGTGCCCTTGGCGGCCCAGTCGCGGCTGGAGCCGGTGCCGTATTCCTTGCCGGCGACAACTACGGTGGGAATGCCGTCTTTCTGATAACGCATGGCCGCGCCGTAGATGGAAATTTCCTCGCCTTCAGGCAGGTGCCTGGTGAAGCCGCCTTCGATGTCCGGGGTCATTTCGTTACGGATACGGATGTTGGCGAAGGTGCCGCGCATCATCACTTCGTGGTTCCCCCGGCGTGAGCCGTAGGAGTTGAAGTCGATGGGCTCCACATCGTGCCCCTGCAGGTAATGGCCGGCGGGGGAATCCGCCTTGATGGCCCCGGCCGGGGAAATGTGGTCGGTGGTGATGGAGTCACCTAACATTGCCAGGATGCGCGCGTTTTTCACCGGTTGTACATCGTCCATCTCGGCGGTGAGGCCGTCGAAGAAGGGCGGGTTCTGGATGTAGGTGGAGCTGCTGTCCCAGTCGTAGGTTTGTGAATCCGGAATGGGCAGGCTCTGCCAGATTTCATCCCCTTCGAACACGCTGGCGTATTGGCTGCGGAACATGTCGTCGTTGATTTTCACCAGCTCGGCCTGAATTTCATCGGAGCTGGGCCAGATGTCTTTCAGGTAGACCGCGTTGCCGTCCTTGTCCTTGCCGATGGGGTCGGAATCCAGGTCGATCTTCACGGTGCCGGCCAGGGCATAGGCCACCACCAGCGGCGGTGAGGCCAGCCAGTTGGTGCGCACGCTCTGGTGTACCCGGCCTTCGAAATTACGGTTACCGGACAGCACCGAGGCCACCACCAGGTCGCCGTCGGAAATGGCCTTGTCGATTTCCGGTGGCAGCGGCCCGGAGTTGCCGATGCAGGTGGTGCAGCCATAGCCCACCAAATCGAAGCCGATATCGTTTAGCGGTTTTTGCAGGCCGGTCACATCAAGGTAATCGGTGACCACCTTGGAGCCGGGGGCCAGCGAGGTCTTCACCCAAGGCTTGCGATTCATGCCTTTTTCGGCGGCTTTTTTGGCCACCAGGCCGGCGGCCAGCATAACGCTGGGGTTGGAAGTGTTGGTGCAGGAGGTAATGGCGGCAATCACCACGTCGCCGTGGCTCATGTGATGTTTCTTGCCGTCGATGACCACCGGCACATCGCCACCGCTGGGTTCGTGGTTGCCCACGGCGGTCTGACCACCTTCGCCTTCCAGCTTGCTGATTTCCTCGTCATTGAGTTTCAGCGTGTCGGTGACCACGTCGATAAAGGTGCGTTTCACCGCGGTGAGCGGCACCCGGTCCTGCGGGCGTTTGGGGCCAGCCAGGCTGGGCACCACATCGTTCAGGTCCAGCTCCAGCACGTCGGTGAATTCCGGGTCCGGGTCGCTGCTGGAGCGCCACAGGCCCTGCGCCTTGCAGTACGCTTCCACCAGCGCAATGGTGTCGTCGTCGCGGCCGGACAGTTTCATGTACTCGGTGGTGCGTTCATCGATGGGGAAGAAGCCGCAGGTGGCGCCATACTCCGGCGCCATGTTGGCGATGGTGGCGCGGTCGGCCAAGGTCAGGTCAGCCAGGCCGTCACCGAAAAATTCCACGAACTTGCCCACCACGCCCCGGCGGCGCAGCATTTCGGTGACGGTCAGCACCAGGTCAGTGGCGGTGATGCCTTCACGCAGCTTGCCGGTGATCTTGAAGCCGATCACTTCGGGAATCAGCATGGCGATGGGCTGGCCAAGCATGGCGGCTTCCGCTTCGATCCCGCCCACGCCCCAGCCCAGTACGCCCAGGCCGTTGATCATGGTGGTGTGGGAATCGGTGCCCACCAGGGTGTCCGGGTAGGCATAGGTGTTGCCGTCCTCGGATTCGGACGACCACACACCCTTGGCCAGGTATTCCAGGTTCACCTGGTGGCAGATGCCGGTGCCCGGCGGCACCACGCGGAAGTTGTCGAAGGCTTTCTGGCCCCAGCGCAGGAACTGATAACGCTCCCGGTTGCGCTGGTACTCGATTTCCACGTTCTCTTCGAAGGCTTGCGGGTTGCCGAACTTGTCCACCATCACCGAGTGGTCGATGACCAGATCCACCGGTGTCAGCGGATTAATGCGGCCCGGATCGCCGCCGGCCTTCTTGATGGCATCGCGCATGGCCGCCAGATCCACCACACCGGGGACGCCGGTGAAATCCTGCATCAGTACCCGGGCCGGGCGGTAATTGATTTCCTTGTCCGAGCGCTTGTGTTCCAGCCAGCGCATCACGGCTTCGATGTCGGCGCCGGTGACGCTGTCACCGTCTTCAAAGCGGAGCAGGTTTTCGAGAAGGACTTTGAGGGAAAAGGGGAGCTTGCTGAGATCACCCCAGCCTTTGTCGGCGACCGCATTGATATCGAAATAATGATAGGTCTTGCCGTTGGCTTGCAGCGTTTTTTTGCTGTTCAGGGTGTCCTGGCCAATCCGTGTCACTACACACCTCCTGGGCTCTGATTGGAGTCCCGCGCGGGCGGAAATAGAACGGCCGCCAATGCGGAACACTGGCGCAGGATCAGTACAACATTGCCACAAACCTAGGCACTGATGACCCTGCGTTATGACGTTAAGTCATTTCATACTACGCCCTTATGGCGGAGACATGAAACTGCCGGCCATGGTCTTTTCTGATATTCGCGATTGATAATGTAAATGCTTGTTGAATAAAGAGGTTTTTGACGTTTTCGTGCTGTTGGAGTGGGGCGTCAGGGGGCAATCTGGTTCTTGCCGGCGGTGCCTGTGTCAGCGGTTGCGTGTGTCCTGCCAGAGAAGCCAGAGCCGGGTATCCAGTTCCAGTTGATGGTAGTCCGGCGCCATGTGCGAACAGAGCTGATAAAACGCCTTGTTGTGGTCGGTTTCTTTGAAGTGAGCCAGTTCGTGGACCACGATCATGCGCAGAAAGGCTTCCGGCGCTGCCTTGAACTGGCTGGCGATACGCAGGCTGTTATGGCTGCGTAATTTGCTGCCGTGAATGCGGGTGTGCCGGGTATGCATGCCAGGGAGCCTCTGACTCACCCCTTGCATGCTCAGCGTGACCTGAAGTGTGCAGCTGTTGTGTTTCGGCACGACGGGCAGGGTGGTTCCCTTTACTAGTGGCGAAGCGCAGCAGATGTGCGCTTCAGGTCTCGCCCTACGGGGCTTTCAGGCTGGTCCGCACTCGTTGTTGCCCTTTCTCGACAGGCAACCAGCATGCCTTTAAAAGTGCGCCTAGATTGCGAACCAGCCTGAAAGCCTGAGTATACAAGGGGTGAGTCAGAGGCTCCCACGCGCCTGACTCAGCGTTTTCAGCTTGGCATCGTAATGGGCTTTGCCCAGTGGTGGCGCCTTGCGCAGCTATTGTTGCTTGAGGGTGTTGGCGTATTGAAACAGGGCCTTGTCACCTTGAATCTCATGCTTGTCGGGATAGCGCTGTTGCAGATAATCCCCCAGCTGCCCCTGGTCCAGCAGGATTTGGGCCTGTTGCTGGATCTGGGCGGGGTAGCCTGTCAGGTAGTGCAGGGTGTCCATGGGCCGGTTATCGCCTTGTGAGTGCGTTGGGCGTTAGTGCCAATGTGATCATTGGGCCGCGTGCGTATGATCGCCGCTCTCTTTGCAATGGACAATCCCATGCCATCAGCCCTGGACTCTGATTATCCCCGTCGCGGAAATGCCTTCTCCCGGTGGCTTGCCCGTGGCTTTTTGCGCCTGGCAGGCTGGCGGGTGACCAACCCCATGCCGGCGGTGCCCAAGGCGGTAATTATCGGCGGGCCGCATACGTCCAACTGGGATGGCATTTATACCCTGGCGGCCATGATGCAGCTGGGGCTGGATGCTCACGTGATGATCAAGGACAGCGCCTTCAAGGGGCCGTTTGGGGCCATTCTGCGCTGGATGGGGGCGTTGCCCATTGCCCGGCACAAGGCGGGTGGTGTGGTTGAGCAGACCGTGGAGCAGTTTAATAGCCGCGACAAGCTGGTGATGGTGGTGGCGCCGGAAGGCACCCGGGGCGGGGCGACACAATGGAAGACCGGCTTCTACCGGATCGCCCAGCAGGCGGGTGTGCCGATTGTGGTGGCCACTGCGGACTACCGGAAAAAGGAAATTACCTTTGCTCGCGTGATTGAGCCGTGTGGCGATGTAGAGAAGGATCTGGCCGAAATTTTTCAATGCTATGCGGCCATTCATCCGCGTCATCCGGACAAATTGTCTGCACCGTTGAAAGCCATTCGAGATAAAAAGAAGAGCGCTGGACGCCAAACGCCTGATGCCTGATGCCTGACGCGTATAGCGGCCGCAGAGCGGCTAGGGTCTGTTAACAGGCCCTAAGAACCCTCCCTTTGCAGGGAGGGGGTGTTGCACTCCCCTCCGATGGTGCCGGAGAGGAGGGAGGGGGCTATCAGTTACAGGCGCTAGCGTTCGTATAGCTGCTATCCACCACATTATTGATCCACTGATCCATCAGCGCGGTGGCTTCGCCATGGGCAACGCTGCGGGCAATCGGTGGCATCATTTTCTGCGGATCATCTTCTGCAGCGACGCGACAGGAGACGATGGAGCTGCCTGCGCTGCCGGGAACCAGTACATGCTGGCGACCACAGGAGCCGCCGCCGGTGGCCGTGGGCTTCTTGCACACCCCGTAGCTGGCGTTCACATCGCGGAAGTGATCCAGGTAATAACCGGTGTTGGACGCGGCGCCCTTGTCGTTGTGGCAGTGCTGACAGTTCACTTCCAGATAGGCACGCACACGGCTTTCGATATCCGCCGCTGAGTTGGCGGTTTCACCGCTGTCACCGGGCACATTCCAGCGCGGCAAGTGCTCAATGTTGGTGGCCACCCCATTGCTGATGGTCAACTCCGGCACGCCGGTCAGAATCCCCAGATCTTTCCACTGCTTGATCTGGTTTACCGCCGGGAAGCCGGCCTGACCGCTGGTGCCCATAAAGGCAGATTCTGCTTTGTAGGCACGGTTCAGGTTACGCGGCTTGGGCCCAATGGGGGCACTGCCAGCCGGTTGGTCATCATTGGCGTGACAGGTCACGCACTGGTTACCGTTAGGAATGGTGTAACCATCGGTGCTGCCGGTGAGCAGGGTGTTGGAATCCGCATCACGGTAATGCCAGGCAACCGACGCGGTGCCCCCGTTCATGGCCAGACGCGCAACCCTCTTGCCGTCTTCTTCTTCCCAGATGTAGGGCAGGCCTACCCAGACGGCGCTGTCCTGGCTGTTTCTGCGTTTGATCAGCAAGCGGGTTTCTACCGGGACTTCGGTGCCCTGGCTTTCATCGGTGAAAGCAAAGGTTTTGGCAATCACGGTGCCTTCCGGGAACACGATGCTGCCGTTAACGTTGTTGCCGTCCTGGCCATCGCTGTACACCGCCTGCTCGCCGGGGGGGACAAACACGACCCGGTACTTGGTTGAGTAGTCAGAGAACAGCTTGGTGTTCAGCACAAAGGGCTGGCCACTTTCATTGGGCATGCTGCGTGGATCTTGCGCATCGGCAAACAGGTTGTACTGATCCAGCGTCGGGCAGTTGTAGTTCAGTGCTTCGCGGTTGATCTCGCCGTCGGCAACTTCAGCGCTACAGTAGAACTCTACAACTTCATCCGACGGTGCAGGGTCAAATTCACCGCTGGGCTCGAAGGGCGGAATTTCTACCCGCGGCAATGATGGCAACGTTTTGCCAAAACGGGCCTGGCAATCATGATCAGACAGATTGGTGTCCGAAGGCAGGTTGAGCAGCCCTTCCAGCACATCTAGCAGGCCTGTGGGAGACAGAATGGAAAAATCCTGTTCCGCAATGGCCAGTACCAGTTCCAGGCCATCGGTACCATGGAAGTTCAGATAGGGTGCGCTGTCGCTGTCCAGATCGTTATCGTGGATACAGGAACCCCACTCCGGCTGAATCCGCGCTTTGTTCTCGTCAAATTTGTAGGCGTTGTAGTGGCAGCTGGGGTTGGGGTGCTCGTTGGTATGGATAGGCTTGCCGCTGTCCCACATGGGAACCGGATCGCCGTTGCTGTCCACCGGGTAGGGGCAGTCTTCGTCCAGATCATCGCGCAGGCCGTCCCAGACAATGTGTGCCCCTTTGCCCAGATTGAGTATGTTTGTCAGGCTGCCCAGCAGTTGAGTCGGGTCGTTGAGGGTGGGCAGGTTTTTCAGCCCGATCAGGGTGGGTAGCACGCTTTCTACTTCGCCGTTTGCCAGTTTTTCCAGGTCCGGTGGTGGCAGGTCATAACCGGAATTTTTCATCACGTTATTGTGGATGTGCAGCCCTTCGGTATAAGGGTCGAGTTTTTTATCGGCGGTATTGTTTTTGCCATCAATCAGTTCATAGCTGGCGTAGATAACGGCCGCGGTGCTGTGATCTTCAAAGGTGTTGTTGAGCACTTCGATGTTGTCGTAGCCGAGGGTAATAAAACCGGTGCCGCGGGGTACTACCGATACCAGGCCGCTGTGGGCAAAGTTGTAGGTGTTGTTGTTGCGAGCCACGTTGTTGATCATTACCGAGGTATCACCGTAGCGGGTGATGTTTTCCAGGTCGTAGATCAGGAAGGCGCCGGTATTACATTCGGCGATGTTGTTGTCGTACTCGCCGCCCTGAACGTTTTCGATTTCAAAACCCATCACGTTATAGGCCGCACGGCTGTCGCGGATGATGGCGGTGTTGGTCTGGCCCACATAAATGCCGGCATCGCTGGCGCCAATGGATTCACTGCCTTCCACCAGAATGTTTTCTGATTCTACCGGGTAGATCCCGTAGCGGCCGCTGGCGGAGCTAGGCACATAATCCGGGGTGGGATCGCCTTCATTGAACGGCGGGTTGGTACAGGAAACGTGCACGCGTTCCGCGTAGTTATCTGCGGTGATCGGTTCGCCACCGCCGGACCAGATGGCCCGCACGTTGCGCAGTGTGCCCCATTTGACACTTTTGAGTTTGAAGGCATCCCCCGGGGAATCCAGGATGGTCAGGTCTTCCACGGTAATGCCGCGAATGTTCAGGGCTTCCAGGCCGGTCACGTTGACACTGTCCTTGAACGACAGAATGGTTTCGTCTTTGCCGCAACCTTTGATCAACACATCTTCGGTGGCCTGGATCAAGATACCCTGGTCCAGTTCGAAGTAGCCGCACTCGAATTGCAGGGTGTCTTTTGGACGTAGCTGGACCATGGCATTGACCATGTCTTCGGTGGCGTCTTCACCGGGGCTGATGAGGAACGTTCGGCCAACGGTATCGGGGGGCGTTTCTCCGCCATCATCCGGATCGGTGCCTGTGCCACCATCGTCGCCGCCGTCATCATCCCCCCCGCCATCATCGCCGCCGTTGTCAGGATTGTTGGGTGTGGCGGGGTTGTTGGCTGCCGGTGTATTGCTGCCGTCGCCTCCGCACGCGGTGAGTACCAGAGTGGCTGCCAGTGCGATGGCAGGCCAGAATCGGTTGATGTTCATGGTCAGTTCCCCGTTGTCATTTTTTGTTTCTGCTTCCCGAAAAGCGCGCTGTTTCATGTGCCGGATTGATGGCCGCTATTGAGCGGCCTGCTCCAGTCGTTCCCACATGCGTATGTAGGCTTCTGCCGAGGTGAACAGCTGGTTCACCGCGTCGTCGATTTCTTCTTGCGGGCGATCGCTGTTGAGCATCATGTCGGCTATCTGGTCCGCATAGAGTCCGTAGTGCGCCACGCCCCGGCCTTCGTAAAGGCTGAAGGCGTGGTCACCGGTGGTTTGTTTGTCGAATTGCACGCGGCCATCCACCGAGGTGAAGGGATAAAGCTCGGCTTCCTGATCGGGTGTGCCGGGGTTGCCGGCCAGATTGGCAATGCCGTTGACGTCAGACGCAAACGGGGCGCCACCGAAGGGGCCAACCTTGAAGGCCGGGTCGCGGGGGCGGTTGCCGTCGCGGGTCAGCTGGTCTACCCAGTTGCCGCGCACGCTACCGAAGGACGCCGTCACGCCCCCCTGGCTGGCGATCTGGTCGCGCAGGGCTTCGGTGCCGGTCCAGTTGCCATGGCTGTTGATAATCGGGTAATCGCGTTCGCCGGTGAGGTCGAGGATTTGGGTGGCGGCCTTGCGGCTGATGTGATCAATCTCGATCATCATGCCGCGGCGAGTCAGTTCTTCGATCAGGAAAAAACCCAGGTCGGTGAGGCCGCGGGTGTTGCACAGATGGTCGGTGCCGCGGCGCGGATCGTAGGCGGCGAACTCTTCCGGGGTGGCCGGGAAGCGGTCGCCGACGTAGTCGATCTGAAATAGCAGCTGGTCAAAAATGCCCAGGGGTTGAAGCGGGTTGTCCAGCGCAATCGCGTCCCCTTCATGGTCATGGTCCGGGCAGTCTTCAAATTCCACCAAATGCCCGGTTTCCAACAGGTTGCCACCATACAGGACGGCACCGATACCCACGCCTTCTGACAGATCGGGCAAGTGGCCGCCGAAGGCGTTATCGAATTTGTGCACCGGGAACAGGCTGCGCACATCCATGGCGTAGAGACGATCCAGTCGTTCTACGATTTCTTCGCGGGTACATTCCGGGGCATTGAGAAACTCGCCACAGTTGAGTGCCTTGGACGCTTCTACGCCGAGAATGACCGCCATTTTTCCGTCGCCGATCACCTGCCGGGCCTGGGCGGGATCGGTGACGATGCGGAACCAGCCCTTGCCGGGCCCACCATTCTGGGCGTCGATGTAATCCTGCATGCGATGCATCTGGGTGGCCTGCATTTCGATGGCGGCCATGGTGTCGCAGTCATTCTGTTTCTGTGGATTGAGCTGGCAGAGAATCTCGTTATGCACCAGGTGGTTGACGAGAATTTTCATGCCCGCCAGGTGTGCCCGTTCAATCCATTTGTAGTAGCTCTGATGGTGTTGCAGGGAGTTGCTGCGGGGCCAGAAGGGGTAGTCCGGCCAGCCCCGGGTTTCATGGGGGCCGGGGTTGCTGGTGACTTGTTCGATTAGCCCGGTGAGCCCCTGGGGGCCATGGTTGACGGCACAGTCGTGCAGGGCATGGTCGACCCCGAACTTGTGGAAGGGGTCGCCGTAGTTCACCCGCCCGCCGATAAATTCGTAGGCAGAAATATGGCTGTGGGCATCCACGAAACCGAAGATGTCATCGTCGTCCAGGCCGTTCACATTCTGGAAACGGGGAACCTGGGTCAGGTAATTGGCCGGGCCGTCATCCGCGACGGCGGCGTTGAGTTCGGCTTCCGGGTAAGTGCTACATCCGTCGCTGGGTGCCAGGGTGAAACGGTTATTGTCCGCTTCCAGTTGCGGGGAGGTGAGAGTCAGGCCGTCGTCGCCGGCAGTGAGCAGCAGGCCGGTCACGTTGGAGGCCAGGGTGAAGGTGTCGCCGTCGCTGCGGTTCAGGTTCCAGACCGCCAGATCGTTGGCGTCATCGACCATGGCCAGGCTGGGCTGGATATTGGTGTCACCCAGCCCGGTACCGATACCCCCCAGGCTTTCGCCCAGTTCACGCAGCAGGCCACCGAGGGGGGCAACCGGGTCCAGCACCAGATTGAGGGTATCGCCCAGTCCGGATACCAGATAGCTCAGCTCTCCGACAAAGTTGCCGCTCTGGTCAAGAAACTCTCCGGCTGGATCGCTGATGCCGAGCAACTGTTTGCTGCCGGCACTGCCGGGATCACGTTGATAATCGGAAAGCAGCAGGTAGCGGCCCAGGTCGGTGGGCTTCATGTAGAAGGGGGTAGCGTTGCTGGCATTGTTGCTCAGCCCATAGTTGCCGTCATTGCTGACCAGAAACTGTTGTTGGCTTTGCAGGGTGTAGCAGCCATTGGCGAACTGGTAGCGGTTGAGGGGCTCGGGCTGCGGCTCTGGCTCTGGTGTCGGGTCCGGGGTTTCCGGCTCCCTGGGCGTTTCCGGGGTGGTGGGGGCGTCACCGGCAACGGCCGGGGCGTTGCTGCTGCCTCCGCCGCCACAGGCGCCAAGCAGGCTGGCGCTGAGCAGTAATGCCAGTGGAAGCCGGTAAGAGACAAAGGCGGGAGCCTGGCTGAGTGAAAACATTGCTAACCCCTTTATGGTGCCCATGACAGGCGCCGTTGTTGTTGTTTGTGCTGCTGCTGGAGCAGGTACCTTTATTAGTTGGTACGAGTGTGCACATTAAGGAGGGGGCGATGCTGTAGCGTTATTGTCAGTATTGGTGACAGTTTCTTTTCATGGGGATACAAAACGGAAAAGCCTGAGGCGTCAGGCTTTTCCGGAGGTGAGGTGCTTAGAGGCGGTGCCCGGGGGGCTGGGGCTGTCAGGCGGCCTGACTAGTGGGGCCGTCCAAGGGGCGGGTCAGGTAGCCGAGTACCAGGGTGGCCACAAAGGCGGGATGGGTTACACCGGGTAGCTTGACTGGCTCATCCAGCAACACGTTCCGGCCGTGAGGCAA
>NZ_NVWY01000057.1 GCF_002733835.1 Alcanivorax sp.
TCGTTCGTATCGCCTTCGCGCTCATGAAAAATGGCACCGACTATCAGCCGGCCCCTGCCTCATGAAGACTGGGGTGGACAACATAGAATCTCCTACAAAGTGCGTTTTACCTCTCTTCCAGCTGAAACACTTCCTCTCTTAGATCGGCTTCCCCAACGACCCCCGGCGCCACGCGCCAGCGCCCTTCCCTGTCCTGGAAAATCAGGGCCGGTGTACCTTGCAGGCCCAGTCCGATCATCAGCCCGGTGTTGCTCTGGATCTGGCTGCGGATGGCGTCGGGGACTCGCTCCAGCGGGCGGATACCGCCGTCGTCAAAGTGGCCTTCGTGCTCGGCCAGTGCGGCGGCCGGGTCCGGGGCAGCGAGCACGGCACCGCCTTGAGTGAAGCTGCGTTTGGGATTGATCAGCCCGACGATGATATGGCGTACCTGTAGCACGTTGTCCTCGTCTTCGATCATGGGCTGCATGTTTTCCCACAACCGGGCGCAGTAGGGGCAGGCCATATCCGTGAACACATAAGCCACTCGTTGCGGCTGCTGTGGGCCTTCCGCTACCCAGGTGCTGGCTTCCAGCTTGGCCAGCAGGCTGTCCATGGAGGGGCCGTCGTCGGCCTGGCCGATCAGGGGCATCAGCAGGGTGAGCAGCAAGGCAGCAGGTTTGATCATGGAGTGTCTCCCGGAAGGTGTTGGCTAAGAAAGTGATGCAGGCTGGCGTCGGAGAGGGGGCCAAAATGGCGCCCGACTTCCTGGCCCTGCTGATCGAACAAAAGGGTTAGCGGCAGGCCACGGTTGCCCGCATAGCGACCCAGATCCGTATGTGGATCCAGTAACAGGTGCTCAAAGTGGAGCTGCCCTTCGGTGAGGTACTGGCGGACCTGATGGGGGTTCTCCCCCTGATTGGCAAGAATAAAGCGCACCCCGGGGTAGCGCTGCTGCCCGGCCTCAAGCACAGGCATTTCCCGCCGGCACGGTGGGCACCAGGTGGCCCACAGGTTTACCAGCGTTACCCCGCTGGATGCCGCTTTCAGCGTGGTGGCGTCCCCTTGCAGATTGTACAGGGTGACCTCCGGTAACGGGCTGGGCGTTGGCGACAGGGCTTCCAGTGCGGCAAACGTCAGCGTCATGCAGAGCAGCGCGGCGGCACTGGCAGACACCAGCGCAGCGCGGACGCGGGGTTGCCGGTACAGGCTGACGGCCAGCACCGCCAGCGCCACCAACGCACCGGGCCACCACCAGCCCCCGTCACGGATGTCGAGCATGGCCAGCCAGGAGTCGTACTGGTTCTGGTAGCGCCACACAAACGCCAGTCGCGCCCCCAGCACGGCGGTAATGGCAATCAGCCAGAGCGTTGCTTCGATGCGTTGCCCACGGCGTTGCCACCACAGGCTGGTGAGGCTGGCGGCGAAAAAGCCGATGAGCACGACAAAAGTGCCTGCCGGCAGGGCCAGTGGGCCAATGATGACAGCGTCCACGGTATCTCCATGTCAGGGGGCGGCCAGTGTGCCCGGGCCTTATTAACCGTGGGTTAACCCGTGGTGAGTACACTGGATTGCAACTTGCGCAGCCTAACCGGGTCAGAGCTTCATGCATATTTTACTGGTCGAAGATGATGCGCTGCTGGGTGATGGTATCCAGCAGGGGCTGCAGGCAATGGGGTTTTCGGTGGCCTGGGTCAGCCGTGCCCGGGAAGCGCTGGCCGCCTGGCAAAGTGTTGATTTTGACGTGCTGGTGCTGGATCTGGGGTTGCCAGACCAGGATGGCCGCGATGCGCTGTCGCGCTGGCGCAAGGCCGGCCTGACAATACCGGTATTGATTCTGACCGCCCGTGACGGGGTGGAGGATCGTATCGATGGTTTGCAGCGGGGCGCGGATGATTACCTGATTAAACCGTTCGATTTGGGGGAGCTGGCGGCGCGGCTGCAGGCCCTGTTGCGGCGGGGTCGCGGGCAGTCGAGCCCATTGATCGAGCATGGCCGTTTGCAGGTGGACCCTTCACGGCAGCAGGCGTGGCTGGAGGGCCAGGCGGTGGAATTGCAGCGCCGGGAAATGGCCTTGTTGCTGGCGTTGCTGCAAAGCCGGGGGCGGTTATTGAGTGCCGATCAGTTGTCAGACCGGGTATACGGCTGGGTGGATGGCGTGGAAAGCAACGCCCTGGCCGTGCACATCCATAACCTGCGCCGCAAGCTGGGCAGTGGCATCGTGGAAACCGTCCGCGGTGGAGGTTATCGCCTGGGAGCGCCGTTGTGAAAGCGCGTTCATTGCGAAGCCGCGTGCTGTGGCTGGTGTCATTGAGCCTGCTTAGCGTGTGGCTGTTGCTGGCATTGTGGTTACACAGCACGGTGAAGCACCACGTGGGGGTGGCGCTGGATCAACGGCTGGCCGCTTCCGCACGGATGGTCGCGTCCATGGCCAATGCCAGCGCGCCGGTGTTGTCGGGAAATCCGGATTTGCAGGTGGCGGTGAGCCGCGGCCTGAGCTGTCAGGTCATGAATCTGCGCGGTGAAATTCTGGCCCGTTCCGGTGGTGCGCCCGCTGACCATCTGGCCGGGGAGCAGGACGGTTTCAGCCTGCGCCAGCTGGAAGGCGAACGTTGGCGGGTGTACACAGTGAGTGAAGGCGATATTCGCGTGGCGACCGCCGAGCCCATGTCGGTGCGTGAGTCGTTGCTGGCGGTGTTGGCGCTGGCGTTACTCGTCGGCTTGCTGCTGGCCTTGCTGGGCTCCTGGCTGGCGGTTCGCTGGGCCGTGAGGCGTGGTCTGGCACCGTTGGAGGTGTTGCGTCAGGAGTTTGAGGAGCGCCCGGTTCAGGATGATACGGAGCGGCACCGGGGCGAAAGCCTGGCAGAATTGCAGCCGTTGATGGCGGCACTGGATCGCTGGGCCGGGCAGGCCCGGCAGGCGCTGCGTCGCGAACGCCGGCTGACCGATGATCTGGCCCATGAATTGCGCACGCCTTTGGCGGCCCTGAAAACCCAGTTGCAGGTGGCACAGTTGAAACTGGAGCCGGGGTCTCCGGCGCTGCCGGCCTTGGCGGCCGCAGAAAGCGCCAGTACGCGCATGGCCTCTAACCTGCAGCAGTTGCTGGCCCTGGCGCGGCTGGATGGCGTGCCGCAGAGCCCGGCGCAAACCGTTGAAGACGTTATCGAAGACAGTTTGTCGCAACTGGCTGGGCAGCAAGCGTCTGCCAACGTGCGCTGGGTATCCCGCCGCTACGCTCAGCGGCCAGTGCCCGCTGCGGCTCTTGCCAGCCTGGCGCTAAGAAACCTGTTGGAGAACGCGCTGCGTTTCAGCCCGGCGGAAGGCAGTGTGGAGATCGTTGTCGATGCAGATTGCCAGGCAATACGGATCCAGGTGATTGATCAGGGGCCGGGCATGTCGGACAGCGCGGACAGGCTGTGTCAGCGCGGGCATCGGGGAGACCGGGGGCAGACCGGCCTGGGGCTGGCGATTGTCTCGACAATCATGGCGCGCAGCGGGGGGGAGCTGACCCTGGAAAACCCGCCCGCCGGTGGCCTGGTGGCCACCTTGAGCTGGCCGGTTACGGATACCGTTTGAACATGGCCTCGACGGCTTTTTCGATGTGCGCACTGCGGCGTTCGCTGCTCATGTCATCGTGCAGCTCGTCGCGGCTGGTAGCCTGCCAGACCACATCCTTGCTCTGCTGATCGATCAGTTGCACCACCAGTTTGTATTCCTCGGTGATTTCACCCTCGGTGGGAGTGCTGGCGCCCAGGCCAATGTTGTTGCGGGTAAAGCCGAAGCCAAACTGGAGGGTGGAGCCATCGAAGCGCTGTTCGCGTTTGAAGAAGTGTTTCACCTGCACATCGGCCTGGTCGGGGGGGGCGATGGTCAGGCCTTTGGCGGCCAGTGCCTGTTTCAGGGCAGCCTGGGCGCGCTGGTCATCCAGTTCACGGGGTTTGTCCTGGTCCTGGGGCACAAAGGCGTAGGTGCGGTATTGCCCAAGATCGGCGCCGGACTGGCTGTCGATCACCACCGGGCTGACGCAGGCGCTGAGCAGCAGTGCCGTGGCGAGCACCAGTAAGGCCGGAATCGGTAATCGTTGCATGGCAATCTCCTGACGTTGAGCTCGAATCCTTATTCTACGCCCTGTGTGTCATGTCCGGGTGAGGATGGCTGACACGGCTTTAAACGGTCACCCCTGGACAAGATAAGGCAGCCGCATCGCGAATCCGTTCCCCGAGATAGCGCGCGGCCTGGCCCGCATACTGGCCATCGGCATAAATCAGGTACAGGTCCACCATACGCTCCACGCCTTCATCCAGGGCCAGTATCTTCAGCGCCCCCGTCTCCAGGCCATCACCGATTTCCGCTTCCGGCACCCAGGCAAAGCCCAGCCCACGGCGGATCGCCGCGATGCGGGTGGTGGCATGGGAGACGGTCCAGCGTTGTTCTGCGCCCAGCCAGCCGGAATCAATACGGCGGCTGCCGGAATCGCGAATCACAATCTGGCGGTGCTGGCGGAGATCTTCATGGGTCAGGTGATCGGCCTGGGCCAGGGGGTGGTCGGCGGCGGCCACCGCCAGAAAGCGTACCCGCATCAAGGGGTCGCCGAAAAACCCCGGTGGCACACGTCCGCCCACCACCACATCCGCTTCCTTGCGCAGCAGGGCTTCATCGGAGCCTGACAGGATGGTTTCGCTGTACTCCACCCGGGTCAGCGGGCTGTGCTGGGCGAAGGCATCCAGCGCGGAGAGCATGCAGTGCTGCGGGAACAGGCCGTCGGCGGCCACCCGCACCAGCGGTTCCCAGCCCTGGCTGAGCTGGATGGCGGCGCTTTCGATGCGGTTGGCCTCTTCCACCAGTACCTTGGCCTGCCGGTACAGCATTTGCCCGGTTTCGGTGAGTTTGGCGCGGCGACCCTCCAGGGTGAAGGCGCGCACGCCCAGCTCGGTTTCGATTTTCTGCACGGCGTAACTGATCGCCGACTGGCTCTTGTCCAGGGCCTCTGCGGCGCTGGCGTAACCGCCCTCATCCACCACCGCGAGCAGGGCCTGCCATTGGTCCAGGGTAATCTTGGCTGACATATCGAAATTCCTGAGCTAAATGTGCAGTTTTATCCCGTTTTATATCTTATTTACTGAAACCACAATAGGCCCATCGAAACAATCATGCCGACCACCGGGCCGGCCGCACGAATAAAGGGAGTTAGGGTTATGAATATTCTGGTAATCAAAAGCAGTGTGTTTGGCGATAACGGCAATTCGTCTGCGCTGGTCAATGCGCAGCTGGACGCACTGAAAGCACAGCATCCGCAGGCCACCGTGGTCGTTCGTGACCTGTCCACGGATCCGGTCCCGCATCTGGACGGCGATCGCGTCAGCGCCTTTTTTACGCCACCCGAGCAGCGCAACGATGAGCAGCAAGCGGTGGACGCATTTTCCCTGGCGTTGATTGAAGAGGTGAAAGCCGCCGATCACATTGTATTGGGCCTGCCCATGTACAACTTCGGCATTCCCAGCCAGCTGAAAAGCTGGATCGATCATGTGGCGCGGGCGGGCATTACCTTCCGCTATACCGAAAACGGGCCGCTGGGTCTGCTGGACGATAAACCTGTGACGGTGCTGGCGGCCCGGGGCGGCCTGTATGCCGGCACCGAGAACGATACGGTAACGCCCTATATCAAGTTGTTCTTCGGGTTTATCGGTATCACCGATGTGACCTTCGTTTATGCCGAAGGGCTGAACATGGGTGACGATGTGAAAGAAAAGGCCATGAGCGAAGCACAGGCGACGCTGGCGGGTTAACACTTTGGGGGCAATAAGCGGGTAGCGCGCGTTGCGAGTTTCGAAAATCAGGACAAGGTTTTGTCTTTCGTTTCTCGTCACTCGCTCCTCGATAGTGAACGTAAGGAGGCAATGATGGGACTGCTGGTCGACGGTAAATGGCAGGACAAGTGGTACGACACCAAGAGCACCGGTGGGCGTTTCAAGCGCTCGGAAAGCCAGTTCCGTAACTGGGTCACTGCCGATGGCAGTGCCGGGCCCAGTGGTGACGGTGGCTTCCCGGCGGAAAGCGGGCGTTACCACCTGTATGTGTCCCTGGCTTGTCCGTGGGCCCATCGCACCCTGGTCATGCGTGCGCTGAAAGGTTTGCAGGATCATATTGGCGTGTCTGTGGTGCACCCGCACATGCTGGGGAATGGCTGGGAGCTGCGTGACGATTTTGACGGTGCCACCGGTGACCCGCTTCATGGTTTCAGCAAGCTCTATGAGTTGTACCTGAAAGCGGATGACAACTACACCGGCCGGGTGACGGTGCCGGTGCTGTGGGATACGCAGCGCGGCACTATTGTCAGTAATGAATCGGCTGACATTATCCGCATGCTCAACAGCAGCTTCGATGGGCTGGGTGCCACCCCGGGCGATTATTATCCCCGGGCGCTGCGAGCAGAAATCGACAGCATTAACGAAGGCGTTTATCACGATGTGAACAATGGCGTTTACAAGGCGGGTTTCGCTACCAGCCAGGAGGCCTATGACGACGCTGTGGTGACCTTGTTCCAGCGCCTGGATGCGTTGGAGGACTTGCTCGGCAAACAACGCTACCTGGTGGGTAACACCTTAACCGAAGCGGACATCCGCTTGTGGACCACACTGGTTCGCTTTGACCCGGTGTATGTCACGCACTTCAAGTGCGACCGTCAGCGGATCAGCGATTACCCGAATTTGCAGGGCTTGCTGAAAGAGATCTATCAGCTGCCCGGCGTGGCGGACACGGTGAACATGACGCACATTCGCCACCATTATTTTTGCAGCCACCCGACGGTGAATCCCCAAGGAATTATTTCCATCGGGCCGCAACTGGACTGGACCACGCCCCACGGCCGCGACAGCCTGGGCGAGCGAGAAATTATCAGCGCCTGACACAGGCGAGACGCTGGCGATGTTTTGTCGGGCGTCCGGCATCTGGCGTCAGGCTTAACACAGGAGGTTCCCATGGAACGCACAATTCTCAATACGATTCGGGCAATGGATACATCCGATGGTGCTGGCGTTCGTCTGAAGCGGGCGCTGGGTTCTAACCCGGCCGTGCGACTGGACCCGTTCCTGATGCTGGATGCGTTTTCCTCCGACAATCCTGATGACTATATCGCCGGTTTTCCGCCCCACCCGCATCGGGGTTTTGAAACGGTGACGTACCTGGTGGAAGGGCATATGCGCCACCGGGATCATCTGGGTAATGAAGGGGATCTCAAGCAGGGAGGCGTGCAATGGATGACCGCCGGCCGTGGCATTATTCATGAAGAAATGCCGCAGCAGAAAGACGGTTTGCTGCGCGGTTTTCAGTTGTGGATCAACCTGCCGGCGGCGGAAAAAATGCAGCCTGCCGGGTATCGGGATATTCCCGACCACGAGATGCCGCGACTGGATCTGGCCAGCGGCGGCCAGGTCAAGGCCATTGCCGGAGAGGTAACCCTTGCAGGTCAGACGCTCAGCGCCCCGGTGAAAGGCGGCAAGGCGGACCCGTTGTATCTGGACGTGGTGTTGCGCCCGGAGGAAACGCTTACGGTTCCGCTGGCGCAGGGCTATAACGCTTTCCTGTATTTGTTCGAGGGCCGCGTCAGGGTGGCAGGGGAAACGGTGGAGACCGATCACCTGGCCACCTTCACCGATGGTGACAGTGTCACCCTGGTGGCGGGAAAAAACGGTGCGCGGTTGCTGTTGCTGGCGGGAAAACCGTTGGGCGAACCAATTGCGCAGTACGGCCCCTTCGTGATGAATACGCAGGAAGAAATCAATCAGGCCCTGCGCGATTATCGCGATGGTACGCTGACGGCGGAACCTTCATTGCTATAAACGTTGCCGCTACCCCTGGCCGCCCTGCCAATGTGGTGGCAGGCCGGGGGACCAGCTGGAGCCTGCCATTCGAAAGATGCGGGTCAGTGCGGCTTGCGCCTGCTCCAGCCGGTTGGCCGGCACCAACAAATCCACACTGCTGAGGGTGCCGGCGTTGTAGCCGGTATCCTTGGCGGTTTTTCCGGGCATAAACGTCAGGCTCTGAATCGCCGCCGGGCAGGTGTGCAACAACAGATGCCCTCGCCCGTCTTCCAGTGTCACCCCTTCAATCTGCTCCACATCCTGGCGATGAAACCGGAATGCCATGCCAAAGCGGCTCTGGCTGCTGCCCCGAAACAGGGTGATGTGTTGTTGATGATCAAGACTCAAATGCTGAATCTGTTGTGCGTCGCTACGCTTGTCGCTCAGCCCAAGGATTAGCAGCCCGTTGAGAATGGCCAGCTGCTGGTAGAGGGCCGGGCCGGGAATGAAGGGCGCGTTGGACTGGGTGATATCAATGGGCATTGCGAGCAGCTATCCGTGAATCGTTCAGTAATAGTAAGGACGGGATGACAGAAGTGCGTCACCCATATGGGGGATAAATGACCCGGCGATGATGGTGGCGTCTTGTCAGTGGCGCGTGTGTGGAGGAAGCTGGGATGCGCATTCGCCACAGTGTGGCTTTGCGCTGACCGATTCAGGGAAACAGGGAGTAATAGCATGAAGGTTCTGGCGATAGCAGGCAGTCTCAGGGAGCAATCCTACAATCGGGGTCTGGTGCGGGCGGCCCAGGCACTGGCCCCATCGGGCATGACGGTCAGCATCGGCGATATAGCCGATGTGCCCATGTATAACGGTGATGACGATGGTGACAACCGGCCGGCAGCGGTGGTCGCGCTGGCGGAGCAGGTAGCCCAGGCGGATGCGCTGCTGTTCGCGACACCTGAATACAATTATTCCATCCCCGGTGTGTTGAAAAACGCCATTGACTGGCTCTCGCGTGTACCCGGCGGCATTTTTTCCGGCAAACCGGTGGCGATCATGGGCGCTTCCATGGGAGGCATGGGGACCAGCCGCAGCCAGTATCATTTGCGCCAGGTGTTGGTGTTTCTGGATATGCACCCACTGAACAAACCGGAGGTGTTTGTGTCTGCCGCCCATGAAAAATGTGATGGCAAGGGCGATCTGGTGGATGAAAAAACTCGCGAGATGGTAGCCAAACAACTGGTTGCCCTACAGGAGTGGCATCAGCGGTTGTCGTGACGTCCCTCTGTGGGGTTGCTGATTAACGGTGACGAAATATCAGAAAATGCCAGATATCAGAAACTGAAAATGGTGGGCTACGGCCAAGCCATAGCCCACCTTTGATGCGATGGTCAGATCTTTGGACCGCGGCCTTTCACCGCATTGGCCACCAGGCTGACGACCAGCAAGATAAGGAAAATGAAGAAAATAATTTTGGCAATGGACGCCGCGCCGGAGGCGATACCGCCAAAACCGAGCACGCCGGCAATAATTGCCACGATAAGAAATGTCAGAGCCCATCCAAGCATAATAGTTACCTCATCCATGGTTGGTGTGTGGTCACACTTTCCATTTCACCGTAACGCGTTGACCCTGGCTCTGGCCCGGAACAGCTCGCCTATTTGATCATCTTTCACATTTTTATTGTTACAGCTGGGATTGCCTGTCGAGCCATTTATCCATGGGCGCGGGAGAGAAATCCCGGAAATGATCCAGCAGCGCGGCCGGGTCATCGTGCACTTGCAGGAGGTGGTGGTGATCCTTGCTCAAAAAGCCTTCTTGCACACTGTGTAGCAGGAAGGTCTGGAGGGAATCGTAGTAGTGGTTCACGTTGAGCAAGGCGCAGGGTTTTTGGTGAAAGCCCAGTTGTGCCCAGGTAAGAATTTCAAAAATTTCTTCCAGCGTGCCCATGCCACCGGGCAAGGCAATAAACCCATCTGACTGATCCGCCATGGCGGCTTTGCGTTCGTGCATGGAGTCGACTATCTGCAACTCGCTCAGGTGATCGTTACCGATTTCCCGACGCATCAGTGCATGGGGGATGATGCCGATGACCTCGCCCCCCTGGCGCATCACCGCGTTGGCAATGGCACCCATCACGCCGACGCTGGCGCCGCCGTAGACCAACCCGATATTGCGGCGTACCAGTTCGCCGGCCAGCGCTTCAGCCGCCTGAATGTAGACCGGATTGTTGCCGGGGCTGGAACCGCAATAGACGCAAATTCTTTTCATAGATATCGCCGTTTGTTTGTTGTCACTTGTGGCGGTTGCCGTGGGCGCCACTTGAGACGCAAACCATTCAGTGTCGAGTTACGAGAAGCGAGTGACGAAAAGCAAAGCCGGAAAAGCGTGTTTGAATTTTTCGCTACTCGCTACTCGCTACTCGTCGCCAGGTTTTTACCCCGCCACCGCGGTGGGCTTGTTTACCAGCCGGTCCGCCGGGAAATGGCAGGTAAAGGTGCTGCCCTTGCTGAGCTCACTGGTGATGCCCAGGCGGCCGTTGTGGCGGATCATCACGTGTTTGACGATGGCCAGCCCCAGGCCGGTGCCGCCGGTCTGGGTGACGCGACTGTTGTCCGGGCGATAGAAGCGTTCCGTCAGCCGGGGAATATGGGCCGGGTCGATACCGATGCCGTTGTCGGTGACAGACAGATGCGCACCTTGGGCATCCTGCCACCAGCGGATGCGGATGGTGCCTTCGGCCGGGGTGTATTTCACTGCGTTGGTAATCAGGTTGCCGAAGGCGCTTTCCAGCTCGGCGGGGTTGGCGATCAGCCGGGCGTCAGCGGGGACATCCAGCTCGATGTGATGATGCTTGTCGCTGCTGATGGCCAGGGCATTGTCTTTCATGCGGTTGAGCATGCCATGCACCGGTACCGCCTGGCGCACGCTATCGGCTTCAGTGCCTTCCAGCCGGGCCAGCAATAACAGGTCGGCCACCAGGGCCTCCATGCGGTTGGACTGGTTGTCCATTTGTACCAGTGCCCGGCGCAGGCGGGCCTGTTCATCAGGAATGGTGTCGAGCAGGGTTTCCAGGTAGCCCTTGAGCACGGTGAGCGGTGTTTTCAGTTCGTGGCTTACGTTGGCCACGAAGTCTTTGCGCATCTGTTCCAGGTGGTGCAGGCGGGTCACGTCCCGGGCCATCAGTAATTGTTCGCCGACACCGAATTCGGTGACGCGGAACTGGAGGATGCGGTTGTCGTCCACCGGCGAGGGAATTTCCAGCGCCTCGTCGAAGTCACCTTTGTTCAGGTAATCGGTAAACCGGGGGTGGCGGACCAGGTTCGTCAGCGGCTGGCCCAGATCCTGGCTGGCATTGAAACCCATGGCGCGCTCGGCGGAATGGTTCCAGTACTCCAGGTAACCGTGTTGGTCGATCAGAATGACCACATCGTCCAGGGCATTCACCGATTGCTGGGCGCGATGAATAATGCTCTGCAAATTTTCCTGGGCGCGGCGCTCTTTCTGGAAAAGGTGCTCAAGGCGGGTGTAGAACTCGCCCCACAGGCCGATGCTGTCCGGTGGTTCGGTGTGGTCGTCGCGCACCAGCCAGCTGTACAGGGCGAACAGTTGGCGGGTACTCCAGAAAATGTACCCCACCAGGCCCACCAGCAGCGGCCAGATGTGGCCCACCGCCAAGGCGGCGAGGGCGGCCAGAAGAATCAGGCCGGCAATGCGATTTACTTCCTTGGCCAGGCTGGCTTTCATGCGTCAGTCACCGCGATTCGTTACCGGGTTCGCAGGTCGCCGGGCTTACACCCGACGATGGGGCTTCAGTATAGGCAGCCGAGTGCCCGCTGTCTCAGCCCGCCTTGGCGGATTTTACCGAAAACCGGTAACCGGTGCCGCGTACCGTCTGGATAAAGCGGTCGTAATCGAACGGCGCCAGGGCCTTGCGCAAGCGTCGGATATGCACGTCGATAGTACGGTCTTCCACGTACACGTTGGCACCCCATACCTGGTCCAGCAGCTGAGTGCGGGAATAGGCGCGCTCCTGGTGGCTCATGAAGAACTCCAGCAGACGGTACTCGGTGGGGCCCATGTCCACCGGGTAGTCGTTGGCGCTGATGCGGTGGCTGACCGGGTCCAGACACAGCCCTTCCACTTCAATGGCTTTTTCTGCTGCCACACTGGAGGCGCGGCGTAACACCGCCTTGATGCGGGAGATCAGCTCGCGGGTGGAGAAGGGTTTGGTGATGTAGTCATCGGCCCCCACGTCCAGCCCCTGGATCTTGTTATCTTCCTCGCTTTTCGCGGTCAGCATGATGATCGGCACCTCATTGGTGGTGTCATCGCGCTTCAGGCGGCGGGCCAGCTCGATGCCGGTGACGGATGGCAGCATCCAGTCCAGCAGGACCAGGTCCGGGCGTTCATCGACAATGATTTCGTGGCCGCGCTGGGCATTTTCCGCCTCGAGCACATCGAAATCGGCCAGTTCAAGGGCGACGGCAACCATCTCACGGATGGCGGGCTCATCATCAACAATCAAAATGCGGTTTCGGGACATGGCTTACCTTCCTTGCCTGTCATGGGCGCGCATGCGCTGCCCGGGATGTTGCCCTATTAGATTGCCTTTTTATGACATCCGTATGACAGATAGAGACGCAACAAGCAACAAGCAACAAGCAACATGCGACAACGCGGATCCGGGCTTGTACGAAAGGGCAGAAATGTGGAGGGCCGCGAGCCATGGAAGGCGATTTCTACGGTGTCCGGCATGGCTCGGCCGAAGGCCGCAGATGAAACGTCTCGGCGCGAAGTGATGCGGTTTCCCGTTCCCTGCAGGGGTAATTCGGGTTGTTGCGTGTCGCGTGCAGCGTGTTGCGTCTCCTAAAAATACTGAAAATACAGGCCGATAAACACGCAGGCCCCGGCCCAGTGGTTGTTCAGGAAGGCGTGGAAACTGGGCCAGCGTTCGCGGTAGCGGATCAGGCTGTGCTGGAAGGCAAAGCTCAGGGCCATGCCGACCAGCCCGGCGTACCAGGGCCAGCTAAAGCCCAGCCGGTGGCCGACCATGATCAGGGCCAGCAGGGTGAGGGCCTGCAGCAGGCCGATCATCAAACGGTCCGCATCGCCGAACAGGATGGCGGTGCTCTTGATGCCCAGCTTCAGGTCGTCTTCGCGGTCGCACATGGCGTATTCGGTGTCGTAGGCCACGGTCCACAGCACATTGGCCACGTACAGCAGCCAGGCGATTTCCGGCACCTCGCCGGTTTCGGCGGCAAACGCCATGGGGATCGCCCAACTGAAGGCGGCGCCCAGGAACAGCTGGGGCATAAAGGTAAAGCGCTTGGTGAAGGGGTACAGCACCGCCAGCCCCAGCCCGCCGAAGGACAGCCAGAACGTCAGTTCATTGAGGAACAGCACCAGCACAAAGGCCAGCAGGCCCAAAGCGCAGAACAGCGCCAGGGCTTTCTTGGCACTGATGGCTCCGGTGGCCAGCGGACGGCCTTTGGTGCGCTCCACATCGCCGTCGAAATCCCGGTCGGCAAAGTCGTTAATCACGCAGCCGGCGGCGCGCATGATCACCACGCCCAGAAAGAACACCACAATCACGGTCAGGCTGGGGGTGCCCGCCCCGGCAATCCACACTGCCCACAGGGTCGGCCACAGCAGCAACAGGGTGCCAATGGGGCGATCCAGGCGCATCAGTTGAATATAGGGCCAGAAGGCGGGGTAACGCTGTTCAACGAAGGCAAACATGGGACATCCGGTTGTCAGGGGCGAAGAAGAGTTTCAAGCGACAAGCTGCAAGTTTCAAGATGTGAATCGGGCGGCCCAGGCGGAGCCGCCTGCCCGAAATCAAACCGCCTGTAGGAGTACCTCTCGAGGTGCGAACCGAGCGAAGCGAGGAAAAAGCGTGGTCTCCATGCCAATCCATTCTATAGGGATTGATGAATCATTCGCCCGCTATCCGTATTGATACGCGGGTTCGTCCCTCGAGAGGAACTTGTATGTTTGAATGCTCTTCCTGCAACCATGCAGGACTTGCCGGGGTGGAGGGACCAAAGGAGCATCTGACCCAAGGGTACAGACGGTAGGAG
>NZ_NVWY01000058.1 GCF_002733835.1 Alcanivorax sp.
GGCAGGCCACCGATACTTGGCCTGCCACTTCTCTTGTCGTCCAATCCGAACAGCCATTTCCTCTCCTTCCCACGCATCTATCTGATCCGCAGTCATGCGGTTATTGCACGTCAGCCTCACGCGCCGCTTTTGCCGCAGAGACTGGCGCAGAGAGCTTGTCCGCATGGCGTGGCGTCGCTCGCGCAAAGTGCGTGTAAATCTGCTGAAGATCCGCTTCCATATCATCGCCGGGATAAATCACCACGGGAAACGAAAAGGTTTTTGCCTTGTAGTCCGCCAACGCCAGAATAATCGGCACCTTGGCCTGGCGGGCAATATGATAGAACCCCAGCTTCCATTGATCTGCATTGCTGCGGGTGCCTTCCGGGGTCACCGCGATCAGCAACTTCTCACGCTCTGCAAACGCCGCCACGGTTTGCTCAACCATCCCGCCAGCCTGGCCCCGCTCAATCGGCATGGCCCCCAGTTTGCGCAGCAAGACCCCCAGCGGCCCCTTGAACAGGCTGCTTTTGATCATCACGTTGACGTCTTTCTGCAATGCGGAGCGGCTCACCAGCGCCAACACCCCGTCCCAGTTGGAGGTGTGAGGCCCGCCGGCAATCACTGCCCGGTCGATATCCGGGAAGGGGCCGGCCGACCAACCGGTGAGCCGCAACAGCGCCTGGCCGATTCGCTGGCCCAAAGGCACACGGGGCGGCCGCTCTGTGGACTGATTTTGCATACCCTAACCCTCAATTGGTGTCGCATTCCCGCCCTGCGGGCGCGGCTGCAGCGCAGCACAATCGCACAGTATATCGGATAGCCCACCGGCACCGCATTGACGACTCACTCCCCGACTTGCCCCACAACCGGTTTGCCTCTGTATAATTGCCCGATCCAGACACGCCATTACTGCCGACAGGACCTCCCTATGCCGTCTTTCGATATTGTTTCCGAGATTGATGAAGTCGCCCTTCGCCATGCGGTGGACAACGCCAACCGCGAGCTGTCTACCCGGTTCGATTTCCGCGGCGTGGAGGCCAGCATCGAGCAGAACGGCCTGGCCGTCACCCTGAAGACCGAATCCGATTTCCAGGTGCGCCAACTGGAAGAACTGTTCGCCAAGGCCTGCCTGAAACAGAACATCAGCGCCGCCGGCGCCGACAAGCCCGAAGAGCCAGAGCACAGCGGCAAGACCTTCTCGCTGACCCTGACCTTCCGCCAGGGCATCGACCAGCCCGTGGCCAAACAGATTGTGAAGCAAATCAAGGAGAGCAAGATCAAGGTACAAGCCTCGATCCAGGGTGACCAGGTGCGGGTGAACGGCAAGAAGCGCGATGATCTGCAGGCGGTGATGGCACTGCTACGGGAATCCAAAATCGAAACGCCGCTGCAGTTCAATAATTTTAGGGACTAGCATCCAGCTACAAGCTACAAGCTACAAGCTACAAGCTACAACGCGATTTCAGCGCTGTAGTCACACAAACGCAAGAGGCCGCGCTCCAAATTTGGGTGCGGCCTTTTACGTTGCAGAAGGACGAACCTGTGTCGCGTGAGGCGTACTGCCGTCGCTTTTACCGCGCCAACGTCTTCACTGGCGTAAAGGTGGTATCCGCTTTCAGCCGCTGCACCCGCTTGGGGAACTGGTCCCTGCGGGCTTTGGCACCCAGCCATACCAGTACCCGGTTAGCCCCGGGTACGCTCTTGCGCACCAGTTCAGCCCCCACACGCAGGGGAATCTGGGCAGGCCACACATACTTGGCTGCCGTGCGCGGCAGGCCCAATTTATCGCCGGCTTCGTCGCCCAGAATATAACGGGTGTAACCGGCTCGCAGGGTGTACTCCAGCCGCGCCATACGTTTCGCCGCCCAACCGTCACCACCATCCTGCAGGGACGCCCCCGCCAAGGCCTGACCCAGCTTGCGGGTGTCGTCATCGCTTTCGCAAATCGTGGCCACTACCTGATAAAACGCCCGCATGGCATCAGCCTCGCAGGTGGGCAGGATCCGTTCTTCCACCCCCATCAGATAGCCGACATAACGCCACAGATGCACCACCGCTTCCCGTTCTTTTTTGCTGAAAATAAAACCCAGCGAGCGCAGACCGGTGAGAAAAATCACTGAAAATTCCAGAATGGTCGCCATGGAATCCCACTGATTCAGCGGGTGCCCCCAGGCCATGTTCCACTTATCGGATTGCAACAACATGGCGCGCACCTGGGAATGCATCAGCCGCACTCTCACCGCACTTTTGAACCCTTCCTGATCACGTTCCATGCCGCCCGGCGTGGTCACGTCCATCCAGAATTTTCCGGTTTCCACCAGGCGCCGGTTCGCCATGCGATCCAGCTGCCCGGTGAACACCAGCGGCTTGGCCGCAGCGGCGCCCAGGTAGCCCCCCATCAACGACAGGTTGCGCAATACCAGCTCCCCGGACAGTCCCACCCGGTGTGAGACATCACAGGCCAGGCGCAGTTTTTCCCGATCCAGCCAGATCGGTTCATGGTCGATCTGTTTGAACAGTGCGGTGAGCGCCTGCGGCGGGTTCTCAACACTGTCGATGCCATGCTCCAGCGCCTGGTCCACCAGCTTGCGCCCCTCACCTGCCGGCAAGCTCTTGTACATGTGCACGACCGCGTCCGCCAGGGTGTCGCCCATCAGCATGTGTTCGCGAATCACCCGCATCTGCCCTTCACTGGGCTGCGGGTCGGAACCGATCATCAGTGAAAACAGTTTGCGCACCCGGCGCATCTGCGGGCGCTCGGGGTCGCCTACCCGGTTCAGATCAGCATGGTCCAACGGGCTGGTTGCCAGCATTGCGGTCATTCTTTTTGCTCCTTGCCCTCAATTCAGCGGGCGCTAGAACCGACAAGTTCTTATGGAGCATAACAATGTCCGCCAGCCAACGGCATGGCAAGAATCGACAGAAAGAATGGCGCCGAATGACAGAAACATTTGGCACTTTTTTATCCACTCGGGCTTTGCTAGTTTCCCTGCTTTAACCTTATTGTTTGCGGTAGCTCCGGCTCACCGCCATCTCTCACAACATGACCCAGGAAAGTGTTTATGCCCGCGTCCACCTCAGCCGTACAGCGCCTCAATACCTTATGGTTTCTGGTGCTCTCTGCGCCCTTGCTGATTGGCATCGCGGTCGCTGGCCTGGTCTGGTTCGGGAACTACACCGCATCCCTTGAACTGCTGCCGCAAGACACCCTGCGCATGGCGGCCATGGGCGCCATGGCACTGATGTTGATCGTGGCACGACCGCTACGTAATGCTCTGCTGTCACCCAGGGCTATTGCCGGCCGGCCGATCCAGACCGCCACCCCTGCGGACCCCTCCGGCGACACAGCGGCGCTCAAGGTACAGGCCAGCATGTTTATGCTGCTGGGAATCCTGGATGCCGTTTCCATGATTGTTATCGCCCTCAGCCTGATGCAGGCGGATGCCCTGCTCGCCCTGCTCAACGGGGTCTACACGCTGGTGCTTGCCGTCATCGCCCGCCCGGATTTCGCTACATTAATCGATGCCACACGTAAGCAACTGACCCATAACGGGTAATTGCCAAATCAGAGTCCTATTGAACACCTTGCGACATGTCTTGTTAATGAACAGCGTTTAACAAAACACACAACCACGCGTACAACGAACCCCATGATCCATAACAAGGAGAATCATCATGGGTTTCAGGAACAGATTGACCCGCCTTTTTTCCGGTCTGGCTTTGCTGCTGAGCAGCGCGCTGACCACACCAGCCCTGGCCGCCGGGCTGATGACGCCAGCCAACAGCAGCCTGCCGCCGCTACAGATCCGCGAGCAACACGTCACCGTGGACGTGGAAGACGGCTACGCCATTACCGAAGTGGAGCAGGTCTTCCACAACCCCAATGATCAGGACCTGGAAGCCTACTACCGCTTCCCGGTCCCCGAGCGCGGCACCGTGGCCGAGTTCACCGTATGGATCGACGGCAAGCCGGTAATCGGCGAAGTGCTGGAAAAGCAGCAGGCCCGCCAGGTCTACGAACAGGAAAAAGCCGCCGGCCGCGAGGCCGGGCTCACCGAAAAGGACAGCTACAAGGCCTTTGATGTGCTGGTGCAACCGGTTCGCGCCGGCCAGGACACCCGGGTACGGCTGGTCTATATGCAGCCCGCCTCTGTCGACACCGGCATCGGCCGCTATGTGTACCCGCTGGAAGAAGGCGGCGTGGACGAGAAGAAGCTGGCGTTCTGGACCGCCAACGACAGCGTCGAAGAGCACTTCAGCTTTACTCTGAATCTGCGCAGCGGCTACCCGGTGGATGCCCTGCGTCTGCCCAAACACCCCCAGGCACAGATCCAGCAACTGGGCCCGCAGCAATGGCAGGTCAAACTGGACAACCGCACGGCAACCGCCAGCAGTGAAGAAGAAACAAACAGCGAAAGCGCCAACTTCGCGCCCCCGGCCACCAATGGCCAGCCGGCCAATGCGTTCACCCTGGACCAGGACATCGTCGTCTACTGGCGTCACCAGCAGGACCTGCCCGGCAGCGTGGACCTGGTCGCCTACAAGGCCCCGGGCAAGGATCGCGGCACCTTTATGCTCAGCATCACCCCCGGTGACGACCTGCCCCCGATCACCACCGGTAGCGACTGGGTGTTCGTGCTGGATATTTCCGGCTCCATGAGTGCCAAACTGGCCACCCTGGCCGACGGCGTCAGCCAGGCCCTGGGTAAACTGCGCGGCGGCGACCGCTTCAGAATCGTGCTGTTTGATGATCGTGCCGAAGAAATCACCAGCGGTTTTGTGGACGCCACGCCGGGCAGCATTCGCCGCTACACCGAAAAACTCATGCAGCTCAAACCCCGTGGCGGCACCAACCTGTTCGGCGGCCTGAGCCTGGCCCTGAACCCCCTGGACGCGGACCGCCCCACCGGCATCGTGCTGGTTACCGATGGCGTGGCTAACGTAGGTAAAACCCAACAAAAAGACTTTATCGACTTACTGGAACACCATGACGTGCGCCTGTTCACCTTCGTCATGGGCAACAGTGCCAACCGGCCCATGCTCACCGCCATGACCGATGCCAGCAACGGCTTTGCCATCAGCGTCTCCAACAGCGACGACATCGCCGGGCAGATTCTCAACGCCACCGCCAAGCTCACCCACCAGGCCATGAACGACGTGGAGATCGATATCGACGGGGTGCGTACCGCCGACCTGCAGCCGCAGCGCATCGGCAGCATCTACCACGGTCGCCAGATCGTGCTGCTCGGTCATTACTGGGGCGACGGCCCGGCGAAAGTTACCCTTCGTGCCAACGTGGCCGGCCAGGACAAGCAATACAAGACCCGTTTCAACTTCCCCGCCCAGGGCGGTGACAACCCGGAACTGGAACGACTGTGGGCCTATGCCACCATTCAGCACATGCAGCGGGAAATTAATTACTTCGGCGAGGAGAAGGACCTGCAGCAGGGCATCACCGATTTGGGCCTGGAGTACGGCCTGGTGACCAACTACACCTCCATGGTGGTGCTGCGCGATGAAGTCTTCGAGGAGTACGGGATCGAGCGTCGCAATGCTAAACGCCGGGAGATCGAAAAGCTGGCCAAGGCACAACGTCAGGCCAGCGCACCCACCAGCAACCGCGTGGACAATGCCCAACCCATGTACAACAGCAATCGTCCGTCCTATAGCGGTGGCGGCAGCAGCGGTGGCGCCTTCGGCATCGGTGCCCTGCTACCCTTCCTGATCCTGCTGATCGGCGGTGGCTTGCGTCGTCGCCGCTGATCCTGCCGACGACAGCCAACCTTCCCGGACAGGTAGCTCCTGTCCGGGATTTTTTCGTCAGGCATTTAGCCCCGAGGCTTCGGCAAAGTGCGAGCAGAACCCTGTCGTGTTACTCCTGCCGGCCTTCGATAGCCGACAACAACACCCCGGCGGCAATCCCCAGACGCTTGTCCAGTCGGCCCTCACGATCAGCACTGAAATCCACATCCAGTTTCAGAATGAAGGGATTGAACCGCTGGCGATACTCCGCCACAGAACTTTCTCCCACGGTGGCGTGGTAGTGCTGGGGAAAGAAAAAAGCCAACGCTTCGATATAACGACGCACCAGTGCTTTAAGCATGGAGTCTTCCTGAAGAGTGCCGATCTCTTGACCACCACTATCCAGAAAGGTCCAGTGATCGCGCAGGAAGGATGATTTGAAACCCGACCGCCGCAACGTACCCACATGCTCATCGCTTTGCGAATCATGCACGTCATAGGCGCCCGCGAAATCGAAAATACTGCGGGTGGAAATCCGCAGCAACTCCTGGTCCTGACTTTCGTCCGCGTAAAGCCGGATGTCTTCGCGGATGCGGAAGCGCTTCATGTTGGAATAAAGCGCCAGCTCTCCATCATCCGTATAAAGGTGGAACGCATCACCGAAGAAGCGAAAGAACTTGCGACGAATGGTGTAGCGTGGGTGTTGAAAGCGCACGGCGTGCGTCATGACTTGTTCTCCATCAGCATTCGGTGAAACCCTCTTCTGTATTCAGAGAAGGCAATCCCATTACCAGGGCAGCACGCTGCCATCGGAATGCCAAAAGGTCCCGCTGTTTTCCAGGGTCAGGGCGTCCATCCGCGCAATCAGATCGCTGGCCGCTTCTTCCGCCGTCAGATTACCACTCTGCCTGGTCATGTCGGTCTGTACCCAGCCCGGGTGCAGAATCGCCACCGCAATCCCCCGCTCAGACAAGTCCACCGCCAGCGACTTGCCTACCGCATTCAGGGCGGCCTTGCTGGCCCGGTAGCCGTACCTGGCCCCGGAGGTATTATCGGCAATGGACCCCATGCGTGAAGTCATAAGCCCCACCTTGCTACCCGCATGCAGGTTGCCCAGCAAAGCCATGGTGACCCGCAGCGGCCCCAGCGTATTGACCTCGAACTGGTCGCGGATCGAGTCAAAGTTCATGCCATCCACCGTTTCATTGCTCATGATCCCGGCGTTGTTATAGAGCATATCCACACGGCGATCGCCCAGCGCATTCTGCAGGTTCATCACTCCGTCCGCCGAGCCCACATCCACACCATCGATCACCTTTGCGCCGCTTTCCAGCAGCGCAGCAGAGGGCTCACGGCAAGTGGCCAGCACGGTATCCCCTCTGGCACACCACGCCTGCACCATGGCAAGGCCAATCCCGCGATTCGCTCCGGTAATGACTATTGTTTGTCCCACAGCTTTCTCCTGTTGCCTGCTTCAACAGACTCGTACCCTGAACCTGTTTCGCATTCAACGCCAGCGGACAAGCCACATTCGCAGGCCTCTGTGGACACTGCTTTGCCTACCTGTACGGAAACATCCTTTTTTATGGTTCATCGCGGAATTGAGTGCTCATCCTGCTTCAGAGTTTGTCTCATTATCCCGATTTGGCAGCCGCTGGACGCCGGATGCCCGACGAATGACGCTTGCGTTCAAAACCTGAAAACCCTGGCCGCCATACTCTCTGTGCAAAATGCATTACCCGATGATTGCCATCAATGATGGCCTGACCGTTCCTGAAAATACCTCTCAAAAGCGATGCCGGGATAACCCAAGCAAGTGGCGAGAAACGTGTTATTCTCGCTAATCCGTAAAGAACCTTTTTTATCCGTGTCTCTTTGCTACAGTGAGTGTCCATTCTCAAGCCAAGGACGCGAATCATGAGCATTGCAGTTGGCGATACCCTTCCCGCCATCACCCTGAAAACCAACGGTGATAACGGCCCCGAAGACCTGAACACTGGCGATTTTTTCAAAGGCCGCAAAGTGGTGTTGTTTGCCGTGCCCGGCGCTTTCACTCCCGGCTGTTCCAATACCCATATGCCCGGCTTCGTGGTCAATGCTGACGCCCTGCTGGACAAGGTCGATGCGATTGCCTGCATGGCCGTTAACGACGCTTTTGTGCTGGATGCCTGGCAGAAAGACCAGAACGCCGAGCGCCTGACCATGCTGGCAGACGGCAATGCCGAGTTTGCCAAGGCGCTGGGGCTGGAACTGGACGCCACCGGTGGCGGCATGGGCATTCGCAGCAAGCGTTTCGCCCTGATCGCCAACGATGGCGTGGTGGAGTATATCGGTGTGGACGCCAAAGGCGTGGACAAGAGCAGCGCGGAGACTGTGCTGGGCCAGCTTTAATCTAGGGAAGTCTTTCCCTCGGAACGTTGCCCGGTGACCCCAACGCCTGATGCCGGACGAAAACCTGGCGGCGCGGGTTGTCTGCATGATGCATTCGGATTGCTGCCAGGCCGTTGAAAAACGCTCGAAGCACTGTGGGAAGCGATGCTTGCATCGCGAAGGCGCCTGTAACTCACCGCCGCTATTCGTGATGCAAGCATCAGTTCCCACAGACAATCAGCGTGCTGGGCATTTTTCAGCGATTCCCCGGTTCGTCGCTTTGACGTCCGGCCTCAGGCATGTAGCCTCCCGCAACGGAGGAAATCCTGAGCCGAGCCAGCGCTGGCTCAACATCGCTATATCTCCAGCGCAAGCCCCAGGGTAGCGGTAAAGTCGTCTTTTTCCGGGGTAATACCGTCACTGTCCGGCTGCGGACTTTCGATACGTTTCCAGGTGCCCGCCAAACGCAGGTCCAAACGGCTGGTCAGATCCACGTCCAGTGCCACATAGAAATCATGCTTGGCGCGACCGGCTTTGGCTTCTGTCAGCGTCACCTGGTAATCAACTTCCAGCTCGATATTGTCGGTAATGTCCTGATCGTAAAACGTCCCTATCAGGAACGCTCCGGTGGAGACCGTACGGTCTTCACCCTCTACCACATCCACATACTCGGTACGCTGGTAACCGGGGCCTGCCGAGACCGTCCAGTCCAGCTTCGGCGTATCAAAAATCTGGTACCCCGCACCAAAACCTACCGTCCATTCTGCTTCACGGTTCTGGAACGGATCACGGTAATATTCCGCCTGAATCGGCCTGAAAAACCACTTATGGCTGATCCGATAATCATGACTCAGGCTCGCCGTGTGGTTATTGGCCAGCTGCTCGGACTCCGATTCCGAATAGTTACCGGTATAACTCATCTTGGTATTATTCTTTACCGTGCGGCGTTTCAGTGAAACCTTGGTGTTCAGGTCTTTCTGTTCCACGTTACCACTGCGGAAATTCAGGCCCACCGAAACATCTGCGGTCCACAAATCAAACTCTCTGGGTGAAGCCGAGGCAATACCCACGACCTGCGGAAACTCAACCGGTTCACCGCCCACCAGCAGTTTGCCCCGCTCCGTGGTCAAACGCCCCAGTATCACTTCACCGCCATCCAGCAGCACCGACATGACGCGCCCCGTACGGATATAGGCCACGTCTTCCCAGTCGATGGAAATCAGATCGAAATGATCGCTGTCGATTTCCACCGACTCTTCATGCAGGACCTTGATCCGCCCTTTAACCCACTCCCCAGTATCCAGCTGTATCCAGTCCCATTGCTGCACGTCGAAACTGGGCGGCCGCCAGATCTCTGGCGGGGTACTGGCCGTGTCAAAGGTTTGGTCCGCTGCAAAGGCGGCGGCTGGAAGGGTGCCGACAAGCAAACAGGCAGCCCAGAGGGCTGCCTGTTTGCTTGTCTGGCCAGAAGCGCTGCCAGAAGATTGGCCAGCCATTGCTGGCCAGCCTTTAACCACTACTTTTTTCATTACTTGCCATAAGGTACGGCTTCGTACGGGTTGCCACCCAGGGCTGCGGAGATATCCGCAATGGCTTTCTGGGCGCGAACGCTGTTACCGGCCTCATCCAGCGGCGGGGAAATAGCCGCGATACCGAACTTGCCCGGGGAAACGGCAATAATACCACCACCCACACCACTCTTGGCAGGCAGACCGGTTTTGTACAACCACTTGCCCGCATCGTCATACAGCCCGGCCGTCGCCATCACTGCCAGGATTTCCGGCATGTCTTCCGGTTTCACCAGCGCCTTGCCGGTAACCGGGTTGGTGCCCGCGTTGGCCAGCGTCGCCGCCATGGTGCCCAGGTCCTTGGCATTCACACCCACAGAACACTGGCGGGTATAAATGTCGGTGGCCTGCAGCGGGTCGCCTTCGATATGGCCGTAGGCATACATCAGGTGAGCAATCGCCTGGTTACGTTGGTTGGTAGCCGCTTCCGACTTGTAGATATCTTCCAACACGGTCAGATCCCGGCCGGCAAAGTCACTGTAGTATCCGAGAATCTTGTTCCAGATTTCGTTGTAGCTTTTTCCGGACACCATACTGGTAGTGGTAATCGCACCGGCATTCACCAGCGGGTTCATTTCATGGCCCTGGTGCTGCTCGATGGCATAGATGGAATTGAACACCTGCCCGGTGGCATCCACACCCACATTCTTGGGCAGGGCATCAATGCCTTTTTCCTCAGTCACCTTGGCCATGGTGAAGACCTTGGAGATGGACTGAATGGACACTTGCGATTCGATATCACCCACCGAGTAGACCTTGCCATCGACGGTCACCAGCACGATACCGAAGATGTTGGAATCCACTTTGTCGAGCGCCGGGATGTAATCTGCGTTGGCGCCTTCCTTCAGGCCCTTGTACTTGTCGTAGGCCTTCTTCAATTCGGCATTGATGTTCTTTTCAGTGAGCTTGCTGTCCACCGGAGACGCCGCTGGCGCCTCGTTTTCTGCTGAACAGCTGGCGCTTGCCACCGCCAGCATACCGGCAAAAAACAGGCTGAAGAACTTACGTGAATATTGCATTACTCATGCTCCCTCTGAGAGATCCCGGCTTCCACTTAAAGCAGATTGCCACTGGAAAAGCTGTATTTAATGCTGAACTGGACACGGCGGTCGTAGCCGGTAGTGCCGTCGTTAGCCGTACGTTTCCCAAACAAATACTCCATGCCCATCAGCACTTTATCGTTGGGAGTGTGCAGCAAGTTGACAGAGGCGTACTCGCCCTTGTTGAAAGCGTCTGCTGTCTGGAAATCCATATTATCGATTTCTGTGGAGCTATAGCCTACCGAACTGCTGTAGGCATCATTCCAGTAGTGATCGTAGTAAGCGATAAGGCCTGTGAGTGGCACAGCCTTGTAGTCCGGGTCGGCCGCATTACCATCCGGAGCCATATCCACTCCACCATCATTCATGTAGTTAGAAATACCGTTACCGTGGACCACACCCAGGATGATGCGATCCTTTTCAAACATGTTGACTGTGGATGTCAGGTTTACACCCCAGCCCAGTTCACTGTCATCCGGGCTACCATCCGGCCCACCAGGCGTGTCGTAACCCACCTGACGCAGGATACCGGCCACCTGAAAGTGACCCCAGTCTCCCACCTGACGGAAGTGGGCAGTGATATCCGGATATTCGTCATCGCCGGCAGTACCAGGATCAAGGCCACTATCCACGCCACTACCCGGATTTTCGATGGCCACCGCGACGGTAGAATCACCCTTCACCGGCGTCCAGCGAATCTGTGGATTACGGAGGAAAACCATGCCCGACGGACCCCAGTAATCGATCACATTGGGGAATACATCACCGTCCATGAACACACTATTAGTCTGCCCCGCCAAGATGGACTTCCATTCACCGTAGGCATGGCGCAAACGAATCGTTGTCTGACCTTCGTCCGGACCGACGCCAAACATGTCAAATTCAAATTTGGTTGTCAGCTCACTGTCACCGGCCATGGTGCTGGCATTCACACCCAAACGGCTCTGGCGGACACCAATGACAGCTTGGCCATCACTGCCTACCGTGTCTTGGTCATAAGGAATTCGTCCGGGGCGCAAGGTATCTTCCCATTCGGGAGTTACCCGATCGAAACCCTGCACATAATCCACCATCCCGAAGCCGTATACTTCGAAAGAGGAATCCGCCAAGCAAGTGAGAGGAGCGAGAAGTAGCGCAGCACCGAGGGTGCGACGGGAAGCGAAAGTACCCATGATCATCATCCCTGTTCATTGTTTTGTTAATCGCCGCCATTCCCGGGCAGAACTGTTGAGCGCTCCGAGCTGCAACGTCAAACCTGTGATCCGCCTTCGATAGAAGCACAAATTTTACAGAGTGTCACGATAGTCCCACCCAAAGCTTTTCAAAAAAATGACGCGTCTTACAGCACCTTAAAAAACAGCAGCGCTTGCCTATACTTGTGGTTAGGCTGAACAACATGGCAGCACCCTAATATGACAAGGGTATAACCATCACTGACAACCCACGGGCAAAGTCCTCATGAGCATTCTGCAACTGCCCCATGCACGTCCCGATGTCATTCTTATCGACTGGCATGCCACCCTGGTAGACACCCATGACGCCATGTATCACGCCGTGGATGACATCCTTCCCCAACTGGAAAGTCTTGACCTGTGGGAGCGGCTGCTGGACCCGGATGAATCCAAAACCATTGAAGACGCCAAGCTGCTGATTTATGTGAAAGATCACCATCGTCTGCACCCCAAAATCGTGTCTCAACGGAAGATTTCCCGCACCGATATTTTCGAAGTGCTGTTCGGCAGCGACCAGGATGCCAAAGGCCGTGCCCACCAGGCGTTTGATCAGGCCTACCGGAAATATGTGGCCGAGGTGCATCCACTGGAACCGGACATTCGCCAGCAACTGGAACACCTGCGTGAACTGGGCGTGAAGACCGGGCTGATTTCCAACCGTAAACGCGAATTTCTGGAACACGAACTAGCGCTGGTGGATGGCACAGGCTGGGAAGATTTGTTTGATGTGGTGGTATGCGGCAGCGATGTGGAAGAACGCAAACCGTCACCACAAATGCTGTTGAAAGCCATGGAGATTCTTGGCAAGAAACCCGCCGAAAGTTGCTGGTACGTGGGCGACAGCACCACCGACGTGATTGCCGCCAAGGAAGCCGGCGTCACCTCCATTTTCTACAATGGCGCGGGCTGGGATCAGGCCTGGCTGGACAAGATTTTCCCGCACACGGTCAAACACCCCCACCGCCCGGATGCCGTGGTCGGCAGCATTGCCGAGCTGACCACCCTGG
>NZ_NVWY01000059.1 GCF_002733835.1 Alcanivorax sp.
CCCTGAAAGAGCTGCTGAATCCGGACCCTCCAGACAAAAAAATAGAGCCTCAAATGAGGCTCTATTTATGATCGCCCCAAACTGTGGGACAGCAGTGGCGCTTCGGCGCCCTTTTTTGTGTACGGAGCAATGCCCTATTGACCATCTGCAGGAGCGTCTCTCGAGGCGCGAACCACCCATAAACGGCACACCAAAAACCATCGTGTAGTGGTCAACGAATTCCACAAGCAGATAGCAGCCCCCTTGCCGAATCGCGGACTTACACCTTACACCGCTTGATTTACCGCCAGGTTTGACAGGCGCTCTGAGTGTCCCGTTGTTTTCCTCCGTTTTTTTCCCGACTCCCAAGAATGCCCCGAGTCAGCCAGAACCTTTCCGTTGACCCGGAGCTTCCTTTCCATCATTCAAAACGGTTGGCGTGAATATTCCCGCAAGTCCCATCGAATTGGCAGGGAACCACGAGGGAACCACGGGACACGCATAAATTTAAACAGCAAAAACAACAACTACCATCCACCAGGCTCTGCCCCGCAATCCATTTACGTCCTGTCATTTGTGCGTACTCTTTCAGCTTATCCAGTGCACCCAGAGCAATCGGCAGCCGTTGCCGCCGGAGTCTCATATGCGCAAGCCATGTCTGTTCATCTATTCCCAAACGATCCAGTACACCCGCCGCATGTGCGGACCACCCGGGGAAAAGCATAAGAATAGCTCCTGTCTTAATTTAATCCCCAGAATCTCCATGTGGGAGCGTGCCTGTACGCGAGAAGGATCAGTAAACCTCACCTGAAGCAGACTCTCCGAGGGTGCATTTGGAGCCGTTCGTAAAATACTCCTGACCATCCATCACAAGCGCTCAAAGTTTAACCAGCTCAGGGGATTTCCCGTTTGTTTTACGCTGCCATCGTTGGCAACATTGGACCGAGCCTCGGCAAGAACAGGCTCATCCCAACTGCAGGAGGCTTCGCATGAGCGATTACGACGACAGAGATGATTACCAGCAAGAAGCCGAAGACCTGTTGGAAACTATCGAGCAGGTGGAAGAAACCCTGACGGTCATGTCCAAAGTGGTCGGGCAGCTGAAAGAACAAGTGGCTTCACATCTGGACCCGAATACGGTGGAAATGAGCGCCGAGGAATTTCTCGATCAGTGCGAGAATCTGGAAGGGACCTGGCACTAGCAGCGCGCAGACCGCTTTCGCAGAGCACCTGAAAAAGGGCTCTGCGCACACAGGCTACATCGCTTGCCCTCTCTCGTCCGCTTGCCCATCCGGGTAGCGACGAACCCCGCCAACCCAGGTGCCCCGCACCTGGATCGATTCCCAGTCGCCAATCGCTTGCCGCGGATCCCGGTCCAGCCAGACCAGGTCCGCACGCATACCCAGGCGCAACTGCCCTACCTGATCTGCCACACCCAGCTGCCTGGCCGCATCCACGGTCACTGCCTGCAATGCCCGGTCCACGCCCACCGCCTGCTCCGGCCCCAGCAACGCCCCGGAGGCTGTCTCGCGTTCCACCGCATTCCACACCAGCTGCAGCGGCTCAAAGGGCACTACCGGCGAATCCGCATGCAAGGTAAAGCTCAGCCCGGCTTGCTCCGCTTCCGCCAGCGGGCTGATCCGGCGAGCCCGCTCCGGCCCCAGGAAAATATCCCGGTGCCGGTCGCCCCAGTAATACACATGGGTATTGAAGAACGAGGGAATCACATCCAGCGCCACCATGCGCTGCAACTGCGCCGGAGTCGCCATCTGCGCATGAATCAATACCGGTTGCACCCGCACCTGCGGGCAGGCAGCCCGGGCGCCGGCAATGGCGTTCAGACTCAGATCAATAGCCGCATCACCATTGGCGTGCACGGCCACTTGCCGCTCCTGGCAATGAAACTGTTTTACTTGGGCGCTAAGCGCTGCTTGAGACCGCGTAGGAAACCCCAGATAGTCCGTCGGGTAATCCTCCGGCAGGGTGTAATACGGCGCCCCGAGAAACCCGGTATAACCCTGCAATGAGCCATCACTGACCAGCTTGACCGGCCCCAGATGGCTGCGCTCCCCCTGCGGTATGGAGATGTCACCCGCCTGGCGCAGTTTTTCCGACTCGGCGTTGGGCCAGACACTCAAACGCAGTGGAATCAGCCCAAATTGCAGCGCCGGCTTCAGGGCACGAATGGCCGCCGGGTCCGCCAGGCCGTTCTGCGCAAAGGTAATACCCCGCGACAGATAAATATGTGACGCCCGGGACAACACCTTCAAGCCGTCCATGGGCGCCAGTTTCAACGCCTGGCTGCGCACCGGATTAAACGCGGTTTCCGCCAGCAGGCCATTGAGCCGACCGGTTTCATCACGACCATAAAACCCGCCCGGCGGATCCTTGACGTCCTCCTTGATGCCCATGCTTTCCAGCGCAGCGGAATTAACCACGCCCAGATGCCCGGAAATATGCATGACCATGATCGGCCGCGTCTCACTCACCGCATCCAGCTCTGCCCGGGTCGGGTAGCGCTGCTCGCCGATGGTGGTGTCATCAAAACCATACGCCAGCAGCATGCCTTCCGGGCGGCGCTGGGCCAGTAGGCGCAAACGCTCCAGCAGCGTGTCGATGCTGTACAAATCGCCGATCGGCGGACTGTTGGCATCCACCGCCACCGCAGACAATCCTTCACCGGGGAAATGTCCATGGGCTTCAATAAACCCCGGCATCAGCGTACCGCCCTCCAGGTCGATCACCGCCACATCCCGGCTGACCTGCCGGCGCAACACCTCAACCTCACCCAGCGCCACAATCTCGCCCCGCTTCACCAGCATGGCATCCGCCACCGGCTGTTGCGGGTCCATGGTCAGTACCGTGCCATTAAAAAAGAGCTGCGCCGCTGGCGCTGGCGGGTTAAACCAGCGATGCACACCCGCCACAGCCAGCACGATCAGGGCAACAATGATCACCAATACCCACAATCCGGTTTTCTTCATAGCTGTCTCTCTCACTGCTGACCGGGCGTTTTCGCCATTGTTCGTTATTGCGCAGACTCTGCCCTTCCCCTGCAGGGAGAACAAGAGGGATGCTCCCGTGTTTTGCGTTCGCCCCGGCGGTCTATCATCACATTTTTAAATAAAACAGATTCATTAACCCCATACCGGCCTGCCCCCCTGGCGCGCTATAGTGAAGCCCGACTTGGAGGTGCCGCACCTTTTATGTGCAGGATTTGTGCACCAGAACAAGGAAAAAGCGGCACCATCCTTGCATTAACCGCGATGATAATTTTACAGCCACGCATCGTGGAACCCGACACGGCCAACAGCCGGCGACGGGATCAACTGGAGACAAAGAGTCATGAAAGCATCGGATTTGTTTGTTCGCGCCCTGGAAGCGGAAGGGGTAGAGCACGTTTTTGCCATTCCCGGTGAAGAAAACCTGGACCTGCTTGAGTCGCTGCGCGGCTCCAACATCAAGCTGGTTATCACCCGTCACGAACAAGCCGCCGGCTTTATGGCATCCACCTATGGGCGCCTTACCGGCAAAGCCGGTGTCTGCATGTCCACCCTGGGCCCCGGCGCCACCAACCTGGTAACCGCCGCCGCCTACGCCCAGCTTGGCGCCATGCCCATGGTGATGATCACCGGCCAGAAACCGATCAAGACCAGCAAACAGGGCCAGTTCCAGATCATTGATGTGGTGGACATGATGCGCCCGCTGACCAAGTTCACCAAGCAGGTGGTCAGTGGCGACTCCATCCCCACCCGCATTCGCGAATCTTTCCGTCTCGCCCAGGAAGAGCGCCCCGGCGCCACCCACCTGGAACTGCCGGAAGATATCGCCCGCGAACATTCCACCATGCCGGTCACTGAGCCCAGCGCGACCCGTCGCCCCATCGCCGAAGACAAGGCCATCTGCAAGGCGATTGAAGCCATCAAGGGCGCACGCAAGCCGCTGCTGCTGGCCGGTGCCGGTGCCAACCGCAAGCTGACCAGCAAGATGCTGCGCCAGTTTGTAGAAAAACTGGGCATTCCGGTAATCACCACACAAATGGGCAAAGGGGTGGTGGACGAAACCGGCCCCCATTTCCTGGGCAACACTGCCCTGTCCGACGGCGACTTTGTGCACCGCGCCATCGACCAGGCCGACCTGATCATCAACGTGGGCCATGACGTGGTGGAAAAGCCGCCCTTCTTCATGCGCCCCGGCGGCGCCGAAGTAGTTCACATCAACTTCAACTCCGCCCAGGTGGACCCGGTCTATTTCCCGCAGATCGAAGTGGTCGGCGACATTGCCAACAGCCTGTGGCAGCTCAAGGAGCGCCTGGAGCCCGAGGAGCACTGGAGCTTCTCGGACTTCCACCGCATCCGCGATGCACTGCAAAAGCACATCAATGAAGGCATTCAGGACGACAGCTTCCCGATTCGCCCGCAGCGTCTGGTGGATGAAATCCGCAAGGTCATGCCGGAAGACGGCATCCTGACGCTGGATAACGGCATGTACAAGATCTGGTTTGCCCGCAACTACCCGGCCACCAAACCCAATACCGTGCTGCTGGATAACGCCCTGGCCACCATGGGCGCCGGCCTGCCTTCCGGCATGGCCGCCAAGATGGTGCACCCGGACCGCCGCGTCATGGCCATCGTCGGTGACGGCGGCTTCATGATGAACAGCCAGGAACTGGAAACCGCAGTACGACTGAAGCTGGATATCGTGGTACTGATTCTGCGCGACGACGGCTACGGCATGATCAAGTGGAAACAGAACGATATGGACTTCCAGGACTTCGGCCTGGACTTCCAGAACCCGGACTTCGTGGATTACGCCCGCGCCTACGGCGCCCACGGCCACCGCGTGGAATCCACAGCCGGCCTGGGGCCGTTGATTGAAGAGTGCTACCAGCAAGGCGGCGTCCACGTGATCGACTGCATGGTGGATTACCGCGACAACAGCCGCATCCTCAACCGGGAAATTCGGGATCTTAGCTCGAAACTGTGAGTACAACCCGGACGGCTCGAGCAGCCTGCGCCGTTCGGGGTTTTGATTGTAGCGTCGGACGTCCGACGTCTGACGTCCGACGCTTTTAAAAGATAGCCAAAAACCTCATGGCCCCACCAACGCCATCAAGGAACCGACATGCTAAAAGAATCCTACCCCTACTACCTGGCCAACGAAGCCGTCTTCGCCAACCAGGATCTGGATGTCACCGACAAATACAGCGGCGAAGTGGCCACTCGCGTGGCCATGGCAGACGCCGCCACCATCGACAAGGCCATCGACGCCGCCGACAAGGCCGCCAAGCCCATGGCACAACTGGCGCCCTACGAGCGCCAGGCAATCTTGTACCACTGCGTCAAGCGCTTTGAAGAACGTTACGAGGAACTGGCCCTGGCCCTGTGCATCGAAGCGGGCAAACCGATCAAGGATGCCCGTGGTGAAGTGGGCCGCCTGATCGACACCTTCCGCGTGGCCGCCGAAGAAGCCGTGCGTATCGACGGCGAAATGCCCAACCTGGAAATTTCCGCCCGTGCCAAAGGCTACCGGGGCATGGTCAAACGCGTCCCCATTGGCCCGTGCTCGTTTATTTCCCCGTTCAATTTCCCGCTGAACCTGGCTGCACACAAGGTCGCCCCGGCCATCGCCGCCGGCTGCCCCTTTGTGCTTAAACCGGCCAGCCGCACGCCCATCGGCGCCATCATCATTGGTGAAGTGCTGGCAGAAACCGACCTGCCGAAAGGCGCGTTTTCCATCCTGCCCTGTCATCGCGAAGGCGCCGACCTGTTCACCACTGATGAGCGTTTCAAGCTGCTCAGCTTCACCGGCAGCCCGGACGTGGGCTGGGACCTGAAAGCCCGTGCCGGCAAGAAACCGGTGATCCTGGAACTGGGCGGCAACGCGGCGGTAATCGTGGATGAAGATGCCGACCTGGACGACGCCGTGGAGCGCATCACTTTCGGCGCTTTCTACCAGTCCGGCCAGAGCTGCATCGGCGTACAGCGCATCCTGATTCACGATGCGATCTACGACGAACTGAAAACCCGCCTGGTAGAAAAAACCGCCGGCCTGAAAATGGGTGACCCGAAAGACGAAGACACCTTTATCGGCCCGGTGATCTCGGAAGGCGAAGCTACCCGGCTGGAAAATTGGGTTAATGAAGCTGTGGATGCCGGCGCCACTCTGCTGGTGGGCGGCAAGCGCGACGGCGCCATGCTCGAAGCCACCCTGCTGGAGAACGCGCCCAAGGGCACCAATATCGTGGAAGAAGAGGCCTTCGGCCCGGTGGCCGTGATCAGCCGCTTCAGCGATTTTGACGACGCCCTGAACACCGTCAACGATTCCAAGTTCGGCCTGCAGGCCGGCATCTTCACCCGCGACCTGTACAAGGCCCAGAAAGCCTGGGACGAACTGGAAGTGGGCGGCGTAGTGATCGGCGACGTCCCCAGCTGGCGCGTGGACAACATGCCCTACGGCGGCGTCAAGGACTCCGGCCTGGGCCGCGAAGGCATCCGCTGGGCCATCAACGACATGACCGAAGAACGGCTGCTGGTGATCCGTACCCCGCAATAAGCAACGCAGTTAAGCATTCGTGCGTACGCCGGGACTTACAGTCCCGGCGTTATTTCTTACATAAACACCTGCATATACTCACATTCCCAACGTCAAAAAACGCCTACCATCGAAAAGAACTCCATCAGGATTCGACTTCATGGCTGCGTCCCTTCCTCTCATCTCTGCGCTGGTTTCTTCCTTGCTTCCTGTCACGCCCCCGCCTCCCGAAGGAAGCTGGTATCAGCCCGATACAGATGTGAGCTGGCAAATTCAGCTCCAGGGTCCGATCAACACCGGTTATACCGCTGACCTCTATGTGCTGGACCTGTTCGACACACCCCAGAATGTGATCGACGACTTGCACGCCAGTGGCCGCCGAGTGATCTGCTATTTTTCCGCCGGTACTTTCGAAAACTGGCGCGAGGACAAGAGCCGTTTTACCGCTGCCGACAAAGGCCGGCGCCTGGGTAACTGGCCCGGGGAACGCTGGCTCGATACCCGCTCAATCAATGTCCGCGCGATCATGTCCGATCGCATTGCCCTGGCCGCCAGCAAAGGCTGCGACGGGGTGGATCCGGACAATGTGGATGCCTACAGCAACCGCAGCGGTTTCCCGCTCACCTATAACAGCCAGCTGGACTACAACCGCTTTCTGTTCGACACCGCCCATGACCACGGCCTGGCCGTATCACTAAAGAACGATTTGGAGCAGGTTGAAGACCTGGTTGATCACGCCGACTTCGCGGTGAATGAATCCTGTCACCAATGGCAGGAATGTCATCTGCTGACCCCGTTTATTGAAGCCGGCAAACCCGTGCTGCACATCGATTACCTGTATGGATCGGACCCGCAGGGCCACAACATTCATTGCCAGCATATGGACAGCCTGGGCTTTCGCTCACTGACCCTGCCACTGGCACTGGACGACAGCTACCGCTTTAGCTGCAACGATTAAGCCTCGCCAAGCAAACACCGGGACTGCCCCCGACAACGGGGGCTGCTACACTGCCCTTTCGGCCTTTCGGAATGCAGTGTTATGCATGACACCCTGACATTAATTGTGGTTCTCCTCAGCAGTGCGGTAGTCGCTGTGGTGGTATTTCGCCGCCTGGGCATGCCTCCCATTCTTGCCTACCTGCTGTCCGGTCTGGCTGCAGGGCCGTTTGGATTCGGCTGGATCAATGACGTAGAAGGCATCCAGCACCTGGCCGAATTCGGCATCGTCTTTTTGCTTTTTACACTGGGGCTGGAATTCTCCATTCCCCGCCTGATGACGTTGCGCCGCATTGTGTTCGGCGCGGGGCCATTGCAAGTTATTCTTACCGGGGCAGCGGTGTTCGCCGTCATGCGCTTGCTCGGTTTCCAGCCCATGACCGCCGGCATCACCGCCGGGGCGCTCGCGCTCTCTTCCACCGCCATTGTGATTCGGGATCTGATTGGCCGGGGTGCGGTGAACACCGGTTACGGGCGGGCTTCCACCGGCATCCTGCTGTTCCAGGATCTGGCTGCGGTGATCATGCTGGTAATGTTACCGGTGATCAGCAACAGCAGCGGCGATGCCCTGTGGGCCATGGCAGGTCTCACCCTGGGCAAATCCCTGCTGTTGTTTGCCGGCATCTACGTGGTGGGGAAATGGATACTGCCACGGCTGCTGGAAGAAACCGGCCGCACTCGCTCCGATGAAGTGTTTGTGATGACCGCCTTGTTGCTGGCCCTGGTGGCCGCCTGGGTAACCCACTGGCTGGGCTTGTCCATGGCGCTGGGCGCCTTTCTGGCAGGCATGATGCTGGGGGAAAGTCATTTCCGCCATCAGATCGAGGCGGACCTGCGCCCCTTTCGTGACCTGTTGCTCGGCTTGTTTTTTATCAGTGTCGGCATGCTGGTGGATCCAAATCTGTTTGCCGAACAGTGGCACTGGATCATCCTCGCTGCTGTCTCGCTGATGCTGTTCAAGGCGGTACTGATTTTCGCTTTGCTGCGTCTGCTGGGAGAACCTGCCGACACCGCCACCCGCAGCGGCCTTATTCTGTCCCAGTGTGGCGAGTTCGGTTTTGTGCTGGTTGCCCTGGCGGTGTCCCACCAGGTCATGTCACCGGGCAAAGCCGGCCTGCTGGTGTCCATCACCGTGCTCACCATGGCGGTGACCCCTGCCCTACTGCAACACAGCGGCAAACTCAGCCGCCGCCTGCTGCGCCCCTGGATGGAAATCCCCAAGGACAGCCCGGTATCCGACGACATTTCCGGCCACGTCATCCTGTGCGGCTATGGCCGGGTGGGCCAGAACCTGATGCGTTACCTGAACCGCTTCCATCACCATGCCGTCGCAGTCGATATGGATCTGGTGCGCTTGCAGGAAGCCAGCGCCGCCGGCGAACACATCCTGTTTGGCGACGCCAGCCGCAAGGACATTCTCGAACGGGCGGGTATTCACCGCGCCCGCCTGCTGGTGGTGACATTCGATGACGCGCGTCTGGCGGAACGCATCATCCACACCTGCCGGGATCTCAACAGCGATGTGCGGGTGCTGGTACGCACCCGGGATGACACTCACCTGGATGCGCTCACGACAGCCGGTGCCGCCGAGGTCGTTCCCGAAGTACTGGAGGCGTCGCTGATGCTGGTGGCCCACGCCCTGATGATGCTCGACGTACCCTTTGAACGGGTGTTGGCGATGCTGCGCAAAACCCGCCGCGACCGCTACCGCATGCTGCAAGGCTATTACCACGGCGATTCCTTCCCCACCACCGACAGCGCCGGCAACCCCTATCGGTTGCTGCACGCCGTTACCCTCAGTGAAAAAGCCCGCAGCATTGGCCAGAGTATCCGTGACTGCGGCTTGCGCGATGTGGAAATCCGGGCGGTGAAACGGGCAGAACACACCCACGAAAGCCCGGATGAAAGCCTGGTCCTGGCACAAGGGGATACAGTCATACTTTACGGCCGACTGGAAGCCGTGGAAGCCGCCGAGGTTCGCTTGTTGGGCGGCTAACGCCCGAATCGCCACGGACACTCAACAAAAACGGCATGCCTGTTCACAAATCTGCGCGCACCGTAGCCCCTCTGCGCCCCCCAGGCGGTCACCGCAACCAGACAGAACGGGATATCCATACGTCAGGCCCCCGCAGACAGCCCGCAAACCGGCTTTCTTAGCGTATTGTCAAACAAAAAGGAGCCTTTGCTCACTTTTGACTTGCCCGCCTGCCTGCTTCGCAGTAATTTGTGAACACTTATACACAAAAACTGTGGAGGGCCCGCCCGATGCGAGCCACATCAGCGAACAACAACACGCTCCAGCCTGCCCAGCCGCAGGCAGATCAGGTGCCGAACTGGCAGCCGCTCAATGACTTTGCCCAGCGCAAGCAGCAAGACAGCGGACTGAAAGCCTGGATTGCCGTGGTCGAGGGTTGCATCAAGGCCATCGAGAAAACCGCCTGGCAGGGCCGGGAAATCGCCGACCAGGCCATTACCGCCTGCAAGGCCGTCACCCGTGGTGCCAGCGCCGTAAACGAAGAAATGCAGCTGCTCGCCGACGAAGCCCGCCGCTGGCCCGCGCGCCTCAAGCGCCTGACCAAAACCGGCTGGATGCTCACCAAGGTGGTCGCCAGCTATCGCCTGTGGGGCACCAGAGCCGCTTTCCTGCCGGGCAGCATGCGCGATGCCGCGCTGGCCAACCTGCACAAGCGCAACGCCAAACGCTTTCGTGACACCTCCCTGGAGCAGGGCGGCGCCTTCCTGAAAATCGGCCAACTGCTCTCCAGCCGTCCGGATCTGCTGCCCCAGGCCTGGGTGGATGAACTGGCCGTATTGCAGGATCAGGCCAGTCCGGTGGACTTTGCCGACATTGCCACGGTGCTGGAGCAGGAGTTCAACCAGCCACTGGATACACTGTTTGCCCACGTGGCCCCCCAACCCCTGGCTGCCGCCAGCATCGGCCAGGTCCACCGCGCCCGGCTGCACGATGGCCGCGAAGTGGCCGTTAAAGTGCAGCGCCCGGGGCTTGATGAAGTGGTCGAACTGGACATGACGCTGCTCAAGGTCTTCATGGACGCGGTGAAATCCGCCCTGCCGCCCATGGATATCGACACCATCGTCAACGAAATCCAGCGCACGGTTCGCGAAGAACTGGACTACCAGCGCGAAGCCCGCGTCATGACGGACATCGGCCGACAGCTCGCGGCCATCCCCGGGATTCGGGTGCCGACACTGGTGCCCGAGCGCAGCAGCCGGCATGTGCTCACCACCGAATTTATCCAGGGCGAGAAACTCACCCTCACCCTGGATCGCCTGAAAGAGTCGGACCCGGCGCAAGTCAGCGCCCTGCTCAGTACGCTGCTGGATGCCTGGTTTTGCCAGGTGCTCAACGGCGGCCTTTTCCATGCCGACCCGCACCCCGGCAACATCATGATCACCCCGGACAATACGCTGGTACTGCTGGATTTCGGCTGCGCGCAAGCACTCACCGACGACGCCCGCCGGGGTTACTTCCGGGTGCTGCAGGCTTGCATTGTTGGCGATGAAACCGTCATCGCCGACACCCTTACCGCCCTCGGTTTTGTCACCCGCAGCGGCGACCCGGCCACCCTGCTGGCATTTGTCTCTGCGGTGCTGGACCAGGTCCGCGACGCCATTATCAATCCCGGGCAACAGACCGGCTGGCCCACTGCAGAAGACATGATGCAGCAGGTCAGCGAACTGCTCGGCCGGCTGGAACACGACCCGGTGGACACCCTGCCCGGTGATTTCATTATGCTGGCCCGGGTCTTCGGCACCCTGGGCGGGCTGTTTCTCCACTATCAACCCAATGTGGACGTGGCCACCCTGGTACTCGGCTACCTGATCCAACTTGGGCTCGCAGGTAAACTCAAGGTCGTCTGCCGTGCATTCGAGGCGCTCGGCCACCCGTTCAGCAAAAGCGAA
>NZ_NVWY01000060.1 GCF_002733835.1 Alcanivorax sp.
GTACTGGTCCAGCCAGTCCAGCAGCACGCGCACATAGGAGCCGTTGACGCGGATGGCGGTGGGGTCGGGGTAATTCATCGTCATGGCATGATTGGATAATAGCTTGGCATGATCCGTCAATCCGATAAGTCCACTCTTTTCTACCATGGCTTCATCAGAGCTGACACCGCTTGTCCCATAACTTCAGGGAGACATGACATGAACCCCATTGATTTTGCCGTTACCGCCTACCAAAACGCGGACTTCAAACAACTGCTGCTGGTCGGCATGCTGCCGCTGTTTGGTCTCAGCGCGTTGATCGAGGCCTGGCGCTTTCGTGGCACTGACATCTACAGCCTCAAGGATTCCGTCGCCAGCATGACCCTGGGGGCCAGCTACGTGCTATTGGAAGTCGTCGTAAATGCCCTGTTCGTGTTCGCCTTTATGGACTGGGTGTACAGCTATCGGCTGATGGATATTGCCATCACCCCGTGGACCTTCCTGCTGCTGTTCCTGATGGTGGATTTTCTGTTCTATGCCTATCACGTGACCGCCCACAAGGTGCGCTGGTTCTGGGCCACCCATGTGGTGCACCACGCTTCCGAGCACATGAATTTCACCACCGCCGGCCGGCAGAGCACCCTGTATGCGTTCAGCGGTTTGTTTCTGTTTTTCCTGCCGCCGGTGATGCTGGGTTTTGAGCCCGCCTGGGGGCTGTTTGCGCTTGCCCTGAACCTGTCCTACCAGTGGTTCATTCACACCCAGTGGATAAAGAAACTGCCGCGGCCGATCGAGTTCATTTTCAATACGCCGTCGCATCACCGTGTACATCACGGTCGCAACCCGGAATACATCGACCGTAACTTCGGCGGCACTTTCATTATCTGGGACCGTCTGTTTGGCACCTTTGTGGAAGAGCGCGACGACCTGCCGCCGGAGTATGGCATTACCCGCCAGATCCACAGCTACAACCCGATCACCCTGACGCTGCATGAGTTCATTGCAATGTTTAAGGATATGGCCAGGCCGGGGCCGTTGTGGCTGCGACTGAAACACCTGTGGGCGACGCCGGAATGGCAACGACCGGAAGCGCAGAACCAACACGCCAAGAAAAACGTACCCTCCATAGCTGCGCAGCAGGAAGGATAAGAGTGGCGCGACAGGCGGAGGCTTTCTTCGGAAATTTCCGCCCGACAGCCCACACTCGCAAACGAAGCAGGGGCCTAAACTGAAGATACGCACCACTTCCTTGCTGGCCTGCTCCGATTCCCGAGAATGGACTCGCCCAAGCAGCCCCATGCAACCCTCACCGCCGCCCCAAAAACTCCACCGTCATTCGATAACTCAACCCCCAGATGCAGTACCCCTGATAACGGCAGCACGGCAGAGTAACCCGCCCCACGGGCGTGCGGAGGGCAAGCGTACTTCGGTTATCCGGGTTGCTGAGATAGTCCAGCGGAATCCATACGCCGTGGCGGGCTTCGTGGTTCAGGCGCAGCACGTCGTCGCCCTGCCAGGCAAACACATGGGGCGTGACCACCATGGGCCGCCAGCGGCTGTGGTGGCGGGTCAGTCGGTCTGTCAGGCGCGCCTGGTAGTGCCCGCTCTGGTACAGGTCGAGCCCGGTTTCTTCAACGGTTTCACGCATGGCGGTGTCACGGCTGGAGGTATCCCCGGTTTGCAGGCGCCCACCGGGGAAGGCCATGTCTCCGGACCAGGGGTCGCCGGGGCGATGAGCGCGCTGGATAAAGAATAGCTCGCCCTCGGTTATCCCGCCGCGATAAATCAACGCTACGGCGGCACGGGTGACGCGGCGCCGGAAGGGCAATTTCTGTGGGCGGGCTCTGTTAAGCCAGGTCAGTGGGGGCACGACGGCCTCGCTATTGGCTAAGATGCGCCCAGCATAGCACTCTGGCTGCTCTCACCACGCCAGGCCATGGGCGAGCGCCCCCAATCAGCGCGGACCGCCCTCCCCGAACGTCGATCCGGTACGATTTAGCTGTACACGGAGCAATAATAGGGTTATGTTCTGGCCCAGCTAAAAGATCGCGCTTGAATCACGTACTCCATTTCGTTGTTTACATTGTATAACTCGTCCTGCAGTTCTGAAGTCCAAGTCTCCGTTTTTCAGCTACACCTGCCGTAAAGGCAAAACTTCATTTTTCAGGATTAGAGATATGTCTACAGTTAAAGGCACCGTTAAGTGGTTCAACGAAGCAAAAGGTTTTGGTTTCCTGGAGCAGGAAAACGGCCCGGACGTTTTCGCTCACTTCAGCGCCATCCAAGGTTCCGGCTTCAAGACCCTGGCCGAAGGCCAAGCGGTTGAGTTCACCGTGACCCAGGGCCCGAAAGGCCCGCAAGCTGAGAACATCGTCGCTCTGTAAGCGATTGTTCCAGTAAAAAAAGGCGCCCTTGTGGCGCCTTTTTTGATTCTCTAAAGAACACCTTACCCCCCTGCCACACTCTCCTACCCCCCTCTGTTAGCCCCCACTCCCATTGAGGAGTAGGTCGAATTAACCTGAAAGGTGTAATCCGACATCCAACGGGCAAGGCCACAGAAACACTCATTGTCACCTTACGGCTACGCCTAAGCAGACCTACGAATCAGGATTCAGCCCTACTGCTCAAACAAACCTTTAACCGGCATCAAATCCGGGTAGTCGGCCTGCTGCTTTTTCGCCTTGGCCTGAAACGACAACATCATGTCATCGTGGCGGAACATGCCCGCCTGCCAGGTGGCCATGTATTTAAGGCTGTCTTCCACGCTGTGGTCACGGCTGTAGTTAAGCATTTCCTTACAGCCCAGAACGGCCAGGGGAGAATTGGCAGCGATCTCTTTGGCAATCTCCATCACCCCTGCCAACATGCTTTCGGCATCATCATAAACCCGGTTGACCAACCCTTGCTCCGCCGCTTCCCAGGCGCTGAAATTGCGGCCGGTATAGGCCAGCTCACGGACCAACCCCTGGGGCATCAGCTTGGGCAGGCGTTGCAGCGTACCCACGTCTGCCGTCATTCCCAGGCTGGTTTCCTTGATGGTGAAGAACGCATCCTGGCTGCAATAGCGGCTGTCTGCCGCGCACACCAGGTCCAGCGCACCGCCCACGCAGCCGCCCTGAATCGCCACCAGCACAGGCATGCGTACTTGCTCCAGTACACTCAGGCAATCCTGCAGCTGCAGCACCACCCGGCGCAGGTTTTCTGCCATGCGCCCCGGATCGCCAGCCATGGGCACAGCGTCTGCATCGGAGAATACGGACAGATCCATCCCGGCCGAAAAGTGCTTGCCGGTGGAGGACATCACCACCACGCGGGCGTCAGTGCCAGTCTCGATATCCCGCAGGCAACGGGGCAGCTCCAGCCAGAAATCCTTGTTCATGCTGTTCATGGATTCCGGGCGGCTGAATTGCACATGGGCAATATGGTTTTCTACGGCAACATCGAAGGAGCGGTATTCAGGTAATGCGGTCACGGTGTTCTCTCCCATTTTTATAAGCAGCCTTGCCGGCACTTCCGGCATATACCTGACAGCCTTACCCAATCAGCTCGTATTGAACAGCTCTGATCACGCAGCAAACGATGCACAAGACGACATGCCTGGGGATTTGCTGCTGCCGGAGGCACAGATCAACCTTCGGCGAGTACGCTGTAGCCCACATAAAACGCCATAAAAAACGGCGCGCTGATAACAGCGCGCCGTTTTCTTTTACCGTGAAGAGAAAGAAACTACTTCAGGTCAAAACGCTCCAGCTCCATCACCTTGGTCCAGGCCGCCACAAAATCGTTGACGAACTTTTCCTGGGCATCAGAGCAGGCGTAAACCTCAGCCAGGGCGCGCAACACCGAGTTGGAACCGAACACCAGATCCACACGGCTGCCGGTCCACTTCAATTCGCCACTGGCACGATCCCGGCCTTCAAATTCTTCTTCATCACTGGATACCGGCTTCCACTCGGTATTCATATCGAGAAGATTCACAAAGAAATCGTTGCTCAGGGTGCCGGGTTTTTCGGTAAACACACCCAGCTGGCTGCCGCCGTAGTTGGCGCCCAGCACGCGCAGGCCACCAACCAGCACCGTCATTTCCGGGGCCGTCAGCGTGAGCAATTGCGCCCGGTCAATCATCAGGTGCTCGCCGCCCATGGAGAAACGCGCCTGCTGATAATTGCGGAACGCATCGGCTTTTGGCTCCAGTGGCTCAAACGACGCCACATCGGTTTGCTCCTGGCTGGCATCGGTACGGCCCGGCGAGAACGGAACGGTAATAGTGACGCCCGCCGCCTTGGCCGCCTTCTCGATGGCCGCACAGCCGCCCAGTACGATCAGGTCCGCCAGCGACACCTTTTTATTGCCATTACTGAAGTCCGCCTGAATCCCTTCCAGGGTTTTCAATACCCGCGCCAGTTGCTCCGGCTGATTTACCTCCCAGTCTTTCTGCGGGGCCAGACGGATACGGGCACCGTTGGCACCGCCACGCTTGTCACCGCCACGGAAGGTGGCAGCAGACGACCAGGCGGTGTACACCAGCTCGGACACACTGAGGCCGGAATCCAGGATCTGGCTCTTCAGCGCAGCAATGTCCTTGTCGTCCAGCAACTCATGATCCACCTCAGGCACCGGGTCCTGCCAGATCAGCTCCTCGTCTGGAATCTCCGGGCCCAGGTAGCGGGCACGCGGCCCCAGATCCCGGTGGGTCAACTTGAACCAGGCCCGCGCAAAGGCGTCGGCGAACTGGTCCGGGTTTTCATGGAAGCGCCGGGAGATTTTTTCGTAGGCCGGATCAAAGCGCAGCGACAAGTCCGTGGTCAGCATCATCGGCTTGTGCTTCTTGCTCTTGTCCTGGGCATAGGGCATCTGTGGTTCGGCATCTTTCGCCACCCACTGCTTGGCCCCGGCCGGGCTCTCGGTAAGTTCCCACTCGAAGCCGAACAGATTGTCGAAAAAGTAGTTGCTCCATTGCGTCGGCGTCTGCGACCAGGTCACTTCCGGGCCACCGCCCATGGTGTCGTCACCCTTACCGGTACCCACACTGCTACGCCAGCCCAAGCCTTGCTCCGCCAACCCGGCGCCTTCCGGGTCGGGGCCGACTTTTTCCGGGTCACCGGCACCGTGGGCTTTGCCGAAGGTGTGACCACCGGCAATCAGGGCAACGGTTTCTTCATCGTCCATGGCCATGCGCGCAAACGTTTCGCGAATGTCGTGGGCGGCGGCTTTCGGGTCCGGGTCGCCATTGGGGCCTTCCGGGTTCACATAGATCAGCCCCATCATGGTGGCAGCCAGGGGGTTTTCCAGATCACGCTTGCCATCGAAGCGTTTTTCGTTGGTCAGCCATTCATGTTCACGGCCCCAGTACACATCCTGATCCGGTTCCCAGGTATCTTCACGGCCACCGGCAAAGCCAAAGGTTTTAAAGCCCATGGATTCCAGTGCCACGTTACCGGTAAGAATGATCAGATCTGCCCAGGAAATCTTGCTGCCGTATTTCTGTTTCACCGGCCAGATCAAACGACGGGCCTTGTCCAGGTTCACGTTATCCGGCCAGCCATTGAGCGGGGCAAAACGCTGCTGGCCACGGCCACCGCCGCCACGCCCATCACCAATGCGATAGGTACCGGCACTGTGCCAGGCCATCCGAATAAACAGCCCACCGTAGTGGCCGAAATCCGCCGGCCACCAGTCCTGTGAATCGGTCATTACCGCATGTAGATCTTTTTTCACCGCCTCCAGATCCAGGCTGTTGAATGCCTTGGCATAATCGAAATCCACACTCATGGGGTTCGACAGTGAGGAATGCTGGTTGAGTAGATCCAGACGCAACTGGTTTGGCCACCAGTCCTTGTTGGTCGTTCCGCCACCTGCGGCATGCATCGGGCATTGACTTGCATCAGCCATGACTCTCTCCCTGTTGAGTGTGTGTTAGCTGTTGATCCAGTTATATCCCTTAACCCTCGCCCCCGGCCAGTTGGCTTTGGCAAATACGCCGATAGTTTTTCCCAAACACGAAAAGATCGCCGATAGACCGTCACCATTGCTTGCGGCCCAACCCCTTCGTAATGTAACGCCTGAGAGGCAACAAGCACAAAGCGCCAGCCTGGCAGTCAGAACTTCACACAACCTTCACCCAAACGGGCAACGGTCATCACAAAAACCCGTGGGAGACGCAGAAAATATGACAAGGAGGGAAGAGGAAAGGGGGTGGCCGGAACCACGCGTGCGAAGGTTATAAGAGTAATAAAAAAGGGCCAGACGCCGGCTTTACACCCGCTCCTGAACCCCATTACCGCTGTACTTTTGCGTCTCCTCCAAGGCTTGAATTGCCCTGCAGCCGGACAGAGAGCCTGAGGAATCCGCCTATTTGATCAGCTTCTTCATCATGTTGACCTTATCCTTGTAAGGCGCATAACGGAACTTGATGTCGAACAGTGTCGTCGCCTTCAGGATGCTTCGCTTGTGAGAAAAAACATCAAAGGAGTTCTGCCCGTGATAAGCCCCCATACCACTTTCGCCCACGCCACCGAACGGCAGGTTGGGGTTGGCCACATGCATCACGGTGTTGTTGATGCAGCCACCGCCGAACTGGGTATTGTCGAGCACCTGGCGCTCCACGTGTTCACTGCCAGTGAACAGGTATAACGCCAGCGGATGTTCCGGCAGTTTTTTGAGGTTGCTTATCAGCTCCTCCATGGACGAGTAAGTCAGCATGGGCAGCACCGGGCCAAAAATTTCTTCCTGCATGACCGTGTCATCCATGGTCACGTCCTTGAGCAGGGTCGGGGCGATATATTTCCGGGCCTTGTCGGTCTCGCCGCCTGCCAGCAGCTTGTCGCGATTGATCAAGCCAGCCACCCGATCAAAGTGGCGATCATTGATCATGCGCCCCAGGTCCGGGCTCTGGCTCGGGTCATCGCCGTAGAATTCCTTCAACGTAGCAACCATTTCCTTCTCGAAGGCACTCTTGATATCCGCATGCACATGGATGTGATCCGGCGCCACGCAGGTCTGCCCCACATTCAACATCTTGCCGGCGAGAATCCGGCGGGCGGCCACTTTCAGGTTGGCGTCCTTATGCACGATGGTGGGGCTCTTGCCGCCCAGCTCCAGCGTTACCTTGGTCAGGTGCTTGGCAGCGGCGGCCATGACGATACGGCCCACCCGTGGGCTACCCGTGAAGAAGATATGGTCGAAGCGCTCTTCGAGCAGCTCATTGGTCACCTCGGTACTGCCCTTGAACACCGCCACATATTCGTCGCTGTAGCACTGTTTGATGATCTTCTCGACCACATCCGCCACGGTGGGGTTCAAGGATGAGGGCTTCAACACAGCCGTGTTGCCGGCGGCAATGGACCCGATCAGCGGCTGCACCAATAACAGAAACGGATAGTTGTAAGGGCCAAGCAAAAAGGTGACACCCTGCGGTGTAGACTCAATACGGCTGCGACCCGGCTGCGCCCACATGCTGGTGCCCACACGCTTGGGTTTCATCCAGTTTTTCAGGTGCTTGATAGTGTGTTTTAAGTCCTCGATGGCCGTGCTGATTTCAATGTAGGCCTCGAAGGGCGGGCGACCGATATCTGCATGCAGGGCGTCCTGAATCTGGCCCTGGTACTGAACAATCGCGTCTTTCAGCTTTTTCAGCTGCCGCAGACGAAATTCATAACTGCGGGTCGCCCCGGATTCAAAGTAGTTACGCTGACGGGCGACAGCCCGGGTCGCCCACCCCTGTGCTTCATTCACATTGCTGTTATCCAGAACCGCGCCCATGGCAAATCTCCGTGTGAATACATTATTCAGGGCCACGAGTGTTCCACGGGTTCTTCGCACCCACCATGAGAAAAGTGCGCGAAACCTGACATAAAAAACCAACCGGGGTCATTTACCCGCACAAAGTAAACAAGCCCTTACTTATTGTTTTCCTTGCAGAAAGTAGACCATCTACAGATTCGCACCGAGCGTCTACCTTGAGACTGTCGATGAGCCACCAGCGTCAGGCAGGAACAGGGACTGTTGGCTCTGTCACACCCACTCGCAATACGTGGCTGCGCTGGTGGTAGGCCTGTACGTTTTCTCCTAGTATCAAACAAGACCGATTCAGTGAATCCGGTACCAATAAAAACTCAGGGAATTCATCATGAATAGGGATATTCTCGGCAAGCTGTCAGCTGCCGTTGTTTCACCGCGCCTCATCCAGTCTCTTGTCGCCCTTCCTGTGGCCATGTTGATCACCGGTTGTGCTACCACAGCTACCGATACACGCACTGCCAATGAGCGCACGCTTGAGTCCCTGCAACAGCCCAGCGAACAGCAGGCCTGCTACGACCGGGAAAAGGAACCCTACACCCCGCTGGTGGATGCCCATTTTCACCCTCGCCCCTTTGGTGGTGCCGCCATTCCACCGGAAAAGCTGCACGCCATGCTGGAGGGTCAGGGCGTTCGCTTCGTGAACTATTTCGGTATCGGCCAGATACTGGAGCTGGACTCCGGTTGTAACTACTACCTGGACTGCCCCGGCGTCACCGCCATGCCCAGCATCAAGAATGATTTCGTCAACGGCATGGAAACCGTGGCCTACCCCAGCGACAACCTGCACATCACCCTGTCCATGACCTTCATGGACCTGGCGCATCCGGAAAACGTGGTGGAGCTGATTGAATTGTATGACCGGGAGTACCCGGGCATGTTCAGCTGGAGTGGCGAGCTGAACGTGGTGAAACAGGCACTACTGAAGAACAACCACGAACCGGCCACCATGCAGAGCATCGACAAATGGGCACCGTTCATGGCAGTGCTGCAAGAGCGCGGCATTCCCGTTACCTTCCATTCCGATCTTGGTAACGACGCCAACCCCACCGAACACCTGCCGCTGATGAAACACATCCTGGCCACCTACCCGGATAACAAGATTGTGTGGGCGCATATGGGGCTATCCAAGGAGCTGGGCAAGATGAACCCGGTGCAGCATGTCACCCTCCTCAAGGGGCTGCTCGACAAGTACCCGAACCTGATGCTGGATATCTCCTGGGATGTACTCTACAACGAGTACCACCAGTGGGGTGATATCTACATTCCCTTCTTTAACGAATACTCCACCCGCATTCTGCCAGGCACCGACTTTGTGGCCGCCGGCTATAAAGCAGATGACCAGTATGGCAAGGAACTGGACGTGACCAGCCGCGCCCTGAAAGGCCTGAACGACGAGGCGTTCCATAACATAGCGCTGGGTGCCAACTACTTCCGATTGATGGACCTGGACTACAACGCGCCCAACGTTTGCCCTGCAGATGACACCAGCAAAAGCGGATAATAAAGGACTCGGGAATGCGAAAAATCACCTCTTCTTCGGCGGCGCTCTGCGCTGCCTTGCTTGCCAATCCGGTACTGGCTGAAACCACCGACCCGGCGGTGGAAAAGCAGCTTCAGGAATTGCGCTCCATGCGCCAGAATCTGGAGCAACAGAGCCAGGATTTCGACCAGCGTATCCAGCAGCTGGAAACCGAATTGTACGGGGAAAGTACACCCGCGCCCCGGCGCCCCGCTGACAACCCGGGGCGCAGTTTGGGCTATCGTCCGGGCAAGGGCTTCAATCTGTTCAACTCGGACATGGGTGAGGTCAACTTCGGGGTCTTCAGCTACACCCGCTATCTGAACCAGAAGGATTTCGAGCGCAGCTATACCGATGATTTCGGGCGCACCTCGAACATTGATCCGCGTAATGACTTCCAGTTCCAGAAAGTGAACATCAGCTTCAAGGGCTGGATCTTTGATCCCAAGCTGCATTATCTGTTCTACACGTGGACGTCCAACACCAGCCAGGGTGACCCGGCACAGGTAGTGGTGGCCGGTAACCTGGGCTACCACTTCAACCCGGCATTCAAGCTCTATGCCGGCATCGGTGCCCTGCCCTCCACGCGATCTACTAATGGCACCTTCCCCAACTGGCTGAAGAACGACCATCGCACCATTGCGGATGAGTTCTTTCGCGGCTCGTACACCACTGGCATCTGGGCAGAAGGTCAAATTGCCGAAGGGCTGATGTACCGCGCCATGCTCGGTAACAACCTCAGCCAGCTGGGCGTCAGTGGCAACCAGCTGGATGACGGGCTCAACACCGCATCCGGTGCCCTGTGGTGGATGCCCACCACCGGTGAGTACGGCCCTGGCGAAGGCCTGGGCGACTACGAGTTCCACGAACAGCTGGCCACCCGCTTCGGCATTCACTTCACCCATAGCCGCGAGGATGCCCAGGCACAACCCGGCACGAACTCATTCGAAAATTCCCAGATCCGGCTATCCGACGGCACCCTGATCTTTCAGGCGGATCCGTTCAACAACGGTACCGCCATCGACCAGGCCACCTACCAGATGGCCGCCGCCAATGCGGGTCTGAAATACCGGGGCTGGTTCCTGGAGGCCGAGTTCTACCACCGCTGGGTAGACAAGTTTGATGCCAACGGCCCGCTGCCCGTAGACGAACTGGACGACAAGGGCTACCAGGTGCAGGCGTCAATGATGGCCATTCCCAAAACCCTGCAACCCTATGTGGCCTATTCCGAGATCCAGGGGGAATACGGCACCCCCCACGACCTGAGCGTTGGCGTCAACTGGTTCCCGTTCAAGCGCAAGGAGTTCCGCTTCAACGTGCAGGGCCTCTACCTGAAGGATTCACCCGTGGGTTACAGCAGTGTGCCGTTCCAGCTGGGCGGTAACGGCTGGGCCTTTACCACCGATATGGTGCTGGCATTCTAGGCTATCCCGGCAGGCCACCGATACTTAGCCTGCCACTTCTGGTGAAAACTAAGCATGGGTAAAAAGAAAGGCCTTCCGTTCGATGGCCGAGGCGGGGTGATTGTGTTTAGGACTTACATGCTCAAAT
>NZ_NVWY01000061.1 GCF_002733835.1 Alcanivorax sp.
ATTCAGGTTCAACAACCGCCGAGAGGATATCTACAAGCGGCTGCTGAAACTGCTCAGGGAGCGTCCAATTGAGTGATTTGCTTCCTAAGACCCTAATTATTAACTATTCATTGCCTTTTTTATGCCTGAATTACCTGAAGTGGAAACCACCCTGCGCGGCATTCGTCCGCATGTGCAGGGGCGTATTTTGACGTCGGTGACGGTGCGTGAGCCGCGCCTGCGCTGGCCGGTCAGTGAGGCCCTTTATGCGTTGCGTGATTGCCCTGTTGTGGCCTTGCGCCGGCGGGCCAAGTACCTGTTGATTGAGCTGGAGCACGGGCAGGTGCTGATTCATTTGGGCATGTCCGGCACCTTGCGGGTGGTGGATGCGACCTTGCCATTGCGCAAACACGACCATGTGGATCTGCTGCTCGATAGCGGCAAGGCGTTGCGTTTCAACGACCCGCGCCGGTTCGGTACGGTGCTGTTTCAGGCCGGCGAGGAGCCACACAGCCTGTTGCAGTCGCTGGGGCCGGAGCCGCTTAGTGAGGCTTTTAGCGGTGAGGGGATGTTTGACCGTTCCCGGGGGCGAAAGGTGGCAGTGAAGAGCTTCATCATGGATAACGCCACGGTGGTGGGGGTGGGCAATATTTACGCCCAGGAAAGCCTGTTTATGGCCGGTATCCATCCATCACGGGCGGCCGGGCGTATTTCCCTGACGCGCTATCAGGCGCTGGCTGAGGCCATCAAGGTGGTGCTGGCCCGGGCGATTGAGGCGGGCGGGACGACCCTGAAGGATTTTACCCGTGCGGATGGTCAGCCCGGGTATTTTGCCCAGTCGCTGAATGTATATGGCCGCGCTGGCCAGCCCTGCCTGCAATGCGAAGCCATCCTGAAGGCGGATAGGCATGGCCAGCGCAGTACGGCCTATTGCCCGCAATGCCAGCGGTGACGGGGTGAAGGATGGGGAGTCGCCTCGCGTCGGTGCTGATCAATGATTGAGCGCCGGACCTATTGCTGGCCTAAGAACAAAGGTGTAGATTGTGATGCAATTGTCGGAATATTAACGACTTAGCTGAAACAATGTCAGCGATACTTTAACTATAAAAATACAAGAGGGACTCACCATGAAGCGAGCAAAGCGCCCGGTAGTGGCATCCGTACTCGCCTCCACCATGCTGTTTGCTGCCATGGCGCCCGTCACGGCACAGGCGGCTGAATCACAGCTGGATCGGCCGGGGGAAATGGCAATGATCGGCGACGCGGTTTTTGCGCGCCCATTGCTGCTGGCATCCACGGTGGTGGGAGCAGGCCTTTATGTGGTCACGCTGCCGTTCAGCCTGCTGGGGGGCAATCCGGGAGAAGCCGGTGAAGTGCTGGTGATGAATCCGGGCAAGAATACTTTCGTTCGTTGCCTCGGTTGTACGCCGGCTCAGCACGAGAGCCTGAAGGCAGAAAAAGAACTGCAGGAAAACGAAAAACAGGAACAGGAAGCGGTGGCCAGCGCAGAATAATCGTTGTTCATTGCACCATAAAAAAGCCCCGCACTTGCGGGGCTTTTTTATGGTTGGCAGACGGCCGAGACGGGGCTCAGGCGCAACCAAGTTTGAGGCAACTGCCTTTTTCAGTGCACAGCTCGGCGAACAGCGTGTCGCAGAGGCTGGCTACTTTGCTGCTCAGTGCGTCGTCATCAAAGGGGGTGTCGTCAAGCGGCTGCCATTGCATGGCATTGAGTTGGAGCTGCACGTTGCGCAGTAGCAACCTGTGAGGGTCTTTCAGATCGTACATATCCAGGATGCCGTCGGCATGGATCAGCGTATGCATGCCCATGGACATGGACCACTGGCCAATGCTGAATGTCAGCGGGTCCTGGCCATGGTCTTCCAGTTCGTTACTGCTAATGGCATCGCGCACCACCTGTTCTACCATCCTGCCAATGGGCTGGGTGGCGGTCAGGAACTGCTCCCGGCGGCTGGGTGATGACGCCAGCCAGACCACTTCGGTCATGATGTACTGTTCGAGCCGGAAGTGTTCAGGGTAATGCTGGGCAAACAGTGAGTAGGCCAGAGCAAAGCCCAGCATCTTGTCGCGGTTGGGAAGGTCGGAATGGGCGACTTTCTCGAAGTATTCCCGCCGCGTGGTGGTCAGCTCGGTGCAGACCGCGATGAGCAGGTCTTCCTTGGAGGCGAAGTGGTGATAGAGTGTGCCCGTGGCAAAATTGCAGCTGCGGGCAATGGCCGCCATCTGCACGCCCAGCAAGCCTTCATCGCAGAGCTGTTGCCGAGTTGCCTCAATAAAGAGCTGTTCTCTTTCTGCCAGCGCTTGTTCGCGCCCGCTGCGTGTTTTTGTCATAGTCATAATCTTTTGTGATCCCGCCATTCAGTGTGAATAGCCTTGCAATAGGGTTCAAGCGCTTTTGTTGTCGTGCAGACAAACGTGCCGCCTACAGACGCGCCGCTGCCAGTTTTTCCAGCAAGCCGTTCAGGTGACGTAAACCATTATCGGTACAGGCCAGTCGTTGGTCTGTGATGGCGAGCAACCCCTGCTGTTCCAGCGGGACAAGGGCGTTTTGCCATTGCCAGACCGGCTCTCCGGTGGCGTCCTCCAGTGTCTGCCAAGTGATGCCGTTGACCAAGCGCAAGCCGTTGAGCAGGGCCTCAAACAGGCGGTCCTCGCGGGCAATGGACTGGTACTGGCGGCGAGCATGGGCGGCGTCGGCCAGGTAGTCCTCGGGTTTTCGGGTTTTCTGGTAACGATGCACGCTGCCCTGTGTCGCGTCAGTGATCTTGCCGTGAGCACCGGCGCCTATGCCAAGATAGTCCCCGAATTGCCAGTAATTGAGATTATGCCGGCAGCGGTGTCCAGATTGCGCGAAGGCGGAAATTTCGTAGCGCTGGTAACCGTGCTGCGCGAGCAGGGCGAAGCCGGCCTGTTCGGTGTCGGCCATGGCGTCGCCGTCTGGCTGGATCGGAGGCGCGCGGTAGAAAACGGTATTGGGCTCGATGGTCAGCTCGTACCAGCTCAGGTGCGTGGGTTGCAGGGCGATGGCCTGCTGCAGATCGTCCAGGGCCTGGGCGTGGCTCTGCCCGGGCAGCGCATGCATGATATCCAGATTGAAATTGTCGAAGCCGGCGGCTTGCGCCTGGTGGGCGGCGGCGATGGCGGCGCTGGCATCGTGGATGCGCCCCAGCGCTTGCAGGTGCGCGTTATTGAAACTCTGGACACCGATAGACAGGCGGTTGATGCCTGCCGCGCGAAAGCCTTCGAAACGGCCGGCTTCCAGGGTGCCCGGGTTGGCTTCCAGGGTGATCTCGGCGTCTGCCTGCAGGGTCAGCCGCTGGCGAATACCCTGGAAAAGTTGCCGGTAAAAGTCGACGGACATCAGGCTGGGGGTGCCCCCGCCAATAAACACCGTTTCCACCGGACGGTCACCGATCAGCGGTAAATCCTGTTCCAGATCGGTAAGCAGAGCCTGCAGGTAGGCAGCTTCCGGAATCTCGCCCCGCTCATGGGAGTTGAAGTCGCAATAGGGGCATTTGCGCACGCACCAGGGGGTGTGGATGTAGAGCGAAAGCGGCGGATTGGTCAGGGGCATGAGTGTTGAAGCAGCTGAGGCAATGGGAAGAGAGTGGGCATGGTAGCAGAATGGTTGATAGTTGATAGTTGACAATGGACAGCGAAAAACAAAGAGTTGCGTCGAGCTATGGGGCTTCCTGGGTTTTAGCTGTCAACTGTCCACTGTCAATTATCAACTGGTTTATATGGTGCATATCTGGGTTGATGCGGATGCGTGCCCGCGTCCGGTGAAAGAAGTGTTATTCCGTGCTGCGCAGCGAGCGCAGGTTCCCTGCACCCTGGTGGCGAACCAGCATATCGCCGTACCGCGTACGCCGTTGATCCGCTCCATTCAGGTGGGGCAGGGCTTTGACGTGGCGGATAATGAAATCGTGCAGCGCTGTGAGGCCGGGGACCTGGTGGTGACCCAGGACATACCATTGGCGGCGGAAGTGGTGGAGAAAGGCGCGGAAGCGGTGACTCCCCGTGGTCACTGGCTGGACAAGGATACCGTGCGCGAACGCCTGAATATGCGTGATTTCATGGAAGAAATGCGTTCGGCGGGGATGCAGACCGGCGGCCCGGCCAGTTTTTCCAACCAGGACAAGGGGCGGTTTGCCAATGCGCTGGACCGCTGGTTGGCGCGGGCTCAGAAGTAACCCATCACCCCGACCTGCCCCCAGCTGAGGTCACCACCGCCATCGCGGCGCACATCTTCTCCGGCCCAGCTGTGCTGCCAGCCGGCCCACAGGTTGACTGCCCGGTGGCAGTGCCAGGTGAGCATCACGCCCACTTCGCGGTGATTGGGGCCGTCATAATCTTCGCTGGCGTAACCCTGATCATAGGCTTGTGTCAGCCGCAGCTGCGCGATGCCGGTTGCCCAGAGCGGCTGTTCCCCCACCAGCGATAGCGCATAGAAAGCACCGTCGGCCTGCTTGCTCCAGGTGCTGTCTGCGCGCAGGGCCAGCCAGGGCCGTAGATGGGTGGCAACACCGAAGCCCGCTTCCACGTCATCAGGGGTGTCCAGTGCCGGGTCGTCCGCGTGGAACTGCAGGTAAGTCACGTTCAGGTACGGCTCCCAACGGCCGATGCCCGGCGCGTACTCCGCGAACAGGTTGTTCTCCCGGTAGCCGCTGCTGCCAGCGCCCCAGGCTTGCCAAACTCCCAGGGCCGCGTGGTCTTTTGTCAGGTCGCCGCCCAGGCTATGCAGGCTGTGGCCATCGAGGTTGTCGCGGCCTTCGCTCACATAGCGGCTGTGCCATTGCGTCTGCACGCTGCCGTGTAGCGGGTTGGCCTCGCTCAGGGCGGCAGGCAGTAGCAGGGCAAGGCAGAGGCAATGCTGTGGATGAGGGCGACGTGGGGTTGGCACCGAAGCGGCTCCTTGCTGACGGTAAACCCTGACCTTATCAGAGAGGAGCGCAGGTGCGGTGAGGGTTACCAGGCGACCGGCTAGGCTTTCAGTGCTTCAATCAACATGCCCATGGCCTTGCCCCGGTGGCTGATGGCATTTTTTTCCTCCGCGGGCAACTGCGCGGCGGTGCAGCCTTTTTCTTCCACAAAGAAATGGGGATCGTAGCCAAAGCCTTGCTCGCCCTGGGGTTCCAGCACGATGCGACCGTTCCAGTTGCCCTGGCAGATTAACGGGGTGGCGTCGTCTTCGTGGTGCATTAATACAATCAGTGCCACGTAGCGGGCCTGGCGGGCCTCTTCCGGAATCTCGGTGAGCATCTCTACCAGCAGGGCATTGTTCTTTGCGTCGGTGGCGCCGACCCCGGAAAAGCGGGCAGAGAAAATGCCGGGGCTGCCGTTCAGCGCGGCGACCTCGAGCCCGGAATCGTCGGCGATGGCAGGCAGGCCGGTGTGCTTGCAGGCATTGCGGGCCTTGATGATGGCGTTTTCCACAAAGGTGCTGCCGGTTTCCTCGGCTTCCGGTACATCGAATGCACTTTGGGCGACCACTTCAATATTCAGCGGCGCCAGCAGCTGCTGCATTTCAGCGAGTTTCTTGGCATTGCCGGAGGCGAGTACGATTTTTTCCATGCGGAACTCCTGACGTTGTTAGCTGCGAGTGCCTAGCCGCGAGCCACGAGAAAAAGATAAAAGAGCGGGAAACTGGATCGCGAGTTCCGCACTGTCTAACGTACGTAGCTCGTAGCTCGTAGCTCGTAGCTGCTTAGCCCTTCACCCGATAAATGGCGATTTCTCCGAACAGGTTTGGCCACCATTTGCTGAGCACGCTGGTGCGGTGATTACGGTTAATCACCTGGCGTTCGAGGATGCGAATGCCGTGCTTTCGGCAGTGGGTTTCAAAATCCTGCACGGTGCACAGGTGAATGTTCGGGGTGTTGTACCACTCGTAGGGCAGCGCAGACGACACCGGCATGCGCCCTTTCAGGCCCAGGTAAGCGCGGACTTTCCAGTGGCCGAAGTTGGGGAAAGTGATAATCGCTTCGCGACCGACGCGGACCATTTCGTTGAGGATCTGGTCCGGGCGCAGCACCGCTTGCAGTGCCTGGGTCATCACCACGTAATCAAAGCGGTGATCCTGGAAGTTGCCCAGGCCGCCATCCAGATCCTGCTCCAGAACATTCACGCCCTTTTCAAAACAGGCGGCTAGGTTGTCCTGGTTGATTTCCAGGCCATAGCCGGCGGTTTGCTTGTGCGTTTTCAGGTGGGCCAGCAGGGTGCCGTCGCCGCAACCCAGGTCCAGCAGGGTTGCGTTTTCGGGAATCCAGTCGCTGATTAGCTGCAGGTCATCACGCATCGGCACTGGCTCCCGCATTTTCCGTCCGGCTTTCGGTTTCGTTGGCGCTGTTTTCCACCTCGTTGGCGACCCTGTGCATGTAGGCACCGAACAGTTTGGTGTACTCGGGGATATCCAGCAGGAAGGCGTCGTGGCCCTTGGGCGTGTCGATTTCCGCGTAACTCACATTGCGGCCGGCGTGGACCAGGCCGTTGACGATTTCCCGGCTGCGTTCCGGCGCGAAGCGCCAGTCCGAGGTGAACGACATGACCAGGAAGTTGCAGGAGGGTTTGGCGAGCGCCTGCTCCAGGGAGTGGTCGAATTCCCGGGCCGGGTCGAAATAGTCCAGCGCCTTGGTCATCAGCAGGTAGGTGTTGGCGTCGAAGTTGCGCGAAAACACCTCGCCCTGATGGCGCAGATAGGATTCCACCTGAAACTCCACATCAAAACCGAAATGGAAGCGCCCGGCGCGCAGGTCGCGGCCGAACTTCATGCGCATGGCGTCGTCACTCAGGTAGGTGATGTGGCCGACCATGCGCGCCAGAATCAGCCCTTGGCGCGGGTAGGTATCATGCAGGTAATAACGCCCGCCGTGGAAGTTCGGGTCGGTCAGAATCGACTGTCGCGCCACTTCATTAAAGGCGATGTTCTGGGCAGAGAGCTTCGGCGCGGCGGCGATGACCACTGCATGGCTGAGGCGTTCCGGGTAATCGATGGACCACTGCAGGGCCTGCATGCCCCCCATGCTGCCGCCGATGACCGCGGCCCAGCGTTGAATGCCGAGCACATCGGCCAATCGTGCCTGGCTGTTTACCCAGTCCTTCACCGTCATCATGGGAAAGTCCGGGCCCCAGGGCTGGCCGGTCTCCGGATTGATGGACGCCGGGCCGGTAGAGCCGTGGCAGCCGCCCAGGTTGTTCAGGCTGACCACGAAGAAGCGGTCCGTGTCGATGACCTTGCCGGGGCCGATGCAGGTGTCCCACCAGCCCGGGCGTTTGTCGTCCGGCCGGTGATAGCCGGCGGCGTGATGGTGGCCGGACAGGGCATGGCAGATAAGCACCGCGTTGGACGCGTCGCGGTTCAGGGTGCCGTAGGTTTCATAAACCAGATCATAGGTCGGCAGCGTACGGCCACATTCCAGCTCCAACGGGGTGTCGAAGTGGTGAACCTGTGGCTCGATCAGCCCTACGGAGCCGGCGGCGGCATGGGGCAAGACGTCGGGATTCTGTTGCGACATGATGACTCGCTAGCAAGAGATGTCGCAAAGTCTAAAGCCCGCCCGGTGGGGGCGCAATCAAAGCCCGGCGGTTGCCATGGTATCCTGCCAATTGGGGACGGTATTTTCGTGGTTCTGCGTATCTGCCATGCCTGCTGCTTTCCCGTCAAACCCCTGTGCGCCGCAAAGCGGGGAAAGCGTGTCGGAATAACGACAGCATTTCAGGCTGCGTGTTTTTCGTCAGGCATCCGGCATTCGGCGTCTAGCGATTATCAGGAAGTGTATGAAGAAAGAGTCGGTAGTGGACGCGTTGTATGAAAAAGTGGCCAACGATGAAGATGCGCGCACCTGTACAGACATTAGTGAGGACGCTTGCCGGGAGGTACCGGGTAACTTCTTTCGCATTATCGCCGCCAATACCCTGACCAAGATCGGTGACCTGTTGATCAACCCGAAAACCGTGCTGGCCTGGCTGATCAGCGCGGTGGGCGCGCCGGGTTCTCTGGCCGCCTTGCTGGTGCCCATTCGTGAGTCCGGTTCGTTGATTCCACAGTTGATGATCGGCGCAATGGTGCGTCGCTACCCGGTGCGTAAGGGCTTCTGGGTGCTTGGGGCGGCGCTGCAGGGATTATCCGTGCTGGGCATGGCGTTGGTGGTCTGGCTGCTGGATGGCCTGGCTGCGGGGTGGGGGATTGTCGGCCTGTTGGTGCTCTTTAGCATCAGCCGGGGCTTCTGTTCCGTGTCCATGAAGGATGTGCAGGGCAAGTGCATTCCCAAATCCCGCCGTGGGCGGCTCACCGGACTGTCGGCCACGCTGTCCGGCGCGCTGACCTTCGGGCTGACGCTGCTGATCTTCCGTGGCGACAGCGACCCTTCCGTCCTGTTCTACAGTGCACTGCTGGCCGGTGCCGGTGCGGCCTGGTTGGTGGCCGCGCTGGTGTTTCTGTCCGTGGATGAATATCCCGGTGCCAGCGAGGGCGGTAGCAACGCCCTTCGCGAGGCCTGGAATAGCTTGTCCCTGTTGAAGGACGATGCGCCTTTTCGGCGCTTCGTGATTACCCGTGCCTTGCTGATGGCGTCGTCATTGGCGTCGCCGTTTCTGGTGTTGCTGGCCAAAGAGCAGTCCAGCCTGGCGCTGCTGTTGGGGAGTTTCGTGCTGGCGTCGAGCCTGGCCAGTGCGGTGAGTGCCACGGTGTGGGGCTATATGGCGGACAGCTCCAGCCGCACCGTGATGGTTCGCGGTGGCGCGCTGGCGGCGTTGGTGTGTGTGGTGGCGGGGGCGGTGTCGGTGTCTGGTGTGCAGGCAGCGGGGATGCACTGGTTGTACCCGGTGGCCTTTTTCATCCTGGCGATTGCCCATGCCGGCGTGCGTATCGGCCGCAAGACCTACATGGTGGACATGGCGGGCGGCACCAAGCGCACCGATTACACGGCGGTGAGCAATACCGTGATTGGCGTGCTGTTGCTGGCAGTTGGCGGTATCAGTGCGGCGGTGGCCATGTTGGGTAACGACTGGGCGTTGCTGGTGCTGGGATGTATGGGGGCGATGGGTGTCGCCAGTGCGAAATCTCTCAAAAGCGTGTAAGTAATATCGCAATGATATGAAAAAGATTTTCCATCTGAGGCTTAGGTATTAATCTTGCCGCCTTTGCCAAAAGTAAGGGGGAAATCATGAAAAAACGCTAGGGAACCTCTGAAAAACTCCTTGCATGCTCAGCGTGGCCTGAAGCGTGCAGCTGTTGCGTCTTGTCTTGATGGTCAGGGTGGTTCCCTTTCCGAGA
>NZ_NVWY01000020.1 GCF_002733835.1 Alcanivorax sp.
GGCGCACGGTGGCGGTCATGGGCAGTGGCCCGGATTGTATCTACCCGCCCCGCCATGGCCTGCTGGCCAGCCAGATTGTGGAGAACGGCGGGGCGCTGGTATCGGAATTTGCACCGGGCGCGCGCCCGCTGCCGGCTCAATTTCCCATGCGTAATCGCATTATCAGTGGGCTCAGCCTGGCCACCATTGTGGTGGAGGCAGCCATCAAGAGTGGGTCGCTGATCACTGCACGGACGGCGCTGTCCCAGGGGCGTGAAGTGTTTGCGATTCCGGGCGGTATCCATAATCCACTCAGCAAGGGTTGCCACCAGTTGTTGCGCGATGGCGCCAACTGGCTGGAGTCCGTGGACGATATTTTTCAGGCCTTTGGGGATTTCCAGCGTAGCGTGGAAGCCAGTGGCATTCGTTGCGACCCGCCGGCGCTGCTTGCCCACCTGACCAGTGGCCTGAACTCGCTGGATGCGTTGCAGGAGCGTACCGGGATGCCCATGCCCGAGCTGGCCGGGCAGCTGGCGGATCTGGAGCTGGAGGGCTGGGTGGAACGGGTGGCGGGCGGCTATCTGAAACGCCAGACCAGCGATGTCTGATCGGCAGACTTGAGTCGCCGGGCTGTGCAGGGTAATTTGCCGCTTTTGCTTTCAGGGCGTCGTCATGGACCAGCATCTGCTCAGCGCGGCACAGATTATTCAGGCGGGCGGGGTAATCGCCTACCCTACGGAGTCCGTCTACGGCCTTGGCTGCGACCCGTTCAACCAGGACGCGGTGATGCAGCTGCTGGCCATCAAGCAGCGGCCGGTGAGCAAAGGGCTGATTCTGATTGGTGAAAGCCTGGCGCAGCTGGCGCCGTATCTGCGCCTGAACGACCAGCAGGCGGCCCGGTTGCAGCAGCAATGGCCGGCGCCGGTGACCTATCTGGTTGAGGCCAATGAACATCTGCCCGGCTGGGTGCGCGGGAAGCATAGCAAGGTGGCGGTGCGCGTGCCGGACCATCCGATGGCTCGCCAGCTGTGCCGGCTGGCCGGGCAGCCGATCATTTCCACCAGCGCCAACATCAGCGGCCGCCCGGCAGCGCGCAATCGCTATCAGGTGGCCCGGCAGCTGGGCGATCAACTCGACTTTATTGTCAGCGGCGCCTGTGACCGGGCGAGCAAACCCTCTACCATTATTGATCTGGAAAGCGGGCGCATTTTGCGCCCGTGAACACACCGACCGCATCCGGGGAAAGCACCATGTCAGAGGTTTCACTGCAGGCGGTGAAAGACTACCTGCTGGATCTGCAGGACCGTATCTGCGAGGCACTGGGCGCCGAAGATGGCTCCGCCACCTTCCGTGAAGACAGCTGGGAGCGCGAACAGGGCGGCGGCGGCCGTAGTCGAGTGCTGGAAAATGGCGCGGTGATCGAAAAAGGCGGGGTCAATTTTTCCCATGTGTTTGGCGATCAGTTGCCGCCATCCGCCACGGCCGCCCGTCCCGAATTGGCCGGGCGCAGTTTCCAGGCCATGGGCGTGTCGCTGGTGATCCACCCGAAAAACCCCTATGCACCGACCAGCCACGCCAACGTGCGTTTTTTCGTGGCGGAAAAAGACGGTGAAGACCCGGTGTGGTGGTTTGGCGGCGGGTTCGATCTGACACCCTACTATGGTTTTGAAGAAGACGTTGTGCATTGGCACCAGACGGCCCGCGACGCCTGTGAACCGTTCGGTAGCGAGATCTACCCGGAATTCAAAGCCTGGTGTGATGACTACTTTTATCTCAAGCACCGGGATGAGCCCCGTGGTGTGGGCGGCTTGTTCTTTGACGATCTGAACCGCTTTGATTTCGACACCAGCTTTGCCCTGATGCGCAGTGTGGGCGATGCCTATGTGCCCGCCTATCAGCCGATCCTGGCGCGCCGTAAAGACCACGATTATGGCGAGCGCGAGCGTCAGTTCCAGCTGTACCGTCGCGGCCGTTATGTGGAGTTCAATCTGGTTTACGACCGCGGCACGATTTTTGGTCTGCAATCCGGTGGCCGTACCGAGTCCATCCTGATGTCACTGCCGCCGCTGGTGCGCTGGGACTACGATTACCACCCCGAACCGGACAGTGCCGAGATTGAGCTTTACCAGAAATTTTTGATTCACCGGGAGTGGGTATGACGGCTGAGAAAACCGCGTTAGAAGCTGGGTTGTATTGTGTTTTTGGCAATCCAGTGAATCATTCCCGCTCGCCGGATATTCACCATGCGTTTGCCGCTCAGCGTAGCGACGCTGTGCAGTATGAAAAGCGTGAAGCGCCGTTGGATGATTTTGCCGGCGCGGTTCAGGCTTTTCGGAATGCCGGCGGGTTGGGCGCCAATGTCACGGTACCCTTCAAAGAACAGGCTTTTGCATTGTGCGATGCCATCACCGAGCGAGCCGACCAGGCCGGTGCAGTGAATACCCTGTGGTGGGATGGCGAGCAGTTGCACGGCGATAACACCGATGGCGCCGGGCTGGTGAAAGATATCTGCGACAATCAGGGCTGGAGCATCCGCAAAAAACGGGTGCTGATCCTGGGCGCAGGCGGTGCAGTACGAGGTGTACTGGGTCCGTTGCTGGCGGAAGAGCCCACCTTGTTGCGCATTGCCAACCGAAGCAAAGAGAAAGCGGAAACGCTGGCCGCCAACGTGATGAAAGGCGAAGGGCCGCCGGTGTTGGGCGGCGGCCTGGATAATCTCATGGGCCAGTTCGATTTGGTGATCAATGCCATCTCCGCCGGTTTGCAAGGCGAGATGCCCGCGCTGCCGGATGGCTTGTTGGCAGAGGGCGCGGTGGCTTATGACATGGTCTATGGCAATGAGCCGACACCGTTCCTGCGCTGGGCAAAGCAGCAAGGCGCGGCGGCCACGGCGGACGGGCTGGGTATGCTTGTTGAACAGGCTGCCGAAGCCTTTGAGATCTGGCGTGGCTGGCGCCCGGATACGGCCCCTGTCATGGCCTCGTTGCGCTAGCCTGCCATGAGCGATGGCGCGGTAATGTACGAAGTGGTGTATGCCTCCGTGGTCAGCCTGGCCATGGTGCTGACCACGGTGACGCTGCATTACTGGACGCTGGCGGGGCTGTCTGGCCTGCTTAAACGTTGGCCGGATTTTCGGGGTGAAATCCTGGTGGTTGTTATCGCCATGTTCGCGGCCCATATGGTGGAAATCAGCCTCTATGCCTGGGTGTACCTGCTGCTGGATGTGGGGGACACCGCCATGGGTATTGGTGGGGCGGTGAACGGCAGCTTTCTTGACCACCTGTATTTTTCTGCCGCTTGCTATACCTCTCTGGGGCTGGGGGATCTGTTCCCGGTGGGTACCCTGCGTTTGATTGCCGGGGTGCAAGCACTGAATGGTTTGATACTGATAACCTGGTCTGCGTCGTTTGCGTTTCTGGTGATGCAGCGCCGCTGGCGTTTTTAATCACGTTTCGACGGTATCGTACGTGCTCGGGGCTCTTGAGCCCGTTATCACTGGGTGAAGTATGTCCCTGCGTTTTGTTCTGTTATTAAGCGTTTTTTTACCACTGCCGGTGCTGGCTTCCACGCTGGGTTTCTCCTGGGATAACGACCTGTTCGTCGGTGCTGATGGGCAGTACACCAATGGTGTGCGCATTAGCTGGGTGGGCGATGCCCATGACCATTGCGACAGTAATGGCAGTGTTACCTGTGGTCTGGCGGGCGTGTTGTCACCCTTGCCGGGTATCAGCCTGGATGATGAGAAACATGCCCTGACGCTGAGTCTGGAACAGGTCATGATCACCCCGGCGGATATCAGCCAAAGCGCCCCCAATTACGCGGACTTGCCCTATGCGGGATACAGCAATCTGGAGATGGGTTTGTTCAGCTGGAACGGCGACAGCCTGTTTGGTTACGGCGTGCGCCTGGGGGTGGTCGGCCCGGAGTCCGGGGCGGAGCAAAGCCAGAAACTGGTCCACAAGGTAACCGGCTCCACCGAACCGCAGGGCTGGGATAACCAGCTGGGAACCGACCTGATCGGTGGAGTTTACTTTATTAACGCCCGCCGCTTTCACCAGTTCCAATGGGACTCGGGATTTCAGGGCGAGCTGGGGTATGCCTGGGGCGTGGATGCCAACAACTTCCATGGGACGGCAACGGCGGGCGGGTTTCTCCGGGTGGGCAGAAACCTGCCGCGCAACTTTATTCCCGATTATGCCGGTATCGGCACGACCGGTTCACTGGTGGGCCTGTTCGATGGCAGCGGGTTTGGTTGGGAAGCGTTTGTGGCCAGCTTCGGTGAATACATCGGTTACTCCTACCTGGAACACCATGCCGAAGAATACGATGTGGAAGCCCGCGATGGCGTGTTGGGGTTAGTGTTGGGCGGTGGTGTTCACTGGGACCGTTTTTCGTTCACCCTGACACTGCAAAGTTCCACATCGCCCCTGCGTAGCAGCGATGACACCTTCAGCTTCGGCAATATGTCCTTCATGTGGCAGATCTGAGCTACGAGCTACGAGCTACGAGCTACGAGCTACGAGCTACGAGCTACGAGCTACGAGCTACGAGCTACGAGCTACGAGCTACGAAAAAAGATAGGAAAAACCGGAAAAGTTCCTCGAGATCGGTGATTTTTACAGCCGGTTTAATGTTTTTCTGGCAGCTAGCTGCTCGTCGCTAGCTGCTGCTTTTCAAATACCGGTCTTTCAAGCGCACATAATTCCCCGCCACATAGGGCAAAAAGGCTTTCTCTTCCTCGGTGAGTGGACGCACCTGTCGCGCGGGTTGACCGCGATACAGATAGCCGCTTTCCAGACGTTTGCCCGGCCCGACCAGGGAGCCGGCGGCGACGATGACATCGTCTTCCACGATGGCGCCGTCCATGATGATCGCCTGCATGCCCACCATGACTCGGTTGCCCAGGGTGCAGCCGTGCAGCATGGCCTGGTGAGCGAGGGTCACATCGTCGCCGATCTGCAGCCCGAAGCCGCCGGGGTTGAAGGTGGAGTCGTGGGTAATGTGCAGCACTGCGTTATCCTGAATGCTGACCCGGGCGCCAATGCGGATGGCATGCATGTCGCCACGGATTACCGCCTTCGGCCACACGGAACAATCGTCGCCCAGAGTGACCTCGCCGATCACCGTAGCGTCCTCGTCCACATATACCCGTTTACCCAACTGCGGGGCCTTGTCTTCAAAGCGGCGAATCCCCATCACTGATACACTCGATAGTTCAAATTCATGGTTACAGGGGCACCTTTTGCAGACGCCCGCTCGTATACTGATAGCCATATTGATCTTGCTTGGCGTTTTTCTGCTAAGCAAGTGGCTGATATTCCAGACGCTGTTGCAGCCGGACGATACCGCTCGCCATCGGTTGCCAGCCGCGCAGACACACGCTGAACCCGGAGCAGGACAGGACACCCATGAGCAACAATCCGCTGATTGATTACCCGGCACTTCCTCCTTTTTCACAGATCCAGCCCGAGCATGTACTTCCTGCCGTGGAGCAGCTGGTGGCAGAGGGCCGTGCCCGTATTGAGCAGGTGCTGGCGGAGGGAAACTTCGACTACGCGCATCTGGTACAGGCGCTGGACCAGGAAGATGACCGACTTGGCAAGGCTTTCGGCCCGGCCGGGCATTTGAATGCTGTGGCCCAGAATGAAGCCTTGCGCAATGCCTACAACAGTTGCTTGCCCCTGCTTAGCGAATACGGGACTGAGGTGGGACAAAATGCGGCGCTTTGTGCGGCCTATCAGGCGCTGCGTGACAGCGAACAGTGGTTAACACTGAACGAAGCCCAGCAGAAAGATATCGACAACACCTTGCGTGATTTTCGTTTGTCCGGGGTGGATCTGCCGGAGGAAAAGAAAGCGCAATATATGGCGAACTCCAAGCGCTTGTCTGAACTGACCAGTAAATTCTCGGACAACGCCCTTGATGCTACCCAGGCGTGGAGCAAGCACATCACCGATGAAAACGAACTCGATGGCTTGCCCGACAGCGCCAAGGCCGGTGCTGCTGATCGCGCCAAAGCCGACGAAAAAGACGGCTGGCTACTGACCCTGGATGCCCCGGTATTTATTGCGGTGATGAGCCACTGTAAAAACGCAGAATTGCGCAAGGAAATGTACACCGCCTGGACCACCAAGGCTTCTGATCAGGGGCCGCAGGCGGGCCAGTTTGATAATGCGGCGATCATGGATGAGATCCTTGCGCTGCGGCACAAGCAGGCTCAATTGCTGGGCTTCGCCAATTACGCGGAAGAATCCCTGGCCACCAAAATGGCGCGGGATGTGAATGAGGTCGTACAGTTTCTCGAAGACCTGGCCCGCCGCGCCAAGCCCCAGGCGGAACAGGAGCTGGCAGAACTGAAAGCCTTTGCGGCGGAGCAAGGCGCCGGTGATTTAAACCCCTGGGATATCGGTTTCTGGAGCGAACGTTTGCGTGAAGCACGCTACGATATTTCCGAAGAAGAGCTGCGCCCCTGGTTCCCGGCGGACACGGTTATCAATGGCATGTTTTCTGTAGTTGGCAAGTTGTTCGGCATTCAGTTCAAACAACGAAAAGACGTGGATACCTGGCACGAGGATGTGCGCTTCTACGAATTGGTGGATGATGATGGCAGTGTACGTGCGGCTTTCTATCTGGACATGTATGCCCGCACCGGGAAACGCGGTGGCGCCTGGATGGACGATGCGCGTATTCGTCGCCGCCAGCCCGACGGCAGCCTGCAAACCCCGGTCGCCTACCTGACCTGTAACTTTGCACCGCCCGCCGGTGGCAAGCCGGGCCTGTTGACCCACGACGAAGTGGTCACCCTGTTCCATGAATTCGGCCATGGCCTGCACCACATGCTGACCGAGCAAGACGTGTCCGGTATTTCCGGAATTAATGGCGTGGCCTGGGATGCGGTGGAACTGCCCAGCCAGTTTCTGGAAAACTGGTGCTGGACCGAGGAAGGCATCGCGCTGATTTCCGGCCATTACCAAACCGGTGAGCCGCTGCCGAAAGAAAAACTGGAAAAGATGCTTGCCGCGAAAAACTTTCAGTGTGCCATGCAGATGGTGCGGCAAATCGAATTTTCCCTGTTCGATATGCGAATCCACGCGGAGTATCAACCGGGCCTGAATATTTATCAGGTATTGAATGAAGTGCGCGAACAGGTGGCGGTTATTCAACCGCCCGCCTTTAACCGTTTCCCCAACAGCTTCGGGCATATTTTTGCCGGCGGTTATGCGGCGGGTTACTACAGCTACAAGTGGGCAGAAGTCCTATCGGCAGATGCCTATTCCCGCTTTGAAGAAGAAGGCGAGTTCAACGAAGAAACCGGCCGCGCGTTCCGCACGGAAATTCTCGCCAAGGGCGGCAGCCGCGAACCCATGGAATTGTTCAAGGCATTCCGTGGCCGCGAGCCCAGCGTGGAGCCACTGCTGCGTCATTGCGGTATTAATGGATAAAACGCTTGATGCCAAACGCCCGATGCCCGACGGCAATGTGTCCGGCATCGGGTGTTTGCCGTTAAGCGGAGGAATGTTATGAAACGCCAGTTTATTGCCGGGGCAACCTGCCCGGAATGTGGGCAGATGGACAAGATACAGCGCATTATCGATGGCGACAGCCAGTGGATGGAATGTGTGGCCTGCGGGGCGAAAAAAAGTCTGGACGACAAGCCGCCAGCGGAAGCCACCGATGCACTGGCCCAACCAGTGACCCTGCAGCCTGGCCCCAAAAAATAGATTGTTCCCGCTATTTTACAATGGACGAAGCGCTAATGCGCTTCGTCACCTCTGATCCTGCTTCAAGTTAATGCCCGTAGTGCCTGGATCTAAGTCAGCAGCCTTGCCGCTTTATCTCACCACGCAACCCTTCCCGGGGTTGTGATTTCAAGCGTCAGGCATCCGGCGTTGGGCATTCGGCAAAGCAGATATCAGGCCCAGTCACCCAGCCATTTTTTCTTCGCCTTTTCCACCAGATCGCGGGCATCGTGTTGCCACGGGTGGAAGCGCGGGCTGTAGAACTTGAAGTAGGACGGTAGCAGTTTGCGGAATACGCCGGGTTTGCCCCACATGTAATTGAGGCCGCCCAGCCAGGATTTCACATTGGTCAGCTCGCCCTGTTCCTTCATCAGCTGTGCCAGATGCAGGGTAGAAAACAGCGGGAATAAAACGCTGACCAGTGCCATTTCCGTGACGCGGGTGAATTCGCTGCCGCCGATGTGTTTGTACACATCAAACGCCACGGCCTTGTGCTCGGATTCTTCAATGGCATGCCAGGCCCAGATCGGTGCCATGCGCGGATCCATTTCATCCAGGGCGTCATATTTGAGCAGGAATTCTTCCGCCATCAGTGCGGTGAAATGCTCCACGGCCACGGTGTGCGCCAGTTGCCGCTCCGGTGACAGATTCTTGCGCATCCAGTCCATGAAGCCCTGAATTTCACGATCCAGACGGCCAAGGCCGACGCCCCGTTCTTCCAGATAGCCATTGAGCAGCTTGTGTTCCTTGGAGTGATGGGCTTCCTGGCCGATAAAGGCGCGCACGGCTTTCTTCAGCTCCGGATCGCTAATGCGGTCCTGGTAATGCCGCACGGAATCAATGAAGAATCGCTCCCCGGCGGGGAAGCTGGCGGACAGGGCGCCCAGCAACAGGGTTTTTAGCGGGTCATTATCCCACCAGTATTTGGGCACATCGTCCGCCAGGTCGAAGTCCGGCTGGCGGACGGTGGGGATAACCATGGTCGGGCGGGCAGCGGTCGGATTGTTATGAAGCTGTTTTGCCGGTGCATTCATTTTGAGCCTCCTGGCGAAAAGGATACGTTGATGCTTGGCCCATACGGTACTGGTGAGCGCCAGGAGTGCGTGAGATGCTGGGCGGACAAAGCACTTGTCATTGGTGGCCAAATTGTCTGAATCCTTCCCCCTGATCGACTGGAGCCGTTTCCCTGACTGGACCCGCCAGCGCAGCCAGGCGGTGACCTATGTGCGCATGTTTGTGGAGGTGGCGACGCAGCGAGGTGTCTCCCGCGAGACCTTGCTGTCCACTGCGGGAGTGCCTGCAGCATTGCTGGAGGACCCATCCGGGCGGGTGTCCCTGCAGGAGACGGTACAGGTGTTTGCGGCCGCTGCCGCGCTGACCGGTGACGCTGCCATTGGCCTGGAGGTGGGGCAGCGAATGCCGCTCACGGCCCATGGCAGCCTGGGTTATGTGCTTATGTGTGCGAGCAGTGCCCGCGAGGCCATTGGTCTGCTGGAGCGGTTCTGGCACCTGCGGGGTCGCAGTGTGGTTCTCAGCGTAAAGGAGGAGCGCGGCGGGCTGTTCTTCGAGTTGGTGCCGGAAGTGGTGTTGCCCGCTGCGGTGCGTGATGTGCTGCTCAGTTCCATGCTGGGCAGCATGGCCAGTGGCATGCAGTTTATTCTTCCTGACTTGTCGTTGGTGCCGGAAATCTGGCTGCAGGGCGAGCCGCCAACCTCTGGCCGTGCCATGGATGACGCGGCGGTGCCTGTGCGTTATCGCCAGGCACGGGCAGGCATCTGGGCGCCGGAAGCGGTGCAGTGGCTGGATAGCCCGCTGCCTACCGCCAATCCGGAAGCGCTGAGTCATGCCCTGGCCCAGTGTGAGCGGGAAAGCGCCTTGATGGCCCCCGGTGATACCTTGCTGCGTCAGGTGCGTGAGCTTTTGGTGCTGGGTGCGCACGGCTATCCGGCCCCGGAGCAGCTTGCCGAGCGCCTGCATCTGACGCCCCGCACGTTGCGGCGCCGGTTGCAGGAACGGGGGCAGGGGTTCCAGTCGTTGCTGGAAGAAGCCCGATATCGGGACAGCCGCCACCTGCTGGCCAGTTCCGATATGGAAATTCAGCGTATCAGTGAGCTACTGGGCTTTGCCGACCCGGCCAATTTTACCCGTGCGTTCAAGGGCTGGATGGGCATGACACCCAGCCAGTGGCGCTCTCAGCATGCGGAGAAGGATTGATTCAATCGTGTTATCGCGCACGAAATTTCGGAGAGTCTCATGAAAGCAGTCGTGGTGAATGAATTTGATCAGGCGCCGGTGTGGACGGACTTTACGGCGCCGGAGGCCCGCGAGGGCGAGGTGCTGGTTCGCCCTTGTGCGGCGGCGATCAGTCAGCTTGTGCGGGCTCAGGCGGCTGGCCGTCACTATAGCAGCGGCAAAACCCTGCCATTGGTGCCTGGCGCAGACGGGGTGGGGCACTTGCCGGATGGGCAGCGTGTGTATTTTGCGTTTTCCCGGGCCCCGGTGGGGGCTATGGCCGAAGAGGTGGCGGTGGATGCACAGCAATGTGTGGCGGTGCCCGCTGCAGTGGATGATGTGACGGCGGCGGCCATTGCCAACCCGGGCATGTCCTCTTGGGTAGCGTTGATGCTGCGTGCCAATTTTCAGGCAGGGGAATCGGTGCTTATCAACGGTGCGGCGGGCGCGTCCGGGCGGTTGGCGATTCAGATTGCGCGGCATCTAGGGGCGGGCCGGATTGTGGCTACAGCCCGTAACCCGGAGCACGAAACGACATTAAGGGGCTTGGGCGCGGATGCGTTTATTGCTCTGAATCAACCGGAGGAGGTGCTCACTGATGCCTTTGTTGGCGAGATAGCCGCTAACGGGGTGGATGTGGTGCTTGATTACCTGTGGGGGCCACCGGCGGGATGCCTGCTCAATGCCATTGCCCGTGAAACCGCCGCCGCGCGCTTTGTGAATATTGGTTCCATGGCGGGGATGGCATTGCCGTTGTCTGCCGGAGCATTGCGCAGTACCGACCTGACCCTTATGGGCAGTGGGCTGGGCAGTGTCAGCAAGATAGAGCTGGTGCAGGCGGTGGGACAGGTGTTGGCGGCGGTCACGTTGGCAGGTCTGCAGGTTGATGCAGTGGCGGTGCCCGCCAGCCAGGTGGCGCAGGCCTGGCAAAGCGCGACAACCCAGCGGCAGGTGCTGACCTTTAGCGGTTAATCTGGTTTCCGGTGCGACCTTAACGCAGCAAACCGGTTTTCAGGCCGGCGATGGTTTTTGCCATTTGCAGCCGCATCCAGGGCAGGTGGCTCAGCAGTGGAAACAGAATATCGCGGCCGGTGGCGACGACACGACTGTGCGACTGAAAGGCCGGTGTCAGCCAGCGGCTCATGCGTTGGTAAAAGCGAATCTGCGGGCCGCGTTGCTGGTGATAATGCCTCCAGACCTGATGCCAGTTATCCGATTGCTGCATGGCGTCGCTCAGAGCCCAGGCGTCCAGCAAGGCCATGTTCGCGCCCTGGCCCAGTTGCGGGCTCATGGCGTGGGCGGCATCACCAATCACGCCCAGCCGGTTGTCTCCCCATTTCGACATGATCACATCGCGGTAGGTGGCCGGGGTTAGCTGCTGCGCCTGGGTCAGTGGTGTCAGTACCTCGTCCAGTTGCGGCCAGAAGGTATGCAGTGCGCCGCGCCATTTTTCAAAAGGTGAGGCGGCAAAGTCCGGTTGTTGCCATTGGGCGATCTCGGTGACCGGCAGGCTCCAGAAAAAGCTGGCTAGCGGTGTCTCCGGCTGGTCCGGGCGGCTGCCGGTGGGCAGAATGCCGGCCATGGCGCTGGCCCGGTGATAGCGCTGCTGCAGCAGAGGCACGTCAAAGGGGGCGGCCATGGGCAGCATGGCCCACATGGCGCCCCACGGGTACAGGCGATCGTAGCGCGTCCAGGCTGCTGGTCGCAGCTGGCTGTGGCTGCCGTTGGCGATCAGCACCGCATCGAAGGCAAGCACCTCGGTACGCTGGTTTTTTTCGAGGGTGACCAGGGTTTGGTGTGCCTGAGAGTCTACGGTGAGCACGGTACAACCCATGCGGCGTTGATGCGGCAGGGTTTGCAGGTGGCTGTCCAGCACATGACAGAGGCTGGCCCGGTGGATGCCCAGGCCGTGGGTCTGCGCGCCAAGGGGGCGGTAATGGCTGTTCATGATGGCGCGCCCGGAACAGGTGTGTCCCACCAGGGCATTGATATGCGCGCCGTAACGGCACATGGACTGATAGAGCCCCATGCGGCGGAGGACGCTGAGTCCGGCGGGCTGTAACAGCAAGCCGGCACCCACCGGTTCCAGGGCGGGGGCCCGTTCTATCAGCGTGACGGTGTGGCCCTGTTGGGCCAACAACGCCGCAGTTGCGAGCCCGGCGGTACCGGCCCCGATGATGGCAATGGATTGTGGTTGCACAGCTGGAACATTCCTTTCCCCGAGAAGGCTAGTGGAGAGTAGCAGACTGGGTTGCAGAGAGACGGGCACAGATAAAAAAAACGGGCCGCGAAAGCGGCCCGTTAGCGTGTTGCATGCAGCGTGAAACGTGTTGCGTCTATTTCTCCACAAACGCCCGTTCAATCACGTACTCACCCAACACCCCGCCTCGGGTTTCCTTGAAACCCCAGTTGTCGAGGATCTCGGTGGTGTCCTTAAGCATGGCCGGGCTACCGCAGAGCATGAAGCGGTCGTTTTCCAGGCTCGGGGTGGGCAGGCCCAGGTCCGCGAAGATCTTGCCGCTGGTCATCAGGTCGGTGAGGCGCCCTTCGTTGCGGAACGGCTCACGGGTCACTGTGGGGTAGTAAAGCAGCTTGCCTTTCACGAATTCGCCGAAGAATTCGTTGTTGGGCAGTTCATTCTCGATGGTGTCCTGGTAGGCCAGCTCGGACACGTGGCGTACACCGTGAGTCAAGATCACCCGGTCGAACTGGTCGTAGACTTCCGGGTCCTTGATGATGCTCATGAACGGCGCCAGGCCGGTGCCGGTGGACAGCAGCCACAGGTTCTTGCCCGGCAGCAGGTGGTCGGCCACCAGGGTGCCGGTGGGTTTGCGGCTCACGTAGATTTTGTCGCCCGGCTGGATGTTCTGCAGCTGGGAAGTCAGGGGGCCGTCCTGCACCTTGATGCTGAAGAATTCCAGTTCTTCCTCGTAATTGGCACTGGCAATGGAATAGGCGCGCAGCAACGGGCGACCGTTGTCCTGCTCCAGGCCAATCATGGTGAAGTGTCCGTTCTTGAAACGAAAACCCGGGTCCCGGCTGGTGGTAAAGCTGAACAGGGTATCGTTCCAGTGGCGAACGCTTTTGACGGTTTCGGTATTCAAATTAGACATAGTTAAATCAGCGCTTATTCCAAAATTCCAGGTGGTGGAAATTTAACCGAATGGCATTTATCGGTAAAATGGGTTATTCCGATAGTTGATATCGAGCAAGCCGATATCGTGCACTGCACACAGTTAATAATGATTATCATTTAATCATGGATAGGTGGTCATGCGCTACACCCTCAGGCAACTGGAAGTCTTTCTTGCCATTGCCCACTTTGAAAATGTGAGCCATGCGGCCAATCACCTGAGCATGTCCCAGTCGGCGGCATCCGGGGCGTTGAAAGAGCTGGAAGGGCTTTACGATGTGAAGTTCTTTGAGCGGGCCGGCAAGCGGCTGAAACTCAATGAGCTGGGCCGGCAGTTCTGGCCGCGGGCGGAAGCGCTGCTGGCCCAGGCCCGGGAGCTGGAAGCGGACCTGCAGTCCCACCGGGATCTGGGGCGCTTGAATGTGGGCGCCACCCTGACCATCGGCAATTACCTGGCGGTGGCGATCATGGCGGAGTATATGGCTCAGCAGCCGGGTGCGCGGGTGCATCTGGAAGTGGCCAACACCCGCTCGATTGTGGATCGGGTGCTCACCTTTGAGCTGGATCTGGGGCTTATCGAGGGCGAGCTGAACCACCCGGACCTGGAGTTGTTGCCCTGGCGCGAGGATGAGCTGGTGGTGTTTTGTAGCCCGGAGCATGCGCTGGCAAGTAAGGGAGCGCTGACTGACGACGATTTGCGGGCGGCGCACTGGATTGTTCGTGAGTCGGGTTCTGGTACCCGGCAGACCTTCGAGCGGGCCCTGCACGGGCTGGTGCCCGAGCTGGACCTGGCCCTGGAGCTGGAGCATACCGAGGCGATCAAACGGGCGGTGGAAACCGGCCTGGGCATCAGTTGCCTGTCGCGGGTGTGTTTGCAGGAGGCGTTCAAGCGGGGCTCGCTGGTGGAGCTGGCGGTGCCGCACCGGGATTTCAGCCGGGAATTCTATTTTGTGCTGCATCGCCAGAAGTACCGCAGCCCTGGCATTGAGAGGTGGCTGGAATTATGTCGCGAATCCGTACTGTAATTCGTCGCGGCCTGTGGCTGCTGCTGTTTTTGCTGGTGGCAGGCTTGCTGCTGCCGGAGGCCCGGCAGGTGCCGGTGCAGGGCGCAGACCGTAATGACTGGCACCCGCAGACTTTCTGGTATCACCCCTGGGGCAAGTCCGGGGTCCACAAGGGCGTGGATATCTTTGCTGATGCGGGGACGCCGGTGATCGCCAGCAGTGGCGGGCTGGTGCTGTATCGCGGGGAGCTGTCGCGGGGCGGCAAGGTGGTGCTGATGTTGGGGCCAAAATGGCGGCTGCACTATTATGCCCATTTGCAGGACATCGCCGACAGTGGCATTTGGCTGGGGGCGGGCGCGCCGGTGGGCACCGTGGAGGACAGTGGCAATGCGGCGGGCAAGCCGCCGCATCTGCACTATTCCCTGGTGAGTCTGTTGCCGCTGTTCTGGCGGGCCGACGAGGCGCCGCAGGGCTGGAAGAAGATGTTCTTCCTGGACCCCACGACGCATTTTGTGATCAGGCCGGGGGCCTGATGCCGTCAATGTTCTCCGCGAGGCCTATCGACAGCAGGATGTTTGATGACACAACAAGCGGACAATAACCGTTCTCTTCAGCGCTGTATTCAAGATGAATGGCAGGCGTTCTGGCTGGCGGTGGGGTTTCTGACCCGCGTGCCCATGCTGGTGCGCATTGATTACAGCCAGACACTGATGAACCGTTCCAGTGTGTATTTTCCGCTGGTGGGCTTGCTGTTGGGGGTGGTGTACGCGGCGCTGTTCGTGTTGCTGGACGGATTCTGGAATACCGGGATCAGTGTGGCCCTGGTGCTGGCATTTCACCTGTGGATCACCGGGGCTTTCCACGAAGACGGACTGGCAGACAGTGTGGATGCGCTGGGTGGTGGTTATACCGTGGCACGCCGTCTGGAAATCATGAAGGACAGCCGTATCGGCACCTATGGGGCGGTGGCGTTGATCATGGCGCTGGGTTTGAAGGGATTGTTGCTGGCGGACGCGAATTCCGTTTGGCTGGCCCTGTTGCTGAGCCCGGTAATCAGCCGTTTAACGCCGCTGTGGTTAATGCGGTTTCTACCGTATGTGACCGACCCGGACACCAGTAAAAGCAAACCGGTGGCGGAAGGCTTCAGCGCAAAACGCCTGGCTGTCGCTACCGCGATGACGGTGACAGTGGCGGCCTTAGCCGGAGCGCTGGTGCCGGCGATATTGTCCGTTGCAGTGGTGGCGTTGTTGTGGGGTGGGTATCTGTGGCGGCAGTTGCGGGGTTATACCGGCGATGCGTTGGGCGCCAGCGTGATTCTGGCGGAGCTGGTGTTTCTGTTGGCGTTGGTGGCTGCGTAGGAGGGGGAAACCGTTGTGAGTGACGAGAAGCGAGTTTCAAAAGGCAAAAACATGAGCGCCTGGCTGTTTTGATCTTCGCTCTTCGAAACTCGCGTCTCGTAACTTGTCACTGCTGTGGCAAATATTGCCCGCGCACAATGCCTTCCAGCTCCGCATAGGGAATCGTCAGGGTAGGCTGGCCCATGGCGTAGGGCGCGATGTGGTACACGTTGTATTGCAGCACCATCCCTTTGTCACTGAAGAAGACGTTATCGGTCTTGTCGAACGGCCAGCTGTCACGGAAAGCCTGGTCCAGGTTTTCCTCGTCCAGCCAGGCGGTGTGTTGTTCGCGGGCTTTTTCCCAGAAGGCAGACTGTTGGCCGGGCACCAGCAGGTCGCCCGGTTTTATGCTTTGCTGTTTGGCCAGGTCCCAGTGAAAGTACTGCACGCTGGGCAGGCCGTGGGCACCGCCGGTGTATTCATAGGTTTCCATGGACAGGGTTACCAGGTCGCCGCGTCGGCCCTGTTTTTTCACCGTGGCATTGAGCTCCCAGCCCTGCTCCGAGGCCATGGCCATGTCGGACGCATCTTGCAGAAACGCATCGGCCAGCCCTTCGATGGTGCCATCGTGGGTGGCGTTGCCTTCATCCTGAATCAGCATGGTGGCCAGCTGCTGGGTGATGGCGTCGTTCAGTGCGGGCTGGTTCTCGAAGGTAAGCCATTGCAGGTCCACTTTCGGGCAGCCGTCAGCGTCACACTGCTCATCGGTTTTATTCAGGGTATGGACGATGCGCACCAGCGTTTCCGGGGCGGTACCGGTTTGTGCAGCGTCGATCTTGTCGGTGGAGGCCGGTTTGTCAGCGGGCTTTGCCGGCGCGTCCGGGTCGTCGCAGCCTGCCAGCAGCGCGGTGGCGAGCAGGAGCAAAAATGTCATACGCATGGCATACCCTTCCTGAAATCAATGATAACGAATGGAGGCATTTAACGGCAGCCTCCGCCACGGTTCAAGGTGCAATGGGATTAACTTGGCTGCAGCGTTCTGTACGGAGGTTTTTTCATTTAGCGTCAGGCATCAGGCGTTGAAGGTGCGGCGCTCGGAAGGTGGCTTTTGCAATCCGGCGGGCCTATCCTGCCGTTTTTCAGAATCAATCGGGAGAATCACCATGAGTTTCTGGACCGTTTACCTTTCCGGGGAAATTCACACCGACTGGCGCGAGCGCATCGTGCAGGGTTGCGCCGAGAAAGAGCTGGATATCGAATTCAGCAGCCCGGTGACGGACCACGAGGCCAGCGACAAGGTGGGGGTGAATATTCTCGGTGCGGAAGACAAGCGTTTCTGGGAAGACCGCCTGGGGGCCGGCATCAATGGTATCCGCACCCGCAAGCTGATTGACGAGGCGGACCTTGTGGTGGTGCGTTTTGGTCCCAAGTATAAGCAATGGAATGCGGCATTTGATGCCGGCTACACGGCGGCGTTGGGCACACCGATGATCATTTTGCACGATGAAGAGCACGATCATCCGTTGAAAGAGGTGGATGCCGCCGCCGATGCGGTAGCGCGCACCCCGGAGCAGGTGGTGGAGATGCTGGCGTATATTCTCAACGCATGAATTCCCGGGTAAAACGGGGCATTCTGGCCTCGTTTTACGGCTTTTTGCATCATCGGGGGAGCGTTTTGCCGTCTGACTTGTCACATTCCAGTACAGGCATAGCCAGATTTGGCACAAAAGGCAAAACAAGGAGTTGTCCCGATGACACACCGATTATTGGCCGCCGCCACCCTTATGCTGGTGACCACCGCCACGGCGTGGGCAGAGACGGAAGGCGTTCCCAACGTGAAAACGCCGGAACCGGAAAAAGTGGAAACCCAGATGGAAGAAACGCTGGACGATATCCAGAATTATTCCGTGGAACAGAAAAACCAGGCCATGCGCGTGGCGCGTCACGCCATCGATGACCTGAATCAGCAGATCACCCTGCTACAAGGCGACATCAACAGCCAGTGGCGCGATCTGTCCCAGGATGCTCGCCTGCAGAAACAGGAGGCGCTGACCGCCCTGAAAGAGCAACAAGCCCAGCTGGAAACCCGCTATCAGGCCCTGCAGAATGCAGGTGAGGACAATTGGGATGCGGCCAAGCTGAAATTCCAGCAGAGCTGGGAAGCCGCCAAGCAGGGTTGGCAAAGCCTGACGGCTCCCGCGCCGGAACAGGAATAGCGGCCCCTGGCAGAGGCCATTGCAGCAGACACAACGACGTGTCTGAGCGTGCGCCGCTTCGCAGCGAAGCCGGCGCACAGGGACGGGAGACGGACCATGCTGACGTTGATTCCTTTCGATGACGACCGGGTTGTGGGTGCGCGTATCTCTGGCAAGATCACTCGCGGAGAATTCGATTCTGTGACCGCGGCGCTGGAAGCCGCCCTGCAAAAGCATGAAACGGTACGCTTCTATGCAGAGATGGAAACCTTTGGCGGGGTCTCCATGGATGTGCTGTTTCAGGACCTGAAGTTCGGCCTTGCCCACTGGAAGCACTTCGAGCGCGAAGCGGTGGTCACCGACAAGGACTGGATGCGCCGCCTCTCGGTACTGGCGGACAAGCTGCTGCCGTCCATTGATGTGAAAGTGTTCCCCAGCGATGACGTGGATGCCGCCAAGGCCTGGATCTGCGAGCCCTGATTGTTACCCTTCCTGCGCGAGCCACTACTTCCACTCCCTGGGCCGCTCCAGAATCCTTTGTGCGGTCACACTGTGTCGGTTGTTCAGAAAACGTGTCAGTTATGAGTGCGCATCGAGGCGTGGCGGAACGTCACAATGACCGAAAGCATCGGTAGCGGGCAGAAACGGACAAGGGCAGGAATAACAAAAGAGAGGCGAGCGGTGGAGCAAGTCAGGCGGGGAGGGCGTGGTCGGTAAGGTGGTAAGCCGAGGAAGGGCCGTGTGGCCCTTCGTCGCCGGTTGAATGTGTATCGTCTTGCCAGTCATCGTATTCGTTCAACGCCTGGCCGGTGGTCATGCGTGGACGCAGGGTGTTGCGGGCTTCCTGGTGGACGCCGCCTTTTCGCATTAGCGGGTCCATGGCTGCCCAGTTGTGCATGGGCTTGGGGCCTTTGGCCATCGATCTTCCTTATGGTGAGTCACTGTTCGCCCTTGTGGGCGGCGGCGATATTACGCCGGATTTTCCCGGTGTCCAGAGATTGATGCGTTTTGCCTCGTGTTCTGATGGTCGCGGGTGGTTTACAGCGACCAGGACAGGAAGAGGTTGGCGCCGCTGAGTCGATTATCGTAGCGGAAGGTGTATTGTGGCGCCGTTTCCGTGACATTGAGATTGCTGGTGGCCAGGCCCACGCCCACCCCCAGGTTTCGCCATACGTTGTATTCCATGCCTACCTGCATTTCAGAGAACAGGCCTTTCCAGTCGTCGTACTCCAGATAAAAGCCTTCGGCTTTCAGGAACCAGTACAGCTTCGGGTTGACCCGATAGTTGAGCCCGAAGCCCACGGTGGGCAGGGGGACGGTATGGGCGGCGTTACGGGTTTCCTGGGCAGAGACCGTGCCGGACGGGTCTGTCTTGACGTCCAGATCAATATTGAACCTGGAGACGTGCAGCCCGCCCCCGGCCATCAGCTCGACTTTGTCATTGTGATAAAAAGAATAGAAATAGCTGGCCTTCATGATCTCGTAACCGAGCGAACTGGATACCGTGCTGCCAGCGGCCACGGTGGTGCTGTTGCCGCCCTGGTCTACCCAGTCGATGTCTTTCTGCAGGACTTTGGAGGCGTCAGATTCCACCTGGAACCAGGAGGCAACAATCTGGGAGCGGGGGGTAAATCGGTAATGGCCCTCCAGTCGCAAAACCGTTTCTTCCAGATCCAGCCCGAGTGTATCCCCTGGCCGGATGGCCGCGCCGGCCCCCACATTGCGTTCCACCAGTGACAGTGTGGTATCGGCACGGAACACACTGTAGCCACCCGCAGAGAGGTACCATTTTTCATTCATGGCATGTTTGTCATCAGCGTGGACGGAGGCCGTAAAAGGTAGCAGGAGCAAGCCTGTGATGACGGTTCCAATGGCAGTGCGGTAGTGCGGGTGGTGGCAAAAGGCTGCAGTCATAACGTTTTTCATCCCTGAAAATTTGTCGATACGCGTGTGCTCACTTTTTCTTTATCGTGCAGAAAAGCCTTTAATTATTCCAGCACAACACGATGACAAATATGAGGCGCAAGTGCTGTTATTGCTGAGATTGTGGCGGTTTAAGCTAAAACCGGGCAGTCTAGGTGTGATCGCTCATCACAAGGCACAAATGAAAAATAATAGTGCGTACAGGTGGGGCATGGCGGATACCGGGGGTGCCGGATTATTGTCGGTACTTTTTGCATTACATAATTAAGGGGGTGTGTGTTGACGTTACCGTTGGGGGTGCGGCTGAAGATCGGAGTGTCCGCGATTATCTGCTTCGTTGTGGGGCTGGCTTTCCTGTTCAGCTTTCCGGTGTTGTTCAGTATTTCTTGGTGGGTGTTGCTGGCCGTTGCTGCGTTGGCATTGTTGCTGGGGGCGTTGCTGAACGGCGCACTGCGTTTGCTGTTGGGGAAAAAGAAAAATCGCAGCTTGCTGAAATCCGTAGGGGTATTTTTCTGCCTGTTGACCATCGCCACGGCATTGCCGATTTACTACCTGGTCTACAAGGTGCAGGCGGATCCGCCGCTGTTACCCCAGGCCACCTTGAGCAATGGCAAGAAAACCGTGGTCTTCCAGGGCATGGTCCATGTGGGCATGGAGAGTTTCTATAAGTCGGTGGTCTATGATCTGGAAGAGGCCCTCAATGAGGGCTATCGGCTGTATTACGAAGGGGTGCAACCTTCCCCCGGTGAAGGTGATGCCTGGTTTGCCGAACAGCTTGCCGGGGGCGGTGACTTGGCAGAGAACTACAAGGCTCTGGCTGATGCCTGCGGGGTGAAATTCCAGATCGATTACTTTGGTTTGATGGAACGAGATGCGCAGCAGCATCCGGAGCGGCATGTGGCGGCGGATGTCACCAGCCTGGAAATGAAGCAGGAATATGATCGTTTGATGGCCACGGACCCGGCTTTCGCCGAGCAGGTGCGTGACCGGGAGGCTCCCGCTTCCACGGATACCAGCGATCCGGTTGCCGCCCTGCTGGATTGGCATGCTTCCGCCACCGATGAGCAGAAAAAACTGATCGGCATTTTGTGCCGCGGTGCCTTTGCCATGGCGCTGGGCGATCAGAGCGAGCATGAACCCCGGCCGCTGGATAAAGTGATTCTCGATTTCCGCAACCGCCAGCTGGCGCAGCGTATTATCGCAGATGACAGCCAGCGCATTTATATCACCTACGGCGCGGCCCATTTGCCCGGTGTGCTGGCCTCCCTGCAAGCCGCTGATCCGGCCTGGCAGATCACCACGGTGAAATGGATGCGAGGCATGGCGACCCCGGAACACCTTGAAGGTGCCTTGCCGTCCATGCCTTAGTGGGAAAGAAAGGCCGCACTGGTGTGAAGATTGATTCCATAAAGACAACAGGATGCACAAAGAATGATGAAGCGAATTGGATGGATGCTGGTGCTGACGTTGGGGCTGTTGGCAGGGTGCAGCAGCAGTGGTCATGGCGAACAGGAAGACAAAGCCTTGCGGGTTGGTGTCATGCCCGATTACCCGCCGCTGGTGTTTCGCGAGGACGCCAAGGTTGTGGGGCTGGAGCGGGACTTTGCCGAGCAATTATCCGGTGATCTTGAGCGCCCTCTGTCTTTGCATGAATACACGCAACTGAGTGATCTGTTTGCGGCGCTGAAGAATAACGAAATCGATATCATCATGTCCGGTATTTCCATAACGCCTGCTCGGCAGGAGGCCTTCGCATTCAGCCTGCCTTATACCACCATCGGCCAGATGGCCATGATTCGTCTTGACGATGCCGCCCGGCTGGCCACGCCCAGCGCCTTGTTTACCGGGCGCTACCGGGTGGGTTACAAAAATGGCACTACCGGTGAGGTGTTCGTGAAAGAGACCATGGATGCGCAGACCCGGGGGTTCAACAGCAATACTGAAGCGACCCAGGCCCTGGTTAACGGTGACATTGATGCGTTCATTCACGATGCGCCCACGGTCTGGAACCTGGCTAACAAGCATGAGTACCCGGTGAAGTTGCTGGGCCTGTACAAACCGCTTACCAGGGAACAACTGGCGTGGGTAATGCGCAAGCATGACAGCGAACTGAAACAGCAAGTGGATACGGTGCTGAAGCGTTGGGTAAATAACGGTTTTCTGATGCAGACAAAAACCCAATGGATTCCGGTGAAAATTCTTTCCGGGCAGTGATTTTTTGTAGGTCGGGTTAGTCGCGTAGCGACGTAACCCGACAAGCTTTTTTATTTAGATATCCGCGAAATTCTCCCCACCCTTTAACCAGCGGCGTAACAGCGGTTCAACCCACTGCGGGCAGTCGTGCATCAGTTTGTTGGCCACGTCTTTGGCCGGTTCCATCAGGGCTTCATCGCGGACCAGGTCGGCAATGCGAAAGGCCAGGTCCCCGGTCTGGCGAGTGCCCAGCCATTCCCCGGGGCCGCGCAGTTTCAGATCTTCTTCGGCAATAACAAAACCGTCGGTGGTGTCGCGCATGACCGCCAGCCGCCGTTTGCCGGTGAGTGACAGCGGGTTCTTGTACAGCAGCAGACAATAGCTTTGCTCGCCGCCCCGCCCTACGCGTCCGCGTAGCTGATGTAATTGTGCCAGGCCCAGTCGTTCGGCATTTTCCATCACCATAAGCGTGGCGTTGGGGACATCCACGCCCACCTCGATCACTGTAGTGGCGATCAGCAGTTGCGCGTCACCCCGGGAAAAGCGGGCCATCCGTTCGGCTTTTTCTTTTGCTTTCATGCGTCCGTGGACCAGCTCTATGCTCAGGTCTGGCAAGGCCACCTGCAATTCCGCGAAGGTAGCTTCCGCTGCCTGGGCCTGCAGTTCTTCTGATTCCTCGATGAGCGTGCAGACCCAATAAGCCTGGGTATTCCCTTTTTTGGTGTCAGGGCGGCAGGCATCGTTGATCCGTTCGATCACCTGGGGGCGGCGGCCTTCCGGCAGCACCAGGGTGTCGATGGGTTTGCGCCCCGGCGGCATTTCGTCGATCACCGAGGTGTCCAGATCGCCGTACACGCTCATGGCCAGGGTGCGGGGAATGGGGGTGGCGGTGAGCGTTAGCTGGTGGGGCACCTGGCTGCCGTTGGCGGTATCAAAGCGGCCTTTTTCGCGCAGGGAAAGGCGTTGCTGCACGCCGAACCGGTGTTGCTCATCAATGATGGTGAGCCCGAGCCGGTGGAATTGCACCGCTTCCTGGAACAGGGCGTGGGTACCGACAACAATCCGGGCGCTGCCATCAGCCAGTGCCGCATTGGTTTCCCGACGGGCTTTGATGCCCAGGCTGCCGGCGAGCCAGTGAACCTCGATGCCCAGCGGTGCCAGCCAGTGGCGGAAATTGTCCCGGTGTTGCTCTGCCAGCAGTTCGGTGGGTGCCATCAGGGCCACCTGATAACCGGATTCGATAGCGGCGAGGGCTGCCGCCGCCGCCACCAGTGTTTTGCCCGATCCCACATCCCCCTGCACCAGCCGTAGCATGGGGTGGGGCTTGGCCATGTCACCCATGAGCTCACCGATGACGCGCTGCTGCGCCCCGGTCAGGGCAAAGGGCAGGCTGGTCTGCAGTTTTTCAAACAGCGTTTGCCCGCTGAGCCGCGGGGCATGGAAGGCTTTCTGCCCGGCCCGTTTTTGCAGCATGCCCAACTGGTGAGCCACCATTTCTTCCATGACCAGCCGTTTTACCGCCGGGTGCTTGCCTTCCAGTAGCAGGTTCACCGGGTCATCCGGGTTCGGGTTATGCAGCTTGCTGAGCGCCTGGGTCAGGCTGGGTAATCCGCTCTGATCCAGCAATTGCGCGGGGATCAATTCCTGGGGCGGGTGTGCCTGCAAGTAATGTAGCGCCTGGCCGGTCAGGTTGCGCAGGGTTTTCTGGCTGACGCCATCGGTGGTGGGATAGACCGGGGTCAGGGCTTTTTCCAGTGGCGGCAGGCCGCTGTCGGCATAATCCAGCTGGTATTCCGGATGGTAGAACTCCAGCCCGGCGGAGCCGGGGCGGGGCTCGCCGTACACGCGAATGGTTCTGCCGCGCTCCAGGTTGTTCTTCTGGGCGGCGCTGAAATGGTAGAAGCGTAGCGTCACCATGCCGGTGCCGTCGGCCACTTTACACAGCAGTGAACGGCGGCGGCCGAAGATCACATCGGCGGCCATCACCTGCCCTTCGATGACGACGCCGGTTTCCGGGCGCAGGCCGCCGATGGGGGTAATACGGGTGCGATCTTCGTAGCGAAACGGTAGGTGGAAAAGCAGATCTTCCAGATTGTGCAGGCCCAGTTTGGCCAGCCGCTCGGCAGCAGCAGGGCCCACGCCTTTCAGGCGGGTGATGGGGAGGCTGGAGAGGCTGTCACTGGCCATGGTTGGGCAACACCGCTGTAGGAGCACCTCTCGAGGTGCGAATCGGGTTCCAGCGTCTTGCCTGGGTAGGGTTCGCACCTCGAGAGGTGCTCCTACAGGGAGAAACCTTCCTGCCCATCGTTATCCCGACAATCCTTCCTTGGGCACCGCCTGGCGGAGTACTTCGATGGCCTTGGGCCGAGGAAAGCTGTCGCGCCAGACCAGGGCGATGGTCCGTGAGGGCACCGGCTCTTCAAATGGCCGCACGGCAAAGGTGTCCTTGTTGTAACCGTGCTGATGGAGGGCCGAATTGGGTAGCACGGTAATGCCCAGCCCGCCGGCGACCATATGACGCAGGGTTTCCAGGGAGCCACCTTCGATCTGCACCAGGTTGCGTTGGTGTTGGGAATCGATAGCCGGGCACAGCTCCAGCACCTGGTCACGGAAACAGTGGCCTTCGCCGAGCAGTAGCAGGGATTCGTTGAGTAGCTGTTCCGGGGCGATTTTCTTCTGCGCTGTCCAGGCATGGTCACCGGGCAGGAGCACGGAGAAGGACTCCTCGTACATGCGCGCCCGTACCAGACCGCCACCGGAAAAGGGCAGTGCCACGATAATAGCGTCCAGTTCGCCATGTTCCAGCTTGCGTCGCAGCACGTGGGTGTAATTTTCTTCGATGAACAGCGGCATCTCCGGCGCTGCTTCGCGCACCCGCGGCACCATGGTGGGGAACAGATAGGGGGCGACGGTAAAGATCGCCCCGACCCGCAGCGGCGAGCTGAGCTGGTCGCGTTGGCTCGTGGCCATCTGGGAGAGCAGGTCAGCCTGTTCCAGCACGCGCTGGGCCTGGGCGACAATGGGCTCGGCCTGGGGGGTGACGACCACTTCGCGGGGGCGCCGCTCGAACAGGGGCATGCCCAGTTGTTCTTCCAGCTTTTTAATAGCCGCACTGAGGGTCGGTTGGCTGACGTTGCAGGCCTGGGCGGCGTGGCCAAAGTGGCGTTCACGGGCCAGGGCGACCAGATAGCGTAGTTCTGTTAGTGTCATGGCGTTGATACACTTAATCGATTGAATGCCATTGTGCATATTAAAGGCGCCGGACGCTAGACGCCGAATGTCCGACGTGCGGTCTGCGTCTGGCATGGGGCATCCAGCGTCTGGCGCTCCGTAAGGAGCGTTATGTCTCACATTCTTATTGCCGGCCTGGGTGACCTGGGCACTGGCCTGGCCGAACAATTAATGGCGGGCGGACATCGCATCAGCGCGATTCGTCGCGGCACCCAGGCGCCTGCCGGGGTGGAGCTGTACAGCCAGGATCTCACCGAAGGTGCAGCCATGCTGCCGCCGGACCCGGTGGATCTGCTGGTGATTATCATGACGCCGTCAGAGTACAGCGAAGAAGGTTATTTGCAGGCCTTTGTGCGTGCGCCACTGATCCTGCTGGAGGCATTGGGGCGCCAGCAACCGCTGCCCCCGGTGGTGTTCGTTTCCAGCAGTGCGGTTTTCGGCGATCTGGAAGGCGTTGTCGATGAGCTGACGCCGCCGCGCCCGGGGCGTTATAACGGCAAGGTATTGCTGGCGGCGGAAGAAGAGATCAGCACCCGCAGTTTGAGTACCGTGGTGCGCTTCACTGGCATCTACGGGCCGGGCCGTTATCGGCAAATCGACAAGGCAGCCAGGCTGGCCCGTGGAGAAGAAAGTCTGCCGGCGCCCCAGTGGACTAATCGCATTCACCGCGACGACTGCGTGGGCCTGCTGCACAGCGTGGTGCTGGGCTGGCTGGAGGGCCGTGAAATGCCGCCGCTGGTGATCGGCACCGATGCGGTAGGTGGCCGCAATCTGGATGTGCTGAAATGGTTGGCGGACCAACAGGGGCTGACCCTGGCGGTGCCTGATGAACCGGCCACTGGCAAACAGGTGCGCAGCCTGTATATCCAGCAAGGGCACTATGCTCTGCAGTATCCGGGTTATCAGGAGGGGTATGCACAGGTGCTGGCGGAGAGAAGCAGTTGAAAGTTCAAAGTTAAAAGTTGAAAGGCGCGGGTTGGATTGGATCAAAGCTGAAGCTCTGGGTCCGCGTGCCAACTCAGATGGTCGTGCTGCCCTCTGTGGTAAAAAACGCTTTTGACCTGCCTCCAGCTATCAACATGGGGCGCGGGCACGGCGGTTCTGTCACGCCCTGCCTGGCCCGCGTTTAAACTTCCAACTCGCTCCTTTGAACTGATCCCAAAGCGCATTCCCGGCCAAATCACGCTAAAATCGCCCATCTGTCGGCCGGGAACGTGATCATTGGTTGTTTTTTCGCCGATAGGCTTGCCTCCGGCGCAGGCATTAGTAAAGTGTGCGCCTCAAATTTTTCTGTGTCGGTGCCGGGGTAGATGCCGATGCGCCGCAAAAGCCCGTGATGGGCGCGATGGAGTAACGCGAATGAGCACGCCGGTTGCCGTGGTAATGGGGTCCCAATCTGACTGGGAGACCATGAAAGAAGCCTGTGACGCCCTGACCCAATTCAATGTGGGTTGGAAGGCCGAAGTGGTATCGGCTCACCGCACCCCTCAGCGTATGTACGACTTTGCCAAAAGCGCCCACGAGAACGGCTACAAGGTGATTATCGCCGGCGCCGGTGGCGCGGCGCATTTGCCCGGCATGATCGCCTCCCTGACCCCGCTGCCGGTGCTGGGTGTGCCGGTGAAAAGCCGTACCCTGTCTGGCTGGGACAGCCTGCTGTCCATCGTGCAGATGCCCAAGGGCGTGGCCGTGGGCACCCTGGCCATCGGCGCGGCGGGCGCCTGGAATGCCGGCCTGCTGGCTTCCCAGATGTTGGCGGCGGACAACCCCGAACTGCTACAACAAATCGCCGACTGGAAAGCCTCCCGCGCGGATGAGGTGTTGGCCAATGCAGAGCTGGGGCAGGGCTGATCCCCTGGCTCCGTTCTTTTCCCTGTTTGCTCTGACGGATCTGCTATGAATCGCGTACTTGTTCTTGGTGGTGGCCAGCTTGGCCTGATGATGGCAGAAGCCGCAGCTCGGCTGGGGCTGGTGGTGGACCGTTACGACCCGGAGCGGGCATTGCTGTTGCCGGGCACCTCGGACCTGGCCGTGCCGATCAGCTGGGAAGAATGCCTGGAACGCTACCCGGTGATTACCGTGGAACGTGAAGCCTTCCCGGACACCGGTTTTTCCGCAGAACTCGCGCAGAGCGATCGTTGTGTGGCGCGCGGCGCCCTGCAAGTGATCCCCGACCGCTTCACCCAGAAAGCGATGCTCGACAAGCTGGGCATTCCCACGGCGCCCTGGGTGACCCTGGACAAGACCGACGACCTGCATGATGCGGTGGCGCAGTTTGGTGGCGTGGTCGTGAAGGCCCGTAGTGGCGGCTATGACGGTCGTGGTACCTGGATTGTGGGCGAGGGCGGCGACCTGTCTGCTGTGCCCGCCGCAGAGTTGGCCGGCAAGGCCATCGTCGAGAAAAAAATTCCGTTCAGCCGCGAACTGTCCATCGTCGGCGCGCGCAGTATCAGCGGCGAAACCCTGTTCTACCCGCTGACCCGCAACTGGCACGTGGACGGCATTCTGCGCCTGAGCCTGGCACCGGCCAACGCCTGTTCTGATCTGCAGAAACCCGCCGAGCAGATGCTCAAGGGCATCATGGAAGAACTGGATTACGCCGGCGTCATGGCGGTAGAGTTCTTCGAAGTGGATGGCCAGCTGATGGTCAACGAGATTGCCCCGCGGGTGCACAACTCTGGCCACTGGACCCACGAAGGCGCGGACTGGTCCCAGTTCGACCTGCATGTCCACGCCCTGGCCGGTGTGCCCCTTCATGCCCTCAACGTCCACGGCCCCTCCGCCATGGTCAACCTGATCGGTACCCCCTTCGAGAATGCCTGGCTGCAACATCCGGGTGTGGTGCATTGGTACGGCAAGAGCGTCCGTCCGGGCCGCAAGGTGGGCCACGCCAATCTGGTCGCGGGTACTCTGGAAGGCCTGCGCGAAGGGCTGGATGCCTGGGCCGATGTGCTGCCTGAAGGCTATCAGGCGGTGCTGGATTCTGAGCTGGATCTGGGCTGATCTTGAGTTGCGACTTGACCGTTCCAGGTTGAAAACGCGGTATTTCCGGGAGCCATCCGAAATAGGCTTTAGCCGCGCCGCAGTACCGGGAAACAATCAAAACTGAAACTAATCGCAGGCGCCGGCGGGCATCCCAGGTATCCTGCACTTTTCAACTTTCAACTTGAAACCCCTCCCCCTTCACGTTTTGCTGGCCGTGCCAGCTTACACTGTCCATAGTGCAAGGCAGGAAAAGGCGGAACGGTTGTGATCATGACACTTTCTCTGGGGCGTTATCGGCGGCTGATCATGTTGGCCATGGTGCTGGCGCTGGTCCTGATTACCGTGGAACTGACGGGCCTGCGTGAGCAGCTGTCGGTGTCGTTCCTGCGCGCGCAACTGGAGGCCAATCCGGTTTCCGGTTTCATTGCCTTTGTGGTGGTCTTCGTGATCGGCAACCTGATTCAGCTACCCGGCTGGATCTTTCTGGCGGCGGCCATCCTGGCGCTGGGAACGGTGATGGGCGGACTGGCGACCTATGTGGCCGCCTGTGTGTCCTGCCTGGTGACCTATGTGTTGGTGCGCGGTCTCGGCGGCAGTGCCCTGCGGGATATACAGAGCCCCCTCGCCAGGAAGATTCTGGCACGGCTGGACAGCCACCCGGTGCGCAGTGTCGCCTTGCTGCGTTTGTTGTTTCAGACCATGCCGGCGTTGAATTACACGTTGGCGCTCAGCGGGGTGAAGCTACGCCATTACATGCTTGGCACGCTGATTGGCTTGCCGGTGCCGCTGCTGCTTTATTGCATCTTCTTCGACCGAATACTGCTGCTGTTACCGATCGGGTAAGGCCGGACACATGGCCTGCCGCAGGGGCCCGCCTGCAGGCGATCCGAGCCCAAGCGAGGTAAGAATTCCAGAAGCGAGTTTCGAGTAACGAGATTTCGAAAATCTAACACCGACGACCAGGCCCCTGGGGTTGGGGTTTTGCCTTTCGCAACTCGTTACTCGATCCTTGCCTTGCCCAGGCCCGAAGCTGCCCTTTCAATGCCTCAACAGCGCACTCAACGAATCCACCACTTCCGCCCACTCCGCGTCTTCGCGAACCGCCTCGGCAAGAAATCGTGCCTGGGATTCATTCCAGAACGGTGCCTGATGCAGGTGCATGCTGTCGGTGAGTGTGCCGCCATGCTGGTGGATGAAGTCTTCAATATCGGGATCGCTGCTGGCCAGCCCGAGCTGATCAAACAGGGCGTTGAGGTCGTGGGTCGCGGTATCCATATCGCTCTCCCTTATGTTGCGAAAATAAGGTTGCCAGAATAAGTGTTGCGAGATTAACGCAGGCGCACATCTGTCCGCCCACCGTCTGTTCGATGGTGCGCTTTTAAAGCCGCCCTGTCTCCCCTCCTTTCGGAGGGCGGCACCAACAAAAACGCCCGCACAAGGGCGGGCGTGTTGCATGAAGCGTGGTGCGTGGGGTCAGGCAATATCCAGGATGCCGTCCATTTCCACGCCGGCGCCTTTAGGTAGTGCCGCCACGCCGATGGCCGCCCGAGCCGGGTAAGGCTGGGTGAAATGCCGTGCCATTACCTCGTTGACCAGCGCAAAGTGGCTCAGGTCGGTGAGGAAGATATTCAGTTTCACGATGTCCTGCAGGCTGCCGCCTGCGGCTTCGCACACCGCGATCAGGTTGGAAAACACCTGCTCGATCTGCGCCTCCATGTCGCCTTCAACCAGCTCCATGGTTTCCGGCACCAGCGGAATCTGGCCGGACAGATACACGGTGGAGCCTGCCTTGATGGCCTGGGAATAGGTGCCAATGGCTTGCGGAGCCTTGTCGGTGCTGATTACGGAATGGTTGGACATGATGTGTTCTTCGTCAGTTATGCCCCCGGCCACGGCCAGCAGGCGAAAAAAGGGAAGCGGCTATGCTTGCACGGGTTAATACCTGCACGCAATAGCGCGGAGAAACCGCCAAGAGTGCCTTGGCATATTGCGTGAGGGGTGCTGCGTTTATCAAAGCCGGTGGATGCGGACGATGCTGTCCAGGGTGCGCAGTTTCTTGATGATGCGCGCCAGGTGGATGCGGTCTTTCACCGTCATGGTCACGTTGAGGATGGTGAGGGTGGGGTCTTTCTCGGCCATGTCGATGGTGTCGATGTTGGAGCCCAGTTCCGACACGCTGTTGGCCAGGGTGGCGAGGACGCCGCGTTTGTTGATCAGCTCGATGCGCAGGGCGGCGGTGAATTCCTGTTCCACCTGTTTGTCCCAGCTTAGCGCGATGCATTTTTCCGGGGCGTTGCGCATTTCCGCCAGCAGGTTTTTGCAGGTATCACGGTGGACTACGATGCCGCGCCCGGCACTCAGGTGGCCGATGATGGTATCGCCGGGCAGCGGGCAGCAGCACTTGGCGTAGCTAACCATCAGGCCTTCGCTGCCACGAATGGCCAGTGGTCGGCGGTCATCTTCGTGCTGGCGCTCGTCGTCATCGCGAGCGCCGGCCAGCTTGCGCGCCACCAGTGGTGCCAGGCGGTTGCCCATGCCGATATCTTCCAGCAGGTCGTCCAGCTCCACGTAACCGTTACCGGCCAGCTCGCTGACCACTCGCTCAATGGGCAGATCGTCCAGGCCCATGTCGTAGCTGTGCAGGGCTTTCTCCAGTAGCCGCTGCCCCAGCTCCACGGCATCTTCGCGTTGCTGGTGCTTGAGGAAGTGGCGAATGTTGGTGCGCGCCTTGCCGGTGACCACAAAATTGAGCCAGGCCGGGTTGGGAGTGGCATTGGGGGCGGTGATGATCTTGACGGTCTGGCCCGATTCCAGTGGTGTAGACAGCGCGGCCAGCTTGCCGTCGATGCGCGCCGCCACGCACTTGTTGCCCACCTTGGTGTGCACGGCGTAGGCAAAATCCACCGCGGTGGCGCCGCCGGGCAGTTCCTTGATGTCCCCCTTGGGGGTGAACACATAGGCTTCGTCCGGGAACAGGTCCACCTTCACGTTCTCGATAAACTCCATGGAGTTACCGGTCTTCTGCTGTAGTTCCAGCAGGCGCTGCATCCAGCTCTGGGTGCGGCTGTGAGTGGGCGAGCCGGGCTCGTCATCGGACTTGTACAGCCAGTGGGCGGCGATGCCGTTATTGGCCATGGCCTCCATTTCTTCGGTGCGAATCTGCATTTCCAGGGGAATGCCGGAGCGGGCCTTCAGTGTGGTATGCAGGGATTGGTAGCCATTGGCCTTGGGAATGGCAATGTAGTCCTTGAAACGACCGGGAATCGGCGTGAAGTAGTTATGGGTGGCGCCGAGCACCCGGTAGCAGGTGTCGACCCGGTCCACGATGATGCGGAAGCCGAACACATCCATGATGTCGGAGAAGGGTTTGTGTTGCTCCTTCATCTTGGTGTAAATGCTGTACAGGTGTTTTTCGCGGCCCAGTACCCGGGCTTCGATGCCTTCTTCTTCCAGGCAGTGTTCCAGGCTGGTCTTGATAGTGGTGAGGATTTCCTTGCGGTTGCCGCGGGCCTTTTTTACCGCTTGGCCAATCAGCTTGGCGCGCATGGGGTAGATGGCGTGAAAGGCCAGGTCCTCGTATTCCACCCGCATGTTGTACATGCCCAGCCGGAAGGCGATGGGGGCGTACAATTCCAGGGTTTCGGTGGCGATACGGCGGCGCTTTTCCGCGCGCATCACGTGCAGGGTGCGCATGTTGTGCAGGCGGTCAGCCAGCTTGATCAGGATGACGCGGATGTCCCGGGTCATGGCCAGCATCATCTTGCGCAGGTTTTCCGCCTGCTGCTCCGCTTTTGATTCGAACTTGATCTGGGCGATCTTGGACACGCCGTCCACCAGCTCGGCCACCTCTTCGCTGAATTCGTTGGCCAGCTGCTCTTTACTGAACCCGGTGTCCTCGATCACATCGTGCAGCATGGCGGCCATGAGCGAGGCATGGTCCATGTGCATGTCGGTGAGGATATTGGCCACCGCCAGCGGGTGGGTGATGTACGGGTCCCCGGTGCGGCGGTACTGGCCTTCGTGCGCTTGCTCGGCAAAATGGTAAGCGTGTACGACCTGGGCGATCTGGTCATCGTCCAGGTAACTGCGTAACCGTTTTTCCAGATTATGGATGGTGGGCAAAAGGCCTCGTCACGCCCTTGGCGAGTAGCAGGTTCGAAGATGACTCTTAGCTTAGATTTGAGGGCAGGATTTGTCTATGACAAGGAGATAGGCACAGACGATTGTTTGGCTGGGAGAAAGCGATACCGGTTGGCAAGCAAGGCGCGAAAAGGGGGTGTCGCGCTGGAAAACAGGAGTGAGGGGCAAGTGCCAGATGGCAAAACGCAGAGGCCGGTCGGCCTCTGCGTTTGCTTGTCTTGTTCCCGTCGACCCGTTTGGGGGAGACGGGGCGAGCAATTACTCGCCGAAAGACTGGGTCAGCAGGGCCAGCTCGTCCACGTCGGCGCTGCGATCCGCGATGGGGTTGTCCACGGATTCAGCCGTCACGTGGCCTTCTGCGATTTCACGCAGGGCGACAACGGTGGGTTTGTCGTTTTCCCAGGCTACACGTGGCTCTTTACCGCCGCTCTGCAATTGGTGGGCGCGCTTGCCGGCAACCAGTACCAGCTCAAAGCGGTTATCCAGTTTTTCCAGGCAATCTTCTACGGTAACTCGTGCCATGCTGCTCTCCTGACAAGCTGGCGGGGCCGGTTCGACATGAACCCGCACCGCCTGATAATTCGCAAGGAGGCGATTTTACGGGCTGAGGGCAGTGCAAGTCCAGTGCCCGCCGCCGAACGGCGGTGCCGGGGCTGGCCCCGACAGGGGCGATCAGCGTGGCGCGAGCAGGTTCTGCAGGGTCGCGGCCTGGCGGGCAGACTGCCGCGCTGTTACCAGCCGGCGAGCCTCGACAACGGCTTCCAGCTCATACAGGGCACGCTGAAAATCGTCGTTGACCACCAGATAGTCGAATTCGCCGTAGTGGCTCATCTCTTCCTGGGCACCGTCCAGGCGTTGCTGGATCACCGTTTCGTCGTCGGTTTCGCGGCCCCGCAGGCGGTCGGCCAGAATCTCCAGTGAGGGCGGCAGAATGAAGACGCTGACGGCATCCGGTAGCTGCTTGCGAATCTGGGTGGCGCCTTGCCAGTCGATCTCCAGAATCACATCATCGCCGCCGCGCAGGGTCTGCGCGACCCAGTCGGCACTGGTGCCGTAAAGGTTGCCGAACACTTCCGCATGCTCGAGAAAACGGCCCTGTTCCACCTGACGGACAAAGCTGTCACGGTCGGTGAAATGGTAGTTCACGCCGTCTTCCTCACCGGGGCGCATGGCGCGGGTGGTGTGCGAGATGGAAATGCGGACCCGGGCAAGCTTGTCGACCAGGGCGGCCACCAGGCTGGTCTTGCCGGCGCCGGACGGGGCGGAAATGATGTACAGCGTGCCTTTGTCGGCCATAAAAAGAATGTCCTGTTCGCAATCCCGGTAAAGCGCGCATTATAGGCGTAAAGACCCGGGTGCGTCATATGCCCCCTGACCTGGAGATAACGGACTCGCTATGCAGGACAGCGCGATCAGCGCCACGGTGGATTTTCATCGGGACGGCGTGCAGCACGGATTCCTCAAACTGCCTTACTCCCACGACCAGTCTGCCTGGGGCAATGTGATGATCCCGGTGACGGTGATCCGCAACGGCGAAGGGCCCACCGCACTGCTGACCGGGGGCAATCATGGTGATGAATACGAGGGCATCACCGCCTTGCTCAAGCTGGCCAACCGGCTGCAGCCGCGTGATATCAGCGGCCGTGTCATCATTGTGCCGATGATGAATCACCCGGCGGTGCTGAACGGCACGCGTACTTCACCGCTGGACGGCGGCAACCTGAACCGGGCCTTTCCGGGCGACCCTGCCGGCTCCCTCACCGAAAAAATTGCCGATTACTTCACCCGTTATCTGGTGCCGCTGGCCGACGTGGTGCTGGATATGCATTCCGGTGGACGCACGCTGGACCTGTTGCCTTTTGCGGCCACCCATCGCCTCGCCGATGAGGCCTTTGGAGCGCGCTGCCTGGCCGGGGCGGAGGCGTTTGGGGCGCCTTACACCCTGTTTATGGCGGAGCTGGAGGAGGAGGCCCTGTTCGACAGCGTGGTAGAAGCCCAGGGACGGGTGTTCATTGGCACCGAGCTGCGCGGCGGCGGCACGACTACCCCGGATACCGTGGCGCTGGCAGAGCAGGGCGTGGACAACGTGTTACGCTTTGCCGGCATTCTGCCCGGCGACCCGCTACCGGTGACATCGCAGGCGTTGGAGATCCCCAACGCAGACTATTACCGTGTCAGTGAGCATCGCGGTTTGCTGGAATTTGCGGTGGCGCTGGGTGAGTGGGTGCAGCAGGGTGATGTGCTTGCCCGTGTGCATGCCATCGACCGCACCGGCGAGCCACCGGTAGAGTATCTGGCGCCTTTCAAGGGCATGTTGATTGGTCGCCGTCACCCGGCACGGGTGGACATTGGCGACACCTTTGCCGTGCTGGCGGTGAAGCGTTAACCGGAATCAGGAGAGGGTATGAGTGATGCACAGGGCGATCCACGCCGCCGGCATTCCGCCAAGGTCGTCGACGGTCCAGGCAAGTCGGCGAGCCGGGCCATGTTGCGGGCCGTGGGATTTACCGATGAAGATTTTCGTAAACCTCAGGTGGGCATCGCGTCTACCTGGAGTCAGGTGACGCCCTGCAACAGCCACATTGGTGAGCTGGCCGACAAGGCCTGCCAGGGCGCGGATGCGGCCGGCGGCAAGGGCGTGATTTTCAATACCATTACCATCTCTGACGGGATCGCCAACGGCACCGAAGGGATGAAGTATTCGCTGGTCTCCCGCGAGGTGATTGCCGACTCCATTGAAACCGTGGCCGCCTGCGAAGGGTTTGACGGCCTGGTGACCCTGGGCGGTTGCGACAAAAACATGCCAGGCTGCCTGATGGGCATGGCGCGGCTGAATCGCCCCAGCGTGTTCGTTTACGGCGGTACCATCATGCCCGGTAAGGGGCACACCGATATTGTCTCCGTGTTCGAAGCCATGGGCGCCCATTCCCGGGGCGACATGGATCTGATTGAGCTCAAGCAGATTGAAGAAACCGCCATCCCCGGCCCGGGTTCCTGCGGCGGCATGTACACCGCCAACACCATGGCCTCGGCCCTCGAAGCACTGGGCATGAGCCTGCCCGGCAGCTCCGCACAGAACGCGGTGTCCGAAGAAAAGCGGGAAGACTGCGTGCGGGCCGGCGCCGCTGTATTGAAACTGCTGGAAGAGGACATCAAGCCGTCCGACATCATGACCCGCGCGGCGTTCGAGAATGCCATCACCGTGGTGATTGCCCTGGGCGGCTCCACCAATGCGGTGCTGCACCTGATCGCCATGGCCCGCACCATCGATGTGGCGTTGTCACTGGATGACTTTACCGAGATCGGCAAGCGGGTGCCGGTGCTGGCGGACCTGCGCCCCAGCGGCCACTACATGATGAGCGAACTGGTGGCCATTGGCGGTATTCAGCCGCTGATGAAGATCCTCTTGGACGCGGGCATGCTGCACGGCGATTGCCTGACCGTCACTGGCCGCACTCTCGCGGAAAATCTGGCTGATGTAACGCCGTACCCGCTGGATCAGGAGATTATCTCGCCCTTGTCCGAGCCTCTGAAAGCGGAAAGTCACCTGCGCATTCTGTATGGCAACCTGGCCCCGGACGGCGCGGTGGCCAAGATCACCGGCAAGGAAGGCACCCACTTTTCCGGCCCGGCACGGGTGTTCGGTTCGGAAGAAGAAGCCCAGCAACGGATTAACGACGGCACTGTAGTGTCTGGCGACGTGGTAGTGATTCGCTATGAAGGCCCCCGCGGTGGGCCGGGCATGCGTGAAATGCTCACCCCCACCTCCGCCATCATGGGGCGAGGCTTGGGTAATGAGGTGGCGCTGATTACCGATGGCCGCTTCTCCGGCGGCAGCCATGGTTTCGTGGTCGGCCACGTGACCCCGGAAGCCTTCGATGGCGGTCCGCTGGCGCTACTGGAAGACGGCGACCTGATCACCATTGATGCGCAGGAGAACACCCTGGTTGTGGACCTCTCCGATGCAGAGCTGGCACGCCGTCGTGCCAATTGGCAGCAGCCGACGCCACGTTATACCCGTGGGGTGTTGGCCAAGTACGCACGGCTGGTCGGTTCCGCCAGCGAAGGCGCGCTGACGGATCAGGATTGATCTGTCGGGGCGAGCTTCTGCTTTTGCCGACAAAGACAAGCAGATGCTCGCCATCGCCATGGATGTCCCCCATAGCGTTCTGGTCATAACCCGTGGTCAGATCGTGCTCCAGGGGTGCCCCCGGGCGTGCGCAACGATGACGCCGTGCGCAAGGCGTGGATGGAGGTGTAAGGCTGTCAGGAAGGTTTGAAAAAGCCGGCGCAATGCCACTGCTGTCCCACAGTTTGGGGCGATCATAAATAGAGCCTCATTTGAGGCTCTATTTTTTTGTCTGGAGGGTCCGGATTCAGCAGCTCTTTCAGGG
>NZ_NVWY01000062.1 GCF_002733835.1 Alcanivorax sp.
GATAGATCCGGATCAATTTCAGAGCATCTTAGATGTTTTAGGAGAAAGCCTTACAGAAGGTCGGAAAAAAAGGGCATTTTATTGCATGGGAACCTCGATTACTTATGGGGAGCTTGATCATCTAAGTCGCAAGTTTGCGAGTTATCTTCAAAATGATTTAGGTTTTAAAAAAGGGGATAGGATTGCCCTGATGATGCCCAATGTCCTGCAATATCCCGTCGCCATGATGGCGGTTCTGCGGGATGCCGGGGCGCAGCCCCTGTCGCCGAGCGCGTGGCCCGAGGAGGGGGTGACGCTGGAGGAGGGCGCGCTGGTGCGGGACGGGGAAACGGTGCTGACGGCGTTCGGGCTGCGCGCTGCCGGGCGGGCGCAGCTTGGTATCCTGCGGGATGCCTACCCGCCGATCGAGAGCGAGGCGGAGTATCGGCGCGCGGAGCGGATCGATTTCTATGATCTTTACGCCGAGGGAGACTGGGATTGCCGGGTGCTGCCGGATCGTCAGACGCTTTTTCGGCAGGAACAGAGACTGATACTGGTGAAATTGCGCTGCGAGGATACCTGACTTATGTTGGGAACCGTGCGATGGCGGTTTACAAGCTGCCGCTCAACGAAGTGGTGTTTGATTTCTATGACCGTCTGAAATCAATTTCGCGCGGTTATGCCAGCTTCGATTACGAAATCGCAGGCTATGACGAAAGCGATCTGGTCAAGGTTTCCATCCTTGTCAACGAAGAGCCGGTCGATGCGCTGGCCCTGATGGTGCACCGCTCGGCGGCTGAATATCGTGGCCGCGAAATCTGTAAGCGCCTCAAGGACCTGATTCCGCGCCAGATGTTCCGCATCGCCATTCAGGCCGCCATCGGTGGCAAGGTGATTGCCCGTGAAACCGTATCGGCCCTGCGCAAGGACGTGACGGCAAAATGTTACGGCGGCGACGTTTCACGTAAACGCAAGCTGCTTGAAAAACAGAAGGCCGGTAAGAAAAAGATGCGTCAGTTCGGCAAGGTCGAAATTCCGCAATCGGCCTTTATCAACGCGCTCAAGATGGGCGACGACAAGTAAGCCGAAATTACGACTTCGAAACAAAGGCTGTATTCCATTGCGGATGCAGCCTTTTTTCTTTGTGGTTCCCCATGGCCGTGTGCTGCGTTATGCATGGCCACACCAACCCGTTATTTGCCCAAGGAGCCTACAATGGATTTGGACCAGCTTGCCAGACAGGAAGAAATTCTGGTGTTTGACCGTTTTGACGAAGACACCGCCTGGTCGATTGGTTCCAAACTGGTCGGCGTGGCACAAGCGCAAAACGCCCCGGTCGCTGTCAATATCCGCACCCCGGACCGTACCCTGTTTCACGTATCCCTTTCCGGCGCCAAGCCGGCCAATGATTCTTGGGCACGACGCAAAAGCAATCTGGTGCTGCGTGAACATCAAAGCTCGATGCGCTTTGGGGCGGAACTAAAAGCCAATGGCAAAAAACTGGCAGATCACGGAATTGATTTTGCCGACTATGCCGATCACGGCGGCAGTTTTCCGATCCGCGTTGTCGGTGTGGGTGTGATTGGCGCGATCACGGTTTCCGGCCTCGCATCGCATGAAGATCACGGCATGATTGTTGGAGTGTTGGCCGAACATCTTGGCGTGTCGGCCAAGCTTTAAGACACAGTGAGTTTAACCGGGTGATTTGACCGGACTGTTAAACGCTATATTTCTGCGATACCTGACGTCAAACGGGGAAAACCGGGCGACAGGGCAAGCCTACTCTTCCAAAATGGCCTGAACCTTATGGGATACCCATTTTGATATGATGGTCGAACCGGCGACCAAAAGGCCGATCGCAACCGCTGTACCAATAACAATGATGAAGCTGCCAGCAGAACGTCCATGCATCATCATCTGAAAGGTGGTTTGGAACGTCACCATCATCAGCAAGGTGCCAAGCAAAAGCGTACCTGAACCAAACAGCATCAGTTTGCGCATATTCATCTTTCGGCGGTTGTTCGGTTGGTCGCCCTGATTCTGGTCGCTCATTTCGTTCCCCTGATGGTGATATGTGCGAATTCTGCTCTTGGTAGAATTTTGCAGCCTGTCATGATTGAGCCCTGAGGGCCAGAGACAAAGTTTCTTTTGTCCAGTACCTGTGTTGTCACCGGTTTGACAGGAACGAGCTTTGATACTCTAAAGAGGGTCAGGGCGCGTCGCGCTTAATCAAAATGCTCGATCTCAGGGTCAATTCCGGCAAAGCTCGGCAGTGCCGTGCTCATCCAAAGATGCTTTTTGGCCTTGAACAGGATTGGGTCATCAAATGTGCCCAATCGGAAATCGATGAAGCTGTCATCATCGCCCTTGCGCCAGGTAACGCTTGATCCGCATATCGGGCAAAAACCGCGATATTTGCCAGGCGAGCTTTCATATTCGCGCGGCTTGCTATCCCATGTGACGGCATTGGCCGGGAACGCAACAAAGGTCGAAACACCCGAACCGCTATCCTTGCGACACATGCCGCAATGGCAGTGATTGCCGCCCGTCGGCTCGCCTGAAACAGAAAAGCGCACCGCGCCGCACAGACAGCCGCCGGTATGAAGATCGGTGGTTCTGGTGGTGGGCATGGTGCGCTTTTCCTTTTTGATCAGGGCTTATTCCGCCGGAACGCCCGTCGTGGTGGAATATTCGAAATGGAATTCCTTATCGGGGAACAGGTAGCTGCGCGCGGAATGGATGGCGCTTGCCCCCTCGGCAAAGCCTGAGAGGATCAGTTTCAGTTTGTGGTCATAGGTCGCGATATCGCCAATCGCGAAGATGCCCGGAACCGAAGTTGCCATGGTGGCCTGCGTGACACCAATATGGTTGCGATCAAGGTTAAGGCCCCAATCGGCAATCGGGCCAAGTTCCATGGCAAGGCCAAAGAACGGCAACAGGTGATCTGCTTCGAGTGCAAGTTCCTCGCCCTTGAGTGTGGCAACCACGACATGGGACAGCTTGCCATTGTCACCCTTCAGGCTCTTGAGCTGATAGGGGATGACCATCTCGATCTTTCCGGCTTCGGCCAGGGCCTGCAATTTCGCACTGCTGTCCGGGGCGGCACGGAATTTCGGGCGACGATGAACGACCATGACTTTTTCGGCAATGTCATGAAGGGAGAGCGCCCAATCCACAGCCGAATCACCACCACCGGCAATGACAACCTTTTTGCCCGCGAAATCGGCACGGCGTTTGACGTAATACTGAACGCCGCCGCTGCCTTCGTAATCTTCAAGGCCTTCCATCGGGGGCTTGTTCGGGCCAAAGGCACCGCAACCGGCCGCAATCATAACCGCACCCGCATCAATGATGGTGCCGACCGAGGTTTCCAGCGTGAAACGGCCATCGTCACGTTTTTCAAGCTTTGTGACCTGCTGACCGAGATGATAGGTCGGCTCGAACGGGGCGGCCTGTTTGGCAAGCTGATCAATCAGTTCCTGACCGGCAATCTGGGGATGGGCCGGAATATCGAAAATCGGCTTTTCCGGATAAAGCGCGCTGCATTGTCCGCCAACCATATCAAGCGCGTCGATGACATGAGTTTTAAGCCCGAGCATTCCGGCTTCGAAAACGGCGAAAAGACCGACAGGGCCGGCGCCAATGATGGCAATATCGGTGCTGTGCGACGCGTCTGACATGTTCATTCCATCCAAATAACATCAGGTCGATAAAAGCGACGGTAATTCTTTATCCAATCTATACATGTGCGAGATAGCATTTGGGACCCTTTATCGCAACGTAAACCGCCCTTTCTTGCAGGTTGTCCGGCAAACTGCTGCCTGCGTTATACGATGCATGTAAAATCATTGCGAAGGGTGGGTCCATCACCCTACAACTAGGATCAGAACACAATTATTCGACGGATATCATGAGCAAGACAGTCACTGTCAGTGATCAGAAAGGTACCGAAACCCTTGCCGGACAGCTTGCCGCCCTGGCAAAAGCCGGTGACGTGATCCTGATGCACGGGACATTGGGGATGGGGAAAAGCGCGTTTTGCCGCGCCTATATCCGCGCTCTTGCCGGTAATCCGCATGAAGAAGTCCCAAGCCCGACCTTCACGCTGGTTCAGGTTTACGAACTTGATCCGGTCCCGGTCTGGCATTTCGATCTTTACCGGCTTTCCGATCCCGAAGAAGTCCACGAACTTGATATCGAGGATGCCTTTGCCGATGGTGTCAGTCTGATTGAATGGCCTGACCGGTTGGAGTATCTGACGCCGCAAGACCGGCTTGATATTCATATCGAACCCGGATCAAACCCAGGTGCGCGCGTTTTTCAACTGGTCCCGCATGGCGAGGATTGGGAAAAACGGATAACAAATCTGCCCGGGGTCGCATCATGACCGTGATGGGACGTCAGGATGTCATCGACAGATTTCTGCGCGAAAATGGCTGGGCTGATATTGAACCCGTCGCATTGGTTGATGATGCATCGGCGCGAAAATATTACCGTCTGGATAATGGGCGACAGACCGCCCTTCTGATGGATTTTCCGCCTGACGCGATCAGTGTCGACCCGCACGGTATTCATGAAAACCCCGAACGTCCGGCTTCGGTCACGCCGGTTATTGCAACGACATCCCTGCTTTCGCAAGCCGGTTGGCGTATCCCCGCGATATATGCAAGCGATGTTGCGCTTGGCCTTGTCCTGATCGAGGATTTTGGCGATCTGACCTTTACCCGTGCGCTTGATCTGAGCGGGGCCTCCAAACCGGCACTTTATCTGCGTGCGGTGGATCAGCTCATCACCCTGCACCGGTATTGTGATACCCGGTTTGAAAGTGCTGATTCCGGGCTGATCCGATACGCGCCAGACAATTTCAAACGCATGCTGCAAAGCTTCAAGACCGATTATCTGCCGCTGATCGTGATGGATGTCGCAAAGCGTAGCCGGGCCATCGTCGAATTTGATGCGATGCTTGAGGCCGTGTTGCCGAACTGCTGGAAATCCGGCGAGGTGATCATTCACCGCGACTATCACGTCGATAATCTGATGCTGGTTGAAAATGACGAGGGCGGCGAGGATTGCGGCATCATTGATTTTCAGGACGCGGCAATCGCCCCGCGGCCCTATGATCTGGTGTCGCTTTTGCGCGATGTGCGTCATGATATCGGCGTCGAACTTGAAAACAGCCTGAAGGACCGATATTGCGCCGCCTTTGAAAATCTTGATCGTTCCGATTTCGAAATGTCTTATGCTGCCTGCAATATGGTAAGGAATTTCAGGATACTGGGCCGGTTCGGCTGGCTCGCGATCAAGGCAGACAAACGACGGTATTTCGATTTCATCCCGCGTTGCTGGGAATTGATCCTGCGCGATGCAGACCGCAATCTGCCTGAATTGGCGGCATGGATTGCACATCATATCCCGGTTGAGGCACGAATGGCCCCGTCACTTTTAAGCCGACAGCAATCGTCCGAACAAGGGGCATCCTGATGAGTGACAAGAACGCAAAGGCGCAAGCAATGGTCCTGGCTGCCGGGCTTGGCAAACGCATGCGTCCGATCACCGATCACATGCCAAAGCCGCTGGTGCCGGTTGCGGGCAAGCCGATGCTCGATCACGTACTGGATAAGCTGGCTTTGGCGGGCTTTGATCAGGCGGTGGTCAACAGCCATTATCTGGGTCAGATGATTGTCGACCACGTCGCCACCCGGACCCTGCCGCGGGTGCTTTGCTCGCCCGAGGAAGATTTGCTTGAAACAGGCGGCGGGGTGAAAAAGGCCCTGCCGATGCTTGATGATCAGGCTGTACTGGTTGCCAATGCGGATGTCTTCTGGACCGAGGGGGCGGAGCCGCTTTTTGACCGCCTGACAGAGGCATTCGATCCGGACCATATGGACGCGTTGCTTGCGATCTATC
>NZ_NVWY01000063.1 GCF_002733835.1 Alcanivorax sp.
GCGAGCCGCTGGCTCGCCCGCTTTACCGAAACATACCAAAGTTAAGAGGATAATCATGGCTGCTGTTACTGCTGCAATGGTTAAAGAGCTTCGTGAGCGTACCGGTCTTGGCATGATGGAGTGCAAGAAGGCGCTGGTTGAAGCAGATGGCGATATCGAAAAAGCCATCGACGATATGCGTAAATCCGGCCAGGCCAAAGCGGCCAAGAAAGCCGGCCGTACCGCTGCTGAAGGCGGTGTGGTGATTGCTACCAACGACGCAAACACTGTTAGCGTGATGGTGGAAATCAACTCCGAAACCGATTTCGTTGCCCGTGATGAAAACTTCCTGGGCTTCTGTGACAAAGTAGCTGGCGCTGCTCTGGCCGCAGGTGAAACCGACGCCGCCAAGATTGGCGAACTGACTCTGGACGACGGGGCGACCGTCGAACAGGCCCGTCAGGCGCTGGTTCAGAAAATCGGTGAAAACATCCAGATCCGTCGTGCTGCCAAGCTGGAAGCGGAAGGTGCCATTGGTGCTTACGTTCACGGCGGCCGTATCGGTGTTCTCGTTGCCCTGAAAGGTGGCGATGCCGAGCTGGGTAAAGATGTTGCCATGCACGTGGCGGCGGTTAACCCGATGGTCATCAGTGGCGATCAGGTTCCCGCTGAAGTGCTGGAAAAAGAGAAAGAGATCATCCGCGCCCAGCCTGATATGGAAGGCAAGCCGGCTGAGATCGTTGAGAAAATGCTCGGCGGCCGTATCAACAAGTTCCTGAAAGAAGTGAGTTTGCTGGACCAGCCGTTCGTGAAAGATCCGAATACCACTGTCGGTGCGCTGGTTAAAGCGGCCGGTGCTGAAATCGTCGCTTTCGAGCGTCTGGTTGTCGGCGAAGGTATCGAGAAAGAAGAAGTCGACTTCGCGGCCGAAGTGGAAGCTGCGGCCAAAGGCTAAGGCTCGCGAGTTCGATGTGTAAAAGGGCGCCTTGCTGGCTTGACTAGCAGGGCGTTTTTTTCGCCTGTTGAACGGCAGAAAGTGAAAAGCGCTTGCAACCATCGTGCGGGGCGGTACTGTGCTATGCAGCACAGGCTCGTGCGGTTGAATGCAGTGAAAGGCCGGCCTGGGCCGGTAAAAATGATGACGATGGCGGGTTATTCATGGGTGGCGGTTTCGTATGAGTGGTGGAGAGAAAGACATGCCGACGAACAAGGAGCGCTCACCGCGCTATAACCGTATTCTGCTCAAGCTGAGTGGTGAGGCGCTGGCGGGTGAAGAGGGGTTCGGTATCGACCCGAAGGTACTGGATGCCATTTCCCTGGAAATCGGCCAATTGGTTGGCATCGGCGTTCAGGTCGGCCTGGTTGTTGGCGGTGGTAATCTGTTTCGTGGTGCGGCGCTGCAGAGCGCCGGCCTGGACCGGGTCGCCGGGGACCATATGGGCATGCTGGCGACGGTGATGAATGGCCTGGCCCTGCGCGATGCCCTGGAGCGCTCCAATATCCGCACTCGCCTGATGTCGGCGATCCCCATGAGCGGCGTGGTGGAGCACTATGATCATCGCAATGCCAATCGCCACCTGAAAAACGGTGAAGTGGTGATCTTCTGTGCCGGTACCGGCAATCCCTTCTTTACTACCGACTCTGCTGCCTGCTTGCGCGGCATTGAAATCAGTGCCGATGTGGTATTGAAGGCCACCAAGGTGGATGGGGTCTATAATGATGATCCGGTGAAAAACCCGGATGCGGTCAAATACGACACCTTGACCTATGATGAGGTGCTGGATAAAAAACTGGGTGTCATGGATCTGACGGCTATTTGTCTGTGCCGCGACCATGCCATGCCGTTGCGTGTTTTTGATATGAACAAGAAGGGTGCCCTGCTCAACCTGATGCTGGGCGGTAATGAAGGTACCCTGGTGGAAGCCGCGCAGTAAGCGCTGGCGATACCGCTGATAGAGCGAGGAATAACGGTGATTGACGATATTCGCAGTGATGCGCAAAGCCGCATGAAAAAGAGTCTTGAGGCACTGGATTCAGCCATGAAACGGGTGCGGACCGGTCGGGCACATCCCAGCCTGCTGGACAATATTACCATTGAGTATTATGGCGCTGAGACGCCGCTCAACCAGATGGGTAATATCTCGGTGGAAGAAGGCAGAACGCTGACGGTTTCGCCGTTCGACAAGTCAATGATTCCGCAGATCGAACGTGCCATCCTGATGTCCGATCTGGGCCTGAACCCGTCCACGTCCGGCACCCTGATTCGTTTACCGCTGCCGCCGCTGACCGAGGAAACCCGCAAGGACCTGGTCAAGGTGGTGCGCGCAGAAGCGGAGCAGGCTCGTGTCTCTATTCGCAACATTCGCCGTGACGCCAACAGCGACCTGAAAGAGCTGCTCAAGGAAAAAGAAATTTCCGAAGATGAGCAGCGTCGTGGCGAAGAACAGATCCAGCAGCTTACCGACAAAATGGTGGCGGAAGTGGAGAGTGTTCTGAAAGAGAAAGAAGAGGAATTGATGACCGTTTAATCGCTGCTTGCGAACGGTGATCTGACTGACATTTCGGGCTGCGCGTCAGCCCGTTTTTATTATTGGCGGATGCAGTATGGCCGACAATCAACCGCATTCCAGCGCCCCCGATCTCGATTCCCACCAGGGTAGCGTGCCTCGCCATGTGGCGATCATCATGGACGGCAACAACCGCTGGGCCCGTAAGCAGGGTTTACCGGGAGAGGAGGGGCATCGCGCCGGTGAGGCAACGGTCCAGGCGATCATTCGTCAGGCTGCCCAGCGGGGCGTAGAGGCGTTGACGCTTTTCGCGTTCAGCTCGGAAAACTGGCGCCGGCCCCAGTCCGAAGTGGATCACCTGATGGCTTTGTTCCTCAAGGCATTGGGTGGCCGGGTTGAAGAGCTGCATGGCCATGGTGTACGCATCCGTTTTATTGGTGACCGCTCAGCGTTCGCAGCGGACCTGCAGGACGGCATGGCCGAGGCGGAATCGTTGACGGCCGCGAACAACCGCATGACGGTGGTGATCGCGGTGAATTATGGCGGGCAGTGGGATATTGCCCATGCCGCCCGGATAATGGCGGAAAAAGTGGCTGCCGGTGAGATGCAGCCGGAGCAGATCAGCGCGGAGTCCATGGCGCCGCAGCTGTCCATGGCGGATTTACCGCCCCCGGATTTGCTGATTCGCACTGGTGGCGATCAAAGAATAAGCAACTTTTTGTTATGGCAACTGGCTTACAGTGAACTGTATTTCTCACCGTTGTTGTGGCCAGATTTTGACGCTGATGCCTTTGATGCAGCGTTACAGGATTTTGCTGGCCGCCAGCGACGCTTTGGTCGTTCCGGTGAGGAAGTGGCCAGCTTGAGTGGAGAACAATAATGCTAAAGCTGCGCGTGATTACCGCGCTGGTGCTGCTGCCAATCGTGCTGGGCGCCGTTTTCGGGCTGGATCGCCTACCGTTTGCCCTTGTGGCCGGGGTATTCTTTGTCTTGGCTGGCTGGGAATGGGCGGCCATGATGGGCAAAATTAGCCTGACTGTGCGTTTGGCCTGGGTGGCGGCACTGGCTGTGGCGATGGCCGCAGCGGAGTATTTTCATCCCGCCTGGTTGCTTAATGCGATTCCCGTGTGGTGGTTGCTCGCGCTGGTGTTGGTGGTGGGATACCCGGGCAATGCTCGCGTCTGGTACCGCCCTGCGCTGATGGCGCTGGTGGGCCTGTTGTTGCTGGTGCCGTCCTGGGCGGCCGTTGTGCAGTTGCAGAGCAATGGTGCCCTGGGCCTGGCGGGCCCCTGGGCGCTGATGTTTATTCTTCTGTGGGTGTGGGCGGCGGATACCGGTGCGTATTTTGCCGGTCGCACCTTTGGCAAACACAAGCTGGCCCCGCTGGTGAGCCCGGGCAAGACCATTGAAGGCCTGTTGGGTGGTGTCGCTCTGGCGCTGGTTGTTGTGGCAGGTGTGTACGCTGCAGGCCTGCTGGACGCCCAGTTGTGGCCGTTAATGCTGGTGGCCTTGTTTACTGTGCTGGCGTCAGCCCTGGGCGACCTGTTTGAAAGCATGGTAAAGCGCGAGCGCGGCTTCAAGGACAGCGGCACCATCCTGCCCGGTCACGGCGGTATGCTGGACCGCATCGATAGCGTCACCGCAGCCATGCCCATCGCTCTGGCCGGGTTCAACTGGTTTGCCCTGCCGGGAGGCAGTTTGTGACACCCTCTGCAAGCGATTCACACCGCGTTCCTCGCTCTGGCAGGCAACGCCTGACGTTGCTGGGGGCCACGGGCAGCATCGGCCAGCAAACCCTGGATGTGGTGGTGCGTCACCCGGAGCGCTACGAGGTGTTTGCGGTTACCGCTGGCACCCAGTGGCAGGCCATGGCGCGGCTGTGCGAAACGGTACAGCCGCGTTATGCGGCCATGGCAGACTCTGCCGCCGCCACGGCGCTGCGGAACCATCTGGGTAGGGCTGGGTCACAGGTAGAGGTTCTGGCGGGCCCCGAATCCCTCTGTGAACTGGCTGCTCACCCGGATGCGGATACGGTGGTGGCAGGCATTGTCGGTGCTGCCGGTGTGCGTCCGACTCTGGCTGCGGTGGAGGCAGGCAAGCGGGTGCTGCTGGCCAACAAGGAAGCGCTGGTGGTGACCGGGTCCTTGTTTATGGACGCAGTGAAGCGTCACGGGGCCACATTGCTGCCGCTGGATTCCGAGCACAACGCCATTTTTCAATGCTTGCCATCCGAAGGGGTCAACGCGGGGGTTGAGCGTCTGCTACTGACGGCATCTGGCGGCCCTTTCCGGGAGTTCAGCGCAGAACAGTTGCAAGCGGCCACCCCGGAGCAGGCGATTAAACATCCCAACTGGGATATGGGGCCGAAGATCTCTGTGGATTCCGCCACCTTGATGAACAAGGGGTTGGAGTTTATCGAGGCTTGCTGGTTGTTCGATGTACCGCCCGCCATGGTGGATGTGGTGGTGCACCCCCAGAGTGTGATTCACTCCATGGTCGCTTACCGGGATGGCTCGGTGTTGGCGCAGATGGGCACACCGGATATGCGTACCCCCATCGCCTGTGGCCTGTCGTGGCCGGAACGGGTGGAATCCGGGGCCAAGCGGCTGGATTTTGCGGCGCTGGCCGGGCTGAATTTTGAATTGCCTGACCTGAAGCGGTTTCCCTGTCTGGGCCTGGCGCGTGATGCCATGGCCGCCGGCGGGACCGCAACGGCGGTGCTTAATGCGGCCAATGAAGAGGCTGTGGCGGCTTTTCTGAGCGGTCAACTCGATATTATGGGCATTGCGGATGTGGTGGCGCGGACCCTGGAGCAGCAGGATGCGCCAGCCT